>NZ_DATMGM010000062.1:0-134175 GCF_035555455.1 Pelagibacterium sp. | reverse complement strand
GCGGTGACGCGGTGTTGAAATGCTCCGGCAGGGGATCGTGGAACATTTTCGGATCGAGTTCATAGGGCTCGCGGTTCACGTCCAGGTAAGCGCGGGGAAAATTGGCCCGGAGCAAAGGCAGCCCCATATGGGGTGCCCTGCCGAAAATCTCATCGACATAGGCATCCTCGGATTGGCGGATCATGGTCTCGTCGAGACGTGAAAGCCGCAGAAATCTCTCGGGGTAGTCCCGGCCGGAATGGGGCGAGTTGATGACGATTGGGGCGACCTGACGCCGCGGGCGGATCGTCTCGAAGGCTGGCCTGTCGGAGTAGTCTGAGTGCACGCACACCCCCGGATATCGCGTGGCCGGGCTGGCCGGATCAGCCAGAGTTTGCATCGGGTTGCGCCGCTTGTCCACAAAGGCAAGGCCCCAATGCGCGATTGTGACTGTTGCACAGCCTCTGGGTTTCGTAAAACATGCGAATCGGAGCCTGTGTTGGCTCGTGCGATAGTGAAAGGCCCCTTCGCCGTTTTTTGAAAAGCGCCGGGGAGGGTCATGGATTTGATGTGTGGACGTACACAACCGGCCGAATACCTCGGCTCCGGTTGCGAGCGTTCCAGGACCACGCCCGGGGGCCATTCGAATGAACCGGATTTTGCTGGCGGAAGACGATGCGGATATGCGCCGGTTCCTCACGCGCGCGCTCAAGAGTGCCGGATATGATGTCGTTTCTTTCGACAATGGCAAATCGGCCTATGAGCGGCTGCGGGAAGAGCCGTTCACCTTGCTGTTGTCCGATATCGTGATGCCCGAGATGGACGGGATCGAGCTGGCGCGCCGCGCCACCGAACTCGATCCCGATCTCAAGGTCATGTTCATCACCGGCTTTGCCGCAGTAGCGCTCAACCCTGACAGCGAAGCCCCCAAGGGCGCCTCCGTGCTCTCCAAGCCGTTCCACCTGCGCGACCTGGTCGGCGAGGTCGAGCGCCTTCTCGCCGCCTAGAAGAACGACGCGGGGACAATTGGGCAAAAGCCTATTGACCTGGGCGGGGGTTATGTGGTGTATCCGGCCTGCGCGCCGCCTCCGTCGGAGCGCCATCCAGAGTTAGTGGGCGTATAGCTCAGCGGGAGAGCACTACGTTGACATCGTAGGGGTCACTGGTTCAATCCCAGTTACGCCCACCACTCTCTGGTCCTTCTCCATTCGAGAGGGGTGCCCGTCAGGGTAAGTTTCGCGAGGCGCCGTCAGCAAATGGCGGAATGCCCGGCGGGTGTGTAGCTCAGCGGGAGAGCACTGCCTTCACACGGCAGGGGTCACTGGTTCAATCCCAGTCACACCCACCATCTAATCTATTGAAATTATTGCATTTTATTTTCGCATCACGGGTGTGCAGACAGTGGGCCTTGGTTTAATTGAGCCAGAGAGGGTCAAAATTCGAGGGCAGGGGCGCCTTCTTGAGGTATTTTGGAGAGTACCGAGCATCCACGCGGCCCGTGATCCTAGAGTCCGAATGCCCGAGGTTCCGCTCCCCGACAACGCCAAGTCGGATTTGCTCCCTTCCGAAATCCACCCGATCCCAGATCCGTTGCAGGATGGCAGATTTGCGTCCGGCGGTGGATAGCGCCAGCACCATGTACAGCCGGATATGCGGCGCGCTGCACGCATCAAGGAGCTTTGAGAACTCCCTTCGCGTCAGATGCCGATCTCGCGGTGGCGGCTGACCAACAGGGTATCGAGCAGGTTTACCGAGATTGCGGCTATTGTGGCACCGATCAAGGTGAGTCCGGCGCGCTGCAGGAAGGCGAAGGTGGGGTCGGAAGAGGCGAGAGCGCTGCCAATCAAGGAAATCATGATCGACGCGGCGTCCTGATACACCATGGGGTTGAAGCGACCGACGATCATCTTGTTAGCCAGCCACAAAACGATCAGGAAAGTCAGACTCAACAACACCACCAGATGGCCGCTGAGCGTTAGCGCCCCCAGCACCAACAGTGACAGGGTGCCCCCTAATGTCGCTGAAAAGCTCCGTTGGCCCAGTTCGCGCCAGACTTCGTCGCGCGTGGAAAAGACCAGCACGAACATCCCGGCCACAGCCAGCATGACATTGCCGAAATCGAGGATCGTGTAGAGGTAGAGCGAGAAAACCGTCATGATGCCGGCGCGGATCAGGGCGCGGGTTACCCGGCCATGCTGCTCGGACGGCACGTACTCATCAACGTTCATGACCGTGGTCTTTACCGGCAGCAGAAAATAAAGCAGCGGCGCAAATATCGCGACGCATAGCACAGCCTTGGTCATTTCGCTGCGCATATAGGTCATCGCATCATACGAGCCCAGCCCCATGATCGACATCAGGGCCGCCGACACGATGAACAGCATTCCCATGGCGCTTCCGGTCACCTGAATGAGGTAGAAGCCGAAAAAGTAAACCGCAGCCATGACGGTGATCAGCGTTGCGGGCATTTGGTTGAGCAGCGCCACCGGCACCGACATCAGCCACAGCATTGCTGAAAAAGCCACCGGCGCGCCCAGAACGCGTCTGATGTCGAATGCCTTGCGATTTCCCGCCGTGAGCGAAAACATCATGATGGGAAACAGCATCGCCATTGGCGATTGCAAGATCATGCCGATGCAAAAGCCGAGGGTGGGCAGGAGCGCCAGCCTCACGGCAAACAGCGGGTCGTCGGCGATCTCCGGACGTGGCGCTATGAACATGGCAGAAAATTCCTAATAGAGATAGGAGAGGTAGGACTGAACGACCTGAAGTCCACGCGCTATCCATGAGACCGGATTGTTCGGTTCGACTGCGAAAATCAGCGCGCTGGCCTTGGAACCGACCCGCACATTGTCCGGCCATTGGGTCTCGTCATCGAGTTCGAGCTGAACGGGAATGGTGCGTGCTGGCTCAAACCAGCGCGTGGCTGGCCTGTTCTGCGACAAGCCATTGGCCGCCATGCGTCCCGCGTCGATTCCCCACGCGATACCCCGGACCTTGCCGCCGAACGTCCGGCCCGGAAC
Source organism: Pelagibacterium sp. (assembly GCF_035555455.1). Classification (GTDB taxonomy): domain Bacteria; phylum Pseudomonadota; class Alphaproteobacteria; order Rhizobiales; family Devosiaceae; genus Pelagibacterium. The sequence continues at coordinate 131,173 of NZ_DATMGM010000062.1, read as the reverse complement.
CGCGTCGAACAGGATACTGGCAGTATCGCCGACCGAGACATTGGCCAGTTGATTGGTAATCCTCCCCGTTTTAACGGGGCGCGACCGTAGAACTCACGCGGCCATTTTCAGCTTCATGGCGGGTGTGACGCCGCCGATGCCCATGTTCGGGCGTTCGTTGTTGTAGGTCCATAGCCATTCGGTAGCGATCTGCTGCACCTCCTCGATGGTTTCAAAGATGTAGAGGTCGAGCCATTCGTGCCGGACCGTCCGGTTGTAGCGCTCGACATAGGCGTTCTGCTGCGGCTTTCCGGGCTGGATGTAGGTCAGGGCGATGCCCTGCTTCTCGGCCCAGATTGTCAGCGTGGCACTGACGTATTCCGGGCCGTTATCGACCCGGATCGCCAGCGGTTTGCCGCGCCATTCAATGATCTGGTTCAGGGCTCGGACGACCCGCTCGGCGGGCAGCGAAAAATCGACCTCGATACCCAGCCCCTCGCGGTTGAAGTCGTCCAGCACATTCAGCAGCCGGAACTGCCGCCCGTCGGCCAGCCGATCGGCCATGAAATCCATCGACCAGACCAGGTTCGGGGCTTCTGGAACTGCCAGTTCATCGGGCTTCTCCCGCTTCAGCCTGCGCCGCGGCTTGATCCGCAGGTTCAGCTCCAGCTCGCAGTAGATCCGGTGGACCCGCTTGTGGTTCCAGACATGTCCCTTGACGTTCCGCAGGTGCAGAAAACACAGGCCGAAACCCCAGGTCTTGTGGGCATTCGCCAGCCCGACCAGCAGATCGGCAATCATCTCGTTCTCGTCGTCACGCTTCGGACTATAGCGAAAGCAGGTCTCGCTGACGCCGAACGCCCGGCAGGCCAGCGCGATGCTGACCCCCTTCGTCGCCACCGCCTTCTCGGCCAGCTCCCGGCGCTGAGCTGGCCGCGTCACTTTTTTCCCAGAGCCTCTCGAAGCAGATCGGCCTGCATGCTGAGATCGGCGAACATGCGCTTCAGTCGCCTGTTCTCATCCTCGAGGGCCTTCATCTGGCTCATCATGGATGCATCCATGCCGCCAAACTTCGCGCGCCATTTGTAAAACGTCGCGCTGCTGATCCCATGCTCGCGGCAAAGCTCGGAAACGGGCAGCCCGCCCTCCGCCTGGCGCAGCACGCCCATGATCTGGGCTTCGGTGAAACGGCTCTTCTTCATCGGAATCTCCTCGTCCATCTTGCCGAGAAAATTCTACCTTCGCATCCCCTTAACCACGGGGAGGATTACCGATTTTCCCGCAAGTCGACAACAATCCAGCGCTGGTCGCTTTCAATGAAGGTAAGGGCCGGGGAGCCGGCATTGACGAATTGTCCAACGGCCATTTGCAGATTGGTGATCACGCCATCGGCAGGGGCAGTCACGGTCGCAAACTCGCGATTGAGCAGTGCCTGTTCGAGCTGGACGCGCGCTGCCTCCACCTGTGGTGTGGAGTGCTCGCCTGCTCCCGACTGCAGCCTTGCCGCGCTGAGCGCAGCCCGAGCGGCTTCGAGGGAAGACTGCGCCGATGTGAGTTGCAGTTCGGCGGCGTCGAGTTGGGTGCGCGGCAGCAATCCGCGTTCGAACAGTGCGCTTGTGCGCTCCATCGTCGTGCGATTGTGCTCAAGGTTGGCCAATGCCTGCTCCACCTGCGCCTCGGCACCAGTGAGGTTAACGGTCGAGGCATCAGCGGCCAGGATGGCTTGTTCGAGGGCCAGTTCGGCTTGTCGGACCGCAAGGTCGAAGGATGCAGGATCGAGGGCGAACAGCCTGTCTCCTAATTTCACCCGCTGGTTGTCGGCAACGAAAATTTCGGAGACCTGCCCTGGCACCCGCGCTGCCATCTGGGTGGTCGATGCGGCGACGGCTCCCGACGAACTCCCCGGCGCGATCAGGTCGGAGGCCACGTGCCAGGCAAGGCTGGTCGCAAACACCAAAAGCACGAACATTCCCACCTTTCCGGCGGGATTCTTGCTGGCCTTTTCAGGTTGCGGTGTCTCGGTGGTGGGGGCAGGCTGGCTTGACACTGCTGGCTCGAATGACTGGATTTCGGCGCGAGACAATTCGGGCTCCTGTTGCATACGGTCTGGGGTTAGGATAAGTCGATTGAAATAATTCTTGATGGTGGAGATACTTTATGAACGAGCAACAATCAAGGCCCGACACGCCCGATCGTGAAAATTTGCTGCTGAATGTGGGAACGGCGCTGCAAGCGATGATCCAGGGTCTGGACCTCGCTCGCGAAAAAGCTGCCAAGGTGCAGAAACTGCACCCGACCGATATGCGTTGTTTGGGTTATCTCGATCGCGCGGGGCATTCGGTCAGCCCCAAAACCATCATTTCCGCGATCGGACTGTCGTCGGGATCGGGCACCGCGCTACTCGACCGGCTTGAGGTTGCCGGCTACATCAGACGCACACCCAATCCGCAGGATCGCCGGTCAGTACTTATTGAACTCGACCGCAAAGCGGCAGCCGAACCCATCGGGCAATACCGCCGCATTGAAGAGGCCTATCGCACAGCGACAAGGAACCTCAGCGATGGCGATCTGCGCACCATCGCTCACTTTCTCAGCGATATGAGCGACATCTCAAACGCTCTGTTTGAGATCGACACCGCGTGAGCGGGCTCCGCGCGCAGCCCGCGCGCGATTTCGACCAGGGATGACTCTAATGAGCGTTCTGGAGCCGGGGCGTCAGGCTGGCCTGCTTACGCTTCAGAAACGGGTCATTGAGGAACGTGCCGAAAGGGAAAAATGAGGCGATAGTCGTTCGCGCCCATTCCAGCGGTGTGAAGCCCTTGCCCCATAGGGCAAAAACCATGGCTATCAAATAGATGATGAAGGCCCCGCCATGGATGGCGCCGGTTGGCGGCACCAGTCCCGGCTGATCGAAAAAATACTTCAGCGGCATGGCGACAAAAAACAGGGCGAGGGTGGTGATGCCCTCCACGAGGGCAATGAAGCGAAATATCTTGAACATGAATCGAGCTTTCGCCTTCCTTGGCCCGCCTGTCATCGCGACGCGTTGTCGCGCGGAGGGCACGTCAGCTCAGCTGCGATAGCTCACCGGACTGAACTTGCCGTCGGCATCGATCAGGTTGGTTTCCATGTGCGGCACGATGTCGGTATTATGGGCTGAAGCGCAGCTCCACTGGTCATCTTTGCGGTGGACGACGAACGAGAAGATCGTGTGGCGCGTTGCCGGACGGGTGGTCTGGTCCGTTCCGGTCTGTCCGTCAAGCCGTACGCGCGCATGGACGACGGCGATCTCCTCGGCCAGCATTTTCACACGCACCTCCATCAGGCGCAGCGTTGAGTCGCCAAAGATGTGCTCGAAGCCATAGGCGTGCGCCTTGCGGATCGCGGCGCGGTCATGCCACCACAATCCGGTGACGTTCACGAATTCGGCGTCCTCATCGAACAAGGCGGCCAGCCCGTCTGCATCGCGTCGCGCCCAGGCGGCAACGAAGGCTTCGGCAACGCTGCGCGGCGTATCGAGCGGGCCTGTGTCCATGAGACGTCCTTTCCGCAAGTCCTCGCCCGCCGCCATTGGCACGGTCAAAGGGTAATCGGTTCCTGGATCAGCCCGATGCCAAAACGTTCCTGCACTGCGCTGCGAACCGTGGTCGCCAGCGCGCTGACGTCGGCGAAACTCGCCCCGCCATGGTTGACGACGATCAGAGCGTGATGGTCGTAAATGCCCGCTGCACCTACCCGGTGGCCCTTGAGCCCGCACGCTTCGATCAGCCAGCCCGCCGAGAGTTTCACCCGCCCGTCCGCCTGCGGAAAGCGCGGCGCGCCGGTGATGGCGGCGGCCTTTTCGGCATCGACCACGGGGTTGTGAAAAAACGAACCGGCATTGGCCAGTTGTCGCCAGTCGGGAAGCTTTTCGCCCCGAAGCCGCAGCACCTGCGCCGAAATTTCTGCCGGGGTCAAATCGGCAGACAGGGTATCGAGCCCCCTATAGGTAAGGATGGGGCGCCAAGGCTGCGGCAGCGCCAGCGTCACGTCGAGAATAACGTAGCGCGGTGCGGCTTTGAACAGGCTCTGCCGATACCCGAACCCGCACGCGTCGCGCGAAAAGCTGCGAATGCGCTTGTCCTCCAGATCATAGGCGGTCAGCGAGTGGAAGCGATCCGCCAGTTCCAGCCCATAAGCGCCGATATTCTGCACCGGAGCGGCTCCAACCGTGCCGGGAATGCCTGCAAGACTTTCGAGGCCCCCCAGCCCCTGATCCACGGTCCACTGCACCAGTTGCGGCCAATCTTCGCCCGCTTGGGCACAAACGAGAACTGTCCCGTCCTGTGTGCGGGAAATGGCGCGCCCCTTCATGGCCATCACAGCCACGACAGCATCGAGCTGCGGTTTGAGCACCACATTGCTTCCGCCCCCGATGATCCGCAAAGGCAGGTCCTGCGCTGCGGCGAGCGCGTCCAGCCTTTCCACATCTTCATGGCTTGTGACCAGTCCTCCATGTCGGGCAAGGGAAGAAAGGCCGAGCGTGTTGCGGTCGGAAAGGTCGAAATTGTCCTGTGCTGTCATGCCGCCTCATCATCGCGGCGAGTGCCACGGTTGCGTAGTGTCGCGATCATCCGTACCGCCGAAATGCGCGTCGTGCCACCTGTGCTTTGATACCCGGGCATCAATATGGCACCGCGCGGTAACTGGCGGGCTACTGGGCCGCTTGTTCAGCGTCTAACTGTATCTCGTCTTCGGGCGGCAGGTGCGCGCTGATCGCATTGCGCCGCAGCCACAGCGGAAACCAGACAAGCAGGGCCAGGCAACTGGCGATCAACAGCGAAACCGTCAGCCCGATCCGGTCGGCCAGAAAGCCGATGCTGATCGCCCCCAACGCCGGAAAGGCCCGGTTGGCGGAAAAGAACAGGGACATGGCGCGCCCCAGATAGGCGGGGTTGATGGTGAGGTGGATAAGGCTTTGAATGCCAATGGCATTGGCGACGATACTGAACCCCACGACCATCAGCAGTGGATACGCCGCCCAGACATTGGGACCCGCCAGCGCCAGAATGGTGACGGCAACGATGGTCACTCCCGGCATGGTCAGCACCGATGCCGTAACGCCGGCCAGCCCCTGCCGTCCCATCATCCATAAGCCCCCGCCCATGGCCCCCAGCCCCAGGCACGAGGTGAGCTGGGCCAAAATGCCTGGATCGTTGCCAAACCACAGCCCGGCCACCGCAGGCACGAGGTCGATCAGCGCGCGCAGGCACAGGCTGGTGCTGATCAGGATCAGAAAGGTCGGACCTAAAAGAGGATGGCGGGCGACGTGAACCACCCCGGCCACGATCCCTCCGCTGTCGCCGGATGGCACGCGCACGGGGGCTGCCTCTTGCCTCCGGATCACGAACAGAAGCCGGATCAGGGGAAGGAAAGTTATCGCGTTGATCGCGAAGGCTACGGCGGGCTCAAAGGTAATGAGGATGATGCCTCCCAGAGCCGGGCCGACAAAACGCGCCAGATTGAAGCCCATGGAACTGGCGGAAACCGTCGAACGGATCAGGCGACGCGGTGCGATGTCGGCGACCAGCGATAGTCGTGCCGGATTGCCGACGCCTTCGATTGTTCCCAGCATCGCTGCCGCAATCAAAAGCCACCACAGGTCGAGCATGCCCAGCAGGGCAAGCGCTGTCAGCATCAGCGCCTGCACCAGCGCCAGCACCTGACAGACGCCGAAATAGAGAATCCGGTCGCCCCGATCCAGCAGCGCACCGGCAATGGGTGAAACCAGCAGCATCGGCAGCACTTCGGCAGCGGCGATGACACCGACCCAGGCCGCCGAGCCGGTGAAATCGAACACCAGCCAGCCCACGACCACGCGCTGGATCCAGGTGCCGACATTGGAGCCGAAACTGCCCAGCAGATAGATGCGGATCGTGCGGTAGGTGGCAATGTCGCGTAGGGACGAAAAGATTTGCCTCAAAGTGACACTGCCTCCGGCATGGGCCGCCAAAATGGGCCCGGCGCGAACCGAAATGGGGGAATCGGATCGAAAAAAATCGCAAGCGTATGCGGTGAGGATGAAAGCACTACGGATACGCCTGATCTTTTTGCGACCAGTAGCAGGCTTTTGCAAGAGCCCGGGCCTAAGACTTCCGCCCCAGCTATTACTGCAAAATAATTATTGCAAATAAATGCAATCGATTGTAGGTATCTGAAATTCGCTATGTCGTTTGCCGTATCAGAGGAATTTCCATGACACTCAAGCCTGAAGTGACCGGTTTTTTCGAGCCGCGCACCTGGTCGATCCAGTATGTCGTTGCCGACCCGGCGTCTCGCAAATGCGCGATCATCGATCCGGTTCTCGATTTCGATGAGAAGTCCGGTTCAGTCGCTACCACACAGGCCGACGCCATCCTCGGCTTCATTGCCGACAAAGGGTATGAGGTCGAGTGGATTCTCGACACCCACCCCCATGCCGACCACTTCTCCGCTGCCCAGTACCTGAAGGAAAAGACGGGTGCGCCCATTGCGATTGGCGAGAAAGTCACCGAGGTGCAAAAGCTCTGGAAGGGCTTTTACAACTGGCCTGATTTTCCCTGCGATGGCTCGCAATGGGACAAGCTGTTTGCCGATGGGGACACCTTCAGCATTGGCGATATCGAGGCCCGCGTGATGTTTTCGCCTGGCCACACCCTTGCTTCAGTCACCTATGTGATCGGCGACGCCGCCTTTGTGCACGACACCCTGTTCATGCCCGATTCCGGCACCGCCCGCGCCGACTTTCCCGGCGGCAGCGCAAAGCAGTTGTGGGCCTCCATTCAGAAGATTCTGGCACTGCCCGATGACACCCGCATCTTCACCGGCCACGACTATCAGCCCGGTGGCCGCGAGCCTTTGTGGGAATCGACGGTTGCCGAGCAGAAGGCCAACAATATTCATATGTCGGTTCACAAGACCGAAGCGGCGTTCGTCGCAGCCCGTGAGTCGCGCGACAGCACCCTCGCCATGCCCAAGCTGATCCTGCATGCCCTGCAGATCAACACCAACGCAGGCCGGCTGCCCGCGCCCGAGGACAATGGCCGCCGCTACCTCAAGATTCCCCTCAACCTGTTCGAAGGCATCGCCTGGGGGACATGATGGACACATTCACCAGCGAAGCGCTTGAGCTCAAGGACAAGGTGGACGAGGCGAGCGGTTTTCTCAAAAAACTCGCCAACCCGGACCGGTTGCTGGTGGCCTGTGCGCTGGTCGGCGGCGAGCGGTCGGTGCGGGAGCTCGAAGACGGGCTCGGTATCCGTCAGCCCGGCCTCTCCCAGCAACTCGCCGAACTGCGCGAGGCGGGCCTGATCGTGGGACGCAAGCAAGGCAAGCAGGTGTTCTATCGCCTCGCCGATCCACGCGTCGAAACCTTCGTGCACACCATGCACGACCTGTTCTGCAAGTAAGCGCGCCGTGCTGCGTCTCTTCGTTCCAAGGATTGACATGATATGACCGAGTTCACTCCGTTTTTGTCGCTGTTGGGCGGGGGCCTGATCGGGCTGTCTGCCGTTTTGCTGATGGCGTTTCATGGCCGTATTGCCGGGATCACCGGCATCCTCACCGGCATCGTGCCGCCCGTCGCGAGCGATTGGGGATGGCGCGCGGCGTTCCTGCTTGGCGCCATCGTCGCGCCGGCTTTGCTTGTCGCCATCACCGGCTATAGCATCCCGTTTGACAGCCCCACCCCAACGCCCTGGCTTCTCATCGGCGGCCTGATTGTCGGGATCGGCGTTTATTTCGGCTCCGGCTGCACCTCGGGCCACGGCGTTTGCGGAATCGCCCGCCTGTCGCCGCGCTCGATCGTTGCAACCCTGACTTTCATGGTCTCCACTGCGCTCACCGTGTTTGTCATTCGTCATCTTTTCGGAGGCCTGTGATGCCCCGTTTGCTTTCCGCCTTGCTGATTGGCCTTGTATTTGGCGCGGGCATCGCCCTGTCCGGCATGTCCAATCCGGCCAAAATCCTCAATTTCTTCGATTTCGCCGGCACATGGGACCCTTCGCTGGCCTTCGTGATGGGCGGCGCCTTGGCGGTCACGGCAATCGGCTATGTGATCGTTCTCAAGCGCCCGATGCCGGTGTTCGATCGCATGTTCCACCTGCCCACCCGCCGCGATATCGATGGCCCGCTTGTCGCCGGGTCCGCTCTGTTCGGCATCGGCTGGGGCATCGCGGGCTTTTGCCCCGGTGGCGCTATTCCGGCGCTGGGGCAGGGCCATGGCGAGGCCGCGCTGTTTGTTGCCGCCATGATCGCGGGGCTTGCTCTCGCCCGAACCGCTCGCCGTGCTTTAATGATCCGCACCCCTGCCTGAACCGCAATACCAACCTGGGACCTTACAATCATGAGCATCAAGAAAATTGACGACCGCTTCGCAACCTCGCCCCAACTCACCGTTGAGGACGTGGCGCAACTGGCCAGCGAAGGCTATGTGGCCATCGTGTGCGCAAGGCCGGACAATGAAGAACCCGGCCAGCCCGATTTCGATGTCATCGCCCGCGAGGCCGAAAAGCACGGCATGCAGGCCATTCACATCCCGATGACCGGCGCCCCTTCGCCTGAGCAGATCGCCGAGTTCCAGAAGGCAATGTCAGCGATCGAAGGCCCCGTCGTGGGCTATTGCCGGGGCGGCGGCCGCGCTTCTGCGCTCTATTCGGCCATCGGCGCGTAAGCGCCTCAAACTCACCGGGCGTTGCCGCTTGCCTTAAGGCGGCAGCGCCCCTCTCCTTGTCCAAACTGTCTCCGGCAATCAGCATCCTATGCGCAAGTCTTTCCGATATCTTCCGATTCTGGGATGGGCCAGAGAGTATGACGGCCCGACGCTGACCAGCGATCTGCTGGCAGCGGTCATCGTCACCATCATGCTCATCCCGCAATCGCTGGCCTATGCGATGCTGGCCGGACTACCGGCGGAGGTGGGACTTTACGCTTCGATCCTGCCTTTGGTCGCTTATGCGATTTTCGGCACCAGCCGAACGCTGGCTGTCGGCCCGGTGGCGGTGGTGTCGCTGATGACCGCGTCTGCGGTGGGCCAGATCGCGGCACAAGGCTCGCTCGATTACCTCACCGCCGCCATCGGCCTGGCCTTGCTCTCGGGGGCGATGCTGATGGTCATGGGCGTCTTCCGGTTGGGCTTTCTTGCCAATTTCCTGTCTCACCCGGTGATTTCGGGCTTCATCACCGCTTCGGGCCTGCTGATTGCCGCTGGCCAGCTGCGCCATATTCTGGGGGTGGCGGGCGAAGGCGGCGCCCTGCCGGAAATCCTTGCCTCACTGGCCCGAGAGCTGCCCAGCGTCAATCCGACGACGCTTGCCATCGGCATCGGGGTGCTGCTGTTCCTCGTGTTTGCCCGCAAATATCTCAAGCCTGTGCTCACCGGCATGGGCGTCCCCGCCCGGCTGGCCGATATGCTGGCCAAGGCGGCCCCCATCCTTGCGGTTGGAGCCACGGTGGCATTGGCCGCAGCGTTCGGTCTGGGTGGACGTGGCGTTGCGCTGGTCGGCGCGATCCCGCAAGGGCTGCCGGCCTTCGGCGTTCCCGCGCTTTCGCTCGATCTGCTGTCCGTCCTGGTCGTCCCGGCATTTCTGATATCGGTGGTGGGGTTCGTTGAATCCGTATCGGTCGGCCAGACTCTCGCCGCCAAACGCCGTCAGCGGATCGATCCCGATCAGGAACTGATCGGCCTTGGCGCCGCCAACATCGCGGCTGGCCTGTCGTCGGGCTATCCGGTCACCGGAGGCTTTGCCCGGTCCGTGGTCAATTTCGATGCGGGCGCGCAGACGCCAGCCGCCGGGGTCTTCACCGCCATCGGAATCGCGCTGGCTGCGGTGTTTCTGACCCCGCTGCTGGCCAACCTCCCGCAGGCGACCCTTGCCGCCACCATCATCGTCGCCGTGCTGACCCTGGTGGATTTCGGCGCTGTCCGTCGGGTGTTTGCCTATTCGCGATCCGATTTTGCGGCCATGGCCGCAACCATTATTGTCACGCTCGGCTGGGGGGTCGAACTGGGCATCATCGCCGGGGTGGTGCTCTCGCTGTTGCTGCATCTGTATCGCTCCAGCAAGCCCCATGTGGCCATTGTCGGGCAAGTGCCCGGCACCGAGCATTATCGCAACATCGAGCGCCATGCGGTGATCACCAGCCCCGAGATCTTGTCGGTCCGGGTCGATGAAAGCCTTTATTTCGCCAATTCACGCTTTCTCGAAGACACCATCGCCGCCCATGTCGCCGAACGGCCCGAGCTCCGGCACGTCATCCTGATGTGCTCGGCGGTCAATGCCATCGACGCCTCCGCGCTCGCCAGCCTTGAAGAGATCAACAGCCGTCTGGCCGACGCCGGGATCGCCTTTCACCTTTCCGAGGTCAAGGGCCCGGTCATGGATCGCCTCAAGGCCACGGATTTCCTGCGTCACCTCAACGGGCGCGTCTTTCTCAGCCAGCACGAGGCGGTAACAGTGCTCGGGACAGAGGCGCCGGAACCCTCGGCGGCCGTTCTAATCCAGCCCCAGAAGAGGGTCAGTCCGTAAGGGCAGCTATTCCGCAAAAAGCGCGATGCGCGTGACCGCATGGCGCTCATCGCGCACAAAGCTCATTTCGCCAATGGAATAGAGTTCGGGACCGATCCGGTTGACCGATAACCGGCCATGGCAGGCCCACGGCCGCGCTTCGTGGGAAAAGGGGATTTGCAGGATCAGCACCGGCTCTGTTTGCGCCAACCGCTCAAACCGCCGCGCCAGTCCGATAAGGGTTGGATTGATCTGCGGATCGAACAACCACCCGAACCAGGCCAGCGGCTGGCCGTGGCCGCGCAGGAACCGGCTGGCAGAAACCACCGCGAGCGTTCGGTCAAACAGCACCAGCGGTGCCTGGGCTCCCCGCACATAATGGATCAAACCGGCCAGTTCGGGCTGGGTGCGGCCCCAGATCAGGGCTTCGATGGCGTCAGCGTTCTCGGCGCGTGGCCGGTCCCGTCCGCTCTCCCAGCGCGAAATCTGGCTCTGGCTGACCCCCAATGTGCGCGCCACGGCGTCCTGATTGATCCGTGAATTGATCCGGTAACGGCGCAGCGCCAGTCCGATGTCGTTTTCCCTGCTCATCTGTCCGCCGTGTACTGCGTAGGTTTACGAGGAACGGCAATCCGGGGTTCATTTACCCCAGCGCCCCATCATCGCCCCATCAGACCATCCGGGACGTGAAAAATTCTTGTGGGGGACGATAGGTGAACTTCCTGAAGGCGGCAGTTCTGGTAGCGGGGCTGGCCTGGACCACCGAGGGCCGGGCCCAGATCGCGCCAGTCCTCTCATCGACGGTGGGTGTCGATTGGACCTCCAATGCGGAAGCGTCACCGGTTGGTGCCTCCGATATCGTGATCACCCAGAGCCACAGCGTCGGCATCGCTGGCGGCGGCGAGGGAAAGGCGCTGCGTGGCTCGCTGACCCTCGAAGAGACCCGCTTTGGGCGGCTTTGGCGCGAGAACGACTGGACGGCGACCTTGGCGCTCGACGGCGAAACCGCGCTGGGCGCGGGAGCCGGGTTGCGCGGCAGTCTTTCGCTGGCATACAGCGAGGAAGGGCAGGTGCTGGCGACGCTGGCGGGTCCGCTTGGGGCGGTTACGCCCAGCCTGTCAGGCCGGGCGCAGGTCCGCCTCGAAACGCGGCTCCACGATGCGGCGGTTGGTATCGATCTCGACTATGCTGGCGAGCGCCCCGGCGACACCCGGCTCGAAGCCGATATCTTTCCCAAAGAACGCATCCGCCCGGTCACCGATACGGTCACGGTCGGGCTCGACATGGCCCATCCCGTCACCGACACGCTGCTGCTTTTGGGCCGGGCGCAATATGTCACCGTTCTGGTGTCCCCGGACGAACAGGCACGGTTCGGACGGGTGCCGGTGGACATCGGGCGCGTGGCCGCTGGGGTCGAAATAGCCAGCCCGGGGGCGGTCGTCGGGTTGCGGGGCGGGTTTGACGCAATTTTCTCGCGGTTCCCGACCATGCTCGTGCCTTATGGTCTCGCCGAGGGGCGGATCGGGCTGGGCGACGGAGTGGAGCTTCGCGCCGCGTTCAGGGTCGGCGCTGATACCGAAGACCCCGCAGATGGTGTTGTCGATTGGCGGCTCAAGGCGCGCGGGAGCATTGTGTTCACCCCGACATCAGGCACGGAGTTGGAATTGGCCGCCTTCGCAGCCCAGCGCTATAGCCCCCTGCACGACATTACCATCGAGACCGAAACCGGGGCAGAACTGCTCGCCCGGCTGGCGTTGGCCGGTGGCCTGATGCTCGAAGGCCGGGCGCGCTATCGCTACGTGGAGGCGCTGGCTGGAGATTTTTCCGAAACCCGACTGGGACTGAGGCTTGCTGCGGTGCTCTGAGATTGGCACAAGGAAGGCACCGGGGCGGCCATAGAGCCTGACAGATACCGATCATCGTCTCCGGGTCTTTGTGTCGCCCGCCCGGAGGACAGGCATCGTGATCGTCGTATTCGGTTCCATCAATATCGATCTGATCGGCCATGCGCCGACCCTCATGCGACCGGGCGAAACCGTGTTGGGCTCGAAACTGGAGCTGACGCCGGGCGGCAAGGGTGCCAACCAGGCCTTGGCCGCCAGCCGCGCCGGGGCCGAAGTCCGCATGGTTGGCTGTGTCGGAAGCGATGACTTCGCGACCCAGGCCCTCTCGCTGTTGCGCGAAACGGGAATGGACCTTTCGGGCGTGCGGCGCATGGATCGGCATACCGGCACCGCCCTGATCATTGTTGATGCGTCCGGGGAGAACATGATCACCGTGTTGCCCGGCGCCAATTCACGCCTCACCGTGACGGCGCTGCAACGGGCGGGCATCGAAGCCAATGACTGGCTGTTGCTGCAACTTGAAACGCCGCTTGATGGGGTGATCGCCGCGGCGCGGCTGGCGCGGGATCAGGGCGCAAAAATCATGCTCAATGTCGCGCCCTTCATGGACTTCGATCCCGCACTGCTCGCGACCATCGACGTATTGGTGGTCAATGAAACCGAATTGGCCGGTGTGCTGGGCATGTTCGACGCACCCGCGTTGAGCGATCGGGATGGGGTCGTCTGGCTTGCCGAAAAACTGGAGATCGCGGTGGTCGCAACGCTTGGCGCTCGCGGCTCGATGGCCGCCGATCACGGCGCGGTGGTCAGCGTTGACGCACTGGCCATCACCCCGGTCGACACGGTCGGAGCCGGGGATACATTCGTAGGTTATCTCGCCGCCGGACTGTCCGAAGGCCTTGCGCTGAAGGCGGCCATGGAACGCGCGTCGGTGGCCGCGGGGCTGGCCTGTCTGGAGCGCGGCGCGCAACCCTCGATCCCCGAGCGCGGCGCGGTTGAAGCACTTCTGGTGGCGCGCCAATGAGCGCTGTTGCAACCCTTACCATCGAGCGCCTGGGGTTTCGCGGCGAGGGCGTTGCCCGCTACGAGGATAAACCTGTTTTCGTGCCCCTGACGCTCGCTGGCGAGATCGTGCGCGCCCGGATCGATGGCAATCGGGGATCGCTGGTGGACATACTCGAACCCAGCCCTGATCGCATCGAGGCGCCATGTCCCCATTTCGGCCGCTGCGGTGGCTGCCAGCTCCAGCATCTCGCCCCGCCGACCTATCGCGACTTCAAGCGCGAGCTTGTGGTCACGGCGCTGGCCCGCGCCGGAGTCGAGGCCGAAACCCTGCCGACGGTCATCGCCCATGGTATTGGCCGCCGCCGCGCCACATTGCACGCCAGCCGCGCCTCCGCCGGGTTCATGGGGTTGCGCTCTCATACGATCCATAACCTCGACCGTTGCCCCATTCTGGTTCCCGCCCTCGATCCCGCTCCGCAGATCGCCCGGGCGATCGCCGATGCTCTCGGGCCGTGCGATGTCGCCTTCACCGCCAGCGACACCGGCCTCGACATTGCCATCCGCGCCAAAAAAGCCCGGCCCGGTCTGCACCTCGGCCAGTTGGCGCAACGCTTTGCACCCGCACGGCTGTTGCTCAATGGCGAGCCCCAGTTCGTCAACACCCAGCCGATGATCACGATGGGCAAGGCCGCAGTGCCCCTGCCCGTGGACAGCTTCTTGCAGGCCACGGCGCAAGCTGAGGACCTGCTGGCACGACTGGTGCTCGACGCGACCGCAGGTGCGCGGCGGCTGGCCGATCTGTTTTGCGGTATCGGCCCGTTCGCCCTGCGGCTGGCCGAGCACGCCCCCGTCATGGCGCTCGACAGCCACGCCCCGTCCATCGCCGCCCTCGATCTGGCCACCCGCCGCGCCAAAGGCCTCAAGCCGATCACCGCACGAGCGCGCGACCTGTTCCGCGAGCCGCTGGACGACTTCGAACTCAACGCGTTCGACGCCATCGTGCTCGATCCCCCGCGCGCCGGAGCCGAAGCGCAGGTCCGCCAACTGGCGACGTCCCGCGTCCCGACGATCGCCTATGTCAGCTGCGATCCGCAAAGCTTCGCCCGCGATGCAGCCATTCTCACCGCTGGTGGCTACAGTATCGGCCCGGTCACGCCCGTCGATCAGTTTGCCTATTCCGCACACGTTGAAATCGTTGCCGTTTTCAACAGATGAGACCAGTTGTTTCGCAAGCGGCTTGTCAATCGTGACGATAGTGTCACAATAGCCCCGCCGCTGACGCAAAGACGAGCAGCGGTCGGCGCTTATAAACTGTGGCGTTGGGGAGGGCCTGGGAGGGTATCTGCTGGTTGCAGTGTTAGGGATCATCCGATTGGCGGGTGTTTCCACTGTCATGCAATCATCACGCGATTGTCACCTGAGCTTTGCACGCCAAGTCTAGGCATCTGGCGGTGTTTCACACCCCGGCCCGATGCCGGCCGAAACGAGACTGAGAACGGGAGAACATCATGTTCAAGACTATTCTGGCCAGCGGCACCGCCGGCCTCGCCTTGCTTGTGGGGGCCTCGTCGGCCTTCGCCCAGACTGAAATCAACTGGTGGCATTCTATGGGTGGCGAGCTCGGAGAGCGCCTCAACGCCGTCGCCGAGGACTTCAACGGCACGCAGGATCTCTACAAGGTGGTCCCGTCCTATCGCGGTGAGTATGAGGAATCGATGGTCAACACCATCGCCGCCTTCCGCGCCGGCCAGCAGCCGCACATCGTGCAGATCTACGAAGTGGGCACCGGAACGATGATGGCTGCCCAGGGCGCCGTTTATCCGGTCTATCAGCTGATGCAGGAACACGGCAATAATTTCGACCCTTCGGTCTATCTGCCCGTGGTCACCGGCTATTACGCCGACACCGAGGGCAACATGCTCTCGATGCCCTTCAACTCGTCGACCCCGATCCTTTACTACAACAAGGACGCCTTCGCAGCCGCTGGCCTCGATCCCGATGTCGCTCCCACCACCTGGGAAGAAATCGGCGAATTCGGCCAGCAGGTCGTCGATTCCGGCGCGGCGAAATGCGGCTTCACCATGGCTTATGCGGCGACATGGGTGGGTCTGGAGAACTTCTCCGCCCTGCATAACCTGTCCTTTGGCACAGGCGAAAACGGCTTTGCCGGGCTCGATACCGAGTTCACCTTCAACGGCGAAACCCAGGCGCGCTTCTGGGATCAGCTCAAGGAGTGGGCCGATGCGGGCGTCTATATGTATGGTGGCCCCGCTGGCGGTTCGGACGCTGCTCCGGCCTTCTATTCGGGCGATTGCGCCATCTATATGAACTCTTCGGGCAGCCGCGCCGGCGTTCTGGCCAATACCGATTTTGAAGTCGGCTTCGGCATGCTCCCCGTCTATAGCGACGTGCCCGGCGCGCCGCAGAACTCGATCATTGGCGGCGCAACCCTTTGGGTGCTGTCGGGCCATGGTGATGCCGATTATGAAGGCGTTGCCGCGTTCTTCGATTATCTCTCCTCGTCCGAAGTTCAGGCCAATTGGCACCAGGGCACCGGCTATCTGCCGATCACCCAGGCTGCTTACGAACTGAGCCGCGAGCAGGGGTATTACGACGAGAACCCGGGCGCTGATATTGCCATCGAGCAGATCAACCTCAACGCTCCGACCGAGAACTCCAAGGGTCTGCGCTTCGGCAACTACCCGCAGGTCCGCATGGTCCTCGATGAGGAACTCCAGGCCGTTCTCGCCGGTGACAAGACCGGGCAGCAGGCGCTCGATTCCGCCGTCCAGCGCGGCAATCAGATCCTGCGCGATTTCCAGGCTGCCAACAGCTAGGTCCTGATCTTCATGGAAGACGGGGCGGCGTTACCAACGCTGCCCCATCTTCACCTTCATTATTGTCCGGGACCATCACGTCTTTTGCGCGGCCATAGGGCCTGTCACCCGCCTCAGCGGGGCGTCAGCCAGCCAGTGGCCAATTTCACAAAAGCACCCTTCAAGGCACCCTCATGCAGACCAAGCGCTCGATCTTTTCCAACACATGGCTGCCCTATGCGCTGCTGGCCCCCCAATTGGCGATCACGCTGGTGTTTTTCATCTGGCCGGCCAGCCAGGCGGTCAAATCGAGCTTCGAGCGTGAGGACCCGTTCGGGTTTCGCACCACCTTCATCTGGTTTGAAAATTACACCCGCATCCTGTCCGATCCCTCTTATCTCAACGCGCTGGGCCGCACGGCGATCTTTTCGGTCTCGGTCACCGCGCTGTCGATGGGGTTCGCGCTGCTACTTGCGGTGTGCGTTGACCGCGTCATGCGGACACAGCGCTTTTATACAACGCTCATTGTCTGGCCCTACGCCGTTGCCCCGGTCGTTGCGGGCGTCCTGTGGTGGTTCCTCTTTAACCCCACCATCGGGCTGCTGCCCCATATTCTGGACTGGTTCGGCATCAACTGGAACCACAGGATTTCCGGCGTTCAGGCCATGATTCTCATCACCATCGCTTCGGCCTGGAAGCAGATTTCCTATAATTTCCTGTTCTTCCTCGCGGGCCTGCAATCGATCCCCGCCTCGCTGTCCGAGGCCGCATCGATCGATGGCGCGGGGCCGTTCAAGCGCTTCTGGACCATTGTTTTCCCGCTGCTGTCGCCGACGACGTTTTTCCTGCTCATCATCAACATCAACTACGTGATGTTCGATACGTTCGGGGTGATCGACGCGACAACATCGGGCGGACCCAATCAGGCAACGATGACGCTGGTGTACAAGGTTTACACAGACGGCGTGGCGGGGCTGAACATCGGCTCGTCCTCGGCCCAATCGGTGCTGTTGATGGGCATCGTTATCGCACTCACCTTCGTGCAGTTCCGCTATGTGGAACGCCGGGTCAATTACTGAGGGAGCTGGTTAGATGGTTGAAAACAGGCCCTTTCTCGATTTCCTCACCCACTTCATCCTGATCGTGGGCGTCATCATCGTCGCCTTCCCGGTGTATATCGCGTTTATCGCCTCCACCCATGAGCCTTCGGCCTTTGTGCGCGGAGTGATCCCGCTGCTGCCGGGCGACAATCTCGTGCAGTCCTATTCGTCAATGCTGGGCAGCGGCCACAGGGTCGCCGGTACGCCTCCGGTGTGGCTGATGCTGGCCAATTCGTTCTGGATGGCCATGATCATCGCCGTGGGCAAGATCGCCATTTCCATCACCTCTGCCTTTGCCATCGTCTATTTTCGCTTCCCCTTCCGGACGCTGGCCTTCTGGATCATCTTTGTCACCCTGATGCTGCCGGTCGAGGTGAGGATCATCCCCACCTATGCCGTGGTCGCCAATCTGGGGATGCTCAATTCCTACGCGGGGCTGACCCTGCCGCTGATCGCTTCGGCAACCGCAACATTCCTCTTCCGGCAGTTTTTCCTGACCGTGCCAGAGGAATTGATGGAAGCGGCGCGCGTTGATGGGGCAGGGCCGCTGAAGTTCTTCAAGGACATCCTCATTCCCATCTCGATCACCAATATCGCCGCGCTGTTTGTGATCATGTTCATCTTCGGCTGGGTTCAGTACCTCTGGCCGCTGCTCATCACCACGCAAGAGCAGTTCTACACCATCGTCATGGGCATCAAGCGCATGCTCGCCCTGACCGACCGCGAACCTGAATGGAACCTCGTCATGGCGACGGTGATCCTCGCTATGGTTCCCCCGG
This sequence comes from Pelagibacterium sp., assembly GCF_035555455.1. Taxonomy (GTDB): domain Bacteria; phylum Pseudomonadota; class Alphaproteobacteria; order Rhizobiales; family Devosiaceae; genus Pelagibacterium. The sequence goes on along the minus strand of NZ_DATMGM010000062.1, from coordinate 113,127 downwards.
TGCTCGTCGTCCTCTTCATGCAGCGCCTTTTCATCAAGGGCCTGGTCGAAACGGAGAAATAGGTTTCCATGGCCGCAATAGAAATCAATGATGTCCGCAAGCTCTATGGCGGCACTGTCGAAGCGATCAAGGGGATTTCGCTCTCTATAGGCGATGGCGAACTTGTGGTTCTGGTCGGCCCTTCGGGCTGCGGGAAGTCGACGCTGCTGCGCATGATCGCAGGGCTGGAAACGATCACCTCGGGTGAAATTTCCATCGGCGGCAAGGTGGTCAACAAGCTTGAGCCTGTCGAACGCGATATTGCCATGGTGTTCCAGAACTACGCGCTGTATCCGCATATGAGCGTGCGGGGCAATCTCGAATACGGGCTGAAAAACCGCCGCACCCCGCGAGCTGAAATTGACCGCCGGGTGGCCGAAGCCGCGCGTATCCTCGAAATCGAGCAGTTTCTGGATCGCAAGCCGCGCCAGCTGTCGGGTGGCCAGCGCCAGCGCGTCGCCATGGGCCGGGCGATAGTTCGCCAGCCCAAGGCGTTCCTGTTCGATGAGCCGCTCTCCAATCTCGACGCCAAGCTGCGCGGCCAGATGCGGGTGGAAATCCGCCGCCTGCAACGCACGCTGGGCACCACGTCGGTTTACGTCACCCACGATCAGCTCGAAGCCATGACCCTGGCCGACAAGCTTGTGGTGATGAATGGCGGGGTGATTGAGCAGGTCGGAGCGCCACTGGAGGTCTATTCCAATCCCGCCTCTCTGTTCGTGGCTGAATTCATGGGCTCGCCGGGAATGAACCTTATTCCGGTCGCGGGTTTTTCCGCGATACCGGGCGGGCTGCCCGAGCGGGTCCCGGCCACGACCGGCACCATCGGAATCCGTCCCGAGGATATCTCGCTCACCGCGCCCCAGGAACCGCATCTTGCCATCGATGTGGTGCTCGATGCGATCGAACTGGTCGGGTCTGAAAGCCTTGTTTACGTTCATGCCCAGGACCTCGGCAAAAATCTTGTCCTGCGCACCGCCGGCATCCACCTTGGCGAGACCGGCGATCGGTTGACCCTGTTTGTGCCCCACGCACGAATGCATTGCTTTGATGGAGAAAGCGGGCGCAAGATCGAGGTCAGCGCTGCCTGAACGCCGGTCAATCGCACCGGGCTTTCGTTCTGGCACTGCCAACCCAGGGAGCCCGGTCATGCGTCCGCTTGTTGTTGCTATTGCGCTGTTGGCGCTGGCCCTGCCAGCGGCGGCCCAGAATGAGGCCAAGGCGCTGTTTGGCAAACTCTATCCCGAAGATCAGGTCCTTGCCTCTGGCTGGCGCGAGCAATTGTCGGCCCTGCTCGATCAACTTGAGGCCACCTCGGACGATCCGGAAACAAGGGCTGCGCTTCCCCAGTTCAGGGAGCTGATTGCTGCCCGGCCATTGCCTTATTCCATCGATGAGCTTCTGGGCGACTGGCAGATGCGCTCCTTGCAGGCGAGCGATCTGGGGGCCTTTCCCTATACCTATTTCCCCGCGCGCATCTATCGTGACGGCGAGCGGATTGTCTTTGACAAGGCCTCGGGCAGTCAGCGCCATCTCGGCGTCCTGGCGCAGCGCGATGACGAGATGGTGTTCTTTGTCGGCGCCCTCTATTACGGCTACGAAGCTCCCCGCGCCTATTCGGCCCTGACCGCATCAGACTCAGAGGTGACCCCCGAACAGCGCGAATTTGATGCGGTCGCGGAAATCTACAAGACCGGCGACCAGACCTTCCTCATGGCCTTCGCCCCCGAGGGCGGACGGTTCCGCTTCTACGAGATCCGCAAATAGCGGCTGGACACGCCCGACCCATCACCGCTCAATGCGGGTCGACAGCACGATCGAGCTCATGGTCCGCTCGACACCCTCCAGCGCCCCGATCCGGTCGATGACCGCGTCGAGCTCCGCGACCGAAGGCGCTTCTACAATCACGATCATATCGAAGCTGCCCGAGATCGAATGCACCGTGCGCACCTCCATCACCGCTTCCAGCGCCTTGACCACTTGAGTGATCAGTTTGGGTGACACGGTCACCATCAGGTGCGCGCGGATATGGCTGGCGAGGTAGTCCCCGGAGAGTTTGACCGCATAGCCGGTGATCGTGCCGTTGCGTTCGAGCCGTTCGAGCCGACTTTGCGCCGTCGACCGCGACACCCCCAGCCGCCGCGCGATCTCGGCAACCGGCATCCGCGCATTCTCGCGCAACAGGCTCAGCAGCAAACGATCCGCGTTAATTTTCGTCATTTTGCACTGCACTTTCGTGATTTCGCACAATCTTATTGGCAATGTTGTCCAAAAATTGGCTGCAAATCAACGTAAAACGATGCCACGCTTGGCAATCACAGCGAGGCCAATTTGGTCGTGATGGGAGGGTAGGCATGAAACAGATCGTCGTGGTCGGTGCAGGCCGCATCGGCGCCACCATCGCAGATTTGCTAAGCCAGAGCGGGGCTTACGCGGTCACCGTGGTCGACCGTTCCGCCGAAGCCCTGGCGGCACTGGACGCAGGCCCCTCGGTCCGAACCGAGCAATGCGAAGTCTCTGCCCCCGGCGCCCTCGAAGCCATCCTCACCGGAAAATTCGCCGTCCTCTCCGCCGCCCCTTACTCGCTAACCACCCGGATTGCGGGGGCTGCGGCGACTGCTGGCGTGCATTATCTCGATCTTACCGAGGACGTGAAATCGACGCGTCAGGTGCGCAAAATCGCCGAAACGGCCCGAACGGCGTTCATCCCCCAATGCGGCCTCGCCCCCGGTTTTATTGCCATCGCCGCCATGAGTTTGGCCAAGCAGTTCGACACGCTTGAGGACGTGCGGATGCGAGTGGGTGCGCTGCCGCAATTTCCCACCACCGTCCTCAATTATGCCCTGACCTGGTCGCCAGAAGGGGTGATCAACGAATATTGTGAGCCGTGCGAAGCGATCGTCGACGGTAAACTCACCGAGGTGCCCCCGCTGGACGATATCGAGGAATTCACGCTCGATGGCATCGATTTCGAGGCGTTCAACACGTCCGGCGGTTTGGGTTCAACCCCGCATAAGCTGTTGGGAAAGGTGAGAAATCTCAATTACCGCACCATCCGCTATCCGGGGCACGCCCGGATCATGAAGTTGTTGCTTAACGACCTCAATCTCAAGGATCGGCGGGATTTGGCGCTCGACATCTTCCGTCATGCGTTAACAACGACCCGTCAGGACATGGTGGTGATCCTCGTAGAAGTTACCGGCATGAAGGATGGGCATCCGGCCACCGAGCGTTTCGCGCGCACCATCCTTTCGGGTCGCGTGGGTGACAAGGAGCGCTCGGCAATTCAGATCACCACAGCCTCGGGGATCGCGACGGTCCTCGATATGCTCGCCAGCGGCGACCTGCCCCAGCAGGGGTTCGTTGCGCAGGACGAAATCGATCTCGACGCTTTCCTAGCCAATCGCTTCGGCAAGGCGTTCGCACAGCATCAGGCGATGACCAAGGTCGCCTGATAAACGAATTTAGAGCTCCTCCTCCCCTCAGACCTGCCGGAAAGAGGGGCGGGTGAGGGAGTGCCGGGCATCGGTGCCAAGCGCCGAGGGGGCAACCCGGCCTCCCTCATTTGTTTTTTCAAGCAAGGCGTTTTGGATGTGGCCGGGGTATCGGTCACGCTTCGGTCAGAAACCGCCGCCCGTCTTGAAGCCACCACCCTTGAATCCACCGCCGGTCTTGAAGCCGCCGCCGCCAAATCCCCCGCCACGCGGGCGCGAAAAGCCACCGCCAGAGGGCGGGCGCGGAGAAAATCCACCGGGCATCGGGGGAAATTTCCCTCCCTTGCCTGTCTTGCTGGATGACCGCGTGCGCGGCGGGGCAGAGGGCACGATGGGGCCTGAACTTCCGCTCCAGCCCTGCGAATTGCGCCACATCGCCCAATAGGCCGCGGCTGTCATACCGCCCTTGAGAAAATCGGTAAGCAGATCGCCGACCAATTGCTTTTCGTCAAAGCGGGAGCGCGGGTCGTCATAGTGCGATGTCTTGAACTCGAACTCGATGTCTTCAAGTTCACGCCGTCGCAATTCCAGCGTCTTGAGACGGGCGCGCTCATCTTCCAGTTCCGCGCGTTCCTCTGAGATTCGGCGGCGGGTCTCCTCGATCCGCAACACGATTGCATCGTCTTCCTCGGTGCGCGTGGCCCGCGCTTCTTCCAGCAGTTTTTCAATTCGGGTGTCGCTGATCGCCCCGGCCAGCAGATCGACAGCCTTGCCCATTGCCGGATCACCGCCATCGGCAAGGAGTTTCTGCCGTTCGGTCAATTCTTCGCGGGCATCTTCGGCGGCCAGCATGTCCGCATCGATGGCGTCAACACGCTCTTGTGCTGCTGCCAACGCCGCGCGCGCGTCCGCTCCCCCTGCCGCATCGAGCGCGGCATTTTCCCGTTCGGCGGTGGCGTCATCGAGGTCGATTAGCTCGGCAGCGAGGCGTTCGGCATGTTCACGCAGCCGATCGGGGATTGCGGTGAGCATGGAATAATTGGGGCGCATATCGGCAAATCGGATCAGCCTTGCCACCCATTGATCGAGCAAGCGCACGATATTGCCCGCCTTATAGGCGCTGGTGCCATAGCCGCGCTGCCAGAGATACATGAACAGCGTGTCGTCCCGATACGGGCGGCCTTTTTCTTCGCGGTCGGCTTCGGCCTGTTCCGCCTTGCGCGCAGCCTCGTCGGCCACTCCCTGGGCTTCTGTGCGGCGAGAGAGCAAGGCGCCATAGGCGGCATCCGCACTCAGAGCAGCACTGACCGCTCCGCCTAGAGCATCGATTCGAGCCTGGTGCTCCGACGCCTCTTCAAGCAGGGCATGGCGTTCACTCGCCAGGCGGGTGAGTTGGGCTTCCTGTTCGGCCAGCGCCTTTTCCATGCCCGCCATTTCGGTAGCGTGTTCCTTGAGCATGTCACGAGCCCGGGATTCAGCCTGGCTCAGCGGGCCAGCCAGCTCGTTCTGGACATCGGGTGACAGCCGGACCGCCGCGAGAGCGCGCAATTGCCCCAACTCGGTTTCCCGCAACTTGCCAACGCGTTCATTGGCCCGCGCGATGCGGCGGGTGATCTCGTCTTCCTCACGTCTGATATCGCGCAGAGCATCGTCCAGCGCGCGCATGGCCTGAGGGCCGCTGACACTCATCGCCGCCTCACCATTGGGTAATCGCCCCATCGAGCACCGGCATGGCATAGTCGGTGTCGAGGAACCCGTATTGCTTTATGCCCAGAATATTGCGCTGGATGATCCCGTCATCCTGCCGGTCGAGCCGTACCGATTCATAGGTCACCTCGGGCACACGAATGGCCCAGGTCCGGACGGTTTCGGTCTGGCCGGTCTCTTCGTTTTCGACCGGAATAGAAACCAGATCACCATCGGGACCAATCGCTTCGACGACGAGATAGTAGTTGGTGGCGTCGGTATTGGCTTCCGGGAAACGCCAGATGCCGGTCGATTCCCCGGGACGGTTGACGATGCGGATCGAATATTCGGCGAGCAGCGTCGCATGAATTTGCTCCAGTTCGTCGATCGACCGCTGCGCGCCAGCGCGATCGCCGCGCGCAGCGGCTGCCTTGCCGCGTTCCACCCAGGGCTCCGCAATCTCCAGCGCCGATTGGACCTTGGTTTCATTGAAAATGTTCTGATACAGCGCGTCCATGCGTGCCGGCAGCGTTTCGGCAAGTTCAATCCGGGCCGCCTCGGTAACTCCTGCCTGATAGGGGCGATAGGCGAGGAAATATCCGCCCAAGACCAGCGCTAGCAGGGCCAGGACGATGAGGACCGGGCGGCCCCAGCGCGTCCGGCTGACGTAAAGCCGCGCTAGCCGCAGCTGGAAGCTGTCGGCTGGCGCAACATAGGTGAAGCGGCTTTCGGCGAGGGCCTCGACGCCCTCCTTGAGGATATGATCGGGAACCTCGATCCCCTGATCCCGATAGATTTTGCGCAGCCGGGCGATGAGTTCAGCCTCTCGGGCTGAGGCACCGATTTCGCGCGCAATGAGCGTGTCCTCATGGCGCAGTGTATCCACCACGTCCATGGCAAGCATCACGTCATCGAGCGGCGCCTTGCCAGCCTGCCCCGTCATCGCCCCACCGCTGTTCATCGGCCTCTATGCTCTAGCGGGATACCACGAGTGCGTTGCCGTCAGCCGCGAGCGTCGCGAGACGCTTCTTGCCATCCTCGACGGCATCCCGGATTTCGGCGGAGTTCTTCGTCGCCTGCTCACGCATGTCGGCGATGATAGAATAGGATTTTTCCTGGAAACTCACCACGCTGTCGACGAGCATTTTCACCGCGTCGGCCCGTATGGTGGGGCCATAACCCGCCTTGAGCGCTTCTTCCTGAACTTTGCCGCCAATTTCGGAAAGGGTTTCGAGGCTCTGGCTCATGCCTTCCTTCATCGCATTGAGTGTTTCGGTTGATTCATGGAGCCCAAACAGCCCGGTAAAAGAAGCGGAAAGCGCAGTCAGCACCGTCTCATTGGTGGAAAAGAACGAGATCGACTGCTGATACACCCGCTCTTTGGCATTGGTGGTCTGCATCAACCGCGCCATGATCACCTCGGAGGTGGAATAGGCGATGGTCAGATTGTCGGAAAGATCCTTTGCGATCTGGTAGCGGCGCTCTTCATTCTGGAGATCGCGCAGCCGCTCGTCGCGTGCCATTTCCAGGCGCGCCCGGTCAGCGGGAGTGCCATCGGTGAAAGCAGTCAGCGCATCGGCTGCACCCTGCAGATCGACCTTGCGCTGTTCGAGCTGGGCCTGGGCGATTTCGAGCACTTCGAGTGCCATCACTTCGGCCTGCTTGAGCGCACCGCGAAAATCCCGATAGGCTTCAAGGATTGTATGCTCGCGGTCGATCTGGTCTTTGGTGTCACGCGAAACAGAGAGGTAGGTATCGCGGATTTTGTCGAACCGTGTAGCGATGTCGCCACGCGAAACCTTCATCCACACGTTGGAGGCGCGCTCGAAAATGTCGAGCTTGCCATCGTCGAGCTGGTCGACCATGGATTTGGCGTCGTCGCGGATCGAATTGAACGATTTTGTGATGTCTTCGTAGCGCTCGCCGACGGTCATGGCTGCGACTTGCGAGCGGACGACTTCATTGAAAGCGCTGGCTTGGGTGAGCACCCGCCCGATCAGGACCACCTTGGTGTCGTCGAGGTGGGTGATTTCCGAAAGCAGCCCAGTGATCGGCGCTTCCTGCGGTTCGCCCTCTGGCCACAGCCCGAGGCCCTTGATGGCGGCCACCGCCTTGTCCAGATACTGCAGCGGCTTGTCGGCGAATTGAGCGGCGGAAGTCTCGGCAATTTCGGTCGTCATATCCACATCCCTGTTGCAACTGTGGCAGATGTGGTGACATGATTCCGCCTGGCAAGGCATAAGACAATTGTGCAACGGCCACAGGCGTTTGTTTTCTCGCCAATGGTGCTAAAAAGCCGCATTGGACGCAGGCCGGAAGGGGTTCTGGAGTGGATTTCGGTGGACGATACCGGTTGACGGCAGACCGTCAGGCCGTCTGGGCCGCGCTCAACGACACTGAAATCCTCAAAGCCTGCATTCCAGGCTGCCAGCGCATAGATTGGATTACCGATTCTGCGCTGGAGATTGAAGTCGCCGTCAACCTCGGCGTGGTCCGGCCGACATTCAAGGGCGATCTGATGCTCTCCAACGTCGAACCAGCCAGTCGCTACACCTTGACCGGGCAGGGGCGGGGAGGGCTGCTTGGCCGGGCCCAGGCTTCTGCTGACATCGCCCTGTCCGAAATCGATGGGGACACCCTCTTGCATTTTGACGCAACGGGAGGCGCATCCGGCCAGATCATGAAGATGGGCCGCGCGCTGATCGGCAATTCCGCTCAGCGGATCATCGACGGCTTTTTCGAGCGTTTCGGGACGGCGATGGGTGCGGACGTGGTGCCGCTTGCCCCCGTCAGTTGAGCTGAAAAGCGAGTTTCACCGCAATCCGGGGATTTTTTGCCCAATTGGTCAAAAAATCCAAATTGACTATTGCGTCCGTTGATTTTGCGCGGTTCTATCTGACCTCATCGTGCGTGGAACCGCACCGGCGATTGTCGGATGGTTCGACTGCCCGAGAACTGGGAGGAACAACCATGTCCAAAACAACAAAATCCATCGGTGCTGCCGCTTTCGCTTTTTCAGCGCTCATGGCGGGAACGGCCCTGGCCGCACCCGCGATCATCTATGACCTGGGCGGCAAGTTCGACAAATCGTTCAACGAAGCGGCCTATAACGGCGCCGAAGCCTGGGCGGCAGAGACGGGTGAGGATTATCTGGATTTCGAACTCCAGAACGATGCCCAGCGCGAGCAATCCCTGCGCCGGTTTGCACAGCAGGGCGCCCAGCCCATCGTGATGGCTGGTTTCAGCTGGGCCTCTGCGCTTGAGGCTGTTGCGCCGGAGTTCCCGGACACCAATTTTGTGGTGATCGATACCGTTGTCGATCTGCCCAATATTCAGTCGATCATGTTTGACGAACACACCGGGTCGTTCCTCGTCGGCGCTCTCGCGGCGCTCAAGAGCGAAACCGGCACCGTGGCATTTGTGGGCGGTATGGACGTCCCGCTCATTCACCGCTTCTATTGCGGTTATGCGTATGGCGCGCGGCATGTCACCCCAGATATCGGGTTGATCGAAAACTATACCGGCACGACCCCGGCGGCCTGGAATGATCCCGTGACAGCGGGCGAACTGACCCAGGCGGCAATTGATTCGGGCGCCGATGTGATCTTTGCCGCAGCCGGCGGCTCGGGCATGGGTGTGCTTCAGGTTGCGGACGACGCGGGTGTCTATTCGATCGGCGTCGACTCCAACCAGAACTACATGCATCCCGGGTCGGTATTGACTTCGATGGTCAAGCGTGTCGATCGCGCCGTGCACAACGCGTTCATCGAAGCGGAAACGGACGATACTTTCCAGCCTGGCCGTATCGATCTCGGACTGGCCGATGGGGGCGTTGACTTTGCGCTGGATGAGTACAACGCGGATCTGATCACCGACGACATGCAGACCAAGGTCGCCGAATACAAGCAGGGGATCATCGACGGCCAGATCGAAGTGCACGACTACTACACCGACAACGCTTGTCCGCTGTAATAGTCGTTCCATGACTCATATGGGCGATACGAACCCGCAGCGGCCGAATTCGGCCGCTGCCTTGCCCGAGGACCGCAGCGTCTGGGCGATTGAGCTTGAAAAGATCAACAAGCGGTTCGGAGCGGTACACGCCAATAAGGACATCGATCTGCGGGTGCGGCGCGGCACGATCCACGGGATTGTGGGGGAGAACGGTGCCGGCAAGTCCACGCTGATGTCGATCCTGTATGGCTTTTACACTGCCGACAGCGGCACGATCCGCGTCAACGGCGTGGCCCATGCCATCACCGACAGCCGTCATGCCCTGGCGCTGGGCATCGGCATGGTGCATCAGCATTTCATGCTGGTCGATAACATGACCGTGCTCGAAAATGTGGTGCTCGGCGCCGAAGGGAGCCAGCTGCTCAACAAGACATTCGCCCGGGCCCGCTCGCAACTGGTTGAACTCGGTCGCGAATATGGTCTGGACGTCGATCCCGACGCGCTGATCGAAAATATTTCGGTCGGGCAGCAACAGCGGGTGGAAATCCTCAAGGCCCTGTTCCGGGGGGCTGACACCCTGATCCTCGATGAACCGACCGGTGTTTTGACACCGGCCGAAGCCGATCACCTGTTCCGCGTTCTCGAAACCTTGCGGGCCGAGGGTAAGACGGTGATCCTGATTACCCACAAGCTGCGCGAAATCATGGCGATCACCGATTCGGTTTCGGTCATGCGCAATGGGGAGTTGATCGAAACGCTGCAAACCAGCGCGACCTCGCCTGAGCATCTGGCCGAATTGATGGTGGGGCGCAGGGTGTTGCTGCGCGTGGAAAAAGGCCCGGCCAGCCCCGGCGAAATCGTCCTCGATGTGGAAAATCTCTCGGTCGTTGACCGCTTGGGCGTCCAGCGGGTCAAGGATGTCAGCTTTTCGGTCAGGGCCGGCGAAATCGTCGGCATTGCGGGCGTGGCAGGCAACGGGCAATCGGAATTGCTCGAAGCGGTGACCGGCATCGCAGACCCGCGTTCGGGTGTTGTCCGCATCAAGGGCAATGCGCTCGATATCAAGGGCGACGACGGCGCAGCCCGCGCCCGGCGCGCAGGCATGGCGCATGTCCCCGAGGACCGCCATCGGATGGGCCTGGTGATGACATTCGAGGAGTGGGAAAACTCGATCCTTGGATACGAAACCTATTCGGAATACGGCAAGGGCCAGCTTCTGGACATCGCAGCGGCGCGGGCAGAAGCCCAAAAACGTATCGAAATGTTCGATATCAGGCCAAACAACATTCGGCTGAAAACCGCCAATTTTTCCGGCGGTAATCAGCAGAAGATCGTTCTCGCCCGTGAGATGGATCGCCAACTGGATGTCCTGGTGGTCGGGCAGCCGACCCGCGGCGTCGATATCGGCGCAATCGAATTCATCCACAGCCAGATCATTAAGATGCGCGACGCGGGCAAGGCGGTGCTGCTGGTCTCGGTGGAACTCGATGAAATCCGTTCGCTGTCCGATCGCATCCTTGTGATGTTCGATGGCCGGATCGTGGCGGAGGCGGATCCCGAAACCGCGAGTGAAAGCGAATTGGGGATGATGATGGCCGGAGCATACGAAAAGACGGAGACAGCGCGATGAGTGCGCGCCGTCCTTTGCCCCGTTGGGCCGACATCATTGTTCTGCCCGCTGTCAATCTCGCCATGGCGTTCCTGATTTCCGGTCTCGTGGTTCTGATGATCGGCGAAAATCCGTTAAGGGCGGTTCAGATCATCCTTTACGGCGCGTTCGGCTATGGCGATGGCGTCGGCTATACCCTTTATTATGCGACCAATTTCGTCTTTGCCGGCCTGGCGTTTGCCATCGCGGCCCATGCCGGCCTGTTCAATATCGGTGGCAACGGGCAGGCCTATGTCGCGGGTCTCGGGGCGATCGTTGTCGCGCTGGCTCTCGATCAAACCCATTGGCTGATCGCCATGCCCGCCGCCATGGTCGCGGCGGCCATATGTGGAGGCGTTTGGGGGCTGATCCCGGGCTATCTGCAGGCCAAGCGCGGCAGCCATGTTGTGATCACCACCATCATGTTCAACTTCATTGCCGCGGCGCTGATGGTGTACATGGTCAACAGGGTGCTCAAGCCAACAACCACCATGGCGCCGGAATCGGCAACCATCGCCACCATGGGGCGGGTGCCTCAACTGCGCCAGTTCATCCCCTATTTCGGCTATTCCCCGGTCAATCTCACGATTGTCGTCGCCATCGCCTTGCTGGTGCTGACCTATATTTTGATCTGGCACACCAAGCTTGGCTACCAATTGCGCACGCTGGGACAAAACCCGGTGGCATCGCAATATGCCGGTATGTCCAACTCGCGCCTCATCATGATCGCCATGACGCTTTCGGGCGCCTGTGCTGGCATGATCGCCATCAACGAAGTGCTCGGTGTGCAGAACCGTCTGGTGCTCGATTTCGTAGCCGATGCCGGGTTCGTGGGCATCGCTGTGGCGCTGATCGGGCGCAATCATCCCATTGGCATCGGGCTTGCGGCAATTCTGTTTGGCGCGCTCTATCAGGGCGGGCAGGAACTGCAATTTGTGATGCCTTCCGTAACCCGGGAAATGATCGAGGTGATCCAGGCGCTGATCATTCTGTTCACCGGCGCAATGGAAGGACTGTTCCGTCCGGCGCTCGAACGGGGCTTTGCGCTGCTGTCGGTCGAGCAACGGGCCGAGGCCATGGCCCGGTCCACAGTGGATTCGGAGAGCTGACATGGATATCGACCTGATCCTCTCCATGGCCAACGCAACACTGCGGCTCGCCACGCCTCTGCTACTGGCGGCGCTGGCCGGGCTCTATTCCGAGCGGTCCGGCATTTTTGATATCGGGCTCGAAGGCAAGATGCTGGCATCGGCCTTTGCTGCGGCTTCGGTCGCAGCGGTGACCGGCAATGTGTGGCTGGGGCTGCTGGCGGGCATCGCCATTTCCATCCTCACCACCATGTTGCAGGGCTTTGCTGCGATCACCCTCAAGGGCAACCAGATGATTGCCGGCGTTGCGGTGACCATGCTGGCGGCGGGGCTTACCACGTTTCTGGGGCAGACATGGTTCCGCCAGGGTGGGCGCACGCCGCAATTGCGCGGCGACGCGCGCTTCTCCCAGATCCAGTTGCCATTTGCGCGCGAACTGGAGGGGGTTCCGATCGTCGGCCCCATCTATTCGCAGGTGCTCTCGGGACACTATATTCTGGTCTATATCGCCTTCCTAGCTGTGCCGATCACCGCCTTTGTGCTCTATCGGACGCGCTTTGGGCTGCGCCTGCGGGCCGTGGGGGACAATCCCACGGCAGTGGACACGGCAGGCATTTCGGTCACGCTGCAGCGCTATCAGGCCATTTTCATCACCGGTATTCTGGCCGGGCTGTCCGGGGCCTATTTCTCGGTCGCTCAAGGGGCCGGGTTCGGCAACGAGATGACGGCGGGCAAAGGATATGTCGCGCTGGCCGCCCTGATCTTTTCCAAATGGCGGCCGGTTCCGGTGATGTTCACGTGCCTGCTGTTCGGCTTCCTCGATGCGTTGCAAATCCGCATGCAGAACGTGACGCTGCCGCTGATCGGCGATGTGCCGGTGCAGGCGGTACAGGCGCTGCCCTATATTTTGACCGTGGTGCTTCTGGCAGGCTTCATCGGCAAGGCGGTCGGACCAAGGGCGGGTGGTGTGCCTTACGTTAAGGAGCGTTAACCGTGGAGTTCGCCCAAGAGGATCGAGTGCTGTTTGAGGCCGCCGAAGCGGTGCGGGCCAGGGCGCATGCGCCATACTCGGGATTTGCCGTGGGCGCGGCGATCCTCGCCGATGACGGCAAGGTCTATGCCGGTTGCAATGTCGAAAACGCCGCCTATCCTCAGGGCAATTGCGCCGAAGCCTCAGCGATCGCCGCCATGGTGGCTGGCGGGGCGCGACGCATCGAAAAGATTTTGGTGACCGGCCCAGGCTCGGTTCCCGTCACGCCGTGCGGCGGCTGTCGCCAGCGTATCCGTGAATTCGCCAGCGATCCGACTCCCATCATCTGCCTCGGCGTCGAGGGCGACCCGATGTTTACCACGCTGGGCGAACTGCTGCCGCATTCGTTCGGTCCCCAATTTTTGGAGCGCTGAGACACTGGCTCAGGTTCAATACGAGGCTCAGACCATGTCCAAAGCTTTGAACACCATCCGCAACCAGGCCGGCTCCGCGCCCATAGAGGCCACACTCATTCTGGGATCGGGCCTTTCGGCGGTGGCAGATCTGCTTGCCGAGCAAGTGGTCATTCCTTTTGCCGATCTCGAAGGGTTCCCGCAGGGTGGGGTTTCCGGCCATGGCAAAGATCTTGTGATCGGCCAGATGGGTAGCAAACGGATCGCCATTCTCACCGGGCGCCAGCACTATTACGAGCACGGCGATGCGGCCGCGATGCGTCCGGCCCTCGAAACCATGTCCGAGTTGGGGGCAGGTACCCTGATGCTCACCAATTCCGCTGGTTCGCTGGACACCGATGTGCGCCCCGGCAATCTGATGCTGATCTCCGACCATCTCAATTACGCCGGAGCCAATCCGCTGATCGGGGAGCCCACCGATGCGCGCTTCGTCAACATGGTCGATGCCTATGATCCCGAACTGCGCGCCACAACCCATGCGGTGGCGTCCCGCCTCGAAATCGCCCTCAAGGAGGGCGTTTATATGTGGTATTCTGGCCCCAGCTTCGAGACGCCGGCTGAAATCCGCATGGCCCGGACACTGGGGTGTGATGCGGTCGGCATGTCGACAGTGCCTGAAGTGATACTGGGGCGTTTTCTGGGCCTGAGGGTTTGGGCCTGCTCTTCGATCACCAATATGGGGGCAGGAATGGCGCAGGAGACCATTTCGCATACCCAGACCAAGGAGGTGGCGAAATATGGCGCTGAAAAGCTCAAACGGCTGATCCCGGCGCTGATGGAGGAAATATGAACCTCAAAGTTGTCGATACGCCCACCCAGGCTGTGAGCCATAAGCGAAATCCGGGCTATCCGCTCGATCTCGATTGGGTAGGGCGCGTCCGGATGAACCGCTCCGCGCTGGAACGGCGCGCCGGTACGATTGGTGCAAGGCGGTCGGTGAAAAAAGACTATCAGTTGGCGTGGCTCCTCAAGGCCGTGTCGCTGATCGACCTTACGACGCTCAATTCCGACGATACGCCCGGCCGCGTCGAGCGGCTGTGCGCCAAGGCGCGCAATCCCATTCGTGCGGATCTCATCGAGGCGATGGGTGTAAAACATCTCGGCATCACCCCCGCAGCCGTCTGCGTTTATCACAATTTCGTCGCGACGGCGGTTCGGGCGCTGGAGGGGACAAATATCCCCGTCGCTGCTGTATCGACGGCCTTCCCGCACGGGCTGACGCCGTTGAAAATCCGGCTTGCCGAGATTGAAGCTTCGGTCGAGGACGGGGCGAAGGAAATCGACATCGTCATCGAGCGCGGCATGGTGCTGCGGGGCGATTGGCAGGGGCTTTACGATTCTGTCAAAGCCATGCGCGCCGCCTGCGGTGACGCTCATATCAAGACCATCCTCGGCACCGGGGAGCTGGCGACACTTACCAATGTTGCGAAAGCCTCGTTGGTCTGCATGCTGGCGGGCGCTGATTTCATCAAGACGTCGACCGGCAAGGAAAAGACCAACGCCACGCTGGCAACTTCCCTGGCGATGATCCGCATGATCCGCTGGTTTCATGAGGAAACCGGCATCGAGATTGGCTACAAGCCCGCCGGTGGCATCTCCAAGGCCAAGGAAGCGCTGACCTATCTGGCGTTGATGAAAGAGGAACTGGGCACGCAGTGGCTGCAGCCGCACCTGTTCCGCTTTGGCGCGTCTTCGCTGCTGACCGATATCGAGCGCCAGATCGAACACGGCGTCACCGGCCATTACGCCGCCGATTATCGCTTTGCGATGGCCTGAGGGATTTTGATTCATGAGCAAGGTGGCTGAAATCTTCGAAACCCTCGACTACGGACCGGCTCCCGAGGCTGCGGGCCCGGCATTGGACTGGCTGGACGGACACGAACGCAGGTTCGGGCATTTCATTGATGGCGCGTTCACCAAGCCGGGCAAGACCTTTGCCACCCTCAATCCGGCCAGCAGTGAAACGCTTGCCGAGGTGACCGAAGGCACGGCGGACGATGTAGACAGGGCCGTAAAGGCCGCGCGGGCCGCGTTTCCTGCTTGGTCGGCGCTGTCGGGCTATGAGCGCGCCAAATATCTCTACGCCATCGCGCGGCAGATCCAGAAGGAAAGCCGACTGTTTTCGGTGCTCGAAACGCTCGATAATGGCAAGCCGATCCGCGAGACGCGCGATATCGATATCCCGCTGGTGGCGCGGCATTTCTATCACCACGCGGGCTGGGCGCAGCATATCCAAACGAGCTTTCCCGAGCACGTGCCATATGGCGTGTGTGGGCAGATCATCCCGTGGAATTTTCCGCTGCTGATGCTGTCCTGGAAGATCGCGCCGGCGCTGGCTGCGGGCAATACGGTGGTGCTCAAACCCGCCGAGTTCACCTCGCTCACGGCGCTGTTGTTCGCGGAAATCTGCGCGCGGGTGGGACTGCCCAAGGGCGTGGTCAATATCGTGACCGGGGCGGGGGAAACGGGCGAAGCGATCGTCAACCATTCCGATATCGACAAGATCGCATTTACCGGCTCCACCGAAGTCGGAAAAATCATCCGCCGGGCGACGGCGGGAACGGGCAAGGGACTGAGCCTCGAACTGGGTGGAAAATCGCCGTTTATCGTCTTCGAGGACGCTGATCTTGATAGCGCCGTCGAGGGCCTGGTCGATGCCATCTGGTTCAACCAGGGGCAGGTGTGCTGCGCGGGGTCGCGGCTTTTGATCCAGGAATCGGTGGAAGACAAGGTCATCGCCAAGATCAAGGCGCGGATGACGACGCTGCGGGTCGGCGATCCGCTTGATAAATCCATCGACATCGGGGCGCTGGTCGCGCCGGTGCAGGTGGAACGGGTGCTCGATCTCTTGAAGACCGGGCGGATGGAAGGCGGTGATTTCTATTCGCCCGACACCGAAATCCCCGGCGATGGCTGCTATATGCGCCCCACTTTGGTGACAGGTATTTCCCCCGCCCATACGCTGGCGTCGGAAGAAATCTTCGGGCCGGTGCTGGTCGCCATGAGCTTCCGCACGCCTGAGGAGGCGGTGGCGCTGGCCAACAACACCCGTTACGGCCTGGCCGCGTCGGTGTGGACCGAAAACATCAACCTCGCCCTCGATATCGCGCCGAAGATCAAGGCGGGTGTGGTGTGGATCAATTCGACCAACCAGTTCGACGCGGCGGTGGGTTTTGGCGGCTATCGCGAATCCGGGTTCGGGCGCGAGGGGGGACGCGAGGGTATGGCGGCCTATCTCAAGCCTGCCTGGGAGAAAAAGCTTAAAATTGCGCCCGCTTTGAAACTGCCCGCCCCCGCCGAAGGGCACGAGGGCAGCGGCATCGACAGGACGGCCAAACTCTATATTGGCGGCAAGCAAGCGCGGCCCGATTCCGCCTATGCTCGTGCGGTTCTGGATGCGGATGGCCGCCATCTTGGCGAAGTGGGTGAGGGCAATCGCAAGGATATCCGCAACGCCGTCGAGGCGGCGCGCGGCGCTCTGGGCTGGGCGGGCGCAACGGCGCATAACCGCAGCCAAATCCTCTATTACCTCGGCGAGAACCTCGACTATCGCAAGGCCGAGTTTGCCGATCGGTTGCGAGCGATGACCGGGGTTCCGGCCAATGCAGCCAAGCGTGAGGTCGAGCTGTCGATCGAGCGCTTGTTCGCCTTCGGTGGCTGGGCCGATAAATTCGATGGCGCGGTACACAATCCGCCAGTTCGCATGATGGCGGTGGCGATGGTCGAGCCAGTGGGTGTGCTGGGCATCGCGGCCCCAGCGGTAAATCCGCTCCTTGGGTCCATCGCGCTGCTGGCGCCAGCCATCGCCATGGGCAACACGGCGGTGTTGATCCCCTCCGAACCCCATCCGCTGGCGATGACGGATTTCTATCAGATCCTCGAAACCTCGGATGTCCCATCGGGCGTGGTCAATATCGTTACCGGCCCGGCCACGGGGCTCGCCAAAGTGATGGCCGAGCACGATGGCGTGGACGCCATCTGGTTTGCCGGTTCGCGTGAGGACAGCGCGGAAATCGAACGCCTCTCAGCCGGCAATGTCAAACAGAGCTGGACGACACGCGGGCTGGCCTATGACTGGGCCGATCCGGCAATGGAGGGAACCTACCTGCTGGAAAGAGCGACGCAGATCAAGAATGTCTGGGTTCCGTATGGGGCGTGAGCGATGAGCGAGAAGATCGAAGTCGAAAATTTCACCTCGCCAGGCCGGGTTCAGCGTGTCGATAAGGCAAAATACATGGCCGTGCGGGAGGCCGTAATGCGCCATGTTCCGCAAAAGGACCCGGGCGCTACGCCTGCGGAACTGATTGCAGCGATCAGGCCAGACTTGCCGCAAGACCTGTTCCCCGGTGGTGAAAAGGCGGGGTGGTGGTTCAAATGCGTGCAGCTCGATCTCGAAGCCAAGGGCGTTCTAGTGCGAGCGTCAAAGCCGCCAGTGCGGCTCCACAAGGTTTGATGAGCGGCTTCGCATGACACGCCTCCCTCAGGAAATAATCGCCGCCAAACGCGATGGTAACGCACTGGACGCTGCCGACATCGGCAGCTTTGTTGCAGGGCTCACGTCCGGCTCGGTGAATGATGCACAGGCCGCCGCCTTTGCCATGGCTGTCTTTTTCCGCGATATGAGCCTTGATGAGCGGGTTGCCCTGACCCTTGCGATGCGCGATTCCGGGCGGGTCCTCGATTGGTCCGATCTCGATGGCCCGGTGATCGACAAGCACTCCACGGGCGGGGTGGGCGACAACGTTTCGCTGATGCTGGCCCCCATTCTAGCGGCCTGCGGCGCTTATGTTCCGATGATTTCGGGACGCGGGCTCGGCCACACCGGGGGGACGCTCGACAAGTTCGATGCGATTCCCGGTTACATGACCAATCCCGATATCGAGACGCTGCGGCGGGTGGTGCGTGATGTGGGCTGCGCCATCATTGGTCAGACCGATGATCTCGCCCCCGCAGATCGGCGTCTCTATGCGATCCGCGACGTCAGCGCGACGGTGGAGAACATTTCTCTGATCACCGCTTCGATTCTGTCGAAGAAACTCGCAGCCGGGCTCGACGCCCTGATCCTCGACGTCAAGACCGGCTCCGGCGCATTCATGAAGACGCAGGCGGAATCTGCCGGCTTGGCCGAAAGCCTTGTCGCGGTCGGCAATGGTGCCGGGCTGCGCACTGGTGCGCTGATCACCGACATGAACCAGCCGCTCGCCTCGGCAGCCGGCAACTGGCTGGAAGTGAAAAACGCTATCGATTTCCTCACCGGCGCGCATCGTGACCCCCGGCTTGAAGAGGTTACGCTGGCCCTTTGTGCCTATGGGTTGATGCTGGGCGGAATGGCGCTCGATTATGAAGATGGGCTCTTGCGGGCCCGGGTGGCGCTCAACAGTGGCGGTGCGGCGGAGCGGTTCTTTGCAATGGCCAACGCATTGGGATCCTGGCACGACCTTGCCAGCTATGCGCCCGATCCGGTGCCAGTCGTGAGGGACGTCTATCCGGAACAAGCCGGCACGGTGCGGGCGATCGACACAAGAGGCGTGGGGCTTTCTGTGGTGGTTTTGGGAGGAGGGCGCATCGATCCGGGCCAGAAGATTGATTATCAGGTTGGCTTCGATCGGCTCGCGCCCTTGGGGACGAGCGTCGATACCCAGACACCCATTGCCCGTATTCACGCGCGCGACGAAGCCACTGCCGCGGAAGCGGAGGGGCGGCTTCGCAATGCCTACACCATCGGCGAGGCTGTATCCCCCGATCCCGCCATCTATGATTATATTCCGCCCCGAGGAGATCGGTAATGCCCCGCGCCATCCTTTGCGTACTTGATAGCGTCGGCATTGGCGGCGCTCCTGATGCTGCCGATTTCGGCGATGAAGGCGCCGATACGCTCGGCCATATCGCCAAGGCCTGCGCTGCGGGCGGAGGCGACATGGAAGGTGTCCGCTCGGGACCGCTCTACCTGCCCAACCTCGATGGCCTTGGACTGGGCGCAGCCGCAAAGCTGTCCACCGGTACGGTGCCGCCCGGCTTGACCGATACCCCGCTCGGCGGGCGCTGGGGCGTGGGGCGGGAAGTGTCCATCGGCAAGGATACCCCCTCGGGTCATTGGGAGATCGCCGGTGTGCCGGTGCCCTTTGCCTGGGGCTACTTCCCGCAAACCGATCCCGCCTTCCCCAGGGATATGCTCGACAAGATTTATGCGGCCGCCGGGATTGATGGCTCGCTGGCCAACACCCACGCATCGGGCACACAGGTGATCGAGGAGTTCGGCGAACAATCGGTCGCAACGGGCAGGCCGATATTTTACACCTCGGTGGATTCTGTGTTCCAGATCGCCGCTCATGAGACCCATTTCGGCCTGGATCGCCTGTATGAACTTTGCCAGACGGTGTTTGAATTCACAGCGCCAATGAAGATCGGTCGGGTCATCGCCCGCCCGTTTGTCGGCGAGGACGCGGCGAGTTTCCGACGCACCGGCAACCGGCGCGATTTCGCCATCGAGCCGCCGGAAGAAACGCTGCTGGACCGGCTGAACAAGGCCGGTCGGCAGGTGTTTGCAATCGGCAAGGTGTCAGACATTTATGCGGGCCGTGGCGTGACTCATAAGATCAAGGCCTCAGGCAATATGGTGCTGTTCGACCGCACCCTTGAGGCGCTCGACATGACGGCTGATGGCGGGTTGATTTTTACCAATTTTGTCGATTTCGATACCGAGTTCGGCCATCGGCGCGATGTCGCCGGCTATGCCCACGCCCTCGAACAGTTCGACCGGCGGCTGCCTGAACTGATTTCCCGTCTCCGCGATGACGACCTGCTGGTGATCACTGCCGATCACGGCAATGACCCGACCTGGCGCGGCACCGACCACACCCGCGAGCAGGTGCCGATCCTGTTATTCAGCCGGGCATTGTCATCAGGAACCATTGGCTTGCGTCCGGTTCTGTCCGATATTGGCGAAACGATCGCCCATTGGCTCGGGCTTGCGCCCGGCCGGCACGGGACGAGTGCGCTGTAACAACAATAAAGGCCCGGCCCGATGCAAAACCTGACCGTGATCGACCATCCGCTTGTCCAGCACAAGCTCACCATCATGCGCTGCAAGGATACGTCGACAGCCAGCTTCCGCCGCCTGCTTGAGGAGATTGCCCACCTGTTGTGCTATGAGGTGACCCGCGATCTTGAGGTGGACATGATCGAGGTCGACACCCCGATGGGCCCCACCATGGCGCCCAGTCTCAAAGGCAAGAAGCTGGTGTTCGCCTCCATCCTGCGCGCCGGGAACGGCTTGCTTTCGGGTATGCTCGATCTGGTGCCGTCGGCGCGCGTTGCTCACATCGGCCTCTACCGCGACCCGGAAACGCTTCAGCCAGTGGAGTATTACTTCAAGGCACCGACCGATATCGAAGACCGGTTGGTGATCGTTGTCGATCCGATGCTGGCCACCGCCAATTCCGCTGTCGCGGCGATCGAAAAGCTCAAAGAACGGGGCGCCAACAATATCAGGTTCCTGTGCCTCCTGGCCGCGCCGGAAGGTGTCGAGCGCTTTATTGCCGCCCATCCCGATGTGCCGATCTTTACCGCCGCGCTCGACGAACGGATCGATGAACACGGCTATATCGTCCCCGGCCTCGGCGATGCCGGGGACCGCATGTACGGGACGCGGTAGGGCGGCTGAGCAGAAGAATGCCCCAACGAGGGGATCGGCGCTACCGCTGCGCACCCCTCACCCCTGCCCTCTCCCTCAGGGGGAGAGGGAGGCTCTTTGGCAAGCGCTTGAGTTGTTCTCCCCTTCTCCCCTTCTCCCCTTGAGGGAGACTTCGAGCCATCCTCTGGCCAATCGTGCCGGTGGCATGATTGGAGGCGAGAAGGCCATGAGAGCTACGCTCGAATGGCAAGCCGCGAAGCGGTCGGATGAGGGGTGTGCTGAGCTTGGGCAAGCGTTGACGCCTGACGGAATCTCTACCCCTTCAGCGGCAATCCATAGCTGATCAGCTCCGCCCGCAAGGCTTCCGGCGAGGTGAAGTGGACGGTTTCCATGCCCATGGCGCTGGCGGCAACGATATTGGCCTCGTTGTCATCGATGAACACGCAGGCTTCCGGCGCCAGTCCATACCGTTCGCAGAACAGCCGGAAGATGCGCGGGTCGGGCTTCACCAGTTTTTCAAGGCCCGACACCACTACGCCATCGAACTTTTCCAGAAATGTCCATTCATCGAGCATCGAAACCCATTTCTCCCAGGAGAAATTGGTAATGGCAAAGGTCGGGATTTCGGCTTCGACCAACTCGTCATGAATGGCGATGGTGCCCTCAAACACGCCGCCGATCGTCTCGCGCCAGCGGGCATCGAACGCCGAAATTTCCCGCCAATAGCGGGGGAAACGCGTGATCAGCCGGGCCACGCCCTCGGAGTAGATGTCCCCCGCATCAAATTCGAGGTTCCACGCATTGGTGCAGATGTTATCTGCGAACCACCGCGCTTCTTCTTCCGTATCGAACAGTTTGCGAAACAGATACATCGGGTTCCAGTCGACGAAGACGCCGCCCAGATCGAAAACGGGGATGAGGGGTTCTGACACGTGCGGCCTCCGGAAAGACAAGTGAACGGTTGCCCTGTCATGTCAGGTCGCCATCGGCTTGGCAACTGAAGTGGGGCAGGGTGGGATCAGCACCCGAAAGTGCCGGTTATGTCCTGCCGGACAATGTGCAGGCTGCGCTGTTCGAGCGGCATGCTGGCATTGAAGATCGTCCCGAACATCGGCTGATACTCATACCAGGCGGTTGCGAGAACCACATAGTGCCCGGCGGCGAGCGTCAGCATTTCTGGGGGCAGGGCGCCGGAGGCGGGAGCCGCTGCGGTCGCCCAGTTGCAGGTGACGTTTGGGGGGCCGTCGGTGAGGTCGAACACGGTCAGCCGCAATTCGGTGTCGTCCGTCGGAAACGGGCGCATGATGGCGGTGCCTGCATCGACCAGTCCCCTGATATCATTGCCGGAAATATGCTTTTCCTGCGCCACGAGGTCGCTGACTGTCGAGGCAAATAGGCCCAGCTTCCGGTCGATGGCGAGGGCCTGGGTGAGGTCGGTGGCCCCCAGATAGAGGAACAGCAATACTGGTGCGATCAGGGCGAATTCAACCGCCGCCATGCCCTTTTGATGGCTCAGGAACCGCCCAACCCTGCCTGTCCGGGAGCAAAAATGCCTCATGGCTAGAACGGCTCCGTGCGCAGGACATGGGCGGAGGCCAGCAGGCGTTTGCCATCGGCGGTCTGAGCGATGTTGAGGCCAGGAATGTTGAAAAAGGTTGGCCATTTATAATACGCCTCGATCATGACGTACTTGCCGCCTTCGATGTTCTCGCCGCTGCGAAGTCCTCGGTAGTGCTGCGTAAAATTCCACGCCCCGGTGTCATTTTCGAGCGGAAACGTGGTGGTAAAATCGCGGAAGGTTTCGATACCTTGCACGGAAATTCGCAATTGTTCGCAGTCGAAAATTCCATACAGCCGACCGCACAGGGCAGCGCGATAATTGTCTGCGGAAGCGGTTGAAATATAGTCCGGTTGACCGGTGCGGATCAGGCGCGAGGAGTCGATCACCGCGGTGTCGAGCGCGTAACCGGCAAAGAACGCCAGCGCCGTTTCGATGGTCGCGCCGATCATGGCAAAAAACAGCGGCCCGACCACAGCGAATTCCACCGCAGTCACGCCGCGATCGGCGCGCAGGAAGCGCCCGATCAGCCGCACGCGGCGATGACCTGTTTTTCGCTCACCTCTGGCGATCGTCCCCATGCCGTTCGCTCCGGTCCCCAATAATCAATACGGGGGTACTTTACGCAGAATGGCCCTAACTCATCGTTAGGGAAGAGGTGCAAGAGCATGCAAATTAGAGGATGGTAAATCTCTGGTTAACGGCCTGCGCCAACCCAGCAAATGCAAGCCTAGTTGCTTGCGGCACCCTCGACCAGCGTGCTGGACGTGATGACGCCGGAGGTATAGTTCGGATCGTCGCCGAGCATGATGACTGGCTGGCAACTGGGCGCGCAGGCCACCGAGGTGCGCTGGGCCCCCATAAAAACAGTCACCGTATCGGATTTGAGCTGGGCGACCTCAACGACAGTATCGGCAATCGGATCGCCATTGGCATCGAGGATGATCATATTGGTGCGGCCAAAGCTCTTGCCGGTCAGGATCAGGGTCTGCGGGTCCTGAATGGTGACATCGGCGACTGCAGGATTGCCGATGATAACCGTGGCCGCCGGAGCATTGATCCGCAGGACGCGCGCCATGTTGGCATTGACGGTCACCGTGATCGTGTCCTGATCCTGCGCGACGGCGGGCGTGAGGGCGGACCCGCCCCAGCATATGAGCGCAGCGATCACTATCCTGCAAAGACGACCCGGCATGATTGCATTTCCCGCCCGAATGATATGGTTACCCGATCATGGGGCCCAATGGTTACCATTTGGCAAACGGTTCATCGCCCACTCTGTTATAGGGTTCCAAGCTTAGGGTGAAGAGATAGTTGCAATTTTAGAATTCTTGGCAACCATTTGCTAGTCATATTAAGTATTGGCGAGGAACCACGTGTTTTGCGCCTTGCGATTAACTCAATTTCAACTGGGCAGGTCTAGCTTCAATCACATGTTCGATGTGTGACGCGTCGAACAGATGCAGTCACAATGGGACGCACGAACAAGGAGCTAGAAATGAACCTCTTCAAGAAATTTGTTGCCGACGAATCCGGCGCTACTGCAATTGAATATGGCCTGATCGCAGCACTGATGGCTGTGGTGGTTATCGCTGCTATCGCGATGATT
This sequence comes from Pelagibacterium sp., assembly GCF_035555455.1. GTDB lineage: Bacteria > Pseudomonadota > Alphaproteobacteria > Rhizobiales > Devosiaceae > Pelagibacterium. The sequence continues at coordinate 89,035 of NZ_DATMGM010000062.1, read as the reverse complement.
GGTGATCCACTGAAGAACACTTTTAGTAATATCGGTACAACGCTCACCACTCAATCAGCCCCGCAAACAGAGTCAATTATTACGCCTTAAATTATTGCAGGTTGATGTTGAAAGGGGGCATCTGCCCCCTTTTTTTATACACGTAGTATTAAAAGTATTGCGATATATACCTTGCGTGCGGACTGCTGCAGCCGAACGTAGAATCCAGCGAACGTGGCGAAAATGCTCCAATTTATGTTGATCATCTTCCCCCTCCTGATGGCCTTTGCGGCCAGTTCTGACCTGCTCACCATGCGCATTTCCAATACGCTGGTGTTGGCCGTTGTCGCTGGGTTCGCCGTTGTCGCCATCATGGTCGGTTTGCCGCTGCCGGTGATCGGGATGCATCTGGCCGCCGGGGCGCTGGTGCTGGCCGTGACTTTCACCATGTTTGCATTGGGCTGGATCGGCGGCGGCGATGCCAAGCTGACTGCTGCCATTGCCCTGTGGATGGGGTTTGAGCTGCTTCTACCCTATCTGCTGTATGCTTCTGTTTTCGGTGGCGTGCTGACGCTGCTGCTTGTGGTCGGTCGCCGCTATGCGCTGCCGGCTCCATTTCTGAAAGCCGGGTGGCTGGTGCGGCTGCATCATCCCAAGACCGGTGTACCCTATGGCATCGCCCTGGCGCTGGCCGCCATGCTCGTCTATCCGCAAACCTTTGCCTATACCGCGCTGGTCACCAACCCTGCGGTGCAGCAGACTCTGCTCGATGGCTTGAGCACGTTCTAGCAGCGGAAATCCGCACCCTCAGTGCTCGTCATGCGATCTTTCCTTAGCGCGTCATTCCGGACCTGATCCGGGATGCAGTACGCGGCGGCGGTGGAGATGGAGCCGCAACTCTGCCGATTACCGGATCCCGGGTCTTCGCCCGGGATGACCGGGGTGGGGAGCGGGAGGTGCCAGGAAAGCCCCCTCGCCCTAAGGGAGAGGGGATGGGGTGCGCGGTCTGTCGGTCATTCTGTAGCCCCAGCGGTTTTTGCTAATGCCGCGCCCCCCCTCATCCGACCTTTCGCTTTCGCGAAAGCCCACCTTCTCCCACCAGGGGAGAAGGGCAGAAGGGGCACGCACAGATTCAGAGTTTGTGAAAATACGCAAACGCCTCCCCCAGAGCCCCCTTCTCCCCTGGTGGGAGAAGGAACGGGGATGAGGGGGCGCAGCCATCGGCTTCATCCAGCGTCTGCGGGCATCCTCTCCAGAATAGAACCCAAATCAACTCAAGCCTCTAAACCATTGGTTAACCTTTTCAAACAAGCAAGGATTAACCAAGTTTTGACGGTTTCTCCGCGATAGTTCACGGACCTTGCCCAAGGTGCGCCCGACGATTGGCGACGCTGGAGCAGGAGTCCGGGGGCTCGGATATCGCTGGATGACCCAGCCCCTGTTTTGGTGCCAGGCGCTTTGGCGCGGCCAATGGGGGTTTTGGGTTCAGATGAAACCGGCGCGTATTCTGCTTATTGTTGTCGCTCTCGTGGCAGGCGGCCTAGCTGCGTTTCTGGCCACGCGCGGCGGCGGTCCGGCCAGCCCGTCCGAGATCGCCGAAGCCGCACCGGTGCAGATGGAGGCGCGGGCGCGTGTTCTCGTTGCCAACCGGGCCATCGGGCTCGGCCAGCGGCTGACGTCGGACGATGTGAGTTGGCAGGACTGGCCCGAAGGCGCTCTGCGCGCCGAATTCATCACGGCCACAACTGTGCCCGATGCGCCCCAGCAGGTGGCGGGCGCGGTGGCGCGGTTCGAGTTTTTCCCCGGCGAGCCCATCCGCGAGGCCAAGCTGGTCAATTCCAACCAGGGCTATCTTTCCGCCATTATCAGCCAGGGCATGCGCGCAGTATCGATTTCCGTCAATCCAGACTCGGCGTCCGGTGGCTATATCGTGCCCAATGACAGAGTGGATGTGGTGCTGACCCGCTCTGGCGGGCAGCATTCGGAAACCCTGCTGGCCAATGTGCGCGTTCTCGCCATCGGAACCCGACTTGGCGAAGTGGGGACCACCGGCGGTGGAGCCGACCCCAACAATCCTTCGTCGCAGGTGTTTGAATCGGCGGAAGTGGCAACCCTTGAGGTGAGCCCTGCCCAGGCCGAAACCCTGCTGCAGGCCGGCTCGGTCGGGCGATTGGCGCTGGTGCTCCGCTCCGTCATCGATTTCGCGCAAACAGTCGATCCGTCCCATGGCGCGAGCCAGACCGTCACTCTGATCCGTCATGGGCATTCCGAAGCGGTGACCGCAAGCGCGCCCCGGAGCACGCCGCTGCCGGGCACCGCAATCTCCGCTCTGGAAAATCCTGCCGCACCGCTGGCGCAGGCCCTGCCGTCATCGCCCGTTATCGAGGTCAGATAGATGTCCGCTGCTCCACACCGCTGCCCGACCCATCGTCCAGCCCGCCGCACCGCCCTGCTTCGCGCCTCGTTTATCGGCATTCTCGCGCTTGTAGCTTTTGGCGCTGTGCCAGCGTTCGCAGCGACGTCGCCGCATCTGCGCATCGCTCATGGCGAGTTGGGCCGCACCCAATATGTCGAAATCGGCGTCAACAAGTCGATCATCATCGACCTGCCCGTCGATGCCGGTGAGGTGATCGTCTCCCAGCCGGGGGTCGCCAACGCCATCATGCGCACCAAGACCCGCGCCGTGATCCAGGGCATGGCGGCCGGTGAGACCAACATTTTTTTCCTCGACCCCTCCGGGGCGGGTATCGCGATCATCGAAATCTCGGTCGCCCAGGATTCGTCCGGGCTTGCCGCGACCATCAACCGGTTGCTGCCCGGATCGCGCGTGCAGGTGCAATCCTTTGCCAATTCGGTGATCCTGTCAGGCGATGTCCAGTCCGGCGATGACATGGAAAAGGCCGTGGCCATCGCGGCGCAATATGTGGGCGGCGAGCAGAACGTTACCTCGGTGATCAACGTCGCCGGGGGCCAGCAGGTGGCCCTCAAGGTCGTCGTTGCCGAGGTCAAGCGCGATGCGGCCCGGGCGCTGGGGATCAATCTTTCCGGCTCGCTGTCGGTGGGCGCGCTCAATCTGGGGCTCAATTCCACGCCACCGGTCGGCAATACGGCGGGCGGCTATTCTGGCAATTTCAGTCAGGGTAATTTCTCGATCAACGCCTCGCTGCAGGCGCTTCAGAGCCAGAACGCGCTGCGGCTGCTCGCCGAACCCGTGCTGACGGCCATGTCGGGGCAGCAGGCCAATTTCCACGTTGGCGGCGAACTGCCGATCCGGGTCACGCGCGATGGCGACACGAGCTATGATTACAAGGAATACGGCATCAAGCTCAATTTCACACCCACCGTGCGCTCGAACGGGCTGATCTCGGTGGAGATCGATACCGAGGTCTCCGAGATTTCCGATACGATTTCGGGCGCGCTCAACACGCGCAAGGCATCGACGTCGGTGGAGTTGCCCGCCTACCAGACGCTGGCCATTGCCGGGCTTCTGGAGGAACGCACGCGCCGCCAGATCAACGAACTGCCCGGATTGGGCAACATCCCAATCCTGGGGGCGCTGTTCCGCTCCTATGAATACAGCACGGCCCAGACCGAACTGGTGATCCTCGTGACCCCGATGATCGCCCAGCCGAGCGCGGCGCCGGTCGCCACGCCCATCGATTTTTATCAGCCGTCTTCGGACGCCGAGGCGATGTTTCTGGGACGCATGGAAAGCCTCTATGGGGTCGGGGCAGGCGGACACGGGGCGCAGATCCGTGGGTCGGTTGGCTTTGTACTCGATTGATGCCGCCTGCCGGTTGGGCCGGGGCAAGGACATGGGTTTGGTTCGGGACGGTAAGCGATGAATTTTTTCGAAAATGACGATAACGCCATTGCGCCCGAAGCCCCCGGCGAGACCGTGTCGGGCGCGCGCCTGATCCCGCGCATCACCATTCAGGCGTTCTGCGAGCACTCGCAGACGGCGCAGATCATCGAGGACACCACCCACGACCGGCGCATGTCGAAAGTGGCACTCACCACGCATAATGGCGGGCTCGATGGCGCGGTCGAAACCTATCGCACCAATCCCACGCCCAACCTGATCATCGTCGAAACGACGCTGCCTGCCGACCGCATCGAAGCGGAACTAGCCCGGCTGGCCGAGGTTTGCGACGCCTCGACCCGGGTTGTGGTCATCGGGCATGTCAATGACGTGATGCTCTATCGCAGCCTGATCCGCGCCGGCGTTTCCGAATATCTGGTGATGCCGGCCGGCAGCGCGACGATCATCAATGCGATTTCCGATCTGTTCGTGTCCGAAGGGTCGGCGCCCATCGGGCGGTCGATCGGGTTCATCGCCGCCAAGGGCGGGGCGGGGGCCTCGACCATTTCCCATAATGTCGCCTGGGCCATCGCACGGACGATCCGACAGGACGTGCTGGTGGTCGATCTCGACCTGCCCTTTGGCACCGCCGGGCTCGATTTCAATCAGGATCCGCCGCAGGGCGTCGCCGATGCGGTGTTTGCCAAGGACAAGATGGACGCGGTGATGCTCGACCGGCTGATGAGCAAGGCGGCCAATCATGTCAGCCTGCTGGCGGCACCGGCGACGCTGGACCGCACCTATGACATGGCAGAGCGCAGTTTTGAGCAGATCATCGAGCTGAGCCAGCAGCATGTGCCGGTGGTCATTCTTGATATTCCGCATCTGTGGACCGCCTGGGTGCGCCACACGCTCGCTGCCTTGGATGAGGTGGTGATCGTCGCCGAGCCCGATCTCGCCAATCTGCGCAACGCCAAATCTCTCGCCGATGCGATCAAGGCGATGCGCCCCTCCGAGAGCGAGCCGATCGTCGTCGTCAACAAGACCGGGATCGCCAAGCGCCCTGAAATCTCGCCCACCGAGTTTGCCACGTCGATCGAATGTCGGCTTGTCGCGCAGATCGGGTTCGATCCGGCTCTGTTCGGCACCGCTGCCAACAATGGTCAGATGATTGCCGAGGTGTCGGCCAGTCATAAGGTCAATGAGGCGTTCCGCACGATCGGCCTGGACGTCACCGGGCGCGCTGCTGTCGAGGCGGCTGGGCGGAGCACCAGTCTGCGGCTCCCGGACCTGTTCCGTCTTCGCAAGCGGGCATAGGCAGGAAAAGGCAAGCGGGCGCAGGCCCGAAAAAGGCAAGCGGGCGCAAGCTCGAAAAAGGATTGAACGATGTTCGGTAAGCGTACGAGTTTCGGCGGCAATACCCAATCGGCTCCCTTGACGCCGACACCGCCATCCGTGCCCGAGGCCGAGCGGACCCAGCCCGCGCCGACCTTCGAGACCTCTCCCAAAACGAACACTGAGGACGCCGCCGACACGGCAGAGCTGGCCGGGCGGGACCAGAATTATTTCCAGACAAAATCGTCGATCTTTTCAGCGCTGATCGACTCGATCGACCTTTCGCAGCTCGCTGCCATGGATCAGGATTCGGCGCGTGAGGAAATCCGCGACATCGTCGCTGAAATCATTGCGCTCAAGAATTTCGTCATGTCGATTTCCGAACAGGAAGACCTGCTCGACGACATCTGTAACGACGTGCTCGGCTATGGGCCGCTGGAGCCGCTTCTGGCCCGCGATGACATTGCCGATATCATGATCAACGGCTCCCAGCGCTGCTATATCGAGGTGGGGGGCCGCGTCAAACTCACCAATGTGCGCTTTCGCGACGATGCGCATCTGATGAATGTGTGCCAGCGTATTGTCAGCCAGGTCGGACGCCGGGTGGATGAAAGCTCCCCCATCTGCGACGCCCGCCTGCCCGATGGCTCCCGCGTCAACGTCATTGCGCCCCCGCTCTCCATCGACGGCCCAGCGCTGACCATCCGCAAGTTCAAAAAGGACAAGCTCACTCTGCCGCAACTGGTGCGGTTTGGGTCGATTTCGTCGGAAGGCGCCGAGGTGCTGCGCATTCTGGGCCGGGTGCGGGCCAACGTGCTGATTTCCGGCGGTACAGGTTCGGGCAAGACGACGCTGCTCAATTGCCTCACGGCCTTTATCGATCGCGATGAGCGCGTGATTACCTGCGAGGACTCGGCAGAACTCCAGCTCCAGCAACCGCACGTGGTGCGGCTGGAAACCCGCCCGCCCAACCTTGAGGGTGAGGGCGAAATCACCATGCGCGAACTGGTGCGCAACTGCCTGCGCATGCGGCCTGAACGCATTATCGTCGGTGAAGTGCGCGGCCCCGAAGCGTTCGACCTGCTGCAGGCTATGAACACCGGTCATGACGGGTCGATGGGGACCCTGCACGCCAACTCGCCGCGCGAGGCGCTGTCGCGGCTGGAATCCATGATCACCATGGGCGGCTTTGCCCTGCCTTCGCGGACCATTCGCGAGATGATCGTCTCGTCCATCGACGTCATCGTCCAGGCGGCGCGGCTGCGCGACGGCTCGCGCCGGATCACGCACATCACCGAAGTGCTCGGCATGGAGGGCGACGTTATCGTCACTCAGGATGTGTTTCTCTACGACATCATGGGCGAGGACGCGAACGGCGACTTGTTGGGCCGCCATCGCTCCACCGGTATCACCAAGCCCAATTTCACGGAAAAAGCGCGCTATTACAACGAGGAGATGGCCCTGGTCGAAGCGCTGGAGCGCTCCAATGTCGAACATCACGACATGATGCGCTGACCATGAGCCCGATCCTTCTTGCAATTCTGGTCATGGTATGCGTGGGCGCGCTGGGGTTTGCGTTCATTCCGTCGCTGGCCGGATCGAGCCGGGCCAGCAAGCGCATGAAGGCGCTGCGGGCCGATGTGCAGGTGCGCCGCCAGACGGTGAGCGCCGACCAGATCCGCGAAACACGCCGCCGCACCGTTCAGGATGCCCTCAAGCAGCAGTCGGACGCCCTCAACGCCCGCCGCGCCAAGAAGACCCTCAAGCACCGGATCTTTCAGGCGGGTATCAAGACCACCCCCAAGGTCTGGATCCGCAATTGCATCATACTCGGCGTTGCGATGCTGGTGGTCCTGGTCGTCGTTCAGGTGCCCTTGCTGTTTGCTGCGGTTCTGGCGCTGGGCTGCGCTTACGTCTTGCCCAACATGTATCTGGGCTGGCAGCGCAAGAAGTATCAGAACGCCTATCTCGACGAACTGCCCAACGCGGTCGAGGCGATCGTGCGCGGGGTGAGGGCCGGCATGCCGCTCAACGATTCCATCCGGCTGGTCGCCCGCGAGGTCAAGGAACCGGTGCGCTCGGAATTCATGCGGGTGCTTGATCAGCAATCGATCGGCAAAAGCATGGCGGAGGCGGTCGAAGTGCTGTTCGAGCGCGTGCCGCTGCCGGAGGTCAATTTCTTTATCGTGGTCATCACCGTGCAGCAGCAATCGGGCGGCAACCTGTCCGAGGCGCTGTCGAATCTGGCGACCGTGCTGCGCAACCGCAAGAAGATGAAGGCCAAGGTCAAGGCGATGAGTTCGGAGGCAAAGGCCTCGGCCCTGATCATCGGCGCGCTGCCGGTATTCGTTATCGTCGCGGTCTCCGTGATCAGCCCCACCTATCTCTCACCGCTGTTCACCACCAGCGGGGGGCTGATCTGCCTGGGGATTGCGGTGACCATGATGGCGGCGGGGGCTTTCGTCATGAACCGTATGATTCAGTTCGACTATTAGGAGACGCGCGTGACACTGGTCGACAGGATCGCAAGTCCCGATTTCATGATCGCGCTGTTTGCTGCCATCTCGGCGGCGGCAATCGTCTTCACCCTGGGCACCCATATTTTCGAGCGGATCGAGCGCAAGGACCGCATGAAAAAGGTCGCCATCGAGCGCGAGCAGATGCGCGCCCGCGAGATGGCCCGCCTGCGCAGCCAGGCCCAGGGGCGGGACAATCCGCGAGGCAATATAAGGGGAACGGATGCGCGCTCCTACATGAAATCGACGGTGCAGCGGTTCTCGCTGCAAAAGGCTTTTATGGACGACAATACCGTCGAGCGGCTGGCACAGGGGGGCTTGCGCGGGCAGGGGGAGTTGACCAAGCACCTGTTCGTGCGCTTCGTCACGCCCTTCCTGCTGTTCGGGCTCGGGGTGCTGTATCTGGTGGTGCTCGCGCCCGGCGGCAGACCGCTGTTCCTCAATCTGGTCTATGCCATCGGGGTGGGGCTGTTGGGGGCCTATCTGCCGGTGCTGCTGTTGCGCAACCGCATCCAGAAGCGCCAGCAATCGCTGCGCCGCGCCTGGCCCGATGCCCTCGATCTGGTGTTACTGTGCGTTGAATCGGGTATGTCGATCGAACACGCCATCAAGCGGGTTGCCAAGGATATCGGCCTGCAAAGCGTTGAGCTTGCTGAAGAATTGACGCTGACCACGGCGGAGCTGTCATTCCTTGAAGACCGCACCCGCGCTTACGACAATCTCGCGCGCCGTACCGGGCTCGACGGTGTGCGCTCGGTGATGACGGCGCTGATCCAGGCCGAGCGCTACGGCACTTCGGTGGGGCAGGCCCTGCGGGTGATGGCCGAAGAGGGGCGCGAGGCGCGGATGATGGAGGCGGAGAAAAAGGCCGCGGCCCTACCGCCGAAAATGACCGTGCCGCTGATCGTTTTCTTCTTGCCGGTGCTGTTTATCGTGATCATGGCCCCGGCCATCATCACCGCGATGTCGCTGTAAAACCTCAGGCAGAGGTGTCGTTGCGGATGGCCTGCCAGCGGTCCTGCTGGGTCAAAAGTGCTCGTATATACGCCATGTTAGCCTCAACTTCCTCTCCGGGAAGCTCGGCGGAATAAAGCGCGCGCGCCTCGTCGAACCGGCCTTGCAGGCCGAGGACGAGGGCGAGGTTCTGGCGGATCTTGGAGGACGCGCCGGGGAGGGCAACGGCCTGGCGCAAATGGGCTTCGGCCTCGCGCAATTCGCCGGTCATGGAATAGGAAAGTCCCAGATTGGCGTGGAGCCGCGCCTGATGCGGGGCGAGCAGCAGGGCCTGGGTGTAGCTCTGCCGCGCTTCGGCATGGCGGCCCATCTGGTCGAGGATCGCGCCGCGTGTCGCCAGCGAATCCCAGTCCGGCGTGACCGGATTTGTGGCGTTTTCGACCACCCGCAACGCCTGTTCGAACCGCCCCGCCGCAGACAACGCCTTGGCATAGGCAAGCCCCGCCGACGGGTCAGCCGGATGCGAGCCGATCACGTTTTCCATAACGGTTACAGAGGGTTCGACCTGGCCGGCTGCTCGCAGCGCCGCCGCATAATGGATGCCCAGATCGCGATTACGCGGGTCCTGGGCATAGCGGTGGGAGAGGTCGGCGACGCTTTGCTGAATCTGCGGTCCCGAGAGGTTGGAATAGTCGGCATGAAGGGCCGTCGTGCGGTTGGTCGCGCAGCCCGACAGCGCGATGGCCGCGACCCCGACCAGCAAAAACGATGCGACTGTCCTGCCCATCACAATGACCCGATTTCTGAGATGGCGATGTTGGGAAAGAAGTAATTCATTAACCCTAACGTCGGGTTAAGAGCGGGTTCGGGAAGCCCCTGAAACGGGCGATTTCCTTGCAAACATTGGGTGTAAAATGCATGGACTTGTGCACAGTCAAGCGTGAGATTGACCGCAAGTTCAAAAAGATCGGATTAGCCCCATGTCCAAGCCCCTATCCAAGCTCCTGCCCGTCACCTGTATCGCCGAAAATGAACTGGCCGCAGCGCCCCTGTCCGACGCCCATCGTGCGTGGGCAAGCGCCAATGGATTTTCCGGCCAGTCGGGCAAGCTGCTGGCCCTGCCAGATGGCGAGGGCGGGCTCGCGGGCTATGCGTTCGGGCTGGGCGCGGCGCAAAACCGCTCGGCGCTGGTCACCGGGCTGGCGGCAGCGGCGTTGCCGGCGGGACGCTATCGGCTGGAGGGGGAGATCGGTGACCCGACGCTGGCGGCACTGGGGTTCCGGCTGGGAGCCTATCGCTTTGATCGCTACACCAAGGCCAAGGAGCGGCCCGAGCTTGAATTGCCCGAGGGCGCGGATGGCGCTGAGGTGGAGCGGCTGACCGCTGCGGCCTCGCTCGCCCGCGACCTGATCAACACCCCCGCCAATGATCTAGGCCCCGATGCGCTGGAAGCGGCGATCGTGAAGTTTGCCAGCGAGCGCGGGTTTACCAGCCGGGTCATCAAGGGCGACGCCTTGCTCGATGAGAACCTGCCGATGATCCACGCGGTGGGACGGGCCAGCGCCCAGGCCCCGCGCCTTCTCGATCTGAGCTGGGGCGATCCGGCCCACCCCAAGGTGACGCTGGTGGGCAAGGGCGTGACGTTTGATACCGGCGGGCTCAACATCAAACCCGGCAATTCCATGGCGCTGATGAAAAAGGACATGGGCGGCGCGGCCAACATTCTGGGGCTGGCCCATGCCATTGCCGATGCGGGCTTGAAGGTGCGGCTGCGGGTGCTGATCCCGGTGGTCGAAAATGCCATTTCCGGGAGTTCCTTCCGTCCGGGCGACGTGCTGGCGTCGCGCAAGGGGCTGACGGTGGAGATCGGCAATACCGATGCCGAGGGGCGGTTGATCCTGGCCGATGCACTGGCACTGGCCGACGAGGACAAACCCGATCTGGTGATCGATATGGCGACCCTGACCGGCGCGGCGCGCGTGGCACTGGGCGCGGAGTTGCCCCCGCTCTATGCACGTGAGGCCGGATTTGCCCAATCGGTGGTGGAGGCGGGCATGGCGGTGGACGATCCGTTGTGGATTTTGCCGCTGTGGCCCGGTTACGACACGATGCTGTCGTCCAAGATCGCCGACGTCAATCACATCTCTACCGGTGGCATGGCCGGGTCGATCACGGCGGCCTTGTTCCTCAATCGGTTCCTTGATCCTGAGACCGAATGGCTGCATCTCGACATCTTCGCCTGGGCCCCCGAGGCGCGGCCCGGCCGTCCGTTCGGTGGCACAGATCAGGGATTGCGGGCGGTGTACGGGGCGTTAAAGACGCGGTTTGGGTAACGGCGTCGGTGGATTCGGTGGGTTCAGCTTAGCCGAAGCCGATAGCCACCTCTGCCGTGTACTGGATCCCGGGTCTTCGCCCGGGATGACAGCGCTGAGAGAGACATGCGATCCTCAGCGCCGCCGCCTCCCCACCCGGTCATCCCGGACTTGAGCCGGGACCCAGTAACCGGCAGCGCCACTGTAATCCTCAACGACACCCCACCACCTTCTCCCTCAAGGGGAGAAGGGAAGACAGGACACGCGGGGGAGAGGTGCTCTCAAAGCCTTGGTGGATGCCGGTCAGTAGCCGCGGCTGCGGTCGACGAGGTTGGGGAGGGGGGCGCCGGCGGCGTGGTCGCGGATGATTTTGGCGAAGTAGGCGACGCCGCTGCGCTCGTTGGAAATGGCGGCAACATGGGGGGTGATGAAGCAGGTTTCGAGCTCCCAAAGGGGGCTGGTGCGCGGCAGGGGCTCGACCTCAAACACGTCGAGGCTGGCCGCGCCCAAAGTGCCGTCGCGCAGGGCGGCGACGATGTCGGCTTCCTTCTGGTGCCCGCCGCGGGCGGCGTTGACCAGCGCCGGGCCACCGATCAGACGGTCGCGGCGGAGCTTTTTGAAGGTGTCCATGTTGAGGATGCCGGCGGTCTCGTCGGTCAGCGGCAGCAGGCACACGAGAATATCGGTGGCGGCAAGAAACGCATCGAAACGCTCGTCGCCGGCATAGACGTCGATGCCGTCGAGGTTCTTGGGCGAGCGGCTCCAGCCATTGACGGAAAAGCCGATGGCCTTGAGCTTTTTGGCGGCATCGGCCCCCAAAACCCCAAGCCCCATGACGCCGACGGCGATCTCGTGGCTGGCGGGCGGATAGAGCTGGCTCCAGATTTTGGCTTTCTGGTGGGCCGCATAACGGTTGAACAGCCGCTGGTGCATGGTCACCTGGGAAATGACGTAATCGCTCATGCAATGGGTCATTTCCTCATCGATGAAGCGCACGATGGGCACGTCGGGCAGGGCCGGATGGCTGACCAGCGCATCGACGCCCGCGCCAAGCGAGAGGATGGCCTTGAGATTGACCAGCCCCGCAAAGGCGTCGGCGGCAGGCCTCCAGGCAAAGACGTATTCGATCTCGGAAGGGTCATACGCCTCGGTGTGCATGAACACCCTGGTGCCGGGCAGAGCCTCGCGGAACCCTTTTGCCCAGCCTGTCTCGTCGATGCCGGTCAGATGCAGCAGCAATGCCATAGAAAGCCTCCGATTAGAGAGAGAAAAACAAAAAGGCCGCACCAGAGGGCGCGGCCTTAAAGCGATAGGTCGGGACGAAAACCCGTCCTTAGTGGACCGCGCCCAGATCCATTGGATCGGCGGAGAGCGTGTTGAGGAACACGATCAGCGCTGCGCGGTCTTCAACTTTGGCCAGACCCGGGAAGCTCATCTTGGTGCCCGGCGCGAAATCGGCGGGCTTTTCGATGAAGGCCGAGAGATTGGCCGGGGTCCAGGTTTCGCCAGCTTCACCCATGGCGACGAGCGCAGGTGAATAGGCGTAGCCATCATGGCCCGCGATCGGATGACCGACGATGCCATAGAGGCCCGGACCAACGCGGTTGGCATTGGCTTCCGAATAGTCGTGGCAGGCCTGGCAGCGCGCCATCACCGACTGACCCTGCTCGGGCGTGGCGGTGGCGAGGGCGGCGACCAGCTCGGCATCGGCTGCGTCTTCGGCAGGGGCGGCAGCTTCCTCGGCGGGAGCGGCTTCTTCTGCCGGAGCGGCTTCTTCCGCGGCCGGGGCGGCGTCCTCGGTGGCAGCGCCACCCAGATCAAGCGGAGTGTCCGACAGCGTGTTGAGGAACACGATCAGCGCGGCACGGTCTTCGATCTTGGCAAGGCCAGGGAAGCTCATCTTGGTGCCCGGCGCGAAATCGGACGGCTTTTCAAGGAACGCCGACATGTGCTCGGGGGTCCAGGTTTCGCCTTCGGCGCCAAGGGAGGCCAGCGCGTCGGAATAGGCAAAGCCTTCATGACCGCCGATCGGGTGGCCCATGATGCCATAGAGACCCGGGCCGACGCGGTTGGCATTGGCTTCCGAATAGTCGTGGCAGGCCTGGCAGCGCGCGATCAGCGCCTGACCCTGCTCCGGCGTGGCGGCGGCAATGGCAGCGGCCAGTTCGGCATCGCCGGCATCGGCTTCCGGCTCAGCGGCAGCGTCGCCAGCGGGGGCGGCCTCTTCGGCGGGTGCTTCCGGCAGCGGATAGGGCTCGTCGGAATTTTCACGCAGGAAAGCGATCAGATTGGCGCGGTCGTCGGGGTTCGACAGGCCAGCGAAGCTCATCTTGGTGCCCGGGGCCCAGGTGCGCGGGTTTTCGAGGAACCCGTCGAGGTGCTCGTAATCCCAGACTTCGCCGTCTGCGCCCATCTGAGCGAGGACGTCGGAATAGGCAAAGCCCTCATGACCGCCGATCGGGTGGCCGACGATGCCGTAAAGGCCCGGGCCGACGCGGTTGGCGTTGTCGGGCGAATAGTCGTGGCACGACTGGCAGCGCGGCATCAGGGCAGCGCCTGCCTCAGCCGATGCGGTCTGCATGCGCGCCGCAATCGAGGGCACGCCCGGTGTTTCGGCAACGGCGGTTTCGCCTTCCGCCGCAGGTTCTGGCAGCTCGTACGAGGCGCCGCGTCCTTCGATGGGCGCGTAAATCTCATCAGCGATGAAACCCACACCCATGACAAAGACCAGCGTGCCCAGAATGGCGCCGAAAATCTTGTTGAGTTCGAAAGAATTCATAATCTCGGTCTCTCCGTACCGTTATCCCCGCCCGAGCGCCGGCTCCGGAACGCAAAATACAGGTTTTCGACCAGCATATCCATGGGCAGGGGAGCGTCATGCGATCCCAACGCCAAAGCCACGGATCTGCCCGTCAATGCCCGCGCGCGGACCATAATATGGAAGCGCCAGGCTGCGCAACCGGCATAGGCAAGCTGGGCGCTTCCCGCAAGTCTTATTCTTGCCCAGACCGCGCCATTTTGCCGCCGCTGGCATTGGTCGCAGTGCACAAACAGGCGGGATCAGCGCGCGATCGGGCGGGCAGTGGCGTATGATTGACACTCGCCGGACACGGGGGTTAGGTGCGCACCGAATTTGCCGCGCCTGTGGAAATGAACGGGGATGCCCCCCGTCAAGGTGGCGCCAGGGAGCTATTCGTCATGTCACGCAAGATCGCCTTTCAGGGAGAATTGGGAGCCTTCAGCCACGCCACGGCGGTGGCGGTGTTTCCCGATGACGAGCCGCTGCCCTGCGTGACGTTCGAGCAGACGATCGGCGCGGTGCAGTCGGGCGCTGCCGATTATGCCGTGGTGCCGGTGGAAAATTCGCTCTATGGGCGGATCACCGATATTCACCATATCCTGCCCGAATCCGGGCTCTATATCATTGGCGAGCACTATTTGCCGGTGCGCATGCACCTGCTGGGCCTGCCGGGGACGACGCTGTCCGAGGTCGAGGCGGTGCAGTCGCTCTCGGTGGCGCTGGGCCAGTGCCGCAAGTTCATCGCCAAGCACAAATTGCGCACCATCAACGCCATCGATACCGCCGGATCGGCCCGCGAAGTGGCCGAGAAGGGCGACCGCACCATCGCTGCCATCGCCTCGCGCTTTGCCGGGGAGATTTATGGCCTCGACGTGATTGCGGAAAATATCGAGGACGCCACCCACAATACGACGCGCTTTCTGATCATGTCGCGCGACCCGGCGACCACAAAGCCCAACGGCACCAAGATCAAGACCACCTTCGTGTTCCGCGTGCGCAACGTGCCCGCCGCGCTCTATAAGGCGATGGGGGGATTTGCCACCAACGGCGTCAACATGACCAAGCTCGAAAGCTACATGGTGGGCGGCTCGTTCACGGCGACCCAGTTCTATGCCGATATCGAGGGGCACCCGGACGATCACAACGTCAAGCTGGCGCTTGAAGAACTGGGCTTTTTCTCCGATCACTTCAAACTGCTCGGCATTTATCCGGTGGCCAGTTCAGCCCCCTGAAAGAGTGCGTGAAGGCACTTGCAAACCCGGCCCCGATGCAGCACATAGGGGTCGGGAGGTTGGTGGCGGACGAACCGCTCGCCAACCGGGTCAGGTCCGGAAGGAAGCAGCCCTAACGAGTCCGGCACGGGTCGTCGTCAGCCTCCTGCTTAACAAAGCGTCCCCTTGCGTGTGGCGCGGCACTTTTCCCCAAACTGCGGCCCGCGATGGTGACCCCCCAGACTCCAGCAACGCCCTATCAGGTTCTGGCCCGCAAATACCGGCCATCGAGCTTTGAGAGCCTTGTGGGGCAGGATGCCATGGTGCAGACGCTGGGCAATGCCTTTGCGACCGGGCGCATCCACCACGCATTCATTCTCACCGGGGTGCGCGGGGTGGGCAAGACCACGACCGCCCGCATTCTGGCCCGTGCCTTCAACTATGCCGACGAGACCGGCGCACACCCGACACTGGACCTCTCCAAAGAGGGTCTCCACTGCGCCGAGATCATCGCGGGCACCCATGTCGATGTGATGGAAATGGACGCCGCGTCCAACACCGGCATCGATTCCATCCGTGAAATCAACGCGATGACCCGCACGCCGCCGATGAGCGCACCGTACAAGGTGTTCATCATCGACGAAGTGCACATGCTCTCGACTTCGGCCTTCAACGGGTTGCTGAAAACCCTTGAAGAGCCGCCCCCTTATGTGAAATTCATCTTCGCAACCACCGAAATCCGCAAGGTGCCGGTGACCATCCTGTCGCGGTGCCAGCGGTTCGACCTGCGCCGCATCGCGCCCGATGTGATGGGTGAATACCTCTCCGGACTGCTGGAACGCGAGGCGATTGCCGCTGAACCCGAAGCACTGGCGATGGTCGTGCGCGCCGGTGAAGGCTCGGCCCGCGATTGCCTCTCGCTCACCGATCAGGCGATTGCCCATGGCGGCGGCGCGATCACCGTACAATCGGTGCGCGACATGCTCGGGCTGGCCGACCGCGCGCGGATCATCGATCTGTTTGAAAAGCTGATGGGCGGGGATATTGCCGGAGCACTCGACGACGCGCGCGCGCTCTATGATGCCGGTGCCGATCCCACCACCATCATCGCCGATCTGGCCGAACTGACCCATCTGGTCACCCGCATCAAGATCGTGCCCTCGGCGGCGGACGATCCGGTGCTGACCCCCGACGAGCGGGTGCGCGGCGCGGACATGGCGCAAAAGCTCGGCTTGCGGGTGCTCACCCGCACCTGGCAGATTCTCTCGCGCGGGCTGACCGAAATCGCCCAATCGACCAATGGATTGCAGGCCGCCGAAATGGTGCTGATCCGGCTGGCCTACGCCGCCGACCTGCCCAGCCCGGACGAGTTGATCGAACGGCTGACGGCCCAGCCCGGCGATTCGGGACCGACCCCGGGGGCACCGTCGCCAAGTGGTGGGGGTGGCGGTGGCGGCGCGCAGGCGTATGGCGCGACATCGCTGGCGCGCCCGCTGCCCGTTGGCTCACCGGAACCGGCTCCCGCCTCTGCCCCACGCGCCGAAGCGCTGCCCCTGCCGCAAAATTACCAGGAACTGGTGGCGCTGACCGGGGAAAAACGCGATATCGGTCTCAAGCTGGCGCTCGAAGCCCATATCAAGCCGGTGTCGTTTGAAATCGGGCGTATCGAGGTGGCGCTGACCCCGATGGCCGACCCGACGGTTGTGCAAAAGCTGTCGGCACGGCTGCGCGAATGGACCGGTCGGCCCTGGCTGGTGACCATTTCCACCAAGGAAATTTCGACGCCGACCCTGCGCGAAGCGCGGCAGGCCGCCGAAGACCACGCCCGCAACGAGGCGCTGGACGATCCGCTGGTGAAAGCGGTGATGGAAACCTTTCCGGGCGCGCGGTTGGTCAACATCAAGACCCGCGCCGATTTCGAGCCTGAACCCGAGCATTTCGAGCCCCCCATCGATCCGGAGGACGACCTATGAAAGACATTATGGGCATGATGAAAAAAGCCCAGGAATTGCAACAGCGCGCGCAGGAAATGCAGGATGAGGCGGCGTCTCACCTCGTTGAGGGCAGCGCGGGTGCGGGGATGGTGACCGTCACCATGACCGCCAAGGGCGATCTGCAGGGTCTCAAGATCGAGCCAAGCCTGTTCAAGCCCGACGATGCGGAAATCGTCGAGGACCTGATCGTCGCCGCCCATGCGGATGCGCGGCGCAAGGGCGACGAGTTCATGCAGAAAAAGATGAGCGAAATGACCGCCGGACTGCCGATCCCGCCGGGAATGAAGTTTCCGTTCTAGCCTTTCGATGACCTCTGGCGGGGCGCGAGACCTCGCGCGGGTCCTTGCCTGCAGCGGGTCCGTTCGGCCTGGCATCGAGATAGAGAAAAAATGTCCAATCCTTCGGGTGGTCCCGAAATCGAACAGCTGATCCAGCTTCTGGCGCGTTTGCCCGGCCTCGGGCCGCGTTCGGGACGGAGGGCCGTGCTGCACCTGATCAAGCGCAAGGAACAGCTGATGATCCCGCTGGCCGCCGCGCTGGAGCGGGCGGTCGAGGCGGTGCGGGTGTGCGAGACCTGCGGCAATATCGATACGATATCGCCCTGCACCATCTGTTCCGATCCGCGCCGCGCCGAATCGGGATTGCTGATCGTGGTCGAGGATGTGGCCGATCTGTGGGCGCTCGAACGTGCCGGAATTGGCCCGGTGCGCTATCACGTGTTGGGTGGGGTGCTCTCGCCGCTCGACGGGGTCGGCCCGGAAGATCTTTCCATCGACGCGCTGGTGCGCCGCGCGCCTGACTATGCGGAAATTGTGATCGGCGTGAACGCCACGGTCGAGGGGCAGACCACCGCGCACTACATCACCGACCGCCTCGCCTCGTCCGGCATCCCCATCACCCGTCTCGCCCACGGCGTGCCGGTGGGCGGAGAGCTCGATTACCTCGACGAGGGCACGCTGAGCCAGGCGTTGAAGGCCCGGACGAAGTTTTAGGCTTTCTTCTGTCGCATTGAAGTTTTGCGCATGCTGCGTTGCTCTTTCCCTTGGCCGGGAGCGGGCTCGTGAGGGGGCAACGGCTGATGAACACGGCAGCGCCGGGAATCGCATGTCTCTCTCAGCGCTGTCATCCCGGGCGAAGACCCGGGATCCAGTACACGGCAGAGTTGATTATCGGCTTCGGCCTCGCCGTTCGTTCGCGGACGGGAAGCTGGGTGCAAGCTCAGCGCACCCCTCATCCCCGGCCCTTCTCCCTCAGGGGGAGAAGGGGGTTCCTTTTGGTGTGGGGGGCGCTTGAGGAACACAGTGGCGTTGCCGGTTACTGGATCCCGGATCAAGTCCGGGATGACCGGGTGGGCGGCCTTGGGGAATGGGGGGCTGGAAAGGCGAGGGCGGGCGGGATGCCTGACGTCCCGCCGCCTTTCAGACTCAGTGGGCGTCGTCCCAGTTGCGGGCGGCGCGGGCGTCGACTTTTAGGGGGACCGAGAGGCGGAGGGCCGGTTCGGGGGCGCCTTCCATGATGGCGCTGATCGCCGGGATGGCGGCGTCGGCGCCGGACTCGGGTACTTCGAAAATCAGTTCGTCATGAACCTGCAACAGCATGTCGGCCTCGATCCGTTGGGCAGCAAGGCCGGATTCCATGCGGATCATGGCGCGCCGGATGATGTCGGCGGCCGAGCCCTGAATCGGGGCGTTGATCGAGGCGCGCTCGATGAAGGCCCGCTCGGAGGGGTTTTTGGTGTTGGCGTTTTCGAACGGAATGCGGCGGCCGAAAATGGTCGAGACGTACCCTTGCGCCTTCACCTGCCGCTTCTGGAATTCCATGTAATCCTGGATGCCGGGGAAGCGCTGGAAATAGGTCTTGATGTAATCGCCCGCCTCGGTGCGTGAAATGCCAAGCTGGTTGGCAAGGCCAAAGGCGGAAATGCCGTAGATGATGCCGAAATTGATCGCCTTGGCGCGGCGGCGAACCAGCGGGTCCATGCCCTCGATGGGAACGCCGAACATTTCCGACGCCGTCATGGCGTGAATGTCGAGCCCTTCCTCGAACGCATCCTTGAGCGATTCGATATCGGCGATGTGGGCGAGGACACGCAACTCGATCTGGCTGTAGTCGGCGGAGATCAGCAGCTTGCCGGGCTCGGGGACAAATGCCATGCGAATCTTGCGGCCATCCTCGGTGCGCACGGGAATGTTTTGCAGGTTGGGATCGTTGGACGACAGCCGCCCGGTGGCAACCGATGCCTGATTGTATGAGGTGTGGACGCGGTTGGTGCGCGGGTTGATGAAGCCGGGCAGGGCGTCAGTATAGGTGGAGCGCAGCTTGGAGACACCGCGCCAGTCGAGCAGCGTCTGCGCCAGGGGAACACCCTGGGCGGCCAGATCGTCGAGCACGGACGCGCCGGTCGCCCAGGCCCCGGTCTTGGTTTTGGTGCCACCCTCAAGACCCATCCGGCCAAACAGGATATCGCCCAACTGTTTGGGCGAGCCCAGATTGAAGCGCTCGCCGGCCAGCTCATGGGCCTGTTCTTCCAGCGCTGCGGCGCGCTGGGCGAAATCGCCCGAGAGGCGCGACAGCATCTGGCGATCGACGGAAATGCCCCGCGCTTCCATGCGCGCCAGAACCGGGGTGAGCGGGCGGTCCAGCGTTTCGTACACCGTGGTGACGCTTTTGGCGGCAAGGCGCGGCTTGAGCACATGCCACAGGCGCAAGGTGATATCGGCGTCTTCCGCGCCATAGGCCCCGGCCACATCGATGCTGAGCTTGTCGAAGGTGAGCTGGTTCTTGCCGGTGCCGGCGATGTCGGTGAATTTGGTGGCGGTGTGGCCGAGCCAGCGGTCGGCCAGCGCTTCGAGGCCGTTGTTGCGCGCGCCATCGAGTGCGTAGCTCATGAGCAGCGTGTCATCGATGGGGGCCATCGTGATGCCGTAGCGCGCACAGATGCCCAGATCATATTTGATGTTCTGGCCGATCTTGAGAATGGCGGGGTCTTCGAAAACCGGCTTGAGCATGTCGAGCGCGGTGCGCATGTCCATCTGGCCCTCGGCCAGCCCGCCGCCGAATATGTCGTCATTGCCGCTCACATGGGCCAGCGGAATGTAGCAGGCCTTGCCGGGACGGACAGCCAGGCAGATGCCGACCAGATCGGCCTGCTGATTGTCGAGACCGGTGGTTTCGGTATCGATGGCGACATGGCCGGTGGCGATGATGTCGGCGATCCAGCCCGACAGCGCCTCGGCGTCGCGCACGATCTCGTAATCCTCGTGGCGGCAGGGAATGGCGCGGACGGTTTCCAGAACCGCCTCGGCGTGGGCGTCGGGGCCGTGATCGGTGACATGGGTGGTGGCGGTCTGGGCCGACGTGGTGCCGTTCGCCCCGGAGATCGCACCTTTGGAGGCGTGCTCGGGATCGGGGTCGAAGGCGTCGGGATCGGCTTCGAGCAGGGTGGAGACGCGCCGGGTAAAGGCGGTGAACTCCATCGCCTTGAGGAACGGCAGCAGCACCTTGGCGTCGAGCGGCTGGACGATCAGGTCTTCGAGGGGCACCTCGACCGGGGTGTCGCAATCGAGCTCGACCAGCTGGCGCGAGATGCGGGCGAGGTCGGCGTGTTCGATGACCGATTCGCGACGCTTGTTCTGCTTGATCTCGGAGGCGCGGGCCAGCAGCGTTTCCAGATCGCCATACTCATTGATGAGCAGCGCGGCGGTCTTGACGCCGATGCCGGGAATGCCGGGGACGTTATCGACCGGATCGCCGCACAGGGCCTGCACATCCACCACCTTGTCGGGGGTGACGCCGAAGCGCTCGAACACCTCGTCCGGACCGATCCAGCGCAGCGGCGGCTGGCCGGGGCGCGGAATGGTGTCGAGCATCGAAACCTGATCATCGACCAGTTGCATGAGGTCCTTGTCGGACGAGACGATGGTGACCTTGCCGCCCTGATCGCGCATCTGGCAGGCATAGGCGGCGATGATGTCATCGGCCTCGTAGTTTTCGATCTCGATGGAGGGGAGCGAGAAGGCGCGGGTGGCGGCGCGGGTGAGCGGGAACTGGGGGACGAGATCTTCGGGCGCTTCGGGGCGATGGGCCTTGTACTGGTCGTAGAGGTCATTGCGGAAGCTCTTGCCCGAATGATCGAAAATCACCGCGAAATGGGTGGGGGCGTTGTCGCCCTTGAGGTCCTCGAACAGCTTGAACAGCATGTTGCAAAAGCCGGCAACGGCACCCACCGGCAAGCCGTCGGATTTGCGCGTCAGGGGCGGCAGCGCGTGATAGGCGCGGAAGATGAAGGACGAGCCGTCGACGAGTACCAGATGCATGGGCTTGATCCTTGGACTTGATCTGCTTGGGCTTGATCTTTTTGGGGCGCGCCGCGTGTCAGCGCGCAAAAGGCACGGTTGCGCCGATTCCGGTCAGGCGCAATCTGGCGCGATTGCTGCCGGGGAGCAAGGGCGGGGAACAGCGACTATGGGCGACCCGGCGGAGATTTGACCCCCATCAGCAGCGCCCAGTAGGTGCCATAGGTATTGTAGGTGGTCGAAGGGCCACGTTCGATGGCGATGCCGAACTGCACATAGTCGGGATTGACCATGGTGCGGTGGTGCGAGGGCGACTTGAGCCAGCCTGCGATCACCGTGTCGAGATTGGGCGGGCCGCCCGCGAGGTTTTCGCCCGCGCCGCCACCAAAGCCCATGCGCCGCAGCCGTGTGTGCAGCGTCTGCTCGGGGGCGGCGGTGTGGGCGACCTTGGTGGTCTCGGCCATCAGCCGCGCCTGCTCCTCTGCAACCTTTTGCAAGGTGGCGTTATGCGATAGAAGCGGCAGTTTGCGCTCGGCGCGCATGGCGTTGAGCTTTTGCGTGGCCTCGGCGATCGAGAGTGATGAGACCGGGGCCGACCGCTCGGTGGGCATGATCACCGCACCGCCAGCGCAACCCGAGAGCATCGCGGCGGAGGCGCCAAGGGCGGAAAGGGTGAGGAATCGACGGCGGGAGAGATGAAGCATTGGCGCATCTTTAGCGCAAAGCTTAAGGATGGGAAGCGTCTTTTGCGCACAGGCCCGGCACAAATACCTTGCCTTGGGCGTCCGTGCTCCCTATAAACCGCCCATCAACCGGGCCGCCCGGCCGAAAGGCATGCCGAGGCGGTTCTTGAAAGCGGGAAACCCCGGAAACGGGGTCCATCGCAAGACGACTAAAGGAAACCGCAAAATGCCCAAAATGAAGACCAAGTCCGGCGCCAAAAAGCGCTTCAAGGTCACTGCCACCGGAAAGGTGCTGGCCGGTCCTGCCGGTAAGCGCCACCGCCTCATCAGCCACAACGCCAAGTACATCCGCTCGAATCGCGGCACTTCGGTCCTTTCGGACCAGGATGCCCGTATCGTGAAGAAGTACATGCCGTACGATCGCTGAGAGGAAGCTAGACCATGTCACGCGTTAAAAGGGGCGTAACCGCCCACGCTCGTCACAAGAAGGTTCTCAAGGCTGCGAAGGGCTATTATGGCCGCCGCGCTACGACTTTCCGCGCTGCCGTTCAGGCGGTCGAGAAGGCCGGTCAGTACGCGTATCGCGACCGCAAGAACAAGAAGCGCAATTTCCGCGCTCTGTGGATCCAGCGTATCAACGCCGCCGTCCGCTCGCACGGGCTGACCTATGGCCGATTTATCGACGGCCTCAGCAAGGCTGAGGTCGCGGTGGACCGCAAGGTTCTGGCCGATCTGGCTGTGCACGAGCCCGCTGCTTTCGAAGCGCTCGTCGTCAAGGCCAAGGACGCCCTCGCCTATCTGGGCGACATCGAAGCGACCACCGCAGAGCGTATCTCCGCCTGATCCTGGCGTAGTGCGTTTCTTCAGCCCTTTCGCTGAGGCCAGTTGCAAGCCTTGCGCCGCCCCAAAGGGTGGCGCAGGGCTTTTTCGTTTGCTACCGCTTCGAGCGCCAAACCTTTGAAGTCAGAGAAAATCATGTCCACCGACCTCGCCGCCCTTTCCAGTTCGATCCAAGCCGCCATCGCCGGGGCGCAAGACGAAGCCGCCCTCGACGCGGTGCGCGTTGCGGCGCTGGGCAAGAAGGGATCGATCTCGGCCCTTCTGGCCACGCTGGGCAAGATGACCCCCGAAGAGCGCAAGGAGCAGGGCCCGGCGATCAACGGCCTCAAGAATGAAGTGGCCGCCCTGATCGAGACCCGGCGCGAAACCCTTGCCGCCGAAGCGCTGGATCGCCGCCTGGCCAGTGAAACCCTCGATGTGACGCTGCCGCTGCGTCCCGCGCCGACTGCCATGGGCCGGGTGCATCCGATCTCGCAGGTGATCGACGAAATCACCGCGATCTTTTCCGATATGGGCTTTGCCATCGCCGAAGGGCCCGATATCGAGACCGATTATTACAATTTCACCGCGCTCAATTTCCCCGAAGGCCATCCGGCGCGGGAAATGCACGACACGTTCTTTTTCGAGCCCGACGCCGACGGCAACCGCAAGCTGCTGCGCACCCATACCTCGCCCGTGCAGGTGCGGGTGATGAAGCAGACCGGCGAAAAGGTGCCGGCCAAATGGATGAGCCCGGCGCAGGAGCCCCCGATCCGCGTGGTGATCCCCGGGCGCACCTATCGCAACGACTCCGACCAGACCCACACCCCGATGTTCCATCAGGTCGAGGGGCTGGTGATCGACAAGAGTTCCCATATCGGGCAGTTGCGCTGGGTGCTTGAGGAATTCTTGAAGGCGTTTTTTGAGGTCGAGACAGTGACCACGCGGTTCCGTCCGAGCTTTTTCCCCTTCACCGAGCCGTCCATGGAAGTGGACGTGCAGTGCGACCGCTCGGGCAATGAGGTCAGGATCGGCGAGGGCAATGACTGGCTGGAAATCCTCGGTTGCGGCATGGTGCACCCCAACGTGATCGCCCATGCCGGGCTTGATCCCGATGTCTATCAGGGCTTTGCCTGGGGCATGGGGATCGACCGGCTGGCCATGCTCAAATACGGCATGCCCGACCTGCGGGCCTTCTTTGACGCGGACCAGCGCTGGCTCGACCACTACGGCTTCCGCCCGCTGGACCTGCCGACCTTGTTTGGGGGGCTGTCGAGCTGAGCCATGCCGACGCTGCTGAGATGGAAAGGATACCGCTTCTTTTTCTACTCGGCGGACGGCTGGGAGCCGCCTCACGTGCACATCGTCAAGGATGGCAAGGAAACCAAGATCTGGCTGCACGATCTGAGCGTTGCCATCAATCTGGGATATAATGCCCGCGAACTTGCTGAACTTGTCCGTGTGACCCGTGAGCATAAACCCGCCTTTGTGGAGGCTTGGAATGACTACTTTGGTGCTTGAGATAAATGAAGCCCGCCCCGTTGCCGCCAGATGTGACGATGCGCAACTGCATGTCACTTTGGCCGATGGGCGGGAGATTTCAACGCCGTTGTGGTGGTATCCGCGATTGCTCGCCGCATCATCGGTGCAGCGCAACGCAATCGAGCTGATGCCGATGGGTCTGCACTGGCCCGAACTTGATGAAGATATTTCAATCGCCTCGATGATCCGGGGTGAAAAAGCGCCCGGCGCGATCCCGGCCTGACGCCTACGAGAAAGACCTGAAATGAAATTCACGCTGTCCTGGCTCAAGGAGCATCTGGAAACCACGGCCTCGGCTGACGAGATCATCGAGAAGCTGACGATGATCGGGCTTGAGGTCGAGGACGTCACCGATACCGGCGCGGCGCTCAAGGGGTTTGTCACCGCCCATGTGGTGTCGGCCACCCAGCACCCCAATGCCGACAAGCTGCGGGTGTGCAAGGTCGATGCGGGCACCGGCGAAATCATCGATGTCGTGTGTGGGGCGCCCAATGCGCGCACCGGCATGAAATCGGTATTTGCCGCTCCGGGGACCTATATCCCGGGCAAGGACATGACCATCGGCAAGGGCAATATCCGCGGGCAGGTCTCGAACGGCATGCTGTGCTCGGGGGCCGAACTGGGGCTGTCGGACGATCACGACGGCATCATCGAGTTGCCCGAAGACGCGCCGATCGGGGTGTCCTATCCCGATTATGCCGGGCTCGACGAAGTGGTGATCGAGATCGGGCTGACGCCCAACCGCGGCGATTGCGCCGGGGTTTTTGGCATTGCCCGCGATCTGGCTGCTGCGGGGCTGGGGACGCTGAAAACTCCCGCCATCGAAAAGGTGGAAGCAACCGCCGGACCCTCGCCGATTGCGGTGACGGTCGATGGCACTGTGTGCAAGATGTTTGCCGGGCGGCTGGTCAAGGGCGTGAGGAACGGTCCCTCGCCGCAATGGCTGGCGGACCGGTTGCGCGCCGTGGGCCTGCGCCCGATAAACGCGCTTGTCGATATCACCAATTACGTCTCGCTCGATCGCGCGCGTCCGCTGCACGTCTATGACGCTGACAAGCTTTCCGGCACGGTTGCAGCACGGATGGGCCGGGCGGGCGAAAGCTTCCTCGCGCTCGATGGCAAGACTTATGGCGTCGATGAAACCATGTGCGTGATCGCCGATGACGCGCAGGTGCTCGGGCTTGCCGGGATCATCGGTGGCGAGAACACCGGCAGTTCGGACGAGACGGTCAACGTGTTCATCGAATGCGCCTGGTTCGAGCCGACCGCAATTGCGTCGACCGGCCGCAAGATGGGGATCACGTCGGACGCCCGCTACCGGTTCGAGCGCACCGTCGATCCCGAGGGGGTCCTCGATGGTCTCGAACTGGCCACCCGGCTGGTGCTGGACCTGTGCGGCGGCGAGCCGGCAGAGGCCGTCGTGGCCGGGCATGTGGAAGCGCCGGGCACGGTGATCGATTTCCCGCTCTCGGAAATCCGCAGACTGACCGGGCTCGACGTCGCGCCGGACGAGGTGGCGGCAATTCTGGGGCGGTTGGGCTTTGCTGTTGAAGGCAGCGGCGAGCGCCTTTCGGTGACCGTGCCGTCCTGGCGGCCCGATGTGACGCTGAAGGCCGATCTGGTCGAAGAGGTGATGCGCATTGTGGGCGTGGACAAGGTGCCGGTCGAGCCGCTGGAGCGGCTGTCGGGTGTTGCGCCGCGCATGCTGACCCCGATCCAGAACCGCCGCCGCATCGCGCGGCGGGCGCTGGCGGCGCGTGGCATGGATGAGGCGGTCACCTGGTCGTTCATCTCCACCCCGTTGGCGACGCTGTTTGGCGGCGGTGCGCCGGAACTGCGCCTCGCCAATGCCAT
The DNA here is from genome assembly GCF_035555455.1 of Pelagibacterium sp. Classification (GTDB taxonomy): domain Bacteria; phylum Pseudomonadota; class Alphaproteobacteria; order Rhizobiales; family Devosiaceae; genus Pelagibacterium. The sequence continues at coordinate 62,939 of NZ_DATMGM010000062.1, read as the reverse complement.
CGCATCGGATATGACCGACATGCGGCCCTCGCTGCTGCCGGGACTTCTGGCCGGTGCGGCGCGCAACGCCAATCGCGGGCTGGACGATGTGGCGCTGTTCGAGGTGGGACAGATTTTCCTCTCCGACGCGCCCGAGGGCCAGCACACCCACGCCGCCGGGATTCGCACGGCGACCGCCGGGATTGGCGGTGGCGGGCGGCACTGGCAGGGCAAGGCGGCTCCGGTTGGCGTTTATGACGCCAAGGCCGATCTGTCCGCTGCGCTCGACGCGCTGGGGGTTGATGTCGACAAGGTGCAGGTGGTGGCCGAGCCTGCGGCGTGGAGCCATCCGGGACGCGGCGGACGCATCCAGCTGGGGCCCAAGGTGATCCTGGGCTGGTTTGGCGAACTGCACCCAAAACTGCTCGAAGAGTTCGACCTCGATGGCCCGGTGGCGGCGTTCGAGCTCGACCTCGATGCCCTGCCCGAACCGCGCCGCAAGGCGACCCGCGCCAAGCCGGCGCTGGTGCTGTCTTCGCTGCAGGCGGTCAAGCGCGACTTCGCCTTCGTGCTCGACCAGTCGGTCGAGGCGGCGGTGCTGCTGCGGGCGGCACGCGGCGCTGACAAGGCGCTGATCACCGATGTGACGGTGTTCGACGTGTTCTCTGGTGCCCATGTGGGCGAGGGCAAGAAGTCGGTCGCCATCGAGGTGACGCTGCAGCCACGCGACAAGACCCTCACCGACGAGGAGATCGACGCGGTATCGCAAAAAATCGTCGCGGCGGTGGAAAAATCCGCTGGCGGGCATCTGAGGACATGATGAAAGGGCGGCGCGGACGACCTGCGTGCTGCGCCGCCTTTCGCTGGAGACTGCCATGACCGATCCGCGCTTTACCGTTGCCGCACTGTATAAATTCGTCGATCAGCCCGATTACGAAAGCCTGCGCGCGCCGATCGAGGCGTTTTGTCGGGAGCGGGGGATCAAGGGGACGCTGCTGCTGGCGGCGGAGGGGATCAACGGGACGGTGGCCGGGAGCGCCGAGGATATCCGGGCGCTGATTGGCTGGCTGGAAGATGGCAATCTGTTCGGCGGGCGGTTCCGCAATGCCGAGATCAAATATTCCCACGCCGAGACCCAGCCGTTCCACCGCATGAAGGTGCGGCTCAAGGCCGAGATCGTCACTCTGCGCGCGCCGGAGGCAAATCCGGGGGTGGCGGTGGGCACCTATGTGGAGCCGCAGGACTGGAACAGCCTGATCGCGGCGGATGACGTTGTCGTTATCGACACCCGCAATGATTACGAGGTGGCACTGGGCACGTTTGCGGGGGCAGATGATCCCAAAACGCAGACTTTTACCCAGTTCAAGGACTATGTGGCCGAAAACCTCGACCCGGCGCGCAACAAGCGGGTGGCGATGTTTTGCACCGGCGGCATCCGTTGCGAAAAGGCGTCGTCCTATATGCTGGCGCAGGGGTTTGAAGAGGTGTTCCACCTCAAGGGCGGGATTCTCAACTATCTCGAACACGTGCCGCAAGACGAGAGCCTGTGGCAGGGGGAGTGCTTCGTCTTCGACGAGCGGGTCGCGGTCGGGCACGGGCTCAAGATCGGCGAAGCGCAATTGTGCCGGGCCTGCCGCCAGCCGCTGACGGCGGAAGACCGACAGCGCGCGGAGTTCGTGGATGGCATCCAGTGCCACCATTGCGCAGGCGACGAGAACGCGGCGCGGCGGGAGGCGGCGGCGGAGCGCCAGCGCCAGATGGACCTGGCGGCAGCGCGCGGCGAGGTGCATCTGGGCGATGGGGTCAGCTCCATCGCCGAGCAGCGGCGCAAGGCGGCAAAAGCCCGCCGCGACGCCGACCGCAAGCGGGCGGCAGGTTAGAACAAGGGCTTAGAGCGTTTCCAGAACAGGTGGACACCACCTGTTCGGTTCGGAAGCGCGATAAAACAAGGACTTAGGGCACCTGATCTGATTCAATCAGATCAGGAACTGCCCTGGAGCTGCTTGAGGATGGTCTGGCGCATCAGGTCCAGATCGGGCTCGCGCGACAGCCGGTGATCGCCATCGGGGATAAGCGTGAAGGTCACCGGATCGGCCAACAGATGGCTGACCAGTTTCAGGGCATGGGACGGCGGCACATCGGTGTCCTGGCCCCCTTGCAGGATCGCCGCCGGGCAATGGGTGCGGATCGGCGCCCCAAACAGCAGATGGTTTTCTCCATCCTCGATGAGCGCGCGGGTGAGCACATAGGGTTCGGGGGAATAGTCGGAGGGCTGCTCGACGCGGCCCGTTTCGCGCAGCGCTGCCCGTTCGGCCTCGGTGAAGGTGTCGGCCATCAGGTCGCGTGTCATGTCGGTGGCCGGAGCGATCAGCACCAGAGCCCGAACGCGATCGATGCCGCGCTGGCGCAGCGCCTGGTTGAGCAGCAGGGCCAGCCACCCGCCCATCGATGAGCCGATGACGATCTGTTCGCCTTCGGTGGTGTCGAACACCGCCAGCGCCTCTTCGAGCCAGCGCGAAATGGTGCCATCGAGAAAGTCTCCGCCCGATACCCCATGCCCGGAATAGTCGAACCGTGTGACGGCGAGCCCTTTGTCAGCCCCGAACGCATCAAGGGCTTCGGCCTTCGAACCGGCCATGTCCGAGCGGAAGCCGCCGAGCCAGAACAGGCCAGGATTTGCACCGGAACGGCGCAGAATGGCGATCTCGCGGGCAGCGGACCCGGTGCCGACAGTAAGGGTACGGGGTGTTTGACTCATTGCAATTTCCATCCGGCAGACCAATATGGATGGGTGTAACGGCTGCACTGGCGCACTGCAAGGCGGTGACCAGGGCCCCATGGATCGAAAAGGCCCGGTTTCTGCCGGTTTGCCTGTTGACTTTACGCCCGTTTGCCAAGATTTTAGGCGAGCGCAGGATCGCTTTGCCAACGCCGATGCTTGCAGCCTTGTGAAACAAGTGAAAGGAAATACACCATTCGTCGTCCGATGAGACCCGTGCAGCCCCAAAAGGATGGGCCGCGCTCCAATAACGAGATCAATGTTCCCGAAGTCCAGCTGATCACCGCCGATGGCAACAATATTGGCGTGGTGCGCACCAGCGAGGCCATCGCCATGGCGATGGACGCCGGCATGGACCTTGTCGAGATTGCTCCCAACTCCACGCCACCCGTGTGCAAGATCCTTGATCTGGGCAAGTACAAGTATTCCGCCCAGAAGAAAGCCGCTGAAGCGCGCAAGAAGCAGAAGGTCATCGAGGTCAAGGAGATCAAGCTCCGCCCCAACATCGATGATCACGACTATGACGTGAAGATGCGCTCGGTGGAAAAATTCATCGGGGAAGGCGACAAGGTGAAGGTCACCATGCGGTTCCGCGGCCGTGAAATGGCGCACCAGGACATCGGGCTGGAACTGCTCAACAAGGTCAAGGACCGGTTTGACGACGTGGCCAAGGTCGAGTCCAATCCGCGCGCCGAAGGCCGCCAGATGGTCATGGTGCTCGCCCCGCGCTGACCTGCATCAGCAGCATTGAAGTTACGAAAAAGCCCCGCCGGAGCGGGGCTTTTATTTTTGTGCCGGTGCGTGCCGGATTCTAGCTAGCGGACTGGCCGCCGGTACGACAGGAACGGAATGACCGTCTGCGTGTCGCGGTGATTGCCGCCCGCGATGGCGCAGAACCAGGCCGCCGCCGCACCCACAGCCAGCGCCGCCGCCGTGATGAACGCACCCAGAACGCCCACTCGGGACGCCTGCTTGGCGGCGTCGGCGACGTTTTGCTGAACGTCCTCGGCGGTGGCGATCACCTGATCGACCCGGCTGCGCGCCTCTTCAGCGCTCAGATTGGTGCGCGCCGCGACCAATTCTGCGAGATAGTCACGATCCGCATCGGTAACGCCATCGCCGGTCACCCCGGAGACGATGATGCGGCTGACTTCGCCGCGTGTGGCGTCCGGGTCGTTCGCCGTCGGGTCGCCGCCGCGCATCAGCATGTCGATGCTGGAGGCAAACGGATCATCGGGGAGGGCTTGCGCCAATGCCGGGCCTGCTGCGCCCGCCGCTGTTCCCACCGCCGAGGCCGCGCCTTGCGCCAGTCCGCTCAGCCCGCCAAGGGCAAGCAGGCCGCTGAAGACCACAGCCGTGGCCCAGACCAAAAGCCCGTGAAACCCGTCCCGGACATCGGATTCATGCTCGGTGGAATCGAGATGGCGACGGCGCATCCGCCCGGTGATGTAACCGCCCAGCATCAGCGCCGAGACCTGCACCCAGATCACCCACAGCGCGAGGATGATGCCGATCCACATCAGCGAGACGCCTTCGCGCCCGAACGGGTTGGTCATGGAGAGACCCACGGCGGAGCCGAAGGTCAGCATGACCAGAGATACTGCGGCTGCCGCCACGGCACCGGCCAGGATGGCCGGCCAATCGACATAGGAAGAAGTATCCGCACTGGCGCGGACGGCCGGTTCCACATTCATGGTCCAGGCTCCCTGTGTTACGGCCTAGTTCAGGCCGATGAACGACAATATGGCCATGATGACCACGACAAGTCCGACGAGATAGATAATCGCATTCATTGATACTCTCCGTATCTGCCCCGGCCTTCGACGGCGAAGGGCGTTGCCGTCATGTTTGGGAGAAATGTCTGCTACGCTGCGAAAGCGCGCTCTTGTGCTGGTACTACGGTCACCGAACGAAGATGAGCAGCAGGATGATGATCGGAATGGGAATGCCAATCATCCAGAGCAACAGGCCCCTGAACATCGATCCACCTTTCACCGCAGTCGCGGTTGTTTGCTGAAGTGGTGGGATAAGTCCGGGCGCGGTCCAAAAGTTCCCGATGGCCGGGACAAGACGGACTGAACGGCAAAGGCCGGGCATTTATGGCCCGGCCTTTTCGAAGGGGATGGATCGCGCGTTTGGGAAGCGCGCCTTGAGCGAGCCGGTTAGAGCGTTTCCAGAACAGGTGGATACCACCTGTTCGGTTCGCAAGCGCGCCAAAACAAGGACTTAGGGCACCTGATCTGATTCAATCAGATCAGGAATTGCTCTAGTAATCCTGCTCGTAGAAGACGCCGACCGAGGAATTGCCGTCGGTGCCGGTGGAGCCACGGGCGCGCAGGGAGTTGGTGATGTCGAGATCGATGGTGACCCGGCTTTCGCCAGCCCCCGCTTCGACGCCCAGATAGATATTGTCGTCGAGATAGGCCCCGGCGCGGACGGCGGCGTTGCCTTCGGCATCGGTGATGATATCGAGGTCGTCGAGCCCCGCTGCTTCACGCAGCGATCCCATCAGGGAGCCGGAGCCACTTCCACCGGCGAGTTCGGCGGCGGCGGCGGCCAGCTGTGCGAGCTGGATCGGGGAGAGTTCGCCCACGCTGCGATCAAAGATCAGGCGCGAGAGCACTTCATCCTGTGGCAGGAGCGGATCGGAACTGAAGGTTATTTCGGGGGACGAAGCCCGTCCGCTCACGGTAACGAACACCGTGATCTCGTTGCCCTCGGAGCGGGCGACCAGATTGATGAACGGATCGAGGTCACCGATCAGCGTCACGGAGCCTTCATCGAAATCGATGCGCTGGCCGAGGATGGAGAGCCGTCCCCGGATCAGTTCGAGCCCGCCCACCGGCTGGATATCGGCGATGGTTCCGGCCAGACGCACCTCGCCGCCCACTTCGGCGTCGAGACCGCGGCCCCGGATGAACACCTGATTGGGGGCGGAAATGGTGAGGTCGAGCGCCATGGGACGGCTGGCCGTCGCAGCGCTGGTGGCAGCGCGCTGGTCGATGCGCGCGCGCGCCAGGGTTGCCGCGACGGCGGAAGGCGGGCGCACATGATCGACATCGATCAGGCTGCCTGCGCCGCCAATAGCTTCGGGTACCGTGATATCGGCTCGTTCCACATCGATGCGGCCACTGACCCGACCGCCATTGGCGATGGGGCCGGAGAGCCCCAGCGTACCATTGACGGTGGCCACCAGCAGGTTGCCATCGGCATAGCGCGCACCATTGAGTGCGATGCGCAAATCCGAGGTGAGGCCCGCATCGAGGCCCACAAAGCCGGAGACGGAGACCGAGCCGCCGGTGGCGAGATTGGCTGACAGCGTGTTGATGGTCACCCGGTCGCCCGAGAGGGCCGCAGTGCCAGTGATGCCCACCAGGCGCAGCGCCAGTCCGGGATCGATATAATCGCCATTGGCGACCGAAACCGTGCCGGAGAATTGCGGATTGTCGAGACGCCCGGTGACGCGGGCATCGAGCCGCGCATCGCCCGAGACCTGCGCGCCGCGATCGGCAACGAACCGGTTGGCGAGAGACAGGGGGGCCGAGCCTGTGACAGAGATGTTGAGCCCGTTGCCTTCTAGGGGAATGGTGCCTTGCGCGGTGGCATTGAGCCCGCCTGCGCCCGCGGCACGGGCTTCGGCCAGCGACACGGTGCCATTGGCAAAGCTGCCCTGGGCCGAGAGCGAGAGCGGGGCGATGCCGAAGTCGGAGATGGCGGCGGCATCGATGCCCGAAGCCTGAACCGAAAAGCTGGCGCGCGGATCGGCGGCGGCCCCGGACAGCTGGGCGGTGCCCGAAACCGTGCCCGCAAGGCCCAGACCGGGGGCGACGGTGTTGGCGATATCGAGCGGCAGCGCATCGATGGTCAACGCGATATCGAGCGTGTCGCCTGCGCTGCCGGTGGCGCTGATCCGGCCCCGGCCAACCGCCAGTTCGATGCCGGTAAAGGCGACGGCATCGTTGGCGACGGTCAATTCGGCGGGACGGGCGAGACTGGCGGACAAGGCCCCTTGCGCCAGCCGGAAGGTATCGAGCCCGACCCGGTAGCCATCTGCAATCGGTTCGAGCTGGCCGGCAAGGGCAATATCGGTGTTGCCGGCCAGCGCGGCAGTGCCCGAAAACTGAGTGGTCTGCTGGCTGGCGGTGGCGGTGAGCGCGATGGTTTCGATTGTGGTGCCAGCGGCTTTGATATCGCGACCGGACACCGAACCATCGATCACCGGAACGCCGAACAGGTCGGCAACCGAGGCTTCTGCATCGGCGCTGCCCACGACGATATCGCCGAAGACGACACTATCGAGGGCGGCGGTGATCTGGGCCTGCTGGGTATTGCCGGACCGCGAGAGAACGATATCGGCGTCCGCGCCGCCACGCGCTTCGATCATGGCGAGAGCCGCAGCGGTCTCGATATTGGGCGCGTCGAGGGTCAGCCGCCCTTCGAGCATGCCGTCGCTGTAGCGGGTGAGATTGCCCGCCAGCGTGGTGCCGGGCGCGGTAAAGGAAATCCCCGAGAGGCGCAGGCGCTCGGCGGTGGTGTCGATATCGCTCGCAAGGGCGACGCGATGGCCATCGAGGAACGCCGATCCGGTGAGTGCGCCATGCAGGCCCGCCTCGTCGCTGGTGCCGGAAAAGCCGATCCTTGCATCGCGCAAGGGCCGGTCGGCCAGCGTGCCGGCGGCGATGGTGGCATCGGCTTCAAGCGCGATGACGCCATCGGTGCCCCGGGCGGAGCCGGTCGCGGTGAGTCGTCCCGAGGTCTGCGGATCGAGCAGGGCGATATCGCTGAGGTCGAGATCGAAGGTGAAATCGGCTTCACCGCTGGCATAGGTGCCATCGGCAACCATTTCGATTTGCTCGCTGGCGATGCGGAACTGGCTGGCTTTTAGCCCGGCTTCGGTGCGGGCAACGCCGCCCGACAGCGACACGGTGCCTGCCAGGAGGTTGTCGGCGGCGGGTTCATCGACGCTCAGCCCCGTGGCAGTGCCATCGAGGTCGAGATCGAAGCCGCCGGACAAAGGCGTGAGCGTACCGGTGGCCGTCACATCCACGGCGCCGGACAGATCGCGCCCGGCCAGCCCCGAGAACGGGGCAATGGAGCGGGTGGACAGCCCCAGATCGCCGGTGAAGATCATGTCGTCGATCTGGCCCGCCATCTCGAAGGTAAGGGCTTGGGCAACGAGCCGCAATTGCGCCAGAGTGATCGGATCGCCCGCCTGCCACAGCCCGGCCATGCCGAACCCGATGGACGTGCCCAGCGCTTCGACGATCTCCTCGGAGGAGGATGTGACGCCCGAGAGCGTGCCGTCGCCATTGAAGGTGATGCGGCGATCTTGTGGGTTTTCCAGATCTGCGGCGACACCGCTGGCGTTGAGAACGAGGCTGTCAGCACCGAAATCGGGGGTGGAAAAGCCCAGCACCTCGAAGCGTCCCGACCAGTCCTCGCCGCCATCGGTGCCGAAATCGACGGTGAAGTTGGCCCGGTCGATGCGGGTGGTCGCGCCGGGGACTGGCAGGATGACCGGTGCGTTGCTGGTGGCACCAATCTCGCCGCTGATGTCGAGGCGATTGAGGAAACCATCGGCGGTGGTGCCGGCATTGGCGGTTAGCGAAAGCTCCCCCCCGCTCAGGGTGAAATCGGAAAGTTCGAACCCGCCGGATTCGCGCAGCAGCGCATGGGCGCTGAGCGCGGTGCGCGGGCCGAAGAAATCGCGATAGACCGCGGGCAGGATATCGGCGAGCGGGCCTTCGAGGTCGGCGGCGATGGCCAGCCCCTGTGCGCTTTGGTCAATTGTGCCCTCGCCGGTGAGGATGCGTTCGCCATCGGCGTCGAAGGTGAGCGCGATGCCCAGATCGTCGATGGGACCTGAGCCGGAGAGGCCAAGGGCGATGCGGGGACGGCCTTCGAGGTTGAGCAGATTGGCGATGATGCCGTTTTCCGGCTCGACGAGATCGAGGGCCAGATCGATCTGGCGGGTGCTATTGGCGTAATCGAGGTCAAGGGTCAGCGAGCCGCCGGGGCCGTCGATCCGCTCGATATCGAGATTGGTATCAATGGCGCCGCCATCAAGGGTCATCGCGCCCGAAAGCGAGATTTCAGAGCCGAGCCCGAACACCTGTTCGCCAAAACGCACGGACGGGACGGACAATTCCTTGAGGATCACCGCGACCGGCAGTTCGGGTACCGAAAAGCCGCCCGCTTCGGGCGACGGCGCGGCAGGGGCCTCGGTGGAAACGGGATTGCGGATATAGGCGATGGAATCAGCGGAAAGCGATTCGATCTCCAGCCGCCCGAACAGCAACGCGCCCTGGTTCCAGACCAGATCGGCGTTTTCGACGATGAGCCAGATGCCCTCGGTGTCGGAAATGGTGATCTGGTCGATCGACGCATTGGAGGACAAGACGCCCTCGATGCCGGTCAGACGAATCTGCCGGTCGGGGGACGAAATGCGGTCTTCGACGAAAGCCACCAGCCCCGAGCGCTGTTGGGTCGCGTCAAGCTCGGTGGCACGCGCCAGCATGTCCATGAGGCTGTCGCCCCCGTCCTGCTGCGCGAGGGCCCCATGGGGGACACAGAGGGCGAGAACCGCAATTGCGATGGCGCTACGCTGCCTCAAAATGCTTGTCCTATACCGACATAGAGCGCGTAATCGGGATCACCCGGGCTCTTGTTGAGGGGGATGGCGGCATCGAGCCGCAAGGGGCCGAGCGCCGTGTAATAGCGCAGGCCGATGCCTGCCCCCAGCCGCAACTGGTCGAAATCGGGGAAGGTGTCGGCGGCGACATAGCCACCATCGACAAAGGCGACGCCGCCGAAGGTGTCGTTAAAGCGCATGCGCGCTTCGAGCGAGGCTTCGAGCAGATAGCGCCCGCCGGTGACATTGCCCGAGCCATCATCGACCCCGATCGAACGGTAGCCGTAGCCGCGCACCGACCCGCCGCCGCCGGCAAAGAACAGCAAGTCAGGCGGAATTTCCGACAGCGCGGGACCAGCGAGCGCTCCGGCGCGTAACCGCGCGGCGAGGATGAAGGAATCGTCGCCGCCAAAGCCGAAATAGGTGCGGCCTTCGAGCGTCGCGCGCACGATGGGGTTCTGGTATTCGAACTCATAGAGCGGATCGACGGTGGCTTCGACGAAAAAGCCCTCGGTCGGATCGAGCTCGGAATCGCGGTTGTCGAACACGCCGCGACCATAGAGGCCCGCTGTCGAGAAATTGCGGTTGCCGAAGGTGGCGTCGTTTTCGAAATAGGAATGCTGGAACTGGACGCCGACGCCGCCCGAAATGGTGTCGGTGAACAATTGTTCTATCCCGGCGCGCCCGCCGACCGAGGTTTCGGTATAGAGCGGCAGCACCGACCGCTCGGCGCTGATCGCGGCGACGAAATCGGTGTCGGGGGTGAAGATTCCCGGCTTGGTGAAGGTGCCGCCAAAGGCATAGTCGAATTCGGCGGTGTCGATGGGAAAGCCGATGCCGGCAATCTTGGCGTCGAGCCGCAGCCGCTCGGCTTGCCCGAAGAGGTTGCGGTGCATCCAGTAGCCCTCGACCCCCAACCCGTCGATGGTGGCCAGCGTCGCGCCCACGCCGAAGCGGCGCAGGGCCTGCTCCTGCACGATGATCTGATAGGGCAACAGGCCATTGGCCGGAACCTGCTCGGCGGCCTCGATGCGCAACGAGCGGAACACGCCGAGCCGGTTGAGCCGTTCGCGCGCCAGTTCTAGATCGTCGGGATCATATTCGGCACCCTGGACGAGCCCGGTCTGGCGCACGATGAAGGCGGGATCCATGTCCCGCGCGCCCTCGACCCCGATCGGGCCAATGGACGCATGGCGTCCGGGATCGACGGTGATGGTTACATCCAGCGTGCGGCTGGGATGGTCGGCGACCACATCGCGCGAGGCAATGGCGGCTTTCGGGTAGCCAAGCTGACGCCAGGCGGCGACCAGCCGCTGTTCGGCCTGGGCGACGATGGTGGCACGGGCCACCCCGCCAGCGACAAAGCCGATCTCTTCAGGGGCTTCGACTTCATCCTCGGGCGGGACCGGCACGGGCGCGCGGTTGGTCACATCGAGGCGGCCAAAGGTAAATTGCGGGCCGGGATTGACCGACACGGTGATGGTTGCGGGCTCGGCCAGACGCGCATCGGGAGGGATGGAGGCGGCCTCGCGTCCATCGACAAGGATGGAAATGGCCCCGCCATAATAGCCCAGATTATAGAGCGCGCCGGTCAGTCGCGCGTAATCGCCCCGCGCCTTGGCGAGCAGGCCCGCGACTCCGGACGCCGGGTGGTCGCGGTCTCCCCAAAGGTTGGACGCCCCGCGCAGCGCCGCATCGACGTCGCCTTCTGCGCCGGTCTCGAAGGTGAGCGTGTAGGTGCGCGGATCGGCAATCACCGCCTCTTCATCCTCGGAATCGGAGCCGAAGAACTGGATGCCGAACAGTTCAAAGCCGGTGGCGGGGCCGGCAAGCGCCGTACCCATCAGGGCTATGGCGAGTATTTTATGAAAATTTCGGGCTTTCACGGCTGGTACGCAATCCACACTATCCATTCCGTCGGGCCGGAGCGCTGGCCTGCGACAGGGCAGAAGCCGCTCCAAGGAGAGCAGGACCCTAGCACGGGAAAGATTAACCAAAACCCTGAACCTGGCGCCATGTGTTCGATTCGGCGTCGGGTGTCGCAGGGCGGTCACGGTCAGCGCTGGGCTGTGGCCATGGAGTCGAGCAGCGCGAAGGTGCTGGCCACCAGATCATGGGGCGGGCGCAACTGATCGACCACCGCCTGCACCGATGCCGGATCGTCCATGATGGCGGCAACCGTGATCGGGCGGGGCGTGGGGAAACTGCGCGCGGCAGGAGCGTTGTCGATGGGAGCCTGAGCGGCGGCGATGGCGTCAAGCGCCGCGCTGGACGGAGCCGGTGCGACCTCGGTGAGGGCAAGGCCGAGCGGCCGGCTGGGGGGCAGAAAGCCCAGGGGAACGCTGCGGATGGAGGTTGCTTCCAGAGCTTGAGGCTCGACGGCGGCAACCGCGATGACTTGGGTGTCCGGCACCGCTGCGGTGACGGCTTCGACCGGGGCCGGGATCGGGGCGGGAGGCGCCGCGGCGACCATGACAGCGCCAGTCGGCGGGGTGGGCGCCACCGGAGTGGCGGGGCCGGGCCTCAGCCCGGTTTCTTCCAACAGGCCCGCGGCCTTGGCCTCATAATAATAGCCCTTGGCGTAGAGCTGGACGGCGCGATCATGGCTGCCATTGGCGAGAAGCCAGGCGCCGCGCAGATATTTGACCGCGTAAATGAGATTTGTTTCGGCGTTGAGCAGATCAGCAGGCTGGCCCCGGAACCCCATGGACTTGGCGGTGGCGGGCAGAATCTGCATCAAGCCGTAATAAGGGCCGTTGCGGGCCGAGGGGTTGAAGGTGCTTTCGCGGTTGATCACCCGTCGCACCAAGTCGTGCGGAACATCGTAATACTGGGCGTAGAACTGGGCGAGGACCTCGATTTCGGCGCGGTTGTGGCTTTGCGCATTGGCAGGCGTGACCGCGCACCCAATTGTGAGTGCGGCAAACAGCGCGATGAGCCGTTTTGCAAACATGAGAACCCGAAAAGCCGTTAACCCTGACGGTGCGTTTAGCACACCGATCACAATAAGGGGAGCGCTTATGGCGAAATCGGGGCGAGACCGTGGCCAACCCCGAACTTTCCCATAGGCGTAATTGCTGTTAGAGCAGCCCGATGCTCGCGCCCATGCCCAAGACTTTCCATTACGCGCCGCCCCGCGACCCCTGGCTGGTCATCCTCCATGAGGACGACGATATCGTCGTGTTCGACAAGCCCTCGGGGCTGCTTAGCGTACCGGGAAAGGACCCGGCGCTGGCCGATAGCCTGCAAACCCGGGCGCTGGAGCGTTTTCCGGGGGCGGGGACGATCCACCGGCTCGACAAGGACACGTCGGGCCTGATCGTCATGGCGAGGCACAAGGCGGCCCATGGCCATATCGGCAAGCAGTTCGAAAACCGCCAGACCTCCAAGACCTATATCGCCCGCGTCTGGGGCGAGGTGGCCGAGGATGAAGGGCTGGTCGATCTGCCACTGGCGACCGATTGGGAGAACAAGCCGCGCCAGCGCGTCGATTACGAACGCGGGCGCGCGTCCCAGAGCCGCTGGCAGGTGATCGGGCGCGAAAACGGCATCACCAAGGTGGCGCTGACCCCGATCACTGGACGCACCCATCAGTTGCGCGTGCACATGAAAGAGATCGGGCACCCGATTCTGGGCGATCAGTTCTATGCGACCGGGGACGCGCTGGCAGCGGCGGACCGGCTGCAATTGCACGCATCGGAACTGGGTTTTCGCCACCCCACCGGAGGCGCGCCGGTGGTGTTTCGCTCGGACCCGCCGTTTTAATCCCGCTTAGCCTCTGCGCCTGCGCCACGGGCGGACGACGATCAGATCGGCCAGCCACAGGATGAGCGCAAGGACGAGCCAGCCCGCACCATTGGGCACGAAATGCCACGCCCAGCGGATAGCAGGCAGGCTAGCGATAGACGACGCCACTACCCCGCCCGAAGCCAGCGCAATGCGGTCGAGGGTGTGCGGGTCGGCAAAGCTGTAGCGGTATTGGGCGGGATAGGCGGTATAGAGCGCTGCCTCTCCGACGATATCACCGATCCGCGCTTCGATGGTGGTCGGCCCGAGGGCGAGGCGGGCAATCTCGCCGCGATGGACGCCCGGAGCGATTTCCGCGAGCGGTACGGTCTGCCCGGTTTCGAGAATTGTTGCGCTCAGCGATGCGCCGGGAATGGGTGCGCCATCAACGCCGATAAGGTGGGCGGTAATATCTGCGCCGCCGCCATTACGGACGGCGTCAAGAGTGAGGCCGGGGCCCATGACATCGGGCACCAGCGCGCGCACCGCCTGCGCCCAGACGCGCGGATAATGGGGCAGGGCGGCCCAGTTCTGCATGCCTTCGGCAGACGGATTGGCCGATAGCGCCATCACCGTGCCGCTGCCATAGCGCCATGAGGCCAGCAGCGGGCGCTCCTCGCCATCCACCATCAGGCCCAGAAGGTTTTCGGCATCGGGCTTGAGGGTGGTCCAGATGTGTCGGTCGAGACTGGGAATCGCGTCCGGCAGCGCGCCGGCGATCGCACCCTCGGTCTCGCCGCGCACCACCGGAGCCGGGCCATCGGTGACCAGCGGGCTATCGAGCATCATCACGTCCTGCATCAGGATCGATGGCAGGGTGCGGAAATCGCGGGTGGCGTAATTGGTGCCGCCACCCTCATGGGCGATCTGGGCCAGCCGTTCGGTGATGGCGGTATTGCCGGCCGCGACGGTGGAAATGGTGATGCCGGCGGTTTGGGCGCGTTCGAGCAGGCGGGAGAAGTCGACAGGCTCGACCAGCCCGTCGGTGAGCACGATGATGTGGTTATGGCGCGCGCCGGCCCCTTCGAGCATGGTGATCGCTTCGTTGAGCGCCGGGAACAGCGCCGTGCCGCCGCCGGCGACTACGGCATTGATGAGGGCGCTGAAATCGGTTTCTTCGCGCAGTTGCAGGTCGATGATGGTCTGGGGATCTTCGTCGAACCCGATCACCGCCATCAGATCGTCGGGTTCGAGTAGGTCGATGACGTTGAGCACCGCCCCCTTGGCGATGTCGAGCCGGACTACGGAGCCGACCTGAACGTCCATGCTGCCCGAGCGGTCGATGACAAAGACGAAAGCGGTCTGAGGCCGGTCATGGGGAACGCGGCTCGACAGCGGCGAGAGGTCTTCGAGCACGGTGCCGTAATAGCCGCCGGGGCCGAAGGCGTTGGCGTCGCCCGCCAGCAGCAGGCCGCGCCCATAGGTTTCGACGGATTGGCGCAACATCTCGATCTGGTCGACTTGCAGGTCTCGCGCCGGAACGTCGAGCAGCACGATCACCTCATAGGCGAGCCATTCGGCAAGTGTACGCGGGGCCCGGAGCGGAGAGATGACTGTGGCATCGAGCCCCTGCACGCCGAGAATATTGGAGAAGGCCGCGCCCTGTTCGGGGTCGCCAGCCAGCACAAGAATGGGCGGGGCAGGAACCACATTGACGCGCGCGCCGTCGAAATCATTGCCCGCGATGACGGTGCCCGACGGTTCGAGCACGGCCTCGATCAGATCGGTGCCGGTTTCGAGCGCGGTGAGATAGGCGCTGGCCCGGTTGAGCCCGGGCTGGAGGGTGAGGTCCTGGGAATCGACAGTCAGGCCGTTGCGCAGGGTGATCAGCCGCGCGGCATTTTCCGTTGCGCTGGAAACGACAATGCTGGCCTCATAGGTCTGCCCCATCGCCACCTCTGCCGGGACGGCAAGGGCGACGACCGACAGATCGTCTGCGGGGGCCGGGGCGGGGGTCAGCCGGTCGAGGGGAGCAGCATGGGGGGACGTCGCGTGCTCGGCAAGCCGTGCGGAGGGCTGGCTGTCACCGGCGATAACCACGCGGGCAGGAAGAGGAGACAGCGCGGTGGCCCAACTGACCGCGTCGGCAAGATCGAGACGGGGCGCATCGTCTGAGGATGTGTCGGAGGCGGTGGTGATCGCCGGGATATCAGGGGGCAGGGCAGTGTTTTCACCGGGTGTGCCGGGATCGAGAACGGCAACGCGGATTTCCTGCGGTGCGAACTGCGGCAGCGGAGCGGCCAGAAGGGCGGGAACCAGCGCGGCAATGGTGAAGACGCGGGCGAACCCCGTAACGCGGTTCTGCCACAGCCGGTCCATGACACTCAGATTGGGGCGGTGACCCGAGAACGCCACATAGGCGAACTCGACCCCAAGCAGGATGAGGGCGGCAACAATGAGCCACGGGCGAAACGCAAACGGGGCGGCGATATCCCAACCGGGCAGGGGCGCATCGGCGATTTCGGTGATGTCAGAGGCGGCCAGGTGCGGGCTGTTGACCGCAAAGGTGCGGGTCTGGTCGTCCACCATGGCGGTGTAAAACCCGGCGCGGCGCGGGACGAACCGCGAGGGAGCAAGGATGTCTCCGGCCTCAAGCAGGCGCGGGCCGTCATGGACCAACAGGCCATCGGCATCGAAAATCTGCGCGGTGCGGGTGAAGCGGTCGAGAGCGCAGGGGACGCCGGCGATGCATTGTTGCTGTGTGCCGATGCCCTGCCAGGCGAGCATATTGGCGATGAAGACAGGGAATCCGGGGTTTTGCGTCCAAGCGCTATCGGTGAGATCGACGGCGAGGAAGACATCGCGGCCAAAGGGTGTGGTGCGGCCGGTGATCACCCGGTCGGTGCCGATGGCGGCGATGGTGTCGCCGCCGCGCGGCAAAAGGCCGGGGAGATAGCTAACCGCCTCGGCTTGATCCCAGGCAAGGCCGCGCGATAGCGGATGGGCGGCATCCCAGCCCGAAAGGCGGGCTTCCAGCGGAAGTGGGACGAGTGCATCTGAAGACAGGGCGGACCGAGCGAGCCAAAGCGTGTTGGTTTGGGGAGCGCTGGCCGGGTGGGGGCCATTGAGCACCACCAGATCGAAGGAGGCACTGTCTTCGGGCAGCGTTTCGCTGTGGGTTAGCAGCAGATCGCCGGTGGCGGCGAGGGCCTTTTCGAGCTCGGGGGCGGGCGCGCCAACGACAAGGACGCGCGGCACCGGGGCGGAGGCCACATACTCGAAATACCGGTTGTCGTGTGGGGTCGCATCATGCGGCAACTCAAGAACCAGCCGCCCGGAGGAAGGCAGGTCGAGGCGCGCGCTGAACCGGCCTCGCGTCGCCTCGCCGCCATCGGCAGCGACGATGGCGATGCTGCCCCATTCAAGAAGCGGGTCGGTTCCATCGGGGGCAAAGCGGGCGGTGACGGCGGACGGCAGGTCTGCCTCAGCGGGGCCCGTGACCGACCCTGACAGCAGCCACAGGCCGGTCTCTGAGTCGGGGCCGGAGCTTTCGACCCGCAGGGCGAAGCCGGGGCGCGAGGCGGGAATGAGCGGAGTGGCGGTGAGGGTGAGCGTATCGCCAAGGGCTTGCGGGACGGGCAGGGCTTCGGGAGTGAGCGACGCGATATGGAGCGCGGTGCGCTCTTGGGGATCGATCAGGGTTTCGAGCCATATGCCGGCTCCGGCCCAGTCGGGTGTCTCGTAGCTGACGGAAACGGTGTCGAGCGCCGCGCGCAGGGCCTCGGGATCGGTCCACTCGACAGCCAGCGGTCGGGTGTTTCCATCGACGAGGATCAGCGAATAGCGCCCCTGATCCGCTCCGGCCATCGTTTCGAGAATGGACGACAGATCGGCCTGGGCATGGGCAAAGGCGCTGCCGCCGCCTTCGGTATTGCCCTGCATAGGGGCGGAAGCATCAAGCACCAGAACCGTATGATCGGGCATCTGGGACGGGACGATGCGCAAATTGGCGGCGGCCAAAACCAGTAGGGCAAGGATCAGCAATTGCAGCAGCATCAGCAGCGACAGGCGCGGCCAATGCCACGAGCGGGCCGCCGGGCGTTGCGCTGCGATCTGCCGCCACAACAACACGCTGGAGACCACCTTGCGCGAGGTGCGGCGCGCATGGAGCAGGAAAATAGGGAGGGCCGCCAGCGCGAGCAGAAGCCAGAGGGGATTGAGAACCAGCATCTGCGATCAGTCTCCGATCGGGCGGGCGAAATAACGGGTGAGCAGATCGCGCTGGCCCGGAGCGAAGCTGCCATGGGCCATCGGGCTTTCGGGCTGCTTGCGCCAGGCGGAATCGTTCTCCAGCGCCTCGCCAGCCATTTCGCCCTCGCTGGCTTGCGGGGCCATATCGGAGCGCGAAGCGGTCGCTCCTTCGACAATGGGACCGGAGTCGAGGTCCAGAAATTCGCGCAATTCAAACAGCGTCGCCAGCGTATCCGGGCCGAACAGATCTTCCGAGCCTAGTCCGGCTTCGGTGCTGTCGCCGCGTCCGGACTGATCGGAGGGTCCGATCAGCAACCCGTCGCCATCGGGGCCTTCTTCGGTGGCGCTGGGCGAGCCAAGCGCTTGCAAGGGCTCCATGGGCATCATCGCATCGCCGGGACCGACATTGATGTCGATGGGATTGACGCATCCCTCATAGATGTCGATCTCGCATTCGACGTCCATGCCGCTTATGGGGAGGTTGCGGGGTCTTGGGGCGGCCTGCCCCCCTGAGGCAACTGCCTCGGCGTCGATTTGGCCATCGTCATCGGTCGGCTCTTGCTCCCGCGCGCCATCAGCGGTTTGCGACGGGGTCTGGGGTTCGCCCGGTTCGGCGGGGACCGGCAGATCGGGGGGCGTGGGCAGGGGCGCATCACCAAGGGCCAGCCGCTCGCTGAGGTTGGAAAGCTGATCGAGGGCAGAGGAAGGCGGCTCGGAGGACGTGGCGCTGGCGCTGGCCATGGCGGACGCGGCATGGCTTTGCAGCCTGGCGATATCATCGAGGATATCGGCGCGGCTGGAGCGCTCGCCGGACCTCACCATGCTGCCGAGTTGGTCGAGCTCGCGGGCCACGGCCTGAAGATACTGGCTTTCGCGCTCCGATGCCTCTTCCCGGAGGGTGAGGGCGATGTCTTCGAGCTGAGCGGCGGCGAAGGCCTGCTCGGGGGCGGTCAATGCGGCGGCGGGTTGGATGGGACGCGGGGCCGGGGTGATCTGCGAGAGCCAAATCGCCGCCACGGCCAAAGCGAGAACGAGAGCGGGCAGGGCCCAGCCGGGCTTTGGCACAAGGGCGCGCGGATCGAACCGTTCCCCCAGTTCGCCGGTGTCGCGCAGCAGCAACAGGGCAAGCGGATGGGCAGGGTCCTTACCGCTGACATCGAGCGCGGTGCGGATTTGCTCATGGCTGCCAAGGGTGCGATCGGCATCGATGCCGACCCGGGCAAGGGACGGCAGGCCCACAAGGTGCAGCAGCAGGGCACCGGCAAAGACCGCCAGACCGATTGTGAGCGCGGTGGGCGTGATGGGCGCCCCGGTTTCAAAGCCGAATACGAGAAGGGCGGTGAGGATGCAGTAAACTGCGAGCCCGGCGGCAAGGCCGAGCAGGATGGCGCTTAGGGTGAGGGAGAGGGCGAGTAACAGCCGCGCCCGGCGCAGGCGGATGAGTAGGGCGTCGAGCGGGGATTCGCTGTGCGACGAGAGCGGTGTCATGGTCGGAATCCCCTGGTCTGGAGAGGGGGAGGCTAGAAGCCGCCCGGTGCATGGGGAATTCCGCTCAGCCCGGCCTCCGCGATCAGCGCTTCGATCGTGCCGTCGGCAACCAGCGAGACGATGGCTTCATCGATCAGGACGCGCAGATAGGTGTTGGTGGTGAGCATGATGCCGCCGATGTCCATTTGCGCGGAAGTTTCCGGTTGCAGCGAAAAGATGGTGAGCGAAAGGTCAGGCTGTTCGGCCATCACCTCGGCGAGGGTCGGGCCGTAAATGATCATCGCGCCGAGCGTGCCATCGACGAGGCGCTGAACCATCAGGTCAATATCACCATAGGGCAAAAGCTGCCAGCGTCTGGATTGGGGCAGGGTGGCGATATAGCGCTGCACGGCGGTATGCCCGTAAGAGGCCACCCGCGCGCCAAGCCGCCGGTCGGACGCAATGTCGGAGAGCCGGTTCACCTGCGCGTCGGTGGTGACGCCGACATAGCTGAAACCGATATAGGGGCGGGTGGTGGCAATTTCCTGCGGGT
This sequence comes from Pelagibacterium sp., assembly GCF_035555455.1. Taxonomy (GTDB): domain Bacteria; phylum Pseudomonadota; class Alphaproteobacteria; order Rhizobiales; family Devosiaceae; genus Pelagibacterium. Next base: position 43,553 of record NZ_DATMGM010000062.1, on the reverse strand, counting down.
AGAGATTGGGGCCGATGCCCATGCCCAGAAGGATGTCGCAATCGTTGACGAGGCTGATGTAGATATCCTCGCCCGCATATTCCCCGCCAATGCCGTAGCCGCTGCCCAAGACTTTGTATTCGCTGTCGAGCAGGAGCCTGTCGGCCACCGCTTCGCCCACGCTGCGATCGAATTGGGCGGTGGGAACGCCGGCGAACTGGCACAGCCGCACGATGCTGCCGGTGTTGAGCCGCCACGTGTTGAGCAGCGAGCGATCGATGTTGTCGGTAACTTGCGCGGAACCGGACGAGGCGACCAGACCCAGCGCCAGCGCGAGGCCTGCCGCCCTGATGGCGGTTCCGAGCCGGTGCGGAAAACTGGTGTGGAGCACGTTGAAACACCCGGTCCGTGAATTCATGAGGATGAACCCCGGGGCCGTGCGGCTCCGGGGGAAGTATGGCGTCAGTCCGTGTCGGGCCTATTGGGCCAGACGGAAGACGTGGATCGAGTTGCCGCCCAGACGCGGCGTTGCCAGCCCACCAGGGGTCAGCGCAGCATGAGTCTGGTTGCTCTGGCCGGCAGCGATGACGAGATACTGGACCCCATCGACCTCATAGGTGGCGGGGGAACCGCCAACCGGGGCCTGCAGGCGGTGCTGCCAGAGGGTTTCGCCGGTCTCGTCGTCGAGCGCCTTGATGTAGCGGTCGGCGTCGCCAACAAACAGCAGGCGGCCCGATGTGGCCAGAACCGAGCTGGTGAAGCGCGGGCCCTGCTGGACGTCGAACTCATGCGCGCCGTCAGCGACGTGCAGCGCATGGAGCGAGCCGACGCCGGTGGCGTTGGGCGCCAGCGATTCGCCGAAGCCCTGAGTCATGCCCATGGCGGTCCCCGGAGCAGCTTCGCTCATCTCGCGGGCGGCCATGGTCTGGCAGGTGTTGCCGGCGGGCAGATAGAACAGGCCCGAATCCGGGCTGTAGGCACTGGCCTGCCACAGGCGACCACCCGGGATGGCCGGGCAGAAGGTCACCGGCTCACCGAACTCGGTGGGGATGATCTCGACGTTGGCGGTGGCCCGTCCGGTCACGGGGTCGATATCGCTGACCACGTTCTGATAGACGGTTTCCTCGGCCCAGATGAATTCGCCGGTCGCCGCGTCAAGCCCGAAGGTAATGCCGTTCTTGCCGGGGGTGGTGACGATCATCTTGCGGGTTTCGCCATCGACTTCCGCATCGATGATCAGGCGCTCGAACGGCGAGTCGAGGTCCCAGTTATCGCGCGGCAGGTGCTGGAAGTACCAGGCCAGCTCGCCGGTATCGGCGTGCAGAGCCAGGGTCGAGTTGGTGTAAAGGACGTCATTGTCACCGGTGCCGCGGGTGATCTCCATATAGGGGATCGGCATGCCGGTGCCGTAGAACACCATATCGAGTTCAGGATCATAGGATGCGGTGGCCCAAGGGGTTGCCCCCCAGCGGTTTTCCTGCGGAACGCCGCCCCAGCTGTCCTCGAAATCGGGGTTGTCGGGATCGTTCAGCGTGTTGAAACGCCACAATTCCTCGCCGGTTTCCGCGTCATGGGCGGTGATCCAGCAGGCGCCCGCCGTGCCCACGATGGAACAGCCCGAGGTGCCGGTGAAGATCTTGCCATCGGCGACCAGCGGCCCGGCGGTGTAGCTGTAGCCGGCCTCCCAGTCGTTGACCTGAACTTCCCAGTTGACCTGTCCAGTCAGGGCATCGAGGGCCACGAGCTTGGCATCCACCGTGGTCAGGATGACGTTGTCGCCATAGAGCGCGACGCTGTTTTTCTGACGCATGGCCTGGTTGTTGTGATAGCCGCCTTCAAAGGCCGGGCGCGTGTGGGTGTAGGACCAGATCAGGTCGCCGGTCACCGCGTCGAGCGCTTCGACATAGTTGTTGTTGGTGGCCAGGAACATGATGCCGTCATGGATGATCGGCATAACTTCCTGCTGCCCGGCTTCACCCAGCGCCCAGCTCCAGACAAGATCGAGATCGCCGACCGTATCCTGGTTGATCTGGTCGAGCGGGCTGTGGCCCCAGTTATTGATCGTGCGGCGCCATTGCAGCCAGTCACCCGGGTTCGGGTCGAGGATCATCTCGTTGGTGACCGATGTGTAGGATCGCTCCACGTCCTGGGCCAGCGCATGGCCCGATGCCGCCGTCAGCGCAAGCGCCGATGTCAGGCAGATAAGTAGATGGTGTTTCATTTAGACTCCTCCCAAGAAAATCATGTCCCCAGCGGACCATGATGAAAATCGGGTCCGGCTGTGCTTTTGCGCTTACGGATATCCCGACGAATGAAACTCTGAGGGGGACGCCTCCCCGGCATCCGCGCTTTTTATTTTATTGATCGCCCTCCGCATTGGCAGCCTTGATGGCGGCTGGCGAAATTTCGGCGAGGGCAGCCTGATCGGCAGCCACTTCCTCCGTGCCGACCGGCTGGCCGATCTCGGTCATCAGATAGGCGATGATGTCTGCATATTGCTGCGGCGGCATGCTGCCGGGCGCGTCGGCCGGCATGGCGGTCGAGACGTAACCGAAAAACAGCGCCGCATTGGGGTAGCTGGCAAACGAATCGACGATGTCCGCACCATGGCACGTGGCGCAGCGCTGCTCATAAAGGGCGTCGCCGCGTGCGGCCTGCTCTGCGGTGACCAGCCCGCCTTCAACCGGGGCTGCGTCGGCCTCCTGGCCGATGGCCGCTCCGGCAAGCCCGATCGCCACGACGGCGCCGAGGCCGGTGCGCATCAGGCTGCCCTGCAGGGGTAACAAGAAATCGTGCTTCACGGCGCGCTCCTTATTTACTGTATTGATTTGTTGCATTGAATGTAGAGGGTGTCAAAGTCTGCTTCACTAAAGAACAAGAAAAAACAAGATGTTAATTCGTATATTATACGACAATATCCATAAATCCAGCCCGTGCCTGGCTTTAGTAGGATTAATTTGCCAGCGGGCCAGGATGCCATTGCGCAGCCGATAAACCGATTGTACCCATGGATGGCGGATCATGCGCCGCCGACGGATTTTTGCTCCGCAGGGGCAGTTTTGGGATGGGCAATTGTGCCTTGGACGATCGACCTTTCTGGCCAGCAGATTTTCTACCGCTTGTTCGCGGCGGTCGTGGTTGTCACAGTTCATGGCCTCGCTGCCGTCATCCTGGCGCGTTTGCTCGGCGACCGGGGGCCGCAATATGACGGCAGGCTGTCGCTCAGCCCGTTCCGCCATCTCGATCCGGTAGGGATGCTGAGCGCGGTGCTCACCCAGTTCGGCTGGAGCCGTCCGCCGCGCCTGACCACGGCGGATGTGCGGGGCGGTGTTTTCGGTATCGTGATCGTGATCCTGGGGGCGCTGGCCGTGCTGCTGGTGCTGGCCAAGGGGCTCTGGATGCTGCGCGGTGTCGTGTTTGCCGCCCTGCCAGCCGCTTCGGTCGGGGTGGTCGGCGTCGGGCTTTTGGAGCGGACCGCGGAAATGGCCGTTCATTTTGCCGTGTTCAATCTTGTTCCGCTCCCTCCGCTCGCGGCGGGACTGCTGATTGGCGCGCTGGCGCCGGACCTGTGTCGCTGGATCGAAAAGCGCATGATGTTCTTTGCGATCGGCATTGGCCTGTTGACGTTGAGCGGGATGGCCGGGATGATCCTCGCTCGCCCCACGCGGCAGTTCGCCGCCTTCATCTTCAATCTTTGAACCGGGATCGGAACGGTCTTGAGAGGGCCTGGGAGGAAACGCGTATGAGCGCATTGGCGGCAGAAGAGGAGCGCGACATCGCCCGGTTGCGGGAGTTGGCGCATGCAGTGGGCGCGGCCATGCGCCAGGTGGTTGTGGGGCAGGACAAGGCCGTGGACCTGATGCTGGTCGGGCTGATGGCGGGCGGGCACGTGCTGCTCGAAGGCCCGCCGGGCGTCGGCAAGACGCTGATGGTCCGCTCGCTGGCCAAGGCAGCGGGACTGAGCTTTTCGCGCGTACAGTTCACGCCCGACCTGATGCCCGCCGATATCACCGGCGCGTCGGTACTGGTGCCGGACGCCGAAGGGCGCACCAGGCTCGAATTCCGCAAAGGCCCGATCTTCTCCCAGCTGCTGCTGGCCGACGAGATCAACCGCGCGACCCCCAGAACCCAGTCTGCGCTGCTCGAAGCGATGCAGGAAGGCACAGTTTCGGCGGGCGGCGCGACGCTGGAACTCCCGCGCCCGTTCTTTGTGCTGGCCACCCAGAACCCGATCGAAATGGAAGGCACCTATGCGCTGCCCGAAGCGCAGATCGACCGGTTCCTGTTCCGCATTGATGTGAGCTATCCCAGCGAAACCGCCCTGGCCGAGATTCTCGATGTGACGACCGGTGCGCGCTGGGGTGAGCCCGATGAGGCGGCGTCCGCACAAGATATTCTGGCGTTGCAGGACCTGGTACGCACCATGCCGATTGCCGCCTCGTTGCAGGCAGCGGTCGCGCGGTTTTGTATTGCCACCCAGCCCGTGGACGGCAAAGCTGACAGCGATGTCGCGCGCTATGTGCGGTTCGGCATCAGCCCGCGCGGCGCACAGGCGCTGGTGCTGGCCGCCAAGGCCCATGCATTCATGCACGGGCGCAATCACGTGGCGATCGAGGACCTGCGGGCGATCATGCTGCCCGTGACCCGTCACCGGGTGCATGGCAATTTTGAAAGCCGGGCCGCCGGAATCGACATCGAGGCGCTGCTGCTGCGCCTGTTCGACGCCATCATGGACAAGGCTTGATGCGACCCAGCCCCGCCCTGCTCGAATCGCTGTCGCGCAGCCGCCTGTTTCCGGGCGTTCTGGCGGGCACCAGCGGTGTGGGCGAGCGGCGTTCGGCAACGCGGGGACCGGGGCTCGAATTCATCGACCATCGCCCCTATCAGGATGGGGACGACACCCGCCGGCTCGACCCGCACCTTTATGCCCGCACCGGGCAGTTTCACCTGCGCGAATACGCCCGCGACCAGCAATTGCCGGTGACGGTGCTGATCGATACCAGCGCCTCGATCACTGCCGGGGGCGAGGGCAAGGAGAATCAGGCGCGCGCCCTGGCGCAGATCGTCGGGTTTGCCGCCATGGCCGGAGGCGATACCGTCCAGATCGCTGTCTCGGGCCCGCGCGGGCTGCAAAAGTCGCCACGCTGGCAGGGTCTGGCCCGGGCCGAAGATCTGTTTGGCTGGATCAATGAGCTGCCGGTGGGCGCGGGCGGGCCCTTGCCCGACGCGCTGCGGCAGATCGCGGGACGCCTGCGGCGCGGTACGCTGCTGGTCATCATCAGCGACTGGTGGGACGAGGACATCGAAACAGCGCTTGGCTGGCTGGGCGCGGCAGGGTATGCGGTGCTCGCCCTTCAGGTTCTCTCGCAGGGCGAACGCGATCCCGGCGATTTGGCGTCGGGTACGGTAACATTTGAGGATATCGAAACCGGCGAAGCGACGAAAGTTGATGTCGACCACGATACGCTGGAGGCTTATCGCTCGGCATTTGCGGCGCATCAGGAGGGTTTGCAGGCCGCGTTCCGCGCGCGGGGCTGGCCTTTCGTCACCGTCACCGACGATACGGACCTCACCGAATTTTGCCTCCGGGAGTTGCGGGGGATGGGAGTACTGGCATGAATACCGCGGCGCAGCCGGCCCAGACGGGCCCTCACGCAATCGAGGTGGAAACTGTCGCCAAGCGCTTCGGGCGCGTGGTGGCGCTGGACGGGGTCGATCTCGCCGTCCCGCAGGGGAGCGTGTTTGCGCTGCTTGGCCCCAATGGCGCCGGCAAGTCGACGCTGATCGATATCTTGTGCACCATCAGCCGCCCGGATAGCGGGCAGGCGCGGGTCGGCGGGTACGATGTGGTGAAGAACCCCCGCGCCGTGCGCAACGAAATCGGGGTTGTGTTCCAGACCGCTACCCTCGACACCCGCCTGACCGTGCGCGAGAATCTTGCGTTCCATGCCGCCGTTTATCACATGACCGCCAGCGCGGGACGCCGCCGAACAACCGAAATGCTGGAACTGGCCGATCTGACCGACCGCGCAGACGCGGTGGTCGGCACGCTGTCTTCGGGGATGCGGCGCAGGCTGGAGATCGCCCGTGCGATGATGCATGAGCCCTCGATCCTGTTTCTCGACGAACCGACAGTGGGCCTCGATGCGCCGTCGCGGGCGAGGCTGTGGTCGTTCATCGACACCATGCGCCGCACGACCGGCCTGACCGTCGTGGTCACCACCCACTATATCGAAGAGGTCGAAGGCTGCGACCTGGTCAGCATCATCGACCATGGCACCATTCTGGCCACGGGGTCGCCTGCCGAACTCAAATCGGACCACGGCAAGACCCTCGTGCGGCTCACCCCGCGCGACGATGAGACCCGGACGGCCATCATGGAAGCCTATCCCTCGGCCAAGCCGGGCGTGGACGGGCAGATTCTGCTTACCCTCGAACACAATGAAAACCCCGAGGCGGTGCTCTCCCGGTTCGGCAGTGAATTGCGCCAGATTTCGGTCGATCAGCCCAGCCTTGAAAGCGTGTTCCTCTCGCTGACCGGGCGTGAGATCGGCGGCGCGCCCGCGCAGGGCAGGAAGGGGCGCGCCAATGGCTGAGCGCTCGGCTGCTGTTTCGGCGAAACGCGCTATCCCTGAGGCCTGGGTCGTTGGCCTGTCCCGGATCGGGTTCCTGATCTTTTTGTTGCTGCTGTGGTGGGTGATTTCGGCCAACGTCTCGCGCAACATCATTCCCTCTCCGCTCGCCACCTGGCATGCCGCCGGACGGCTGTGGGGCGAGGGGCGACTGCAGGGTGCGATCACGCAGAGCCTTTTTACCTATATCGGCGGATTCGGGGTGGCGATTCTCGTGGCCATTCCGGTGGGCGTGCTGATGGGGGCGTTCAACCTCTTAGGCCGGACGTTGGAAGTCTATGTCTATGCGCTTGCCGCAACACCGCGCGTTGCCTTCATTCCTCTGATCATCGTGCTGCTCGGGCTGGGCATGGAAGCCAAGCTGTTCATCGTCTTTCTCGGGGCGGTGATGCCGATCCTGATCAACACCTATGCGGGTGTGCGACAGGCTGATGAAGAACTGGTCGAGATGGCGCGCTCGGTCGGCGCGGACCGGTTCCGCATCTTTACGGCGATCGTCTTGCCGGGGGCCGTGCCCTATGTGGTGGCGGGACTGCGCATCGGGGCGACCATCGGGCTGATCAATACCGTGGTTGCCGAACTCTATACCGCGATCACCGGGCTGGGCGGGATGCTGGCGCTGTACGGCAACACCTTCCGCATGGCAGAGTATTTTGTGATCGTTTTGACGCTCGCCGCGATCGGCGGCCTGGTCACCGAGGCATTGCGTATATTTGAATCGCGCCTTACACGCTGGAAAACCTGAATTCAAACCGGAGGTATCCCGATGAAAACCAACACTGTTCTCACTGCCCTGCTGGCAGGGCTGATGCTGTCGACGGCGGTGGCCGGGCCGGCTCTGGCTCAGTCGGACGCTCCGTTCCGCCTGATCGTGACCCACCTTGAGCCCCCGCTCGTGCCCAACTCGGTCATGGACCTGGCCGTCGAGCTTGGCTATTTCGAACGCGAAGGCGTCAATGTGGAACTGGTGCGCGTGCAGCAGACCCCGTCTGCGCTGGCCGCGCTCCAGTCCGGCGATGGCGAAATGGCCAATGTGGGTGTCGATGCGCTGCTCCAGATCATCGCCTCTGGCGCCGATGATTTCCGCGCCGTCACCTCACCCAACAAGTCCCTGCCGTTCATGATCGTGGCCAAGGACGAGATCGCAACCCCCGCGGACCTGGCCGGAGCCAGCTTCGGCGTGGGCCGGGTGGGCAGCCTCGACCATTCGCTGTCGAGCCTCGTGCTGGGCAGCCTGGGGGCTGATATCGAGGATTCCGAACTGGTCAATCTGGGCCAGCCCAACGTCCGCGCGCAGGCGCTGATGGCCGGGCAGGTTGATGCGACCACCATGTCGATCGGAACCTGGGCGGAATTGCCCGACACGACCGGGCTGCACGTGCTGGTTGACCAGGACGCCTATTATGAAGGTGCTCCGGTGGTCAACAAGGTCAACGCCGTACCCGGCAATGTGCTCGAAGAGCGCGCCGAGGACGTCGAAGCGGTGATCCGGGCGCTGATCAAGATCAGCCGCGACTTCGCCGATGATCCGCAGCTGTGGATCGACGCGATGAGCGATGCGCTGCCCGACACCGATACGGCGGTGCTCGACATGCTCGCCGAGTCCTTTGCCCAGAGCTGGAGCGTCAATGGCGGCATGAGCGCGTCGGAGCTGACCTACACCGCCGACTGGCTGTATGGCACCGCCGACTTCGAAGGCCAGACCCCGCTCGCCCTCGACCAGTGGGTGGATTTTGGCCCGGTTGACGCGGCGCTCGCAGAGCTTGGTGTCGACGATCGCATGGATCCCGCCGACAGATGAGTTCCATGCCGGCCATAGACAGTTCAGCCGCTGCTTCCAGCCGGGCCGTCCCAAAGGACGGTCCGGCGCTGGAGCTGGAAGGGGTCATCAAGAGCTTTCCCACTTCCCAGGGCGGCCGGAGCACGGCCTTGGCCGGCGTTTCGCTCAAGGTCATGCCGCACCGGTTCGTGGCCATTGTCGGCCCGTCCGGTTGCGGCAAGACCACCCTGTTGCGCGTGGCCAACGGCCTGATCATCCCCGATGAGGGGACGGTCAGGGTCGGCGGCAAGCCCCCGGTCCCCGGTGCGGGGATGGGGTTCGTGTTCCAGGGGTTCCGGCTCATTCCCTGGCGAACAGTGGAAGCCAATATCGCGTTTGCGCTGGAGGCGACGTCACTGCCTGCCAATGAGCGCACCGAACGCGTGCGCCATTACATGGATATCGTGGGGCTGACGCGCTGGGCGCGCCACTACCCCGGCCAATTGTCCGGCGGCATGCGGCAGCGCGTTGCGCTGGCCCGCGCGCTGGCCGGTGAGCCCGACATCTTGCTGATGGACGAGCCGTTCGCCAGCCTCGACGCCCAGACCCGCGAGCTGATGCAGGCCGAACTTCTCGCCCTGTGGGAGCGCCGCCGCCCCACCGTCCTGTTCGTCACCCACAGCGTTGATGAGGCGCTGTTGCTGGCCGACAGGGTGCTGATCATGGGCAGCGGCTCGGTGCTTGAAGATCTGCCTATCGATATCGAGCGCCCGCGCAGCCCGTCTCTGGCCCGCGCCGACAAGCGGTTCGTCGAGATGCGCGAGCATTTGTGGACGCGAATCCGAACGCTGGTGCTTTCCGATCCCCAATCGGCCTTTTATGGCCGCGATACCGTTATCTAGAGCGCTACCGGAACTGCAATAATACAAGGACTTGGAGCAATTCGGCGAGTTGCCCTGAGGGACGAGGAAGACAAGAATGGCTGAGCAAAGACCGAACCTTTGGGGACAGATCGGAGGCGTTCACGCGATCTGGCTGCGCGAGGTCAAGCGCTCGCTGCGCGACAAGGGGCAGTTGATCGGCGGCGCCAGCCGGCCGCTGCTGTGGGTTCTGATCCTGGGGATCGGTCTCAACCCCTATTTCCGGGGCGAGGTGTATGGGGAAGTGCGGTTCGTCGTGCCCTACACCTATCTGCAATTCATCTTTCCCGCCGTCATCGTCCTCAACATCCTCTATACCTCCGTCCAGTCGGCGGTATCGCTGATCTGGGACCGTGAATTCGGCTTCCTGCGCGAGGTGCTGGTCTCGCCCATGTCGCGCAACGCGGTATTGCTGGGCAAGGTGCTAGGCGGGGCGACAACCGCCGTAGTGCATGGCTGCATGGTGCTGGCCGTCGCCCGCTTCGCAGGCGTGGCGCTGACCCTTTCGGACATGCTGGCGGCGATTGCGCTGATGTTCGTCCTGTCGTTCGGGCTGACCAGTTTCGGTATCGTCATAGCCAACCATCTCAAGGGTTTTGAGAGCTTTGGGGTGTTTTCCAACGCCGTGATCCTGCCGCTCTATTTCACCGCCTCGTCGGTGTTCCCTCTCGATCCCGCGCTGACCCGCGCCCAGACCCTGGTGACCTATCCCGAATGGCTGGTGATCGTGGTCGAGCTCAACCCGATCACCTATGCTATCGACGCCATGCGCGGCATCCTGATCGACTTCAACCAGTTCAACCCGGTGTGGAACCTGCAAGTGGTCGGCGTGATGACCGTTGCGCTGTTCGCGCTGGCGGTCTGGGAATTCCGCAAGGTCTGACGATGCAGGAACGCAAATCGAGAGTCAGAACGCTTCTGGGCGATTTTGGTCCGCTCGCGCTGATCTTTGCGCTGCTGATCGGGGTGAGCTTTCTGCCCCCCGATACATCGGCGGCGGAAGTCGACCGGCTGGGGCGGCTCAGGGTCTGCATGCCGACGCAATATCCGCCCCTGGTGACCGGTAACCCGGAAGCGCCGGGTTTCGATGTGGAACTGCTCACGGCAATTGCCCACAATCTGGGCTGGCGGCTCGACGTCATTTCTAATTCCAACATGGGGCGCGATTACAACCCGCGCAGCTGGCGCCTTACCCGCGCCCAGTGCAGCGTCATCGCGGGCGGGATTGCGCTTACGCAGACCAGCCGGTCGTTCCTCGACACCTCCGAGCCCTATCTGCGCACCGGCTGGGCCTATGTGAAACCAATCAATTCCACCCGGACCGGCGGCAAGGTCGGCGTTTATGTCGGTCTGACCGGGCTGGACAGGATCGCGCTGGCCCAATATCTGCGCGGCGCGGGCATTCAGACCGAAATCATGCGCGATCCGGCCTCGCTGGCCCGGGCGCTGGACGCGGGCGAAATAGACGCCGCGATCACCGAAGCGCTGCTCGCCGCCCAGACGTTTTCAGAAGACGATCACGATTTTTCGCTGTTGCCCGAGCCGCTTGAGCGGATCAACCTCGGCTTCGGCTTCTGGAAGGGTGACCTCACGCTGCGGCGGGCTGTCGAAGGACAGTTACATCGCCTCTGGGCCGATGGCACCGTGGACGCGCTGGCCGAAAAATACGATCTCGCTTCCGACCTGCTGCTGCATCCGGGCGAAAATCCCTCCTGAGCCCGACGCTGTTGCTGGCCGTGCCGCACTGGTGTTGCGTAAGTAGAGTTGCGGCAGGGCCCATCTGGTCGTTCATTTATCATTTGGCTTTATTCACTATAGAAAGACAACTTCCGTTCCGGTCGTCAATTCTATCATTAATGGCATAGTATAATATGCTTTTTGTGATCGATCCCGAACGGTCGAATGCTTAGTTTATTCGCTGTCAAGATGAAATCACGATGAGGGGTTGGGGAAAGCGTCGCAGGTTGAGTTTGATCGCCGGATTTACCGGGAATTAACGCGAGCTAGCGATAAAGTTGCTGGCCAAAATCAATCCCCACTTGAAAGTTGGTCAAAATGCTTCATTTTTCGGGCTCCGAGCGCGTGATGGACGATGACAAGATCATCGTCAGCAAGACCGACCCAACCGGTCGGATTGCTTATGCATCGAGCTATTTTCTGGAAATTTCCGATTTCACCCTCGACGATCTCCTGACCCAGCAGCACTCGATCGTGCGCAATCCCAATGTGCCGCGCTGCATTTTCAAGCTGCTCTGGGAGCGGCTGAAATCGGGGCGCGAGGTGTTCGCCTATCTGGTCAACCGCTCCAAGGGTGATGACCACTACTGGGTGTTCGCCCACGTGACGCCCACCATCGACGAGCGCGGTGAAATCACCGGCTACCACTCGAACCGCCGCAAGCCCCGGGTCGAGGCGCTTAAAAAGATCAACGAACTCTACACGCAGCTGCTGGCGGTCGAGGCTGGAACCAGCAACCGCAAGGCCGGGCTGGAAGCCAGCTATCAGATGCTGACGCAGTTTCTTGCGGAACAGGGGCAAGACTATGAAGAATATATCCTCACTCTCTAAGGTCCTGTTGCTGGTCGGCGTACAGGCGATTTTGACCTCGGCGGCGCTGGTCCTGCTGGCGCTGGGATTTGAGCCCCTGCCGGTGCCCATGGCACTGCTCGCGCTGGCTCTGGTCAGCTCGGGCTTTGCCGTTCTCGGCCTGCGCGCCCTGCGGGCATTCCTTGGGCATGTGAGCCAGGTCGGCTCGGCAGTTGCCGCCGGAAACTTCTCCGAGCGGCTGCAATTGCGCGCCGAATATGGCGATGTGTTGCGGGCCGGGCATGCGATCAACGACATGATCGACGTCAACGACGCGTTCGTGCGCGAATCTGCCCTGGCCATGACCGCGGCCAGCGAAGGCCGGTTCTATCGCAAGATCGGGCCCGAAGGCATGCGCGGCGCGTTCCTGATCTCGGTCAACACCATCAATGCCGCCATCGACCGGCTGGCCGACAGGCCCGCATTGATGCGCGATTTGCAGCAAGCGTTCGGCGAAGTGGTCGACGCGGCCGTGGCCGGGGACTTTTCCAAGCGGGTCGAGGCCCAGTTCCCCGATCTCGAACTCAACACGCTGGCGCGGGGCATCAACAATCTCGTCGCCACCGTTGATCGCGGATTGGGAGAAACCGGCGAGGTGTTGGCGGCATTGGCCGATACCGACCTCACCAAGCGGGTGGAAGGGGACTATCAGGGCTCGTTCGCCAAACTCAAGGAAGACACCAACGCGGTAGCCGACAAGCTCAGCGAAGTGGTCGTCCAGCTCCGCTCGACGTCGCAGGCCCTCAAGATCGCCACCGAAGAAATCCTGACCGGCGCCAACGATCTGAGCGAGCGCACCACCAAGCAGGCGGCCACCATCGAGGAAACCTCGGCGACCATGGCGCAACTGGCCAGCACGGTGGCCGACAATGCCCGCATGGCCGAAGACGCCGACGAGCAGGCGCAGGCGGCCTCCCAGGGCGCAGCGCAAAGCGGCGCCATCATGGACAAGGCCACCGAGGCGATGGAGCGGATCACGGCAAGTTCGGCCAAGATCTCCAACATCATCGGCATGATCGACGACATCGCGTTCCAGACCAATCTGCTGGCGCTCAACGCGTCGGTGGAAGCGGCGCGGGCCGGCGATGCGGGCAAGGGCTTTGCCGTGGTTGCAGTCGAAGTGCGCCGTCTGGCCCAATCGGCAGCCAGCGCCTCGGGGGACGTCAAGGCCCTGATCGACCAGAGCGCCAATGAGGTGCGCGCCGGCACCGCGCTGGTGTCGGATGCGTCGGGGCAGTTGACCACCATGCTCAAGTCGGTCAACGCCAACGCGACGCTGATGCAATCGATCGCACAGGCCAGCCGGGAGCAGGCGGCGGCGATCGACCGGGTCTCGATGGCGGTGCGCGCCATCGACGAGATGACCCAGCATAACGCCGCTCTCGTGGAAGAGACCAACGCCGCCATCGAGCAGACCGAAGGCCAGGCGAGCGAACTCGACCAGATCGTGGGTGTGTTCAGAATCTCCGGCCAAGCCGAACCCTATGTGCTGGCCATGGAGAGGGATCGCGACGCCTCCCGCGCCGCCTGATCGGGCATCGGGCAAGGGCGTTTCCAATAAGCGCTGAAATGATCTGAAGGCCTGTTCCTTTCGCCGCTGGCGCAGGAGCAGGCTTTTCGGCTGGAAAGCGCAAAGTCTTGATCCGATATCGGTGAGCCTTTTGCCGCAGCGCGATTGTCGTTGGCAGCGCGGATGCCTATATTCAGCAAAGAAGGTTCGTCGCACCTGCTGGTCGCGATGGGGCTTCTGATTCCGATCAAGTGCGTGAGGATGAGCAGCCTGCGTGATGGCTGTAGTTCAAGCGCGGTGGGCCGTTTGGGCCCATGGGGAATGTTAAAAGTTGATCGTCGCTGGCTTTTGCCACGCACTATTTCAGGAAGGAAAAAGGCTTCATGTCCGATGAACGCAGCATGACAGATAAGAATCATGCGTCTGCCTCAACCATGAGCACTGGAGCACCCGCTGCGAGTGATCGCAATTCGCTGACCGTCGGCCCCGATGGTCCAATCGTCCTCCATGATGTTCATTTTCTCGAACAGATGGCCCATTTCAACCGCGAAAAGGTGCCGGAGCGTCAGCCGCACGCCAAGGGCGCAGGGGCCTTCGGTGTGTTTGAAACCACCGAGGACGTGTCCGCCTATACCAAGGCCGCGCTGTTCCAGAAGGGCGCATCCACCGAAATGCTGGCGCGGTTTTCGACCGTGGCCGGCGAGATGGGCAGCCCCGATACCTGGCGCGACGTGCGCGGCTTCTCGCTGAAATTCTACACCAGCGAAGGCAATTACGACCTCGTCGGCAACAACACGCCGATCTTCTTCGTGCGCGATCCGATGAAGTTCCCGCACTTCATCCGCAGCCAGAAGCGGCTTCCCGATTCCGGCCTGCGCGACAACAACATGCAGTGGGATTTCTGGACCAACAATCCCGAATCCGCGCACCAGGTGACCTACCTGATGGGTGTCCGTGGCCTGCCGCGCACCTGGCGCAACATGAATGGCTATGGTTCGCACACCTATATGTGGATCAACGCCAAGGGCGAAAAATTCTGGGTCAAGTATCACTTCCACACCGAACAGGGCATGGAGTTCTTCACCAACGAAGAAGCGACCGCCATGTCGGGATCGGATGCGGACTTCCACCGCCGCGACCTGTTCGACGCCATCGAACGCGGCGAGCACCCGAGCTGGATCCTGTCGGTTCAGATCATGCCTTATGAAGAGGCCAAGACCTACAGGTTCAACCCGTTCGACCTGACCAAGACCTGGCCGCACCAGGATTACCCGCTGATCCGGGTGGGTAAGATGACGCTCAACCGCAATCCGGAAAACTTCTTTGCCCAGATCGAGCAGGCGGCGTTCTCCCCCGGCAACACGGTGCCTGGTATCGGGCTTTCGCCCGACAAGATGCTGCTGGGCCGCGCCTTTGCCTATAACGACGCGCAGCGCAACCGTATCGGCACCAACTTCCATCAGTTGCCGGTCAACCAGCCCAAGGTGCCGGTGAACACCTATATGTTCGACGGACAGATGGCGTATCACCATTCGGGCAACGCCCCGGTCTATGCGCCCAACAGCTATGGCCGCCAATGGGCCGACGAGACCGGGCCGGTCGATGACAGCTGGGAATCCGATGGCCCCATGGTCCGCAGTGCCTATACTCTGCGCGCTGATGATGACGACTTCATCCAGCCGGGCATTCTCGTACGCGAGGTGTTCAACGACGACGAGCGCAACCAGTTGGTCGATACCGTGGCCGGCAGCCTGCTGGGCGGCGTACGCGAGCCGGTGCTGAGCCGCGCCTTCGACTATTGGAAGAGCGTTGACGCCGATATTGGTGCCCGCATCGAGGAAAAGGTGCGCCACGGCAGCGCCCCCAAGCCCGCCGAGGGCATGGGCGAAGCCTGACCCATCGCAAAATGATTGCCTGCCCGCTGGCCACGTGTCAGCGGGCAGGATTGTTCCTCTAACTTTATCGTGCCCGCTGCACCGCCCCTGACCTGAATGGGTCAGTTCAAGACATCAGGCGGACGTGGCGACCGCGTCGGCTTGCTTGACTTCGCGATGCTGGTCTTCCACCAGCCCCTGCTTCCAGTAGCTTGAGATGTACAATTGGGCGGGTGACAGGCCACGCTCCCCGCGCAGATAGCTGCGAGCGCGGCGCATTTCGTCAAATTCCGTTGCGCACCAGCCGTAAACCTCGCCATCCCTCCAGGGCACGGCTCGGAGAGCGTGTTCAAACACATCCGGATTTTGGTCGGGATTGACCAGCCACTCAATCTCAATCCCCGCCGGATGGCGGAACTCCTGCCGGTCCGCTTCGGTCTGGATTTCGATGATTGCATGCCCGACGGCATGGTCCGGCAACGCCTCAAGGGCGACGGCGATGGCCGGCAAGGCGGTCATGTCGCCAGCGACCAGATACCAGTCGGCGTCCGGCGGCAGCAGTTTGGCCGGGCCGGGGCCACCAGCCGCGATCCGGTCGCCGGGGCGGGCCGCTTGCGCCCACGACACCGCCGGGCCACCAGCGCCCGCCTCGCCATGGAGCACAAAATCGATATCCAGTGCGTCGGCGGTCTGCCGGCGTATCGTATAGGTGCGCACCGAAGGCTTGTCCGTGGGTGCCGGGCCGGGAATGCGCAATTTCAGATAGCCGCCATCCTGGCTGTCGGGAAAATCGTCGAGGGCTGCGCCGCCAATCGAAACACGGAGCATGTTGGGGGTGACCACGCTGGTCGACAGGACATCGAATATTCTTGGTTCTGGACGGCGGCTCATGACTTCCTCGATACGGCAACATAACTAGAGTGATTTAGTATAGTTTCTTATAGTCATTGCTCAAATGATATCAAGTCCGCGGCGCCGACATGGGGCGGAAGGCGATGGGCGGTGCGCGCAAAATATCCAGAGTGATCGACAATATCGCACACCCTGTGCGGGTTAATCTCATTGCTATCGGGCAGGAGCGGCGCTATCAAAAAACCTGATTATTTAACTCATGATTAAGGTATGGCGATGCGCTCACCCCTTTTGGCTACCCTTGCCTCCGTCTTTCTCGCATCGATTGCTGGTGCCCAGGAGATCAATCTGACCGACATGGAAGGCCGGGCCGTTACGCTGGAGAAACCGGCGGAACGGATCGCGACTTTTCCGATGCCGATGGCCTCGGTGGTCGTCTCCATGGATGGCGGCATCGACCGCCTCGTGGGCATGAACGAGCAATCCTATGCCGCCCATTTCGAGGGCCTTTTAGGCACGATCTTCCCCGAGGCTGCGGACATACCGTTCGATTTCGTCGGCAACGGCTTTGTACCTAATGTCGAGTCCCTGGTGACTCTGTCGCCCGATCTGGTCGTACAATGGGGCGGGCGCGGCAACGATATCGTCGATCCCATCACCAATGCCGGCCTTTCGACGCTGCTGGTCTTGAGCGGCACGGAGGACAATGCCCGCGGCAGCCAATCGCTGATCGCCGAAGCGATTGGCAAGCCGGAACGCTTCGAGACCATGCTGCACTGGCGCAACGAAGTCGTGGCGGCGGTCGAGGCGAAAGCTGCCGCCATCGCCAAAGACGACAAGCCCAGCGTGCTCTATATGTTGCGCTCGCTCAGCGAGATCACAGCAACCGGGCGTGAGAACCACTACAACACCTGGTATATCGAAATGGCCGGCGGGATCAGTTCCTCGGCCGAGTTGAACGGAACCGTTCCGATCAGCGCCGAACAGATCGCTGTCTGGAACCCGGACGTCATCCTGCTCAACAGCTTCGAGCCCGAACTTTCGGTCGATTGGGTCTACGACCACCCCATTCTCTCCCAACTCGCCGCAGCCCAGGAACACCGGGTCTATAAAATGCCCATCGGCGGCTATCGCTGGGAACCCGCCAGCCAGGAATCACCGCTGACCTGGATGTGGCTGGCCAATCTGCTGCATCCGGAGGTCTATGATTTCGACCTGCGGGCCGAGATGCGCAGCGCCTATGAATTCCTCTATAATTACGAGGTCAGCGATGCGGAGATCGACTCCATTCTGCGCATGGACATGCAGGGCGACGCCGCCAACTATGCCCAGTTCCGCGCTCAATGACGGTTTCAGTCGCCACGTCGCCTGATGCGACGCGCAAGGGCTTCGAGAAAAGCGCGATGCCTTTGGGCATCGTGCTTCTGATCGCAAGCGTCCTTGCCTCGCTTTGTGTTGGCCGGTACGAAGTGCCGGTCTGGCGGGCGCTGGAGATCATCCTGGGCGGCCTCGTCCAGCCTTTCGCCGAACACGCAGAGATCGACGAGCGGATCGTCCTGCTCGTGCGTGCCCCCCGCACGCTCTTTGCTGTCCTGGCGGGTGCTGGCCTTGCCGTGGCGGGTGCCAGTCTTCAGGCGGTCTTTCGTAATCCTCTCGTCTCTCCCCAGGTTCTGGGCGTGTCCCAGGGCGCGGCGCTGGGCGGCGCGTTTGCCATCGTCATGGGTATTTGGGGCCTGCCCCTTATCCTTCTGGTGTCGCTTGGCGCTGTCCTGGCGCTGGTCCTGGTGGGATTGCTGGCTGGAATTGGCGGGCGCAGTGAAATGCTGACCATCATCCTCGCTGGCATGGTGGTGGGCGCTCTGGGGTCCGCTCTCGTCTCCCTCGTGCAAATGTTCGCCGATCCTCAATCCTCCCTGCCGGCGATCGTCTTCTGGCTGATGGGCTCGTTTTCCACGCTCACATGGGAACGGCTGTGGGTCGGTGGCCCCGGCATCTTCGTCGCCGTGGCGTTCCTCTATGCCATGCGGTTCCGCCTCAACGTGCTCGCCCTGGGCGAAACCGAGGCCAGGACCCTTGGCTCCAACCCCGACAGGGAGCGCTGGATCATCTTCGCTCTCGTGGCGCTTATCGTGGGGTCCCAGGTCGCCGTGTCCGGCATTGTCGGCTGGGTCGGCCTGGTCATTCCCCATGCGGCGCGCCTTCTGGTGGGCGAGGACAATCGCCGGTTGATACCGACCGCTATCCTGTTTGGCGCCGCCTATATGGTGCTGGTCGACACGATCGCCCGCACCGCGACGGCTGCCGAAATTCCCCTCGGCATTTTGACCGCCATCGTCGGGGCACCGGTCTTTGCGCTGCTGCTGCGGCAATATCAGCTGAGGAAGGCACGATGATCGGTCTTTCGAATGCCGAAGTCCGCTTTGGCGACCGTCTCATATTCTCGAATCTCGATTTTGAAGTGGGGCCGGGCCAGTGCCTCGCCATTCTCGGCCCCAATGGGCGCGGCAAGACCACGGCGTTGCGAGCCGCACTCGGCCAGCAAAAACTTGCCACCGGTACGCGAAAAGCTCCGGGCATCATCGGCTATGTGCCCCAGTCGCTCATGGTGGTGCCTCAAATCGCCGTCATCGACGCGGTGGTGCTGGGCCGGGCAGCCCGACTGGGTCTTTTTGGCCAGCCGGACCGCGCCGATTACGCCATTGCCGAATCCTGTCTGTCCCGGGTCGGCATGTCGCATCTGGCGCGGTCCAATTTTTCCGTGCTCTCCGGGGGTGAGCGGCAACTGGTCCTGCTGGCCCGGGCGCTGGCGACCCAATCGAGCGTGCTCATGCTCGACGAGCCCACCTCAGCCCTCGATCTCGCCAATCAGCAAAGGCTTCTGCACCTCCTCGGCGAAATCCATGCCGATGCCGACAAGGCGGTGGTTTTCACCACCCACGACCCCAACCATGCCCTGGCCCTTGCTGACCGGGTGCTGCTGTTGATGCCCGACGGGCAGAGCGAAATGGGCGACACCAGCACGACCATGACGCTTGAGCATCTGGCAAGACTTTACGGCATCACCATGCGGCAAGTCCGCATGGAGGGCCTCGATGGCCGGGAACGCCACGGGGTGCTTCCCGCCTTCACTGGCGTCCGTTCCTGAATTCCCTCCCAACCAAACGTAACAAGGAATCGAAAATGGCAGATTATGTGATCAATGTCGTCGAGGACGGCAAGCCGATGGCGTTCACCTACAAGGAATGCATGCACTATCACGGCTTCCTCCTGCCGGGCGGCGCCGCCCACGGCTTTCACTCCCTCGCCCTGGCGATCAAGACGCTCAGTCCCGACGAAGCACCCGAGCGCCGGGAAATCAGCATTGAAACCGCCTTTGGCGGAGCCGGAGCGCGCGATTCCATCGAGATGATCACCCGCAGCCTTACCGAAGGCCGCTATAAGGTGGATACCGCAATGGCCAAGCCCGAACGCGGCTTCCTTGCACCCTACGTCTTCAAATTCACCTATCGCGGCAAGACCACCACTTTGCAGGTCAAGGAAGGCCTCGTGCGCGAGGAATTCCGGCAACTCGTCGCCAAGGGCAAGGACCGCACGGCCCAGGAGGAAGAACGCATCATCCAGCTCCGCCAGGAAATGGCCGATCGCCTCATGGCCCTGCAACCCGAGCAGGTGTACGAAGTCGCCTGATCGCAAAGAACGGCTCCATTCCCCCTCTCCGGCAGGGAGGGGGAATGGAGCGCCCGACAAGGTCAGAAATGCTTTCACCCCGCCTGCAAGCCGTGTCTCTTCGCGATATGAAACTGGTGCTCGCCGTGCAGCGGCGCGGCGCGTTCCGGCCTGTGGCGCGGGACATGGCGATCAGCGCGTCGGGGCTTTCCCACCAGGTGCGCAAAGTGGAAGAAGCGCTCGATTGCGTGCTCTTCGACCGAAGCCATCATGCCGTCCGGCCCACCGCCGGCGGCTTGAAACTGCTGCGCCAGATTGCGCGCATCGTCGATGAAGCAGAAGTCCTGACGACCATGGCGGGTTCGGCCTTCCTGCCGTTTGGCGGCGCGCTGCGGGTCGGTGCCAACACAACTATCGCCCCCTATATCCTCCCGTCTCTCCAGCGGGTTTTTCACCAGCACTATCCCGGCGTCACGCCTCATCTCTCGGAGGGCATGACAAACGGCCCGTTCCGGCGCCTCGAAGACGGCGAGATCGACGTTCTCATCTCCAGTCTGCTTCCCGATTATCGCGATGTGGAGACCACAAGCGTTCTGGAGGAAGGCTTCTCGCTTCTCATCCATCGCGACATCATCGTGGACGCCGCCAGCATCGATATCGCCGCCGGCGATCTGGCCGGAACCACGCTCTACGTTCCAGAGGATATGGAGGTCTATGGCCGGCCTCACTATCTGGCCCTGGCCTCGGCCTTTGGTTCCGGCTGGCAATCCGCCGTGCCCAACATCACCCCCATTGGACGGGTCAGCCTCGAATCCCTGGCTGTCATAGCGGCGGCGAACAGGGCTGCGGCCCTGGTCCCCCATATCAGTATCGCAAGGCTTTCCACCTTGCCCGACCTGCGCATCCTTACGCCCGCGCGAACGCCATTGCGCACCATCAACATATCATGGCGGACCAATACGCATCACTTGCAGGATTTGCGCCAGATGGCGACGCTGCTGACCGAAGACCTGCTGGCATCCTCCCCGGCAGGCATCAATCCTTGACGGTCCGAACCCGGAGCGAGGATCGATTGACCACACGGCCTTGCGCTAATCGGGCGAACGAATAGCGTCTTTTGTGCGCAGCCACGGCAACAATCCATCGAGGAACCGTGTGGCGGATGGCATGAAATGGCGACCGTGGTGGGAAAACGGGTCGAGGCTGGTGATGATCATGCGGCCCCTGGTCGTCACATCGTCGATATAGAGGATGGGACGGTTCTCCGGCCCGGTGGCAAGCACTTCGGCGCCCTCGGGCACATCGTAAAATCCATGCAGGTGCCAGGTGATGGCTTTGAGATCGAGATAGCCGAACAGGCTGTGCTCCGGCTTGGCGATCGCGGTTCCCAGTGTTTCGCCCGGCGTGAGCCACCACCAGAAATTGGTCGGGCATGGGTCAAAGGAAACATTGGGCAGCCATTGTTCGTTCTTGCTGCGCCCGCTGGCGAAAATCGTGCCGCCCTGATCGAGGAAATCGAGCAGGACCTGCTTGCGCGGCGAGATGCGGTGCACCGGGGTATGGCAGGGGACGATCAGCACATCATGGCCGGCGAGGCTTTCGAGCGTCAGCTCTTCGGGACGGATCGCGCTATCGAAATAGTCGCGATAACGCGGCCCCTCGATGCATTCGAGCTGGAAGCAGGCCCCCGAATTGACAATGGCGATGCCCATCAGATTTCTCCCTTGCACCAGGCAACCAGACGCGGGCCCATAGCCATGCGCACGGCCGGATCATTGCCGACAACCCACAGATCATTGCCGGAATGGCTGAACACGATGCCGCCGGCTGGACGCTGCCATTCCCAATCGACCGGAACTGCCTTTTCGCCGAATACCTGAATCGGCACGGCACCCGGCGGCATCGGATTATGGCCCCGGCCATAAAAGCCCACGACGCCCTGGTTCGACTCCAGGGCTGCCGTCGGTGCATCTGCAAAAATCGGATGCTCGCGCACCCGCACCAGATCGAAATCGGAGCGCCTGGGCTTTTCCATCGGAACGAACAGTCCCGGCCCATCCACGAATGGCCGCAGCATGTGGCAATTGAGGATCATGCGCCCGCCGCGATCCAGAAAGGCTTCCAGCGCAGGTTTCATCGCCAGGAGGGCGATCTGGTCGACGGCCAGCGGCAGGATCAGCCCCGCGATGCCGTCGAGGTCTTCGGGCATCGCCTCGGACTGCCGCAGCCAGCGCAGATCCCCGGCCTCGACGCAGGGGCGGAATGTTGCGGCGACACCACCATCGCCAGGGTGAAAAAGAACGACCGGGGGTCGGGTCATGATTGATATGTATCCAATATTTTTCGATATTTCGGGGCAATCAGGATGTCGCCGTCCTCGGTCACCGAGCGCGACACGGGCACCTGGAACACGTCTTCCAGAAGCTGCTCGTCGAGCACCGTTGACGCGGAACCGAAGATTGGCGGGCGGGCCTTGGACAACACCAGAACCTGCCCGCCACACACCAGCGCGTGCTCTGGATCATGCGTCGTCACGATCACGGTCTTTCCGCTGGTCGAGAGGCGCCTTATGGCGGCCAGGACCTGCATCTGATTGGCGATGTCGAGATGGGAGGTCGGCTCGTCGAGCACCACCACCTGGGACTGCTGCGTCAGGGCCCGCGCGATGCGCACCATCTGCCGCTGGCCGCCCGAAAGCGAGGGCAGCTCGCGATCGATCAGATCGGCAACGCCCATCTCTTCGAGCATGGCCACGGCGAGCTTTTCGTCCTTGGGTCCGGGCCGCTCGAAAAGACCGAGATGGGACGCCCGTCCGGTCAGCACCGTCTCCCGCACCGTCAGCGCAAAAGTCATGTTTTCGCTCTGCGAAACCAAGGCGATGGCCTTGGCGCGGTCGCGGATGCTCATGGTTCCGAGCGCCTTGCCCATGAGATGCACTTCGCCGGCGATCGGGTTGGAAAGACCCGTGATGGCGCGCAGAAGCGTGGTCTTGCCCACCCCGTTGGGGCCAAGAATGTTGAGCACGTCGCCCTGTGCCAGATCGAAGTCGAGATCGCGCACCAGCACAGTTTTCCCATAGCCCGTCGACACCTGGCGGCTGGAGAGGGCGGAACCATTCATGACCACCCCCTGCCGCTGCGCGCCAGAAGGAAGGCAAAGAACGGCGCGCCGACCAAGGCGGTGACGATGCCGAGGGGTATTTCGGCCTGCACCAGCGTTCGCGCCAGCGTGTCCACGACCAGCAGGAAGGTCGCGCCCAGGGCCAGCGACATGGGTACCAGCTTGACGTGATCAGGGCCCACGATCATGCGCGCCAGATGCGGCGCCACCAGCCCGACCCAGCCAACGATGCCGCAGGTGGAAACGGCAGCAGCGCAGAGTAGCGTCCCCAGGGTGATATGCAGCACGCGCTCGCGACGCACATTCACTCCCAAAAGCTGGGCCTGCTCATCGCCCGAGGCGAGCAGGTTCAAGCGCCACCGCAACAGATAGACGAGGATCATCACCGGAATGCTGACCACGGACAGATTGATCAGCGCGTCATTGCCCGCCGCCGAGAGCGAGCCGAGCAGCCAATATTCGATCACCGGCAGCTTGTTTTCCGTATCCGCCGTATATTTGAGCAGCCCCAGCAAAGCGGTGAACACCGAGCCGGTAATGGTGCCGGACAGGATCAGCACCAGGGTATTGGAATTCTTGTAAAGTCTGGCCAGCAGCACGGCAATGATCACCGCCAGCCCGCCAAAGGCGAAGGCATAGATCTGGATGGTAAGGTTGCCCCCGCCCTGCAAGATGGCCAGGGCTGCGCCGAACCCGGCACCGGCGGAAACGCCGAGCAGGAACGGGCTGACGAGCGGATTGCGGAACACGCCCTGAAACGTCACCCCACTACAGGCGAGGCACGCACCCACCAGCAGGGCCACGCCGATCCGGGGCAGCCGCACACCATAGATCACGGTTTCCACCCTTGCGTTCCAGTCGGGTGTCAGATCGATGAAGCGCGAGAGGATCACCTTGATGACGGTGACCGGATCGATGCCGTAACGGCCCGCATTCATGGCAAACAGCGTTGCCGCCACCATGGCCAGCAGCGTGATCGGCAAGGCTGCGCCGGACAAGGTCCGGCGCAGGGTGGCGGTCTGTTCAGTCACGGGAATAGCCGATGCGGTAGAAGGTCTGGTAATAGTCCTGCACCATGGCTTCCAGATCGAGGTCCGCATAGATTTCCGGGTAGAACAGCGCGCCGAGATAGGCTTCGCCCAGGCCCAGGCTTTCCGGCGCGGGATGGCCGTTGGGACGCACGAATTCGGGCAGGAGATAGACCTTGCCGTTCTTCACGGCATCGATCTCGGCCCATTCGGGCTTGGCCAGGATGGCTTCATAGGCATCGGCCGAGCGCTCTTCGACGATGATGATTTCGGGGTTCCATTGCAGGACCTGCTCCAGCGAAACGGTGGCGTTGCCATGCAATTCCCCGGCGACGTTGAACCCGCCGGCCTGCTCGATGATCAGCCCGGTATATTTGCCCGCACCGCGGGTGCTGGTCTCAGATGATGCGAGATAGACCCGAACGCGCTCGTCCTGGGGGATAGAGGCGGTGCGTTCGTCAGCCAGTGCGCGGCCGCTTTCCATGGCGGCGATCAGCGCCCCGGCGGCTTCGGTCTTGCCATAGATATCACCGAGCAATTGCACCGCCCCGATCACGCCATCGGTGTAAGCCGTCTTCTCGTCATCCAGCTCCGGATCGAGTTTTCCGTACTGGTCTTCCGGCAGATCGGCAAATGCCAGCGCGATGGTCGGGATATCGGCATCTTCGAGCTGTTTGATCACGGCGGCGTCCAGAAAATGCGGAATGACGACCAGATCGGGATCGAGGGCCAGCAGGCTCTCGATGTTGACCGCGCGCAATTCGCCGGGCTTGGCGATGTCGATAAATTCGGGAGTGATCTTGCGGAAGCCCGGGCTCAGGCGCTGGTCCCAATCGACCAGGACGCCGCTGACCTGGGCAGTCGCGTCCAGTTGGGCAACAACGTCGAGGGCCTGGTGGAAGAGGACGACCGAGCGTTCGATCTGGTCGGCAAGGACCACTTCGCGCCCCATCTGGTCGACGAAAATGCGCTCGGCGAAAGCTGGAGTGGACATAAGGGCAAGCGTGGCGGCAACGGTAAGGGAGCGCGCGGTAAGTCTGTGCATTGTTAAAACCTGATAAAAAGAGACATGTTTTATTACGCTCGTTTCCAATAGATGACAAGCTTGCTGGAGATTTTGTAATAGATTGTAATTGCTGGATTTTTTGAAGATCAGGCACTGTCCTGACTCTCCGCGACAGAATGGCGCGGCCAGCCTTTCTGGCGAGACGAAGTGCCCACCCGATGGGACGGCTGGGCCTAGTGGAGCGTGGAGCTGCCTTCGATTTCTGGCGCTATGGGCCCGCAGACCTTGGCCGCCAAACGCCGTCGGGTTCACGCTTTTTCTCTGGTTGAATTATGCCCTGCTCTTTGCCCGGCGTGGTTCCAGCGGTCACATGGCCGCCAAATCGCACTATCAAAGGTATCCAGCAGTATTTGGCGCACCTCAGCGAAGAAGGTTCAAACACCCTTTTCGCTTCGTTAGATGAATGGGAACGCCATCTCGCACTGCTAGACCATGAGAGTCTGCGGTGCGGTCATGAGCGACTTAAGCCAAAGATTTAGCGCGGCGGTCGCTGCCCCTCCCGCAAAAACGGCTTATCCGCCGCCCTTCTCGATACGTCTGACCGCCGAGGAACGGGCAAGGCTGAATGTGTTGCGGGCAATAAGTCCCTCAGCGCCTATATCCGGCAACAGCTTTTCGGAGACGACGCCGCACCGCGTCAAAAGGGCGGCACCAGCCCGGTGCAGGATGCCGACGCTTTGGCCCGTGTCCTCGGGGCGTTGGGACAATCCAGGCTATCGTCAAACCTCAATCAGCTCGCCAAAGCCGTCAATTCTGGATCGCTGCCTGTATCACCGGAAACCGAAGCCGATCTTTCTGCCGCCTGCCGCGATGTGTCTGCCATGCGCACCGATCTGCTTCGTGCGCTCGGCAAGTCGCCGGGAGACGGGCCATGATCCTGAAAGCAACAGAGCGCGGGGATGCGCCGCAGCTTGCCCGCTACCTGCTTTCCATGCGCGCTATCAACATGTCTCACTACAAGATCAAGCTACGCGACATTTCCCGCGAGCTGTTCATGCGGCATGGCTGGGACATCCCGCGCGGCTTGCAGGATCGCAGTCTGCGCAATCCGCTGAATTTCTCGCAAGAGGAATGGCAGCATGCGCAGCGGACTGGCCTCGACCCCCGCGAAATCAAATCTGTCTTACAGCAGTGCTGGCAGCGTTCCGACAATAGGGCATCGTTTGAGCGCGCGCTGAAAGAGCGCGGATTCTGGCTTGCCAGAGGCGACCGGCGCGGCTTCGTCGCCATGGATTATCGCGGGGAGGTTTACTCCCTCTCGCGCTATGCCGGTGTGAAGGTCAAAGAGCTGGAAGCGCGGATTGGCGATCCGGCGCAGTTGCGCTCGGTCGATCAGACAAAAGCCAACATTGCGCAAGCCATGACCGGCAAGCTTGAAACCTTCATTGCCGATACCGAGCGCGAGGCTATGCAGCGCCATGATGAACTGACATCGCGCAAGGGGGAATTAGCCGCGCGACACCGCGATGAACGCGAAAAGCTCAACGCCGGTCTTGAGCGTCGTTGGGAAGCGGAAACACTGCGTCGCGCGCAACGATTGCCAAAAGGCATTTCCGGCATCTGGCACCGCCTGACCGGACAATACGCAAAAATCAGGATACAGAACGAACGAGAAGCCTTCGAAGCCTATCGCCGTGATCGGGAAGCGAAAGACGATCTGATCTTTCGTCAGCTTGAGGAACGCAGCACCTTGCAATCCTATATCAAGGCGCAGCGCGCGATATCGCAGCAGCGGCTGATCCTGCTGCGCGAGGATGTCGCAAACTATGACGTGCTGGAAAATGAGCAGCGATTACATCGGGACGAAAGCATCAGGCCGGAAGCCCGCCAGCGACAGCGCGAGCGCCGGACGCGCCAGCATGATTTCGATAGTTAGGCCACGGTCGCAGCGGTGAAATTCCCGCGCCGCACCGAGCGGCGGCAAAGCCATTCCCCTCATCCGCATTTACTGACCGACATGCTGCCGGGGCCGTCCAAGCCGGGACAATGTTCCGGGGGGACGCATCCTCTGCTTCAATCACCACTCGAACCATCAGCGCCTTCATGGGCCGATGATGTGTGCCGGGGCCGAAAGGCCCTGAATTGTTCGGGGTCTCCTTGAAACAAAGGAGGATACGATGGAACTTGTCACACGCTTTGAAACGGTAACCCGCAGCACCGCCGATTTACGTGGCCTGCTGAAAAAGGCTTTTGCCGCGCGCGCGTCCGCGCCGGCCAGCTCGCAAGAGCGCCGCGATGCGCTGACCTCGATTCACAATATTAAAATCGAGCTGGCACGGCGTCCGCCCTGCCTTTAAGCCTGACGCGGCCGGTCTTCCGCCAATCATTTTCGGCATCGTGAGCGATAGAAATTGCTTCTATCGCTCACAAGTTCATGGCATCATGAGTTATAGAAAGGTCTCCTATAACTCATGAGCTGGAACTGGCAACAACCCGAATGGCCGCATTTTACGTATGACGAGCAAGCGCTTGTAACGCCTGAAAAGCAATTCCTTCTCCGTTCGGGGGAATTTATCGGCGCTTATCGGCATATCTCCGAGGACGACCGGGATATGTTGCGAATTGAGTTGATCGGCAACGAGGCCCTTAAAACGTCCGCCATTGAAGGCGAAATTCTCAACCGCGACAGCCTTCAATCTTCCCTGCGCCGCCAGTTTGGTCTCGGTGACGATGATCGGCATATTCCTGCAAAGGAGCGCGGCATCGCTGAAATGATGGTCACGCTCTACCAGACCTTTGCCGAACCGCTGGACACAGCGCAACTTTTTGAATGGCATAAGATGGTTATGGCCGGAGAACGGCATATTGAAGCCATTGGCGGCTACCGTACACATGCCGAACCTATGCAGATCGTTTCGGGCAGCGTAGGCAAGTCCAAAGTCCATTTTGAGGCTCCGCCCTCAAGCCAGGTGCCGGGCGAAATGGCGCGCTTCATCGACTGGTTCAATGACACGAGCCCCGGCGGGAAAAGTCCCTTGCCGCCGCTCACACGCTCGGGATTGGTGCATATTTATTTCGAGAGCATCCACCCGTTCGAGGATGGCAATGGCCGCATCGGCCGCGCGCTCTCGGAAAAAGCACTGGCCCAGGGCATTGGTCAGCCCAGCCTGATTTCGCTGGCACACACGATAGAACGCAGCCGGAAACAATATTACGACATGCTGGAGCTGAACAGCCGGGATTTCGATGTAACCCGATGGCTCACGTTTTTTGCCGATAAGACCTTGGAAGCGCAGCAGATCACCTTGGCACGGGCCAATTTCTATATCGCCAAGGCCAGATTCTATGATCGCGCAGGTGATCAATTGAACGAGCGCCAGGCCAAGGTTATCGCACGGATGTTTCGCGAAGGCATTGACGGTTTCAAGGGGGGATTGAGCGCCGAAAACTATATCAGCATAACCCAGACTTCGCGCGCCACCGCGACGCGTGATTTGCATGAACTGGTGGAGATGGGCGCTCTGCTGCGTACCGGGGAGCGGCGCTATACACGCTATTGGCTTAATATTGAAACCGGGCAGAAAACCCATCTATGAGAAAGCCAACTTTGCCAAGCACCAGATTGGCAAGTTACCTGTGTTTGCCTATCAGGTGATGGGCAAGGGTGCGGCTGGCCTGGCAGCCAGCCGCGAATTTTTGCCTAAAACAGCGTTAGCTGCGCACCGCTCCAGCGTGTGCGCTCGGCTTCAAAATCCAGCCAAGCGGTGACATAGGCAACCGGCCCGCCTTCCTGTGCAACGCTGCCTATTGGGATAAAATGCGAGCAGTAGCCCGTTTCGGTAACGGGCAGCGCAAGCCTGTTTTCTGCGTGCAATTCGATATGCTCGATCATCCCGAGTTTTTCCGGCGTGAAGGTGATTTCAATCTGAATGCCGCGCCATGTGATGATGTGCTTTTCCATGTTTCTGATCCTCCAGCGATGGGGAGCGCCGCTTTAAGCGGCGACTCCTTCTTCTCGGGGTTGCTGGAAACCATGCAGGAAATCGGCGGCGCGTTGCGCATGGGCGGCGGCGGCAAACATCGCGCGTTTGTCGTCTTTCAGAACCTTGAGCCAGCTTTGAATATAGGCGGCATGGTCGGTTCCCGGCTCCGGGGTGAGGGCCAGATCAGCGCAAAGAAACGCAGCGCCCAGTTCAGCCACCAGTTCTTCGCGGGCGTAGGCTTCATCGCCCCATTTCTTGCGCCCGAATTCACGATCCAGCCGCTTTTTGTGCTTCGTCCAGTGGGTCAGCTCGTGCGCAAGGGTCGCATAGTAGGATTCAGGGCTGCGGAAGCACTCAAACGGGGGCATCTGCACATGGTCGCTGCCGCTGCTGTAATAAGCCCGATTGCCGCCATGCCGGATATCCGCGCCGGTCGCGGCAACGAATGAATCCGCATTCCCGATCCGCTGCGCAGCATTAATGACGGGCTCTACCTTCGCATAGTAATGATCGGCCAGCCCGTCGATCTGTTCGACGTTGAAAACGCTATAGGCTTTCATGAACGGGATTGTCCGCTCTTCCTCGGTCCTGGTGATGGTATTGGCGTAAACAACAGGATTGCCGCGCTCGCCCTTGCGCACATGCGCGCCAAGCTCTTTTGCCTGTTTAAAGGTCATCCAGTACGGGGAATTATAACCGGCCTCCCATGCCGCGCCCCACAGCATCAGCACATTGATACCGCTATAGGCCATGCCGTTATGACGTAGCGGCCTGACGATCCGCCCGTCCATGTTTCCGGCGCTCCACGGCTTAAGCCATGTCAATTCGCCCTGCTCCAGATCGGCAATAATCTTGTCAGTGATTTGCTTGTAAATATCCTGTTTCATTGGTCTTTCTCCTAGTTTTAAAACCGGTTGCACATGCAACCGGACTAGGCCGCGCCAATGAGCGGGGGAGGTCCGTCAAAGACCGCAGACAGCGGAGGGGGATCACCCGTCCTGCACAAGCGAAGCGCGGAAGGATGGGGATACCGCTGACTGCGCACAAAGCCTGCGGCGTGTCTGGTCTTGAAGGAGGACGGGGCCGCAGGCCCAAACCAGAGAAAAAAGGTCAGCCCAAAGGCTGGCAATATGCTGCGCAAGGGATGGAAGCCGGACGGCCGAGACTACAGGCTCGGTTCACGACAGCCCGATCCGAGGGGAAGGCGCGCGGTAAAAATCTTCGATTTCCAGAATCCTATAAACGGCTGTTTTGATTGAACTACCTCAGCGATCAGGTATCCTGATCGAAAATTACAGAAAGGGAATACTTTGAAGGCAGGTCCCGTCACTGTTCGCCAGCTTCTGGAAAACCGGCAACGATTTTGTGTTCCAATATATCAGCGCCACTATGTATGGCAGCGAGACAAGCAATGGGAACCGTTCTGGAATGATGTTCGGACGAAGGCCATTGAACGACTGAATGGTCGTGAACGGCGTTTCTCCCATTTTATGGGTGCTGTCGTCCTGGAGGCTCGTGGCGCGATTTCTTCGCGGCAAGTGACCTCATTTCAAGTTGTTGACGGCCAGCAACGGTTGACTACGTTCCAAATGTACCTTGCGGCGGCACGGGACTACGCACAGCAAGCAGGTTTTGAGGACACTGTAGGGCTCATCGAAGGCTACCTTTTCAACGAAAAAGAACATCTCATGGAAGAGCCGGAGATCGAGCGGTTTAAAGTTTGGCCGACAAAATTTGACCGCCAGTTATTTCAGGATATCGTTACTATCGGTCGTACCGAGCTACGGAAAAAATATCGCGCACACTTTTACAAGGGACGTGACAAAATATACGACTACAGCACCGTTCCAAATCTTCTTGGAGCCTATGGTTATTTTTTTGACAGGATCAAGCATGCTGTTGAAAGTGACGATCTGGAAGATGATTTCGCCGAAACCATCGAATTAGAGGGTGAAAACGACGCCGAAATCGAGAACAAGGAAGCAGTGGATGGAAAAGATCAAGACCGTGCAGCTATGGAGCTGCGGCTTGATGCTCTTTGGGAAGCTCTCATCGAAGAATTCAGGGTCGTCGAAATCACGCTGGAAGAAGGCGATGACGCACAGGTGATTTTCGAAACGCTTAATGAGCGTGGGGAACCTCTACTGGCGGCTGATCTTGTGCGAAACAACATTTTCCACCGTGCAGACGCAAGACGCGAACATGCAGAGAAGTTGTTCGAGAAATATTGGAAGGCTTTTGAAGACCCCTTCTGGAGCTTCATGGAAAAGCAGGGTCGATATAAAAAGGCACGTATTGAATTCTTCCTTGCCAATTTTATCGCTGGAAAAGTTGCAGGAGAAGTGACCCTCTCCAAGCTATTCAGCGAGTATAAGGCCTTCATCAAAATCCAGGCTGGCAAACCGCAAAAAGAGTACCCTACCGTCGAGGCTGAACTTCGAGACCTGGGAGCTTACGGAGAGATTTATCGGCGACTTCTGGAACGCGATGGAAATGACCCGCTCGGACAATTTGCAAAGCTGCTTCATCCTTGGGATGTGACAACGGTATACCCTCTCGTTCTTCGGCTATGGGCAACTGGAGAGATGGACGATGAGGAGAAGAACGGTTGCCTTTCGATTCTTCTAACGTTTATTGTTCGCCGCGCAATCTGCGGACTTACAACAAAAAATTATAATAAATTCTTCCTATCTGTTTTGCGTTATTTGGAAGCCAAGGGTTTCTCGCGAGACAATTTGGCTAAGTTCCTCACGGCTCAGGAATCTGAAAGTGCGCGTCTTCCTACTGATTCGGAATTTGAAAGCGCCTGGCTTTCTGCTCCTATGTACGGACGTCGATTGACCCCCCTCCGTGTCCGGGCCGTGCTGGAAGCCATAGAGCGCGTAAAGAGACAGAAGTTCCATGAAACGGATCAGCTCAGTGCCGATCTATCAGTGGAACACGTCCTGCCATCAGGATGGGAAGAGCATTGGCCGCTTCCCAATGGTGAGCGTCCGACCAGTGATGAGACCTTCCAAGCGATGTTCGCTAGTGAAGAGAACGACACGCGCGTAGGCCAAATTGTGCGACGCCGCAGGCTTCTAAATACATTTGGCAATCTGACCGTTCTGACTAAACCCTTGAACAGCAGCGTCAGTAATGGGCCTTATAAAGACAAGCGTGCGGCCCTTGGAGATCATTCATTGCTGGTGATGAATCGCGAAATCACAAAAGAAGAAATTTGGGACGAAGCCCAAATCGAGGCGCGCGGCAAAAAACTGTTCGAGTTTGCGCAAGGCATGTGGCCATATCCCGGCACAAAGTGAGCTCGGAATAAAACCGGTACGATCGAACCTCATGACTTACTTAATCTGATAGGCAAGGCGGCGCTGTACAAAGGCGGGCTTCGAGCCTTCGAGAATCTTCACGATGGCATCGTTTATGCGCGGATTCTCGATGGACCCGGATTCATAAGTGAATTTGTAGTCCGCCGCCTTATCCAAGGTCACGTAAAGTACCTGCTCCGCGTCCGCTCCAACGGCAAGGTTGGGATTATGCGTGACCAAAATCACCTGCCGTGTTTTCTTGGCTACACGGATGCAACTCGCCAGAACGGAGAATATGCTATCGTTGTCGAGATTATCTTCCGGTTGGTCGATAATCAGCGGCGTTTTCTCCATATCGAGATGCAGATAGAAAACCAGCAGCAGCAAGCCCTTTTCGCCGGGTGATAGCTGGTTCAGGTTTTTTCCACCAAGGCGAAGCTCGTATCGAGCATCGAAATATTCAAACGAGAACAAAAGATCATATAGACGCTTTACGTCTTTTACCTGCTTGCTGACATCTTCCTCGAAGACCGAGGAAACAATGCCTTTTGCAAAGGCAAGGATGCTCTCAACATCATTCCAGTCCACATCCGCCATGCGTGCATCAAGTTCGGACTGGCCCTGCGCCGTACCGCGAAATGGCCCGCTTGCCGCTTGGTTCACAAGGTCAAAGAAGCTGTCCTGAAAATCATGAGATGGAACGAAAGACGCATCAATCGTCACCATGAACGCATCGGAATTTATCTCGGCCAACCGCTCTTCAACACTGGTCTTGAGGGTTTCATAGAAGGAGCGGACCTTTGTTTTTGCCTCGAATATAGACCGGGAAATTTGGTTACGGTCCTCATATCGTGCATTCAGCCGGGTTCGTAGTCCCTCGTCAATGTAGCGAATACGCCGCTCGATATCCTTGATAGTGCCGGGCTTCGGACTTTCTTCGTCACCCATAACTGCGGTCATTTTCGACTGAACGTCGGTTAGGGCCTGCACGTACCGCTGATATCTACGTTGCGGTGCAGATAGCGTCTCTTGCAGCGTTTTCAGCTTGTCGGCCAGAAATTGGTAAGCGGCGCGAAGATCCGGCACGCTTGATAGCGCCGCCAAATCGGTTTCGTCGGAGACAGGTTTCTCGCCCGCAAGCTCCAGCACTTTTACCTCGGTCTTGAGCGCCGTGATTCTAGCGTCGATTGGCCGCGTATCAACGCGATGTGAAACAATGGCGTCGATGTCGAAGCCAAACTTCGTACATGAAGCCCGAAGTTCCTCTTTGCTTTCCTTGACCTGCGCGTCAATCGCGGCCACGCTTTCCCCCAACGCAGCAACATCGACAATATCCATTTTGAGCGCTGAAAGGCGCTCTACTGCGGCTTTGCCCCGTTCTTCGATATCTGACTGTACCTGTCTCGTTTCTTCGATCTGTCGGGTTACAGCCTGCTGTTCGGGAGTTTCCTCCTGGGGCTTCGGCTCTTCCTTGGGCTTCGATTCTTCAAGAACGCGGTATTCCTCGCGTTTCTGGTTCAGCTCTTCGGTGAGGCGCGTCTTTGTCGCTGGGTCAGCCTGCTTTTCCAGTTCGACAATTTCGATGTTCAGCTCGCGAAGCCTGACCTTCAGCGCGCTAATGTCGCTCTTACTCTGGCTGGTCTTCAGTTCTTCCAGCTCTGCAAAGGTGGACTTCCCCATCCGGTCGGACTCATCGACATGGGAGAAGACGACCTCTTCTATTTTTCGGCGGAATGCCTTGACCTCAATCTCGTTGGTAAGGCTCTCGAAGTAGTTCTGCGGCAGATATTTTACAGACTCGGGCTTGAGCGTATCGACATCCGCATCCAGCTTCTTTGTCGGTGTTGCTCCGCTCGCCCAGATCAGCTCACCGACAAAGTTCTCCGCGTAGCCCTTCTGCCTGAATTTCCTGTTCCTGGCGTCATCGGTCAAAAATGAGAAATGATCGAACTGACGGGACTCGCCCAAAAGCCCGATTATGTCGGCAATCGCGCTCTTGCCGCTGCCCTTGTTACCAATGATCGCGGTAAGCTCGGGGTTGAACGGAATATCGACGTTCTTGAACCACGATCCGTTGTTGCCGCGATAGCCGGACACCTGATTGACTTTGAGACCGGCGATGAAGCGGGTCGCGTCCTGATCGAGCCGCTTCAAAACCGTTGGACGCTCGCCGATATGAACGCGCCCCTTCGGTTCGAAAAGCGTTTGACGTAGCCCGCGAAATGTCAAGTCAGCTTTAATCCAAGTCGGCTCGAAGCCCGCCTCGTCCCCGGACAAACGGGAAAGATCGTCGAATGAGTGTGCATCCGATCCGCAATATACCGGCTTCTTCTGGCTCTCGGAGCGGTCTTCGTAGCGGTCGGATTTCAAGAAATGATCGGTGTTCTTCGCAGCTCCGAAGAACGCATGGCTTGCCTTGTCGAGTTCGTCAGAAATCGACATGCTTCGGGGCGATTTGCTATCAACGCCACGAAGCCCATCGTTACTGGCCGCCGTGACAATGATGTAGGCAGTTTCGTCGGGGAAAACCTGCTTGAGAGCTGTTCTCAGCTCGCTGATGCTAACTGTAGCTTGCTCGTAGTCATCTCTGGACCCAAGCTCACGGCAGCGCAACCGCGCATCACCCCTCGTTTTATGGGTATAGAGGTCACTCAAAAGAGTGGCTAATTTCTCCCGTGTCGCTACTGCCGGATCGATGAGGACATGGGTGTGTACATTACGCCCGTCAGAACTCACAGTCTCCGTCAGACGAAATTCTATATTGGGAACGAAGAATTTCTTGCCGTCAGGGTAATGACTCCCATAGGCATCCAGTACGGCAAAGTAGCCGTCGAAAGAAAAATAGTCGGTAATGCCGAACGCTTGAACATCCGATGCCTCAAGCGCGTCAACGTACCGCTTGAGCGTTTCTTCCGATACACCGCCGTAACTGTCGGACAGCTTGGTGCCGGGGGCATGCAAATGCAAATCCCACCGCTTCCAAATCGATCCGATCTTATGGTTAGAATCCGTCAACCCCAACGCCCCTCGACTACCGTGCAGCTTCGGCGGCGATATGTCCAGCGAAGGATGTGATAAAGGTTTTCAGACTTGTCATGTCTGACATCTCGGTAAATTCGCCAGTTGACGCAGCAGAGCGCGGCGAAGCTAGAAGAGCTGCGTTGGTATAAAGCTGTTCCTGCACCAATCGCTGGCAAAGAATATCATAGCGATTGAGGTATGATGCTTTTTGAAATTCCTTGAATACCGGAAAATGCGGAGAGCGGTCAGTCACCGGACGCCGCGATTCCGGCGCATCCTCGACCATCATCCTCCAGCCGACGAAGGGCCGCGATTGTTTGCCGAATGCTTCCTCGCGGTAGGCGGTCCACAGATCGTGGGCGGTGCCGATAGCCTCTTCTGTGCGGTTATTAAAATTGTTCCCGAAGGAAGGCCCGACCTGGCTTTTCAGTTCGATGGCAGCGACCAGTTTGCCTTCATTGATGACCAGAACATCCCACAGCTTGGTCGGTCTGAAATATCCCGGCAGGGTCAGTACAGCACGCTTCTGGTGGATTTGCGCATGACGCAAACCATTGGCCTCGATGATATCGATCAGCAACGCCAGAAAGCCGTCCATGTTCTTACCGGCGGTGACGCCCGCCCGCTCTCCCTGATCGGCCTTGCCGGCTTCTATCTGCTTTTGCCTCGCTCTTTCCCGATTGCCCCAGAACGCCATAGTCGCCTCGCGCGCCTTGCGTTCATAATCTACTAAATCAAGTGCCATGGCCCGATATGCCCCCCCAGGCTGTCCGTTCGGACTCGTCAATGTCATAAAGATGCATCGCAGCGCGATTGCAGGCTTCAATGTCGCCACGCTCCGCCGCGCCGATCAGTTCGTGCCGGATTGCCACCGGAACGTCGCGCCAATGCGGAATGCGGATGCGGCGCAAATACTGAGCCTGAAAACGCAAATACCCGCCGCGCATTTTTGTCGAGTAGGTCGCAATGAACAACCGCGCAATGCCGGACAAGAGCACGGCCTGAAGTGCGCGAATATCCCATGTCTCCGACGTGATGTAATAAAGGTTGTGGTGAGGGTAGAGCTGCCCGTCCTCGTAAACGATATGGGCTTCGCCCTTGATGTCGGGGATAAGCAGCTTTTTTTTACCTGCAATCGCGGGATAGATACGATCAATCGTGCGATACCAGTTGGCCGGTGCTTTCCGGGCCACATGTCGCCCCGCGATCTGC
Organism: Pelagibacterium sp.; assembly: GCF_035555455.1. Taxonomy (GTDB): domain Bacteria; phylum Pseudomonadota; class Alphaproteobacteria; order Rhizobiales; family Devosiaceae; genus Pelagibacterium. Next base: position 7,100 of record NZ_DATMGM010000062.1, on the reverse strand, counting down.
TCTTTGTGCTCTTCGAGATACCGCCGCAGCCGGGGATACTTGTCCAAATCCACAAGACCGCCATCGTCTGAAAACGGATTTACGACGCCGTATCCCCGCCAATCGACCACGCCCTGCATGATGTCGCGGGTCATTACGAGCGGCAGCTTGCGGTCGGGTTCAACATCAAGGGTGTCGAACGGCGCGATGAATGCTTTATCAGCCCCTGTAGCAACGCCGATCCCGACCTTGCAACCTGCTTCTTCCAGGGTCGGCAGCCCGCGCTCGAAACGCCGCACAAGTGCGAGTTGGTCGGGAGCATCCAGTATCCAAGGCTCCCGTCCGTCCATGACTCTATGAACCTCTCGCACGGACGGAGCAGCGGACGGAACCAAGGGCGCGTTCAATGCGCGGGCGAGGACGGACAACGTATCTGCTTCGATGGCAGGACGGCGGGCGATGCGCGTCGGTCCCGCTTCTTCGCGTCGAATGATCGTGATGGCGGGATAGGCGATTACATCCGAGTGAAAAGCGGGCGTGTCCACCATGTCCACATAGACCGCAAGATGAAAGCGCGACGCAACCAGCTCGCGGAGCGGCGCGCCGTAACGGTTTTTCATCCAGCGATCCGCGCAGATAAAGCCGAGTGCACCATCCTGCTTGAGCATGGTCAGGGACCGTTCGATGAAAGGCACATAGATGTCGGCACGGTCATAAATGGTGCGGTAGCGAAAGCGATACTCCGCCATCAGTACATCGGGAATGAGCTCCTGCCGCACGTAAGGCGGGTTGCCGACGACTACATCGAAGCCATCGGGAAGGTCGGCCAGCAGGAAATCCGCGTGTAGCAGCCACATATCGGTGAGCGCGGACGCCGTCTCATTCGGAATCCCTGCCGACACCAACAGGGATTCGATACGTTCCTTCGTGGTGCGGTAGGTAGCGTCGTGCAACTCAACGCCGCGTATGGCATGGCTAAGGTTTGCGATTGGATCGGGACGGTCGGCCAGAGTCCATGCCGACAATAAACGCTCGATAGCCGGCAGTAGGAAGTCGCCGTTCCCAAAGGACGGCTCCAGCAGCTTCATGCGGTGTAGTGGGCGATCCGGGGTGTAGCCCGCCAGATCGAGGATGAAGTCCACGACCTCGCGGCGCGTGAAGATTGCTCCCCGTTCCTCGATGCCCGCATTGGCAAGGGCCTGCACAGCCTCGCTGATCGGCGAAGTTTCGAAAAGGGACGGCTGCCGGTCGGCGATGGCTAGGGCAAAAGAATCCATGAGAACAAAAATAGAATCTTAAGCGGCAATCAAGCAAGCTCAAAGAACCCCCCGCCCACAACGTATGGGGGTGGACTCACATGTTATGTCCAGCACCTCTCCAATCCGTGCTGCTTATTTGCGGCTCTAAGGGCAAAGCGCCTTTGGCCGATGGGATAGCTCCAAGGCGAGGGGTAGCGCAAAACTTCCTTCCTGGTGTCCACGAAACGGTCATGGGGAGTATCGGGGGTAGCTCCCCTGATCGGGGATCAATCGAGCGGTCGATTGTGCATGGTACGGTGCAGGTGGAGAGGCAATTCTCCATGCCCTGCGAGTGGGTTCAGGGCGGCGCGATAGCCCCCTGATCGGGTTCAGCGCCGACGCGCTGGCGACATCCAATCGGCGGACGGTTGGTCAGGATTTCACAAGGGCTCGACGGCCCTTTGAGCGATGGGTGCAGGGAGAGCGAACTCTCCCGCGAGTGATTGACCGACGATACGGTCTATTGGCTCTGGAACGGGTTCGATACCCTGAAAGAGCCAGGGCTGGGGGATGCAACGGGGGGCGCTAGCTGCCCCCTTGCCAAGATGGTTTTGTACTACAAAACACATCTTGCGAACCGTGGAGATGGCCGGTTCTGTGGAATTGTACTACAGGGTGCTGCCGCCCGTCAGGCATCAATTCAACAGGGGCGTTTCGGTGCGTTTGAGCGAACGGATCAAGGTCCACCGATGCACGCCCAGCCTTTTAGCAGCGCCGGTTGGCGTGAGCCCTTCCACCTCGATCATCCGTCTTGCTCTGCCGATATCCGATAGACTCATCACCGGCGGCCTGCCGATCCGTGCGCCGCGCTTTCGGGCGGCCTCAAGGCCCTCCTTGGTTCGTTGCGAGAGGGTGCGCCGCTCGAACTCTGCCAGCGCCGAAAGCATGGTGTAGACAAAAATGCCGGCGGGCGTGGACGTGTCGATATGGAGATTGGCGATCTGGAAATGCACGCCGCGCTGGCGGAGCTTTTCCGCCTCGGTCAGCGCATCGACCACCGAACGGAAGGCGCGGTCCAAATCCCAGACCACCAGCATATCCCCTGTTTTGAGCTTTTTGAGCACCTCGTCGTAAACGGGCCGCTTGCCCGCTGCCGCCGAAATCGTCTCGATATGCAGCTCGTCGCAAAGGGCCTTTAACCCGTCAATCTGGCGGTCATGGCGCTGCTCTGGGGTGGAAACACGGATGTATGCAATATTTTTCATATAAATCAATATGTTGATGGGTTTTTGGGTGTCACACAATGGTCCCCTTTATGCTTCCGCCGATCCGGCCCGTGCGGCACCCCCGCGACCTGGCCGGAAACCTCAATTTCTATAATATCTTAACAGAAATGGAAGTGTTTATACAAATATAAACAAAATGGGACGGTTGTGAGCAATATCAAGCGCATCACCCGAAATATTAAAGCAAGAATTTCGACCTTTATGCTGGCGGTAATTGTCGGTGCCAGCCCTTCGTATGCCGCAGGCGTAACGGCTGGTGATATTCTTCGGGAAATGCCGGACAGAGAATTTATCGTTTATATTTCTGGAATGGTTGAAGGCTTCGCCTATTCCCGGTTCCGCAAAGATACGCTTGAGGCGGGTGAGCGAACGGAAACCGGTATGGAATGTATTTACGACTGGTTTTTCAACAATCCTGGCGTCACCCTGACTATCGAAGATGCCTTCCAGCAACACAGTGAACACGGTCCATCGACCGTATTAGGCGCAATGCTGAAACAGGAGTGCGGCGAATGACCCACTCCATTCTAGCCGGTAGCTTGAGCAGGGAATTTGGCGGACGCAGCCAGGCGTCCGTCTTCCATCGTTTCCAGCAAATGCAACGCGACGACCGCAAGCGCCGCGAGCGCGAGGACAAGGCCAAGGCCGAGGCCGAGGCCGAGGATAACGGGTCGGACCTGCTCGATATGGCGGCCGTGATGGTGTCCAGTGCAGAGATCGGTGCGTTCCGTCTTGAGATTGACCGGTATGATGCAGCCACGTTTGAGGCGCTCTATGCCAACGAAACAGCCCTCGCCCTCATCATGCAGCAAAAAGAGGAACTGCTGATGCAGGCATATGTGCTGCCTGATGGCCGCCACGTGTTCAAGTCGGAAGACGGCGTTCGTGTCTTTGACGAGCACGGAATCGAGCTTGGTGCCGATGATATTGATCCCGAACTGATCGGTAATGAGCGTCCTAGCTGGGAGACCTATGAGCGGGTTTTCAATGAGGAATTGTTCTTGCGACAGGAGCGCCAGGAGCTTCTTGATTATCAGGCGCAGCTTGACGAGGCGCGCGAGCGCCTTGATGCGGGCGATATGACCCACGAGGAATTCGATGCATTGCGCGATGAACTGACTACCGCCATGCCCGACGCCGTCCGCGCCCAAATTCTCGAACTGGCCAACGAGCAAGAACCGGCCCCGGATGCGTCTGCACCGGCATCGAACCTGTTCGATATTTCCGACGATATGCGGCCGACCGCCACCGCATCGGCTATGCCCGCACCGGGCGTTCCAGCCTAAGCCGCCCGCTTCTATCCGGCCGGGGGATCATCCATTCCCCGGCCTTGTCTCTGATTCCTGTTTACCTGTCCGCCCACTGCTACAGCAAAGGAGAAGACCATGAGCGAGAAGGACGATCTAGGACCTATGGGGAATTATTTGCGCGACCTCCAAAACGCCCGGGCCTATGGAACGAGCGGCAATGCATGGGTCAATGAGCAGGTCAGAGCCGAAAAAGAGTTGGAACGGCAAAAGCAGCATCGCTTATCTCCCCCAAAAGCTAATACAAGAAAACAGCGTCGCTCATCTCCCCCAAAAGCCAACACAGGTCGCAAAGTGATCTGCACCGAACTGGTGCGGCAGGGCTTGTTTGACAGGGACGATTATCTGCTTGGCGCGCGCCATGTCGAAAAGCACCTGAGCGAGCAGCATATGCGCGGCTATCACGCCTGGGCGCTGCCGGTGGTGCGCTCCATGCGGCGCTCGCGCAGGGCTACCGCCTTCTGGCGCACGCTTGCACGGGCGCGGGCCGATCATATCGCGTTCCTTCACGGCGATACGGCCCGCCGCAACCGCTTTGGCGCGTTCCTGTGCGCCATCGGCCATCCCGTCTGCTACCTCATTGGCGGACTGGTCGGAGAGCAGGATTGGCGTTCCCTCTACCGTGAGAGGCTGGCCGTTACCGACCGGTAGCTGAGTCCGCAAAATATGTGATTGGCGGGCCGCTTCGGCGGCCCGTCTTTTTGGAAGAATGGCTATTACGAGCGTGTTTTCAGCGTCTTGCGCAGGGTGGTTTCATGAACGCCCAGTCGCTGCGCGATAATTACGATGCGCTCACCATTTCTGACGCTGCGCCGCGCATGCTCCAGCAAGTCGCGGGTTAGTTTTGACGGGCGACCGCAATGAACGCCCCGGCGCTTCGCCGCTTCCATGCCCGCCCTAGTGCGCTCGCGGATCAACTCGCGCTCAAACTCGGCTAGGGTCGCAAAGATGGCGAAGATCATCCGCCCTTCGGGCCGCGTCGTGTCGATCATCGCACCCTGTCCGGTGAGAACGCGCAGGCCGATGTCCTTGACGCGCAATTGCTCAACAAGGCCCATCAGGTCGATCAGGCTGCGGCCCAGCCGGTCGAGTTTCCAGACCACCAGCACGTCGCCGCTCCTGCATCTGCCGATAGCGCGGTCCAGTCCCTGCCGCCCGTTGAGCACACCCGATGCCTTATCGGAATAGATGATGGTGCAGCCGGCCTCAATCAGGGCTCTTTCCTGAAGGTCGAGATTTTGCCCGTCAGTGGAAACACGGGCATAGCCGATCTGGATGTTCGCTTCGTCGGGGACATTCATGGCCATCGCCCGGTTAAGCCGCTGATATTAAGAATAAAAAGGAAAAGGGTTCCCTTTTGCCCCTCATGGAAAAGGTAGGAGAGCGCGCATAGGTATGTCCGTTGTGCGCGTTATATTGAATAATATTTCTCATATACGTATAGTTTTGTTGATTGTTAGATCAATATTGTGGGATAATTATACATGTAAGAGGGAAGACTTTACCAATATTATAAATCACTAATACATAAGCATGCAGCCGGCTTTATTTTCCCTTCTCCGGCTTGCAGGCAAACGGGATGGTATGGGCAGGCATATTCGGGACCGGCAATCGGGGAATTTGTTTTTTGCGCTTTTCGGGGCCGTCGCCCTCGTGGCGGTATTGGGAACAACGATCAGCACGCTGGTGAAGGGGCCGGTACGCTCGATGCATGCGGTCACCCAGAATACACGCGTGACCAACGATCTGATCGCGGCGGGCGCGCTCTTATCCGAACATACATTATCCCTGCCCGATGCCGATGCCGATTGCGATGGCGATGGCATCATCGAGCCGCCGCCATGGAAGCCGGCGCCGGTGGGCGCGGCCCCGACCGGCGGCGGCGTCCTGCCCGATACGGTCGGCGTCAACCGCCGCGATCCATGGGGTAATGATTACGGCTATTGCGTCTGGGACCATGGCAGTAAAACCGTCTCGGACAATGTTGCCGCCTGCGGCGGTGCAAGCGCCCATCGCCGCCGGGGCGGTCCGTCCAGTTCGGGGATTGCCATCGCGCTGGTCAGTTCCGGTCCCGACCGGATCTTCCAGACAAGCTGCGCCGATTATATCGATGACGATCATCCCGGCGTAATCCGCCCCGCCGGCAGCGATGATATTGTGCGCGTCCTGCCCTACGGCCAGTTCCTGCTGCCGCGCGTCTCCTCGGCCCGGCTTGAGGATCTGGCCGATGCCGCCTGTACGGTCGAGACCATCGGCATCATGCGTCTTTCGCTCGGCGTTGTGCAGGCCTGCATGGATACGGGCTGGGAGGAAGTCGGCACGGCCGCGCAGGCAACCGGGAATTTTGATCCAATCATCAATGCCGGCCTGGCCACGCACCATACCTCGAATTCTATTTCCTTTGCCGGCTTCATGGGCACCAAAAATATCGAGGTTCAGGGCGATGCGGCCTTGCTGGTCAACGGCATCGTCACGCCCTCGCCGACGCAGATCGTCGCCGGCGATGATGTGGCGCTGCGCGCCACTTCTTCTTCTACCCCCGAAACCACCTTGAGCTTTTCCGTCTCGATCAGCGGGGTGAAGAAGACATGGACCCTCCGCACGCGCGATAGGACCCCGGCCAATCTGGAGATCACCCCGCCTGCCGCCTCGAACATGCTGGTCGATGGCGAGAGCGGCACCGCCTATAGCGGCACCACAACTTTCACCGTGCGCAACATGGGCGAGGACAAGGCCGTGCTATACAGTCCGGCCATCAACTCCTCGGATTTCGAGGTCACGGCCAATAGCTGCGCCGCCGCCTCGCTCTTGTTGAATGACAGCTGTTCGGTCACAGTGCGGGCAAAAGCCACCGCTACTGGCGCGCTTGCTGGCACGCTCACGGTATCGGGCGCGGCGGAATATTATGGCGGCAATGTCAGCAAGACCGCATCGCTTTCGGGCGACGCCCTCTTCCCGGTCACCCTGACCAGCGCCACGGCGGTGAACCTCGCCGCCCTGCCTGATTTCACGGCCAATGGCCGCTGGGCGGCCAGCCGGCCCAAACGGGTGATCGTGCCGGCCGGCACGATTATCGGCTCAACGGCGCCCGGCGTGCCGGCCCTGCGCACCGGCACAGGTCGCGGCGGCACGCTGCATATCACCGTCAATGGCGAGATTCAGGGGGCCGGTGGTCAACCGAACAGTGGCGCCGGCGGCACGGCGCTGCTCGTCGAACAGGCCGGCCTCACCCTTGTCAATAACGGCGCCATCAGGGCCGGTGGCGGGGCCGGAGGCCAAGGAGGTAACGG
>NZ_DATMGM010000061.1:0-54997 GCF_035555455.1 Pelagibacterium sp. | reverse complement strand
ATTCCGCATGGGGCGGCTGGCTGCCCAGGCCGAGGAAGGAAAACCCGGCGATGGCGCCGATGGTGCCGCCCAGCCCGAGACTGGCGACGATGGCCAGCTGGATCGCGGCGGGGGGGATGATGTGCTGGATGAGAATGCGGTGGAACGGCACGCCAGCGAGACGGGCGGCGGTGATATAGGGCTGACCGGCGGCGTTGAGCACATAGGAACGGGCCAGTCTTGCGTAATAGGCCCAATCGGCAATGATCAGCGCCAGGATGAGATTGTGAAAGCCGGGGCCGAGAATGCCGACAATGGCAAAGGCCAGCACCATGCCCGGAATGGTCATGAGCACATCGACAAGACGCATCAGTACCGTATCGACCACCCCGCCGCTGACCCCGGCGATAACGCCGACGACCAGCCCGATCCCATAGATGGAGACGAGCACCAGCATGGCGGCACCGAGGGAGCGATGCCCGGCATCGAGCAGGCGCGAGAGCACATCGCGTCCGGTGGCATCGGTCCCCAGCCAGTGCTCGGCACTGGGGCCAAGAAGGGTGCTGGCGTAATCGGGCCAGTTGGGCTCATGGGGCAGGATGGACGGGCCGAGGGCCGAGAGCACCGCGAGGATCAGGCACAGGATCAGCCCGATGCGGCCGCCGCGATGGGTCCATAGCCGCGCCAACAGCCCGCGCGGGAGCTTGCCGCGAGCGGGCAAAGCCCGGGGGCGATGGAGATTGAGGGCTGCTTCGATCCCGCTCATGGATGGGCCTCGCGCAGGCGCGGGTCGATCGCCATGGAGACCAGGTCGACCAGCATGGACGCCGTGACATAGCAGAGCGCCCCGAGCAACACGAAGGCCTGGATCACGGGGAAGTCGCGGGCCTGAATGGAGAGCAGCATCAACCGGCCTAGACCGGGCCAGGTGAAGATTTCCTCGATGATGGGGGTGCCGCCGATCATCGCGCCGAGGCTGACACCGATGGCGGTGATGTAGGGCAGGAGGGAATTGGGCAGGGCGTGGCGCCACAGGGTGCGCCAGCGGGTGGCCCCGCGCGAGCGCGCCACCAGTACAGGGCCCGAGTGGATGTGTTCGAGCAGCGAAGCGCGGAGCAATTGCGTCCAGCCGCCGGCCCGGTCGATGGCAAGGGTAAGCGCAGGCAACAGGACCAGCCAGCCAAGGCCACGCGGCAGCACCTTTCCGATCCCGAGCCCCAGCACAACATATTGCAACACCAGCAGCGCGAAGATGAAGGTGGGGACCGAGGCGGTGATCTGGGTATAGGCTCGAATGATCCTATCGGGCCAGCGGTCGCGGAAATGGACGGCGATCAGGGCCAGTATGAGAGAAAAAAATACAGAGAACGCAAGCGCCGTACCCAGGAGGAGAGCCGTAGCGGGCAGGCGGCTTGCGATCTCTGTCAAAACCGGTTGCCCGGTCCTGTAGGATACGGACAGATCGCCCTGAACGACGCGTCCCAGCCATTCGATATATTGAACGGGCAGGGGGCGATCCAGGGCGAGTTCTGCCCGCAGTACGTCGATCTGCAGCTCGTTGGGTTCGTCGATGCCCTGGGCTGCGAGAATGCGCAGCACGGGATCGCCGGGGGCCAATGGGAGTATGAGCCACACGATCAGCGTGGCGGCAAGCGCTGCCGCCATGGCCTGTCCCACCCGCGAGAACACCCTGCGGACCAGCGGGCGCAGGCGCTGCCGGTCCGGGGAAATCAGGGTGCCTTCGGATTTGAGAGGGGCAGGGATCGGGATGTCCTTTCTCAGTCGGGCTGGGTCTGCCAGTCGAGGTTGAAGAAATAAAAGCCGGGGCGGTAGCTGGCGTAGCGATCATTGCTGACGACCCCCAGCCGACTGTCGACGAGGATGAGAAAGCCCACATCCTCTTCGATCATGATGGTCTGGATCCGTTCGAGCAGCTGGTGGCGTTCAGCCTCGCCGGTGGTGGTGCTGAGCCGATTGGCCAACTCGGTGATTTCAGGGTTGTCATAGCCACCATAGTTGCGGTCGCCATCGGGGGTGAAATGGCGGCGCAGGAAGAGCTCGGGGACGCCATTGCCGCCGCTGCTCTGGTTGTGGACGCCGGCATTCCAGCCCGGTTCGCCATAGGCAGCATAGGTATCGGGCACGCCGCGCGGTTCGACCACAAAGCCATGGGGATGCAATTGCGCCTGAAGGCCGGTCGTAAGCGCGACCAGATCGGAGACGCCGGGATTGTAGAGAATCGACAGCCGCAGCGGCTGGCCGTCGCGGTAGCGGACGCCGTCCGGCCCCATCAGCCAGCCCGCTTCATCAAGGAGCTGTGCGGCGCGTTCGGTGTCGGTCGCCAGATTGTCCACGGCGAAGCGATAGAGCGAGGCGTAAAAGCTGGTGGCGGGCTGGAAGAGGCCGGAAAAGATATCCTTTGCGATGCTGTCGTAATCGATGGCCAGCGCGAAGGCGCGGCGCACGCGCGGATCGTCAAACGGCGGCTCGCGCAGGTTGAGGAAGGTTGAATAGCTGTTGGCGCTGGGCGTGTCGGCGCTGAAATGGAGGCCGGGGGTGGCCTCGATCACCGGCACCACCGCGATCGGCATGAACAGCGCGATGTCGATCTCGTCATTCTGGACGGCGAGAAGGCGGGCGTTGGTGTCGGAAATGAAGTGAACCGAAACCTCTTCAAGCGCGGGCATGCCCTGCCAATACTGATCGAACCGCGACAGGGTCAGGGTGTCGGCATCGAGGGTGTCGATCCGGTAGGGACCGGTATAGATGCCCGCCGCGGCGAGGGCCCCATCGTCGGAGCCGGAGGCGTCGACCGCAGCCACGTCATAGATGAGGAACACGGTTTCATCGGCGAGCAGCGCCGGCAGCGCGGGAAAAGGCGCGTCGGTCTCAAAGGTGAGCTCGTATTCGCCGGTGACGGTAAAGCGGGCGTCATCGGGGAATGAACCGCGCGCCCCCGCCGAATGATCGAGCTGGTGGGCGATGGCGGCGTGAACCGCCTCGGCATCGAGGCGGTTGCCGTTGTGGAAACGTATGCCCTCGCGCAGGGTCAGCACCCAGCGGGTTTCACCGTCAAGGCGCAGATCGGACAGCAGCCAGGGGTAAAAGCCCCCATCCTCGCGGAACTGCATGAGCATTTCACCGACGCCGAATTCCTGCATCCAGAAGCCGTCGCTGATCGGATCGAGGGATTCGACAGCAAAGGACGTCGCCATGCGCAGGTCCTGGCTGCTGGCCGCCGGGGCGGTCAGCAGCAGGGCGGCAGCGGCAATCGCGGGAAGCAAATGCCTGGCGGTCATTGCGCCGACCCGGACGGAGCGGTCTGCCAGGAGACGTGGTAGAGCGCGAAGCCTGGGGGGTAGTCCTGGTAGCGGTCGTTGACCACGACAGCGCCCTTGGAGATGACGAAGGAGAACACGTATGGGTCCTCGTCGTGCAGAATCTCCTGAATCTCGCGCAGGGCCGCATTGCGGCGTTCAGTATCGACAGTGATGGCCAGTTCGGCGATCAGGGCGTCGATCCGGTCATTGGCATAGCCGGCGTAATTGCGCCCGCCGGAGCTGGCGACATAGCGATTGAGGAACCCTTCGGTGATGCCCCAGCTGACGGTGCCTTCGCTGGAGATCGCGATGTCCCAGTCGACGGTGCCCTCGCCCATGCCGGCATAGATATCGTCCACGGACTGGACGGTGACGGCGATTCCAAGGGCATTGAACTGGGCTTGCAGGTCGTTGCTCAGCGGTACCAGGTCGGGCTGCTGGGGATAGATCAGGACGGTGAGGTCGAGGGGGGTGCCATCCTTGCTGCGGCGACCGTTGCTGCCAAGGGTCCAGCCCGCTTCGTCGAGCAGCCGGGCGGCTTCAGTTTGGTCGGTGGCGTAGTTCTCGACGGCCCAGGCGAAATCGGCATTGTAAAGGCCGGTGGCGGTGGCGCGCAGGCCTTTGAAGACGGTTTCGGCGATGTGCTCGTAATCGATCGCGTGCAGCACGGCCCGGCGGGCGAGAGCATCGTCAAACGGGGCATGGGCGGTGTTGAAAAAGCCCATGAACCCGCCGGTGCCCGGGGTGCCTGCCACAAAGTGCAGGCCGGGGGTGGCTTCGATCACCGGGAAAGCAGCGGTGGGCGGGTAGAGCGCGATATCGGCTTCGTCGTTCTGCACCGCCAGGATGCGGGCATTGGGATCGGTGACGAAGGCGACCGACAGACCGGGGAGGGCCGGGACACCCTGCCAGTAGTCATCGAACCGTTCGGCGACCATTTCGTTGGCATCGAGAAGGGTGACGGCATACGGGCCGGTATAGATGCCCGCGCCGACAAGGCTGGACCAGTCATCGCCGACCGCTTCGACCGCTTCGGCGTCAAAGATCAGAAAGACGCTTTCATTGGCCAGCGTTCCCGGGAGCGAGGGCCAGGGCTGGTCGGTGGTGACCGTGATCTCGAACTCGCCGGTCATGGAGAACTCGGCGCTTTCGGGAACGGAGCCCCGGGCGGAGGGGGAGTTTTCCAACTGCAGATCGATGGCGGCAAGCACCGCTTCGGCATTGACGGGCCTGCCGTTCTGGAAGGTGATGTTCTCGCGCAGCGTCAGCACCCAGGTCTGATCGTCCGCCGCTTCGAGATCGGACAACAGCCAGGGATGGTGCTGGCCGTCATTTTCGAACTTCATGAGCAGTTCGGCGACGCCGAATTCCTGCATCCAGAACCCTTCGGAGTAGGGGTCCATGCTTTCGATGGCAAACGAGGTCACGATGCGCAGGGGAGGATGATCCTCGGCGAGGGCCGGGGATGCGGCGATGGTGAGGGTCATGGCGAGGGCGATGAGCGGCCCGTGGTTCAGCATGATGCAGGCTCCAGAATGGGTTCGGCTGCGCGGACGGCGCGCGCCGTGTGGATTAAAAGGTCGGGAAGGGACTGGCCGTCGCGCAGGACAGAGAAAACAAAGCGCTGGACGTCGGCGCGTGTATCGAGCCGATACCATTCGCCCCGTGGATAGACGGCCACCATCGGCCCCTGATTACAGGGGAACATGCAGCCGGTGCGAGTGGTCAGGCACTGGCGCGACAGGCCCGCCGCGGCGATCGTATCCTTGAGCTCGATGAGCAGCGAGGCGGAGTCGCGATATTGGCAGCGCGGCCCGGTGCACACCAGCAGGTGATGGGTGAAGTCGGGCGGGTCCTGCCAGCCGGGCTTGCCCAGTTTGGTGTTTCCTGCGTCGACGGTGATGGCGTCGGGCAAACCCTCAAGGCTGGCGGTGACGGCGCGATCGAGAATGTCGGAGATGTCGCACATATCCTTGCCCAGCCGGAGCGTGAACCGATCCGGCGTCTGTGCGGCCAGCCAATTGCCCAGCGCGCCGGGCAGCCAGGTGACCAGGCCTTCCGGAAAGGGCAGGCCGAGCGGCTGGATGAGGATCGAGCGATGGCCGTCAGCGGCGACCGCGTCGAGAATGTCGGGCAAGGCCGCGCCCGGCCCTTCGAGCCGGATCAGCCGCACGGGAACAGGTGCGTTGGCGGCCAGGGCCGCCTCCATGCGCCGCAAGCGGCCCCCGCTCAGATTGTATTGGGAAAGAACAAAAACAATTGTGTCAGGTCGCACGCAAACCACCCCCCAACAGGGGCGGGCAAGCATGGACGGGCCACAAACAATGGTAGCGCTTCACGTAACTGCTCCCCGCCAGGACACCTCGCCCAGCGTTTCAGGTTCGACAGTAACGGCAGGTCTCCTGGCTCCCGGCTCTGACGCATTCCGCCGCCTTCCCGGACCGGATCGGCCAGTGGCGTTGTGACGAAATGCTTGCCGGTTACAGTTGCGAGGGCAGCCTTGGGTTTGGCCCCGATTGGGTCATCCGCACCAAGTTCCCTTTTAATCCGCACGCATATGCGGAACCGTAACGCGAACATCATCCCTATTTTCTGTCCCCTGACAAGGGACATTCCTCCTTGACCTTTCCGGGCCGTGGACGGCGTGTTCCGGGAAGGTCCTCCTCAAAGGCCGGGGTTTGCTGCGCTTTTTGGCTGTGCTTTTCCCTGCCGGGATCAAATCTGGCAAAGGGCGGACAAGGGCGCCTGCACGTTTCCGGCGCATTCTTGCATAAAACCTGCTTTTCAATTCCAGTATTGGAAATATGGCGGGCGTTAAGGCTCGTCGGCCTCAAGAAGTTCGACCCCGAGGGCGGCCTTGAGGGTGGCGGGGCTGTGGGCCAGATCGGCGATGGTGTATTCGCCAAGCACGTCCATGAAGGCGGCGAGGGCGCGTTCGAGAGCGCGAGTATAGGCGCAGCGGTCGCGAAACGGGCAGGTTTCGCGGTCCTCTGCCATGCATTCGGACAGGGCAAAACCATCCTCGGTGATGGCGAGCACATCGACCAGGCGGATCTGGTTGGCGGGGCGGGCCAGCCGCATGCCCCCGCGCCGTCCGCGCACGGTTTCCAAAAACCCGTTGCGGGTGATGGGAATGATGATCTTGAACAGGAACATGTCGGAAATCCCGAAGGCCTTGGCTACCTGCGGCACCCGGCTGAGTTCAGGATGATTGAGGGCGCAATAGATCAGCGTGCGCACCGCATAATTGGTCTGTTTGGAAAGACGCACGTTTCCCGATCCTAAAGCAGCGGGAAAAGCGCCGCTGCTCCCGACTGGGCCAGAACCGTGAGGCCGACACCGGCGACAATGCCACCGACGACGCGGGCGTTGGCATAAAGCCGGTCACCGGCCCACAGCATATAGACAGCCATCATCGCCCCGGTGGCGACCACGGACTGGATGATGGCAAAGCCGATCAAATAGCCGTTCAGCGACGCATGGGCGGTGCCGATGATTGCATCGGCATAGACGCCGCCGTGGAAAATTCCGGCGAGTGCGAAGGCGGCGATGTCGAGCACCCGCAGGTGGCGATGGCCGAAGGCGAGGGCCGCGCCCAGAATCAGCAGGGCCAGATGGGCAAGCCAGCCCGCAAACGGCAGCGTGATGCCATTGGCGGCCAGAGCGCAGCCCACAATGGTGCCGCCCACGAACCAGACAGGCAGAAATTTCGAGGCCTGCCCCACAGCGGTCAAAACCCCGACGGCAACCACGAAGGCGAAATGGTCGAAATTGATCACCGGATGGGCGAGGCCGGACAGGAATCCCTGGCCGAAATCGGCGGGAAGTGCGCCGCCCAGAGCGTGGTGCGCCCGTGCAGGTGTCGTCAGCGCCAGTGCCAAAGCGACCCCGCAGAGTGCCCGTACCAACCGAACCATGGGCCCCTCCGAAAGCTCCATTTCCTTGCGCTCGACTGTTTCAGACTGAACACAGATTGCAATATCGCCAAACCCGGTCTGTGCCGAAAGCGCGTCGGTTTCATGCAGGACTGGAGACAAAGTTCTGCATGCACTGGTAAGAGACAAGGGACCCGAGAGGACGGAGAGCCGCACCCCCGATGATTTTGAGACTGCTGTCAGCGCTGGGAGCCGGGGCGATCGGGCTGGGTTTGAGCCCGGTTCAGGCGCATCCGTCCTATGCCATGTTCGACCTGACGGTCGAGATGGTGATGACTGTGGTGGTCGAGCGGTTCGATTTTACCATCCCCCATTCCTGGCTGCATGTGACCGTTATCGAGCCAGATGGCGAGGCGCGGCAGATCGCGCTGGAAATGGAAGGGGTGCCGGAGCTGTACCGGCAGGGGATCAGAGGCGATTTCGTCGCGCCGGGAGAAACCCTCACCATCCGGGCCAATCCCATGCGCGGCAACAGGCCCGGAGGGCTGTGGCGGGGCTCTGTCGATGCCGAGGGCAACCGATATGGCGAGGCGGAAGGGCTCGACCCGCCGGCGCAGTAAGATTTTGAGAGCCTGACCAGCCCTTGCGGCCGGTCAGGCAGTGCGGGGCGGCTATTCCGCTGCGGTGCGGGTGGCTTCGCCGGTATCCTGGGTGCCGAGCACGAGGCGGGTGCCGCTGGCGGGAAGATGCGCCATGTCGAAATCGAGCGCTTTTTCCGTCTTGCTGAACGAAAGCAGCCGGGCCGAATTGAGAATGAAGGCCAGTTCGGACCCCACGTGGATCATCACGGCGGCGACCGGGCCGACATAGCCCAGCATCACCGCGGCGATGCCCAGAATGTCGATGAGCACGGTGCCCGCAAAGTTGAAATAAATGATGCCCCGGGCGCGGCGGGCAATGGCGACGGTCTGCGCGAACCGCTCAAGATCATTGCCGAGCAGGACGATATCGGCGCTTTCGCGCGCCACTTCGGTGCCCGATCCCATGGCAACGCCGACATCGGCGGCGGCCAGAGCCAGCGTATCGTTGACGCCATCGCCAACCATGGCGACCGTGCTCTTGCCGCCGACCAGCTCGCGGATATGGGCGAGCTTGTGTTCGGGCAGCAATTGCGGGCGGATATCGTCGATGCCGAGCCGGGTGCCGACGGCCTTGGCCACCGAGGCGCTGTCGCCGGTGAGCAGGATGGTGCGAATGCCCATCTTCTTGAACGCGGCCATGGCGCGATGCGCTTCGGGGCGTTCGCGGTCGGCGATGCCGATGGCACCCAGCGCGCGGCCATCCAGAGCCACATGAACCCAGGTGATGGCGTCATCGCGGTCCGCCGCGTCGCCCGGGAGCGGGACGCCGTTATGGTCCATCCAGGCCGGGTTGCCGACAAGGATCGCGCCATCCTTGCCGGACGCCGAGATGCCCATGCCCGGCACATAGCTGAACTGGTCGGGCTCGGCGATGGCGATGCCCTTTTCGGCGGCGCGGGCCATGATGGCCTTGCCCAGGGGGTGCTCGGACCGGATTTCAGCGGTCGCAGCCACCGACAGCAACTGGCTTTCGGTGATCCCGTCCGCCGGTTCGATGGCCACCACGTCGGGCTTGCCGAAGGTGAGGGTGCCGGTCTTGTCGAGGACGATGGTATCGACCTTGCTCAGGGTTTCGAGGTGGATGCCGCCCTTGACGATGGCTCCCAACCGCGCCGAGCGCCCTATGGCGCCAAGGATGGCCAGCGGCGTGCCGGCGGCGACGCCACAGGCGCCGGCGACGATGATGACGGCGATGGTCGAGGACACGTTGCCGCCGGAGATGAAATATTCGATCACCGCAAAGAACAGGGCGACATAAACGATATAGGCAGCCAGCTTGTCGGCGTAGCGCTGGACCGGGGCGCGGGAGCGCTCGGCCTGCTCGATCGCGGCGATGATGCGGCCATAGCTGGTGTCGCGCCCGATGCGCTCGGAGCGGATTTCCAGCGCGCCCGACTGGTTGATCGAGCCCGCATAGACCCGCGTACCGGCCAGCTTTTCCACCGGCATGGATTCGCCGGTGATACGGGTTTCATCGACAAAGGAATTGCCGGAAACGACGGTGCCATCGACGGCGACCAGCGCGCCGGGCTCGACCAGCACCGTGTCCCCGACCACCAGATCGGCAGAGGCGATGGTGCTGACGGCACCGGACCGGCGCACGGAAACTTCGCGCGGCAGCAATTCGAGGAGATTGTGGATGGCCCGGCGACCGCGCTCCACGGTCATGCCTTCGAGCACCTCGGCGATGAGGACGAAGAAGGTGATGACGAGGGCGACGAAGAAATAGCCGGTATAGGTGGCGGCCAGAATGGCGATGACCATCGACAGTTCCATGGTCATCTGGCGGCGGCGGATCGATTCCCAGGCTTCGACGAACAGCGGCCAGCCGCCGAACAGCAACCCGACCAGCGCATACCAGGAGAACGGCAGGAAGATGTCCGAGCCGATCATCAGCAGGGGCGGATTGGCATCGGGCATGCGGAACTGAACCGCGATGGCGCAAAGACCCGCGACAGCGATCCGCGCGATCACCAGAGGGGTGAGTTCGTGATCGTGGTGATGATGGTGGCCGTGATGATCGTCGTGGTCATGATCATGATCGTGGTGGTGATGGTGATGATCATGATGGTGATCATGGTGATGGTGCCCGTGGCCGTGATGGTGACCGTGGTGGTGATGGTGGTGGTCGGTCATGGCAAAGGCTCCTCGTTCTGGTCGTGCGCTCTCCCCTTTCTGCCCTGGCGGCACGGCCTTTGCGCGGAATGTGCAGATTTCCAGCAAGGATGTGCAGGCGCCGTCCGGGCAGAGGGGTATTGGATGCGCGAACCTGACACACTAGTCGTCCTGAAACTGATCGCCTGCATGATCGATCTGGCAAAACTGCACAAATCGATCATCGGGCCTGCGGGCATAAGACGTGGTGTCGCGCCAACAGCGTGCTACGAGGAGATGCCTGCATGCATGACAATCCGGTTGAAGAGCTGGTGCTCGGGACGGGCAATGATCTGACCATCGTGCTGGTGCACGGGCGAACACAGGCGCCGCAGGACATGAAGCTGCATGCGGAACGGCTGGGGCTGGACAATGTCCGGTTCCTGTTCCCGTGCGCTACCGGGAACTCCTGGTATCCGGGCCTGTTCATGGCCCCGATTGCCGACAATGAACCGGCGCTGTCGGCGGCCCTTGCCCATTACGAAGCGATCGTTTCGGGACTGATCGACGAGGGGATGCCTGCCGAACGCATCGTCGTGGGCGGATTTTCGCAAGGGGCGTGCCTTACGTCCGAGTTTCTGGCCCGCCATCCGCGCCGCTATGGCGCGGCGATCTTGTGGACGGGAGGGCTGATCGGGCCCGCGGGCTCGGTATGGCCGCTGCGCCCGGTGCTCTCGCAGATGCCCGTTTATATCACCACGGCGGACAATGATCCGTGGGTGCCCGCGGACCGGGTGACCGAGACTTATGACTGGCTGCGTCAGAGCGGCGCCAAACCGCAGATCGAGATTTTCGAGGACCGCGAGCACGGGGTTCTCGACGTCGAAATCGCTGCCGTACGGGCGATGATCGACGCGGTGCGCGCGCCGGTGGCGGTTGCGGGAGCGCGATGAGCGTTTCGTGCAGAACAGGATAATCAGACTTTCGTATAGTTGGAATTTGTAAAAATAGCGATTTTTTGTGAAAACTTGTCGTTTTATAACGGGTTAGCACATAATTTCCCCAGCGATGATTCGGGAAATATTTCACATTGTGGGATATTGTCGCCGAAATTGATGGTGGTAATGTGCAGGATATGCAGCCGGGTCTGTGGTGCGATAGCGGGGAGAGCTATGGCGAAGGCCCGGCAGAAGGGCTGCATTTGGCCAATGGCCGTCCGCAAGCGGACGGGAGGAAAATCAGTCCTGCGCTGGCGCGTTGATACAGCCAGCTTATAGTTCAGGGGAGGGGAGAGGAATGCGTGTACACGCCCCGTTTCGCGTGGAG
Source organism: Pelagibacterium sp. (assembly GCF_035555455.1). Taxonomy (GTDB): domain Bacteria; phylum Pseudomonadota; class Alphaproteobacteria; order Rhizobiales; family Devosiaceae; genus Pelagibacterium. Next base: position 43,762 of record NZ_DATMGM010000061.1, on the reverse strand, counting down.
GAAACGCACGGCGTGCTGGTCCAGAAGCCCAACAGGGCATCGGCCAGCAGCGACAGCTATAATTGGAGCTCACTTTACGCCTCTTCGCAGAGCGAGTTTCCGTTCGAGGCGTTTTTCTCGGCGGTCGACGATCAGCTGCTGGTGCTGCACCGCAGCGGTCCGGTTGCTGTCGAGCGGCTGGAGGGCGACAAGACCAAGCGCAGGGTCGTCCCGGCCGGAGGCATCCACCTCGTGCCGGGCGGGATGAGCTTCGGGTTCCGGCTGTTTGAGCAGCTCGACACACTGCATGTGTATATCCGGCGCACCGTGATCGAGGAAATCGCCGCCGAAATGGCGGTGGGCGATCCGACCAATATCGATATCGATGGCAATTTCGTCGAATCCGACGTGCAGATGAAGAACCTGCTCAGTGCGGTGATGTTTGCCCTCGAAGACGGGGATTACGCCACGGCGCTCTATGTCGATTGCCTGTCGCGGGCGGTGGCCTCGCGGCTGGTGCGCAACTATTCCAACGCACGCCTGCGGCAGGCATCGCCCTTTTCCTCAAGCACTATCGGGGGTGTCATCGTCAAGGAAGCGATTGCCTATATGCAGGACAATCTCGACCGCTCGATCGGGCTCGACGACATCGCCGCCGTGATCAATCGCAGCCCCAGCCATTTTGCCCGCCAGTTCCGCAACGAAATGGGTGTGCCGCCGTATCAGTATCTGGTCAATTTGCGGCTGGACAAGGCGCAGACCCTGCTGCGCGAGACCCGCATTTCGGTGGCCGAGGTGGCGTTTGAATGCGGCTTCACCCACCAGGAACACCTCACGCGCCTGTTCCGGCGCCGGTTTCACACCACCCCTGCGGCCTACCGCAAATCCTGTCAGAATTAGGCTCAGCTTCGGCTGAAAAAAAGCGGGTTCCCGGATGGCGCGCACTGCGTGTCCGGGCCCGCTTTTGCCGTCTGACTGAGAGCGGAGCCGTCGCCATTTCCTCAAAGATCGTTTTGTGCAGCTTCCCCTGCGAGAACGTGCAGGAGAGGGGTATGCTCAGCCACTAGCTTTGAAACCAGCAAGGCGCGGGTGAGACGCGTCCGGAGGACTTGATGTATCCCTTTGTCTATCAACCGCTTTCCCAGCGTGTTGTTTTCGGTAGCGGCACGATCGGTCAGGTGGGGGATGAACTCTCGCGGATGAATCTTGGCCGGGCGCTGGTGCTGACCACTGCGCAGCAGGAGCAGAGCGGGCGCGAGCTGGTCGAGGCGCTTGGCGCGCGGGCCGTGGGCCTGTTTGCCGGTGCCGTCATGCACACGCCCGTGGATGTGACCGAAGCAGCGCTGCACCAGGTCGAGGCGCTGGGGGCCGACTGTGTCGTCTCCCTCGGTGGTGGTTCGACGGTGGGGCTGGGCAAGGCTATCGCGCTGCGCACCGATCTGCCCCAGATCGTCATTCCCACCAGTTATGCCGGGTCGGAGGCGACCCCGATCCTCGGGCAGACGGAAAACGGCATCAAGACCACCCAGCGCTCCCTGAAGGTGCTGCCGGAGGTAATCATCTATGACGTGGACCTCACGGTCTCGCTGCCGCCGAAAATGACGGTGACGTCCGGGCTCAATGCCATCGCCCATGCGGTCGAAGGGCTCTATACCCAGGATCGCAATCCCATCATCTCGATCATTGCGCGCGAAGGCATCGCAGCGCTGGCACGCGCATTACCGGCCATCATCAAGCGGGAAGATGATCTGGAAGCGCGAGCCGATGCGCTGTATGGGGCCTGGGCCTGTGGCACGGTGCTGGGCGCTGTGGGTATGGCGCTGCACCACAAGGTTTGTCACGTTCTGGGCGGAAGTTTTGATCTGCCCCACGCTGAAACCCACGCGGTCATCCTGCCCCATGCCGTCGCCTATAATGAGCGCGCCGTGGCCGAGGAGCTGGCCCCGGTCGCCGACATTTTTGCATCGCCAACCGCCGCCGCGGGGCTTTGGGAGTTCAGCAAGACGACCGGAGCGCCGCTGACACTGGCGGAACTGGGCATGGCGGAGGCCGATCTCGACCGCGCCGTCGAGATCATGCTCGCCAACCCCTATTGGAACCCGCAGCCGCTGGTTGGCGAGCAGTTGCGCGGCATGCTCGATGACGCGTTTTTCGGTCGCGCGCCGGGCACCAGCCTTCAAGGACAACCATCATGATGCCGGAGCCAGTCCGATGCTTCTCGAACTGAAGTCAGTCTCAAAGCGGTTCGGCGCGGTGGTCGCGGCGGATGGCGTCGATCTGGTGGTGAGCCAGGGCGAGGCGCTGGGCATTATCGGCGCCAACGGGGCCGGCAAAAGCTCGCTGTTCAATCTGATCACCGGCGTGCTGCGGCCCGATGCAGGCATCGTTGAGTTTCGCGGCAACGAGATCACCCGGTCGAGCGTCCGCGAGCGGTGCCGGGGCGGGATCGGGCGATCGTTCCAGATCCCCCAGCCCTTCGAGACTCTGACGGTGTTTGAAAACCTCATGGTGTCGGCGGAGTTCGGCGTTGCCGACAAGGCCGTGGGCGTCGAAGAGACCTTCGCCATTCTGGAAATGACCGATCTGGCCGACAAGGCCAATGTGGTTTCGGGCAAGCTGACCCTTTTGGATCGCAAGCGCCTTGAACTGGCGCGGGCGCTGGCCACCAACCCCGATCTGTTGCTGCTGGATGAAATCGCTGGCGGGCTGACCGAGGCGGAATGCCTGAAACTGGTCGAACTGATCCGGACGCTGCACCAGAGGGGCATCACCATCATCTGGATCGAGCATATCGTGCACGCGCTGCTCTCGGTCGTCTCGCGACTGATCGTTCTGGAGCGGGGCAAACTGATCGCCGAGGGAGAGCCGCAGGCGGTGATGGCCGATCCTGCGGTGCGGCGGTCCTATCTGGGCATTGAGGAGGCGGCGTCATGAGCGCTCTGCTCGAAACACACAACCTTGAAGTATTTTATGGTGACTTCCAGGCGCTGTTCGGCGTCGACGTGGTCATCAACGAAGGCGAGACAGTGGCGATCATCGGCTCGAACGGGGCCGGGAAATCGTCGTTTCTCAACGCCCTGTGCGGCCTCAACCCCTCGCAGCCCGACCAGATTCGGCTCGAAGGGGTCGCTGTGGGCGGCACCCCGGCATTCGACATGGTCCGCAAGGGGGTGGCGCTGGTGCCCGAAGGGCGCAGGCTGTTTCCCTCGCTTTCGGTCGAGGAAAACCTGCTGGTCGGCATTCACGGGATGAGCGAGGATCGCGGCTGGACGCTCGATGCCATCTACGATCTGTTTCCCATCCTCAAGGAACGGCGCAACCAGCCCTCGACCACCCTGTCGGGCGGCCAGCAGCAGATGGTGGCCATCGGCCGGGCGCTGATGAGCAACCCGAAAATCCTGTTGTGTGACGAGATCAGCCTCGGGCTGGCTCCGGGAGTCGTCAAGGACGTCTATGTCGCCGTGACCGAAATCAAGCGGCGCGGAACCACCGTGCTGATCGTGGAACAGGACCTCAACGCCGCGCTCGACGCTGCGGACCGGGTTTACTGTTTCATGGAAGGACGGGTCAGTCTCGAAGGCCGTCCGTCCGAGCTCACACGTGAGCAGATTCAAGAAGCATATTTTGGGATTTGAGCGGCCATGTCGTTAACCAATACGATCATCCAGGGCGTGCTTCTGGGCGGACTATACGCGCTGTACGCAGCCGGACTTTCCCTGATTTTCGGGGTCATGCGGCTGGTCAACCTCGCGCATGGCGATTTCATCGTTCTGGCAGCCTATGTCATTCTGGCGCTGGCTTCGGCCTTCGTCATTCCGCCGTTTTTTGCGATGCTGATTGCCCTGCCGTTTCTGTTCGCGCTGGGCTGGGCCATCCAAAGGGTGATCCTCAACCGCACGGTGGAGGAAAACCTTCTGGTGCCGCTGCTGGTGACCTTCGGGTTGCAAATCATCATTCAGAACGGGTTGTTGCAGGGGTTTACCGCCGATAGCCGCCGGCTGAGCCTCGGGGGTATCGAGACTGCTTCGATCTCGCTGGGCGGGATCAGTTTCGGGGTGATGCCGCTGCTCACCTTCGTTGCCGCCATCGCGGTGATCGGGGGGATGTCGGCGCTGTTCTACATGACGGCGATGGGGCGCATGCTGCGGGCGACATCGGACAACCGGACCTATGCGCAGATCGTCGGCATCAATCCGCACAAGGTGTTCGCCATTGCCATGGGGCTGGCCTTCATCGTGATCGCGGTCGCTGCCTTTTTCATGGGCGCGCGTTCCAACTTCGATCCATCCCAAGGCCCGGCACGCTTGCTGTTCGCCTTTGAGGCGGTGGTGATCGGCGGGCTGGGCAGCCTGTGGGGCACGCTGGCCGGAGGTATCATTCTGGGGGTGTCGCAGGCGGTCGGCGCGGCGATCCATCCGCAGTACCAGATCCTTGCCGGTCACATCGTCTTCTTGTTGATCATCCTGTTCAGGCCGCGTGGCCTGTTCCCCAAGCAATAGGGTGCGTGAACACGCCATGAGCTCACAGTCAAACACCTTGGCAACCAATACCAATGCAGCAGGCACCTCCGGAGTGGAGGCGGCCGCGCCAGCAAAGCGGCGGTATCGCGTGGTCGTCGATACCCCGGCCTCAAAGATTGCCATGGCGGTGATGGGGCTGGTGGTGCTGCTGCTGTTCGCAGCGCCGGCCTTTGTCGAGCGGGCTGTCTTGCAGGACCTGATCCTGATTCTGCTTTTGATCGGGCTGGCGCAGTGCTGGAACCTTCTGGCGGGCTATGCGGGCCTGATCTCGGTCGGACAGCAGGCCTTTGTCGGCATGGGGGCCTATGGGCTGTTCTATGTCGTCATCATGATGGGGGCCGATCCGCTGCTGTCGGTGCTGATTTCAGCGGTGTTTGTGGCGCTGTTGTCGATTCCCGTGGGCCTCGTGGTGTTCCGGCTGCAAGGGGCCTATTTCGCTGTGGTGACCTGGGTGGTGGCCGAGGTATTCCGACTGGTGGCAGCCATCTGGCCCGCGCTGGGCGGCGGCACCGGCACGGCGCTGCCCCGCAATGCAACCACGAACATGATCGGGCTCGATTTCGCGGCGGAAATGTTCGGCGTGCGCTCGGCTGCAGCACGCGAGATCGTCATCTATTGGGGCGCGCTGGCCGCGGTGGTGATGATCGTCATCGTTGCATATCTCATCTTGCGTTCGCGCCTCGGTCTTGCGCTGAGCGCCATCAAGGACGGCGAGGTCGCGGCGGAAAGTGTCGGCATCGATATCAACCGCATCAAGTTCATCGTTTATGTTTTCGCGGCGTTCGGTGCAGGTTTGATCGGCGCCCTGTATTTCCTGCAACAGGCCCGCATCTCGCCCGATGCCGCGTTTTCGGTGATCGACTGGACGGCCTATGTGATCTTCATCGTCGTTATCGGCGGGCTGGGCACAATCGAGGGGCCGATCATCGGCGCGATTGTTTTTGTGCTGCTCAGATCGGCGTTTTCCGCCTTTGGGCCGTGGTACCTGATGTTTCTGGGACTATTGGCGATCGGCATGATGCTGTTCGCCCCCAAGGGGCTGTGGGGCATGTTCTCATCGGCCACCAACATCCAGCTCTTCCCGACCCGCAAGCGGCTGGTCGCTGTCGACGAGGACTGACGGAAAGACAGTTGGCGTCATTATAAATCCGTTGTTTTTCAATAACTTAATGACTAATTCCGTCTCGATTGTTTCGTGCAGAACTTCGAGACGGAATATGCAGGTTTACCGGGGTCTCAGTCGCTAGGTTTTTCATGGAGACAAAAAGACCGCCCGTCTTTTTCGATCCAAACGAAAACGGGCCTTCCAATCGTTGGCGGAAGGTTTGGGAAGCGACAATTGCAGCGACGGCCCACAGCCGTCTGGCAGAGAAAAAGGTATAACATGCGCGACGAACATAAGCTCGTTAAGGGCATCCACCACGTCACATCCTGCGTGGGCGGTGCTCAGGAGGACATCGACTTTCTCACCCAGGTCGTGGGCCAGCGGATGATCAAGCAGACAGTGCTGTTTGACGGTAGCGTGCCGATCTATCACCTCTACTACGCCAATGCGGACGCCGAAATCGGCACCGTGATGACGACGTTCCCCTACCGCCAGGACGGCCGCAAAGGCCGCCGCGGCACCGGGCAGGTTGCGGTCACCGCATACAGCGTCGCCGAAGACAGCATGGATTTCTGGGCGCAGCACCTGGAGCGCCACGGCGTCAAGAATTCGGGCGTCAAGCGCCTGTTCGGCAAGGATCGCATCTACTTCGAAGATCCCGTTGGGCTTGGCTACGAAGTGGTCGGCGACAACCGCGACAATCGTCGGGGCTGGACGACGGATCAGATCTCCGAGGCCAATTCGGTCAAGGGTTTCAACAACGTCGTGATGTCGGTTCGCGAAATCCCGTCCATGGAATCCTATCTGGTCGACGCCCTCGGGTTTGAAAAGACCGGCCAGGAAGGCATCTACCACCAGTATGAGATCAATGGCGGCGGACCGGGCAAGACCGTGATCCTGCGTGAAGACGCCGATACGCCCCAGGGTAGCTGGACCTTCGGTGAAGGCACCGTGCACCACGTCGCGTTCCAGGTCGAAAACGACGATACGCAGAAGCAGCTCAAGGATTGGCTCGAAGGCCTGGGTTATACCGACTCGTCCGAGCAGAAGGACCGCAACTACTTCCATTCGGTCTATTGCCGTTCGCCCGGAGGTATCCTCACCGAATTCGCCACCTGCGACATCGGATTTGCGACCGACGAGCCGATGGAAACCCTCGGCGAAAAGCTGATGCTGCCGCCGTGGTTCGAAGACCGTCGCGCAGAGATCGTTGCGCCGCTTGAGCCGATCACGGTTCCTGCAAGCAATCGCGGCTAATAAAACCATCCTCCCCTGATGGTTGGGCAGTGGTCTTTTTGACTGCTGCCCTTTTTGCGTTTGGAGGGGCGCATATGCCTGTAACAGCGAGAGAAAACGCTATGGTTAGGAATTCTTAAACGCTTGATGGACACACTGGCGCCAAATTCTGACACGGGCGGGAGAGGCCGGCTATGGCGAAGGCGCAGGTTCAGTCGGTGGCATTGCCGCGGATCGTCGATCTCGATGCGCTCGACGACATTCGCGATACCCTGCTCGGCGCGCTCAATGCCGGTCCGGTCGAGGTGGATGCGCGTGACGTGGAGCGGGTTTCTACCAATGCCCTGTTCATGCTGCTCAGCGCCGCCGAGACAGCCCGCATTGCCCGGTTCGACTTTGCAATTTCCAGGGCGAGCACGGTTGTGACCGCCGCAATCGACAGGCTCGGGCTGGCCCCGGCCTTCGCACAAATTCTCAAGGATTAGACTGTTCATGCGCGTCCTGACCGTCGATGATTCACGAACCATCCTGGCCATGTTGCATCACACTCTCACCAATGCAGGCTTTGAGGTTCTGCAGGCCGAGAATGGCCAAGTCGGGCTCGATGTGCTGGGCCGCGAGGACGTGGACGTGGTGATCACCGATATCAACATGCCGGTGATGGACGGCATCGAGTTCATCCGCAGGGTGCGCGCGACGGGGCGGCACCAGAGCCTGCCTATTCTCATTCTCACCACCGAGACCAGCCAGGACAAGCGCGATCAGGGCCGGGCGGCGGGGGGGACGGGCTGGATCGTCAAGCCCTTCGATCCCGAAAAGCTTATTTCCGTCATCAACAAGGTCGTCCACTGACGATTTCGGCATACGCGCAATACGGGAGCGGCGGCTGGCACAATGAGTGACCTGGACGAATTCAAGGCCACATATTTCGACGAATGTTCCGAATTGCTGCTCGAACTGGAGGAGCAGTTCGCGGCCATCCAGGACGGAGACCGGGATGGCGACCGGCTCAACGCAGTGTTTCGGGCCATCCATTCGATCAAGGGCGGCGGGGGCGCCTTCGGGTTCGACGCGCTGGTCCGGTTTGCCCACAGTTTTGAAACGCTGCTCGACTATGTCCGCGACGGCAAGGTGGAACTGAGCGAGGATGTGGTGGTCCTGTGCATCCGGGCCATCGATATCGTTGCCGATTTCGTCGAAGCGGCGCGCCAGGAACAGCCGCTTGCTCCCGATTATGGCGCAGAGGAAAAGGCGCAGTTCGATGCCCTGTGCCGCGGCGAGGCATTGGCGGGCGCAGGTGCGCCCGATGCCGATGACGGGCTGATGGACGAGTTTGATCTCGATTTCACACCGGTGATGGTCAATCTTGAGGCGGATCAGTACGAGCACCCGACGACGGGTGCGAGTGAGCAGACCGTGTGGACCATCCGGTTTGCGCCGTTTGCAACGCTTTATGAACGGGCCAACGACCCGCTGCTGCTGCTGCGTGAACTGGCGCTTCTGGGCACCATGACGGTGACGGCAGAGCTGGCACCGATCCCGGCGCTGGCCGAATTCGAGCCGTTCGGGGTCTATTGCGCATGGATCATCGAATTGGCGTCGGAAACCGTCACCGAGGATGCGATCCGCGAAGTGTTCGAATTTGTCGACGGCGATTGCGCGATCACCATTGAGCGGAGCGCGGCGGTAGCGAGCACCCTGGAGCCGGATGAATTTCCCAGCTTTGCCTTGCTGGCCGAGGAAGCGCAGGCCGAGCGTACCTTTATCGCCAGTGGCGAACCCGACGAGATCATCGCTGAACCGGCGCTGGTTGCGCCAGTGGCCAGTAAGGATGTGACAGGGCCTTCTGCTGTCGCGCCCGCCGAAAGCGGCGGGGGGCGTGCGGTGGGCATGCAGTCGATCCGGGTCGATCTCGACAAGGTGGACCGCGTGGTCAACATGGTCGGCGAGTTGGTGATCACCCAGTCGATGCTCACCCAGCAGATGGATGATGCGATCCGCGACCGCTATCAGGAACTGGTGCGCGGCATCGAGGTTCTGGCGCAGACCACACGGGGATTGCAGGATGCGGTGATGGCGATCCGGGCGCAGCCGGTCAAATCGGTGTTTTCCCGCATGCCGCGCCTCGTGCGCGAACTGGCCACCCGGACCGGTAAGAAAATCCGGCTCGAAACGGTCGGGGAAAATACCGAGATCGACAAGACGGTAATCGAACAGCTGTCCGATCCGCTCACCCATATGGTGCGCAATTCCGCCGATCACGGCATCGAGGATGTGGCGGCGCGCATCGCCAGCGGCAAGCCCGAAACCGGCACCATCCGACTGTCGGCGGAGCAGGCGGGCGGCAATATCATCATCGTCGTTGAAGATGACGGGCAGGGGATCAATCGCGAACGGGTGCTGCAACTGGCGCGCGATCGCGGGGTGGTCGGGCCCGACCAGCAGCTGACCGACGAGCAGATCGACAATCTGATCTTTGCGCCGGGGTTTTCGACCGTCTCGGAAGTCTCGGATATTTCCGGGCGCGGCGTGGGCATGGACGTCGTGCTCTCCAACATCAAGAAGATCGGCGGTTCGGTGCATGTGCGCAGCCGGGCCGGTCGCGGCACGCGGATGACCCTGCGGCTGCCGCTGACGCTGGCGGTGCTCGATGTGATGCTGGTGAAGGTCGCGGGCGCGCCCTATGTGATTCCGCTGTCGTCCATCGTCGAAACCATCCAGAATTCGCGCGCCGATTTCGGGCATATGCCCTCGGGCGGCAAGGTGCTGCAGGTGCGCGGGGACTATGTGCAGGTGGTTGATCTGGCCCAGCGCTTCGCGATGGTGCCTGCGGAAACCGAGGACAACCGCTTCGTGGTGCTGTGCGAGGCGGAAGGGGACAGCAAGATCGCGCTGGTGGTCGATGACATCATCGGGCAGCAGCAGGTGGTGATCAAATCGCTTGAAGAGAATTTCGAGCGGATCGAGGGCATCGCCGGGGGGACCATCCTGGGCGACGGTAACGTTGCGTTGATTGTTGATGTGCAAAGCTTGCAGCCGGGAAATGCCCATCGCAATGCGGCATGAGCGCCGAAGTGCGGGCGCTTGCGCCGGGCTGATTTCGAGTGAGGTCACGAAATGGAAGCGTTTGGTATTCGCGACGACTATGCTGACGGGGCGGCAGGCAGCAGCCAGAACACGCTCCAGCTGATCGCGTTTTCAATCGACGAGCAGATTTACGGGGTGGAGATCACCACCGTGCGGGAAATCCGCGCCTGGAACGGGGCAACGCCGTTGCCCAACACCCGCGAATATGTGCGCGGGGTGATCAATCTGCGCGGCACCATCGTGCCGATCTTCGATCTGCGGGCGCGGTTCGGGGATGGCCAGACCAATCCCACCAAGAACCACGTTGTGGTGGTGATGAGCGTGGGGGAAAAGTGGATCGGCATCCTCGTCGATGCGGTCTCCGATATCCTCACCGTTTCGCGCGACGATATTCACGCGGTGCCCGAGGGCAATTCCAACGATACCGAGTTGCTCAACGGCATCGTCACCCATGACAGCCGCATGGTCGGGCTGATCGATTTGCAAGCGGTGGTCTCAGGGGCAAAAACCGACGCCTGAACGCGTTCGACACCCGCTTTCCGGCCCGCCCGCATCCGCTGGCGGGCTTTTGCGTCGGTAGCGGATGGACATCAGAAAAATTCGATTTCGCCCGAGCGGGCGCGGGCGGCAACGCCGGAAAGCTGATCGTCGCGCAGTTCATCGAGGGTGAGCGAAGACCATATTTCGTCGGCGGACCCGCTGGCGGCTTCGGGGTGGTCGGCCATCATCCGGGCGGCGCGGGCCATGTCGGCGCAGCGCTGCTCGATGCGGTCCTGCATTTGCAGCGCCATGACGATCTGGCGGATGGCGGTCGAGCGGGCCGAGTCGCAGTCGAGAGACTGGTCGCCCAGCGTTTGCAGGCTGGCGGTGATCCCTTCGACCATTTGTGCCGTCTGGCGTGCGGTTTCTTCCAGCTCTCTGGCCAGTTTGTGCAGGCCCATGCACGTTTCCCCCAACTCGATCCAGAGCAGCCACATGTTCTGGAACCGCTTCGGGGCCGATCTTAAGGGAAAAGGTATCAAAAGTTGTTTGCGCGCGCGCAGGTGCGGAGCACTTCTGCTGGAACGGTTAGCGAATGGCTAACGAATAGGGCGGTACGTCTGGATGTTGAACCAAGGCCGCAGGGCCAGCCCGCCAACGCGCCGAACCGGCTGGGCGCGGGATTTGCAGGAAATGGCCCATGCCCAGACAGGCAACAGCAATGGCTGAGCGATTCGCGGCTGGGGTGGTCACGCCGGTCCATCAGGGCGATTGCCTGGTGTCCGGGCGGCAGGACCTGATGTTTTCGACAGTGTTGGGCTCGTGCATTTCGGCGTGTATCCGCGATCGGCAGGCCCGGATCGGGGGCATGAACCATTTTCTTCTGGCCGGGCCGACCAGGTCAGCCGGAGGCCGGTTCGGACAGACGGCGCGCTATGGGGCCTTTGCCATGGAACAGCTGATCAACATGGTGCTGACCCAAGGCACGGGGCGCAGGGAAAATCTTGAATTCAAGGTGTTCGGCGGGGGCAACATCCATCCGGGAATGGATGATATCGGGCTTAAGAACATCGCGTTCGTGCTCGAATTCCTCAGCGACGAAGGGTACCCGGTATTCAGCCAGGACCTGGGCGGCACGTTCGCCCGCCGGCTGATGTTCCAACCCTATTCCGGACGAGCTTTCATCAAGCGCCTCGACAGCACCGGCAATGCCCGCCTGATGCGCGAAGAACTGGCGATCGCCAGCCGGCAGGTCAAGCCACCGGCGGCGGAAATCGAATTGTTCTAAGAGGAATCGGAGCGGCGCGTTTGTTACCTGGACCTTACCGTTGAGGGCCGGCGCTCACCAAGCGTTAACCATAGCCTCTTAGGGTGGGGCGACGCGAAATCCGTTTCAGGCAGTTCATTGTCCCGCATCCGCCTTGTTTCCGTATTGCTCGCATTGTGGTCGGCAACGGTTGCCGTCTGCATCTGGCTGGCTGCGAGCTTTTCGGCAGAAGGGTGGTGGCCGCTTGCGGTGGGGGGCGTGTGGATCGCAGCCATCGGGACCAGCATGGTGGTGGCGGGGCTGGGCGAGCGGGCCCAGCGCAAGGCGCTGTCGGCACTGGGAGAGGCGGTGGGGTGCGGGCCGATCGGCAAGAGCGGCGAAATCGAGCATATGCGGGCGATCACCGCCAATTTGTGCACCCGGCTCGGACGCACCATGAGTTTTGTGACGGCCTTCGAGGCGCTGGAGCGGCCCGCTTTGCTGGTCGATGGCGCGGGGGACATCGTCAAGATGAGCGCGGGGCTGACCCGGTTGGCGCCCGAATGTGCGGAGACCGATACGGCGGTGGCGCTGCTGGGCGTCGATGTGATCGGCGCGAGAGGACTTGCCGCTGGCGAGGCGCGCCAGGCAATTGTGCTGGGGGATCAGCGCCATCAGGCGGTGGTGTCCACGGTGGGCGAGGATCGTTGGCTGATCGAACTTGTCCGGCCCGGGGTCACGGTGCCGGAGCGGGTGCTGAGCGGGATTGCCGAGGCGCTGGCCGGGGGAGATACCGCCTATCGGATCGGGGCAGAGGATGTTGGCGACACGCCCGAGCTCGACGCGATCAATCTGGGCTTTGCCGGGCTCGATGCAGCGACCGCGCGGCTCGATGCCCTCGCCGATGGGCAGGCGTTGGACGCGGACGGGGGCAATGACCGGATTTCGGCCCGGGTCGATGCGCTGGCGCGGCAGTTGAGCGCGCTCGATCTGGAGCGGCAGGTGGTGAGCGAGCGGCACCGGCGCAGCCGGGAACGGCTCGAACAGGTGGGGGCGCTGGTCGAAAAGTGCCGGGGCGTCGCCCATTCGCTGACCGCGACGGCGGCGGCGGCGCGCAGCCGGATTGAAGCCGCGCAGGGCGGGATTGAAACGGGCCAGGCCCTGATTGGACGCACGGTTGGCCGCGCCGATGGGGTGCGCACCGGCATCGAGCAGGCAAAACTTTCAGCCGAGCAGGCCAAGACACGGGTGAGCGCGGTCAACCAGATGGTCGCGCGGATCGACGGTCTGGTCGCCGGTATCGAGGAAACGGCGTTCCGCACCAATCTTCTGGCGCTCAACGCTGCGGTCGAGGCGGCGCGGGCCGGGGACAGCGGGGCCGGATTCGCGGTGGTGGCAAGCGAGGTGCGCGAACTGGCGCAGGTGAGCGCGCGGACGTCAAAAGATATTCGCGCGCTGGTCAAGGCCGGGCTGGTGGACGCGGAAGGTGGGGCCTCGGAAGCGGCGGCGCTGGTGGAGGCGATCGGGGCGATGTCCGCCGATCTGCTCGATCTGAGCGCCGACAGTGCCCAGGCGCAAGCCAGTCTCACCGAGGGAGGGCAGGCGATGGCGGCGCTGGGCTCGGATGTGGAGACCATTGCGGCGCAGGCAGTGGAGCAGGCCGAGGCGCTGGCGACCGGCCTCGAAGACCGATCGGCACAAAAGGCAGGTGTCTATGCAGGATGAGAGTGTGCGGGACCATAGGGGGAGCAGCGAATTTGTGCTCACCGACCGCGACTTCGAGCGTATTCGTGAACGAGTTTATCGGATCGCGGGGATTTCGCTTTCCGATGCCAAGCGTACCCTAGTCGTCTCGCGGCTGACCAAGATCGTGCGGGCGCTGCGTCTCTCCGGGTTCAGCGCCTATATCGATCACCTCGAAGCCGGGGCCCGTGCGGAGGATGAACAGGACTTCGTCAACGCACTGACCACCAATCTCACGCGGTTCTTCCGCGAAGATCACCATTTCGATCATCTGGAGAGTTTCGTTGCGGGGCTGGTGGCGCGGCCGCTCCGGTATGGACGCGGCGGCAGGCCAAGGCTGCGCATCTGGTCGGCGGGGTGCTCGACCGGGCAGGAGCCCTATACCGTTGCGATGTCGCTTCTGGCCGCGTTTCCCGACCTCAGACGCTGGGATTTTCGCATCCTGGCCACCGATATCGACACCAATGTGCTGGCCAAGGCGCAGACGGGGATGTATCCGGCCAGCGAGGTCAGCGGGCTGTCGGCCCAGCGGGCGAAGCTGTTTGATCGCTCTGCGGTGGGGGAGGTGGTCGTTCCCGAAGCCGCGCGCGACCTGGTGGCGTTCCGGATGCTCAACCTGATCGGGGAATGGCCGATGAAAGGGCCATTCGATGCCATCTTGTGCCGCAACGTTGCCATCTATTTCGACAAGCCGACCCAGGGCCGGCTGTTCGACCGGCTCGGCACCATGCTGGCCCCGGACGGGTTCCTCTATATCGGTCACTCGGAAAATCTTCAGGCGGTCAGCGAGGGGTATCGCCTCGTCGGCAAGACCATCTATCAGCTCAAGACCAACCCTGCCCAGAAGGATGCAGCATGAAGGCCATTACGGTTCTGGTTGTCGACGATTCCGCCCTGATCCGGGATGTGTTGAGCAAGATGCTGGTTCAGGATGGCGACATAACCGTTGTCGGCACCGCGCACGACCCGCTCGAAGCGCGCGAGAAGATCAAGGCGCTCAATCCCGATGTGGTCACCCTCGATATCGAGATGCCCAACATGAACGGGCTGGCCTTTTTGCAAAAGATCATGCGGCTGCGCCCGATGCCGGTGGTGATGGTTTCGACGCTGACCACCAAAGGCGCCTCGGAAACCATGCTGGCGCTGGAGCTGGGGGCGGTGGATTTCGTCGCCAAACCGGCTCATGACGCACCGGGCGGTCTGGACGGGTTTGGGGCGACGCTGCGCGAAAAGGTGCGGCTGGCGGCCCAGAGCGATGTGATGGCGCACGCCCATCGTGCGCCGCCGCCGGACCTGCCGCTCAAGACAGCGGCGGCTCCCGATGGCGCGCTGGTGGCGATCGGGGCCTCAACGGGGGGTGTTGAAGCGATACGGCAGGTGCTGGCGGCGATTCCCCCGGACTGCCCGCCGGTGGTGATCGCCCAGCATATGCCGAAGGGATTTACCACCCGGTTTGCCGCACGGTTGAACGATCTGGTGCCGCTCAAGGTCATCGAGGCCGAAGACCGGATGCCGCTTGAGCAAGGGACGGCCTATATCGCCCCGGGGGATTATCATTTGCGGGTGGAAAAAAGCTCCGGGCAGATGAAGTGTCGCGTCGCCCAGGACGAGGCAATTTCGGGGCACAGGCCCAGCGTCGATGCGCTGTTCGGGTCGGTGGCGCGGGTAGCGGGCCGGATGGGCGTCGGGGCAATTCTGACCGGGATGGGGCGCGACGGGGCGGTGGGGCTCAAGGCCATGCGGGACGCAGGCGCGTTTACCATCGGGCAGGCGCGCGGCTCGGCGCTGATCTATGGCATGCCAAGGGCGGCGTTCGAAATGGGCGCGGTGATGGAAGAGGCACCGGTGGAGCGCATCGCCGGACGCCTGATTGCTGCGCTGGGTAAGCTCAAGAGCGCGGCATGATCTTGAGGGAATGGTAACGGTTGGCCTCTAGGCTCAAGCGCAGTCATCCCCCCGCGTCCCGGTACTGGCGGACAGATCCGGCAGGACAGCCCGTCGGCGCGGATTCCCTCTTGCTTTCGGGCAGGCCGGACCATCGCCCGTAGACCCAATCTGTGAGTTCTTGACCCCATGCCAAAGGCCAGTGCCGTCAGCGTTCTGATCGTCGATGACCAGCAGTCCATGCGGGGCATCTGCAAATACATTCTGACCCAACTTGGGTTCAAGGACATCATCGAGGCGAAATCGGGCCGAGATGCGCTGACCAAGCTCGAAAAGACCAATGTTGATCTGATCATATCGGACTGGAACATGGACGATGTGGACGGGCTGACTCTGCTCAAGGTGATCCGCAAGCATCCGCGCACCCAGTCGATGCCGTTCATCATGGCCACGGGGCGCTCGGACAAGGAGCAGGTAAAAGAGGCCATCGAATGCGGCGTCAATAATTACATCATCAAACCCTATGATGCGGGCACCATGAAAAAGCGCATCGAGGCGGTGATCGGCACGCTGACCTGAACAGCGCGGCGGCTTGCGAGGATTTTTAAGGGGGGCGTCCGGCGGGCGTCCCTTTTGTTTTTGCAACAGCACGTGATTTTGCAACAGCGCTTGGCAAGCCGGAATTGCGCAGGCATGAAAGAGGTTTGACGAACGCACTCCATCACGGGCGGACCGCATGGCAAAAAAGACGATCGGGCTTGTGGCCCATGATGAAAAAAAAGACGAAATGGTCGCCTTCGCCCTGGCGCATAAGGAGCGGCTGGGCATGTTCGACCTGGTCGGCACCGGGACGACCGCTGGCCGGGTGGCCCAGCAGACCGGGCTGGCGGTCACCGCGCTGCGCAGCGGGCCGCTCGGCGGCGATGCGCAATTGGGGGCGATGATCGCCGAAGGCCGGCTCGATGCCCTGATTTTTTTTATCGACCCGATGTCCTCCATGCCCCATGATGTGGACGTCAAGGCGTTGACCCGGCTGGCAACGCTCTATGACATCTTGTTCGCGTGTAACAAGTCCACCGCCGATGCGGTTCTGGCCGTGCTGTGAGTTGACCCAAACCCGGGCATATGAACAGATGCGGCGGTTTGGGGGACGGTGGAGGTGGACCACCGGAATAATGAGGGGGTAGGGAGAAGCGTGGCGTTTGACGCGGTAATCGAGGTCCGCAACGTTAGCAAACGTTTTGGCGGGCTTTTGGCCGTCTCCAATTGCTCGCTCGAAGTCGAGCGGGGGTCGATCACAGGGCTGATTGGACCAAACGGGGCGGGCAAGACAACTCTGTTCAATATGGTCGCTGGAAATTTCGCGCCAAGCGGCGGGACCATCATCTTTGACGGACAGGATACGGCCGGGCTGCGGCCGCATGAACTGTTCGGGCGGGGGATGTTGCGGACCTTCCAGATCGCCCATGAATTTTCCAACATGACGGCGCTGGAAAACCTGATGATGGTGCCGGGTGATCAGCCGGGGGAAAGCCTCACGACGCTGTGGTTCCAGCCGGGCAAGGCGGCGGCGCGAGAGACCGAAGTGCGCCAGAAGGCGCTGGAGGTCATCGACTTCCTCAAGCTTGGGCACGTGAAGAACGAATTGGCGGGCAATCTGTCGGGGGGGCAGAAAAAGCTGCTCGAACTGGGCCGTACGATGATGGTCGACGCCAAGGTGGTTCTGCTCGATGAAGTGGCCGCCGGGGTCAACAAGACGCTGCTCAATGATCTGGCCGCCAATATCGAACGCATGAACAAGGAACTGGGCTACACCTTCTTTGTGATCGAACACGACATGGACCTGATCGCGCGCCTGTGCGACCCGGTGATCGTGATGGCGCAGGGCGAGGTGATCGCCAAGGGCACCATGGAAGAGTTGCGCGCCAATCCGATGATCGTCGAGGCCTATTTCGGTGGCCCGGTGGAGGCTGCCCAATGAGTCTGATCGAATTGCGGGACCTCCAGGCCGGATATGGCGGCGCGCCGATCCTCAATGGGGTCAATATCGCCATCGAGGCGAGCGATATCGGCGTGATCGTCGGCCCCAACGGGGCGGGGAAATCAACGACGCTCAAGGCGATCTTCGGGCTGCTCACGGTGACCGAGGGAACCGTGACCTTTGGCGGCCAGGACATCACCAATTTCGAGGCGGACCGGCTCGTGCCCATGGGGCTGAGCTTTGTGCCCCAGGAGCACAATGTCTTTACCTCGATGAGCGTGCACGAAAACCTGGAAATGGGCGCGTTCGTGCGGCGGGACGACATTTCGGATACGCTCGACGAAATCTATGAGATGTTTCCCGACCTCAAGGCCAAGCGGCGCCAGCCAGCGGGGGAGTTGTCGGGCGGCCAGCGCCAGATGGTGGCGATGGGGCGGGCGCTGATGAGCAAGCCCAAGCTGCTGATGCTCGACGAGCCTTCGGCGGGGCTGTCGCCACGCTATATGATGGAAATCTTCGAGCAGGTGGTCAGGATCAACGCCTCAGGCGTGGGCATCCTGATGGTCGAGCAGAATGCGCGTCAGGCGCTCGCCTTCGCAACGAAGGGGTTCGTTTTGACCAACGGACAGAACCGGTTCACCGGGACGGGGCAGGAATTGCTCGACGATCCGGATGTGGCCAAGAGCTTTCTTGGGGGATAGCGCGATGCAGCCGCAACGGGAGGACACCGGCTTTGCGGCGAGATCGTGCGATAAGGGAAAAGAGTCGCGATGAACGACCTCATCTTTTTTTTCAACCAGGCGATCATCGGCGGGGTGGTGCTGGGTTCGGTCTATGCCTTGGGCGCGGTGGGGGTGACGCTGATTTTCGGCATCCTGCGCTTCGCCCATTTCGCCCATGGCGATATGATGACCATGGGCGGGTTCATTGCCCTTGTGCTGGCCAGCCTTCTGGCCGCGGCGGGGATCGCCTTTCCGCTGCCCATGGGGTTTATCGTTTTGCCCTTTGCCATGGTGATCGCCGCCGGGTTCGCGCTCGGCATCGATCGGGCGTTTTATGCACCCTTGCGGGTGCGCGGGGCCAAGCCCGTGACCCTGCTGATCGCCTCGATCGGGGTCACCATGATGATCCAGGGGTTGATCCGGCTGTTTTTTGGCGTCGGCACCTATTCGTTCTTTGATTCCGAGCCAAAAAAACTGATCCGCATCGATGTGCCGATCGAAGGGGCGACCCGGCCTATCGCGTTTTCCGAACCGCAATTGCTGCTGGTCATCTCGACGGTGGTGGCGGTGATCGCGCTGCACTACTTCCTCACCCGTTCGCGGCTGGGCAAGGGGATGCGCGCCATGGCGGACAACCCCGATCTGGCCAAGGTTTCGGGCATCAACACGAGGCTGGTGGTGCGGGTGACCTGGATCATCGCCGGGGCGCTGGCCTGTCTTGCCGGCACCATGCTGGCGCTCGACGTGGCGCTGAAGCCCGATTTGGCGTTCAACATCGTGCTGCCGATTTTTGCCGCCGCCATTCTGGGCGGGCTGGGCCATGCCTATGGCGCCATCGCCGGCGGGTTCGTGCTCGGGTTTGCCGAAACGCTGGCTGTGTTCAACTGGTCGGTGGTGTTGCGCCCGTTCCGAGACGTGTTGTGGTTCGATATTCCCAATTCGCTCACCCTCGTGCAGTCGGAATACAAGCTGACCGTGGCGTTCCTCATTCTTGTCGTGGTGCTGCTGGTGCGGCCGACAGGTATCTTCAAGGGAGCCTCGACATGACCATGCGCTATATCGCGGTGTTTGCGGCGCTGATCGCGCTCATAGTCGGGGTTGGGGTGATGATGGGCACACCGTTCACGGTGCGCCTCCTGGTCGAAGCCTTTGCCTTTGCGCTGATCGCCATGGGCCTCAATATCCAATGGGGCTTTGGCGGGCTGTTCAATTTCGGCATTCTGGGCATGCTGATGGTGGGGGGCTTTGCCGTCACCTTCATTTCCTATCCGGTCAATATGGGGTTCTGGACCTCGGAAGGCCCGCTTTACCTGGGGCGTACGCTTCTGGCCGCGGCCATCGGGGGCGTGTTGATCTTTTTCGCGCACCGGGTGCAGCGCTTCGGGATCACCGGCAAGGCGCGCGGGACGGTGATCGTTGTCGCGTGGTTCATTGCCTATGTGATCTTTCGCAGCCAGATGGACCCGGCTGCCAATTATATCACCTCGACGGCGGGCTGGGTTGGCGGGCTGGGGCTCCCGGTGCTGCTGGGCTGGGCCTTCGGGGGTGTGCTGGCCGGGCTGGTGGGCTATCTGGTGGGCAAGGTGAGCCTGGGGCTGCGGGCCGACTATCTGGCCATCGCTACCATCGGGATTGCCGAAATTTTGCGGGCGCTGATCAAGAACGTCGAATGGCTGACGCGGGGGACGTTGACGGTGTCGCCCATTCCCTGGCCGGTGCCCAACCCGCAGGCCTTCCAGGCGGGCGGGGCCAGCCCTTCGGCCAGCTTTGTCCTGGCGCGGGGAGGCTATCTGGCGCTGGTGGTGATCGTGGTGCTGGTCGCGTTGTTTTTGATCCACCGCGCCTATCGCGGGCCGTGGGGCCGCATGATGCGGGCCATCCGCGACAATTACATCGCCGCCGGATCGATGGGCAAGGACGTGACCGGGCGCCAGCTCGAAATCTTTGTGTTCGGTTCAGTGCTGATGGGGATCGGCGGGGCGATCCTGGTGTCGTTCGTCGGCATCTTCGACCCGTCGAGCTACCAGCCAATCAACCACACCTTCATCATCTGGGTGATGCTGATCGTGGGCGGCTCAGGCAACAATTTCGGCGCGCTGTTCGGGGGTATTTTTATTTATTTCGTGTGGGTGCTGTCCGAGCCGCTGGCGCAGGCCCTGTTCCTCAACCTGTCGGCATTTTCCTCCGATATGGGCTGGGGCGCCATTCCCGATATCGAGAGCCGCGCGGTGCAGATGCGGGTGTTCGTGATGGGGCTGATCGTCACCATCGCGCTGCGGTTCGCGCCCAAGGGGCTGCTGCCCGAATTCATCGGGCGCAAGGACTGAACGGTTGCCGGTGGCGCAAGGTGCGCCGGGCCGTGCCATTCGTTTGCACAGACAAGAAAAAGCCCGGGATCGCTCCCGGGCTTTGTGTTTGGATCAGTGGTTTCTGCGATTATTCGATGACGCCGACTTCGATGTACTGGCCGCCTTCGATGCGCAATTCGACGATGACGCCATCGATGTCGCCGGCAGCGTCAAAGTCGAGGGTGCCGCCAGCGCCTTCGTAGTTGATGTCCTGGCCAGCCGCGATCAGTTCGCGGGCCTTCTCCCACTCGCCGGGCAGGATGATCTCACCCGGAGCGGTCGAGATTTCGCGCAGGGCGGCCGAGAGGCCTTCGCGCTCATTGTTGCCGTTCTTTTCGATGGCCAGGGCCAAAAGGAACGCGGCGTCATAGGCCTGGGGCGCATAAATCGCATCAGGCTCAACGCCGGCGGCGGTGGCCAGATCAGCAAACACACTGGCCGATTCGCCTTCGAAGGCTCCGGCGCGGGTGACGATCATGCCATCAAGCGCGGAGGCGTCGATGCCCGCGAACAGGCTGTCACCGACCATGCCGTCGCCGCCCGCATAGGTAAGGAAGTTGCCCGATTCGAGCGCCTGACGGATGATGGTCTGGCCCGAAGAGGAGGCATAGGCGAGAACGACAAGCGTTTCGCTGCCCGAGGAGGCGAGGTTGCCCAGTTCGGCGCGGTAGTCGGCCTTGAGGTCCTCATGGGCGAGATTGGCGGTGATGGTGCCGCCGCCGGCTTCATAGGCCGTGGCAAACGCATCGGCAAAGCCAACGCCATAGTCGTTGTTCACATAGGTCAGCGCCACATCGTCGATGCCCTTGGACAGCATCAACTCGGCAAGCTTGACGCCCTGGAACGCGTCGGACGGGGTGGTGCGGAACACCAGGTCATTATCGTCCAGCGTGGTGAGCGAGGGGGCGGTGGAGGCTGGTGAGATCATCACCACATTGCCGGGAATGCCCGCGGACTGGGCGGCGCCGATGGTTTCGCCGGTGCACAGCCCGCCCACGATGGCGGTGACGTTTTCGGTGTTGACGAGCCGGTCGCCGGCGTTGGCGCCGCCAGTGGCGTCGCACGCGGAGTCAACGGTGATCATTCTGATCGAGCCGCCATCGAGGATGCCGCCCTGCTCGTTGACCTGATCGAGAGCGAGTTGGGCACCGGCCACAATGCCGGGGGCCATGGCTTCGATCGGTCCGGTCAACCCGCCGAGAAAACCGATGGTGACGTCCTGCGACAGAGCAGGGGAGGCGGCGGTCAGAACGCCTGCCGCGACCGCTAGGGTCAAAGATTTTTTGATGTGACGCATGATATCCCTCTGTTGTTTCCGTGCCAGGTCCTTCCCTGCCGCGCCTGCGGTCTTTTCGGTCCGGACAGCCCAACTGGATCCGGGCCACTCCTCTGACCCGGATGCGGGTACCATTGCATAAGAATGTTTGAGGAGTCATCAGCTTTCAGCGCCAATTCGGGCAGAGTGTCCGGTTGCTTAACGGGCGGGGTTTTGTCAGTTTGCCAGCTCCGGCCCAACAAGGTGAGCGACGCTGATGCGCAGGATGGCGGCATATGTGCTGGCGGGCACGCTGGCGATGGTCCCCGCCGGGGCACAGGCCCAGATCGAGGTGCTCGACCTCTCCGGCGGCGCGCGCCCGGAGGCGGTCGCAGAGGACGGGCCCGAACCGCCCGCCGACGGTATGGCGGAGCCCGTCATGGCCGCCGAAATCCCGGACGATCCGCTCCCGGTGTGCGGCATGTCGGAGATCGCCATCGCCGAGATGGGATGGCCTTCGGCGGCTATTCTCGCCCATATCCATGCGTTGCTGCTGCAAACGGAGTTTGAGTGTTCCGTCCGGCTGGTGCCAGGCGAGCCCGAATCGACGTTGTCGTCGATGGTCACCACCCAGCAGCCAGCGGTGGCGCCGGAATTGTGGGTTTCGCGCCAGGCCGATGTGTGGAACGGGGCCATGCAGGCAGGCAGCGCGCGGGCGGCCTCGCCCAGCTTTACCGGCGGGCCGCTGGAGGCCTGGTTTGTCCCGGCCTATGTGATCGCGAACAATCCGGGGCTGACGCGCGCCACGGACATCATGGACCATTGGCGGGTATTCGTGGCCGAGGGGGAGGAGCGGGCGCGGCTGCTCTCGTGTCCTTCCGAATGGGCGTGCGCGATCATCAACCGCAATATGGCGGCGGGGCTGGGGCTTGATGCGCGGTTCGAGATTGTCGAGCCTTTCGACCGGTTTACGATGGATGGATACCTGGCTGATGCGGTGGCGCGGCGCGCGCCGGTGCTGGGGTACTACTGGCAACCCAACGCGTTGATCGACCGGCTTGGCCTCGTGCCGCTCGATATGGGCCCGTTCGATCCGGGCAACGCCCAGTGCATGGCTATCCGCGATTGCGTGCCCTTCGGGGGATCGGGCTTTGCGCCCGATACGGTGGTGATCGCTGTGGCCGAATGGGTGTTTACCGAAGTGCCCGATATCGCCGATTATTTCGCGCGTGCCGCGATGCCGCTGGCGGAAATGAACCGGCTGCTCGCCTGGCAGGCCGAACATGAAGCGGGCCCTGAAGCGGTGGCGCAACATTTCCTGATCACCGGACGCGCTATCTGGCGCCCCTGGGCGGGCGAGACCGCGGTGCCTGCGGGGGACGAGGAAGAGCCGTAGGCAGTCGCTCCAATTGGCCGCGCAATAGTCATGTTGCGCGCAGGTGGGCTTCCCGCTTATAAGGGCGCCGGAATGAAAATGCCTCCACTGCGCACAGAGGCGATTTTCGGCTTGTCGCACAGCCCGCAATCGGGAGACCGGATTTGGATATCAAAAAGATCAATGACCGCGTGAGCGTTACCGGACAGATCGACCCGTCCGATATCGAAGCGATCAAGACGGCGGGGTTCGTTGCGATCATCAACAACCGGCCCGATGGCGAAGCCCCGGATCAGCCCGACAGCGCTGCAATCGGTGCGGCGGCGCGGGCGGCGGGCCTGGGCTATTATGAGATACCCATGGGCCGTGAAGGCGTGTCGCCCGAACTGGTGGCCGCCACCCGCAAGGCGCTGGACGAAAGTGCCGGGCCGGTGCTCGGCTTTTGCCGCTCGGGGACCCGCTCAACCACGTTGTGGGCGCTGAGCCAGGCCGGCGAGGCCGACGCGACGGCCATTATCGAAGCCGCCGGGCAGGCGGGCTACGATATCAGCCATCTGGCCGCGCATCTGGATAAACCGCTGGCGTGAACCGGGTAAGCCCGGTGACCGCCACGGCGGTCGTGCAGGTCGGGCGCTGTTCGCCGTCGATGATTCAAACGGCGCGACACAGCGGACTTTCCGATCCTTTCCGGGGTTTTCGAAAACCTCGAAATGATCTGATCTGAAGAGCGTCGCTACGCTCACACTACATTTCTCGCGCAGGGTGCTTGCGGCGGGCGGATACACCTTCCACCGCTGCCAGATCCGCGTTTCGGCAGGCAAGACCAGGGAGCGTCCACGTCCATGGCCATCAAGAAGATTCTCGTCGCCAACCGGTCGGAAATCGCGATCCGCGTGTTCCGGGCAGCAAACGAACTGGGCCTGAAAACGGTCGCGGTGTTCGCCGAGGAAGACAGGCTCGCGCTGCACCGGTTCAAGGCCGACGAGGCGTATCTGATCGGGCAGGGCAAGGGCCCGGTGGAAGCCTATCTCCAGATCGACGAATACATCCGCGTGGCGCGGATTTCGGGAGCGGATGCCATCCATCCCGGCTATGGCCTTCTGGCCGAAAGTCCCGAATTTGCAGAAGCCTGCGCGGAAGCGGGGATCATCTTCATTGGCCCCAGAGCAGAGACTATGCGCGATCTGGGCAACAAGATCGCGGCCCGCAATCTGGCGATCGAGGCCGGGGTGCCGGTGGTTCCAGCGACGGAGCCTTTGCCCGACGACCTCGACCAGGTGGAAAAGATGGCCGCCGAGATCGGCTATCCGCTGATGCTCAAGGCAAGCTGGGGCGGCGGCGGGCGCGGCATGCGGCGCATCACCGACCCCAAGCAGTTGCGGACCGAGGTGTCAGAAGGCCGGCGCGAGGCCAAAGCGGCGTTTGGCAAGGACGAGATGTATCTCGAAAAGCTGGTCGAAAAGGCGCGGCACGTGGAAGTGCAACTGATTGGTGACGATCACGGCAATCTTGTGCATCTTTACGAGCGCGACTGCTCGGTACAGCGGCGCAATCAGAAGGTGGTCGAGTGGGCCCCGGCTCCGTATATGGGCGAAGAGACACGGGCGGGGCTGACCCAGGCGGCGCTCAAGCTGGGCCGCGCCGCCAATTACCGCTGCGCGGGGACGGTGGAATTCCTGCTCGATGTCGCCACCGGGGAATTCTACTTCATCGAAGTCAATCCGCGCATTCAGGTCGAGCATACGGTCACCGAAGAGGTGACGGGCATCGATATCGTCAAGGCCCAGATCAGGGTGATGGACGGCGCGGTGATCGGCACCCCGGAATCGGGGGTGCCGGCGCAAAAGGACATCCGGCTCAATGGCCATGCGCTGCAATGCCGGGTCACCACCGAGGACCCGGAGGAAAACTTCATCCCCGACTATGGCCGGATCACTGCCTATCGCGGCGCGACCGGGTTCGGGGTGCGGCTCGATGGCGGCACCGCCTATTCGGGCGCTGTGATCACCCGCTATTATGATCCGTTGCTGGAAAAGGTGACGTGCTGGGCGCCGACGGCGGACGAGGCGATTGCGCGGATGGATCGCGCGCTGCGCGAGTTTCGTATTCGCGGGGTGTCGACCAATCTGGCGTTCCTTGAGAACGTCATCACCCACCCCAAATTCCGCGACAACTCCTATACGACGCGCTTTATCGACGAAACGCCCGAGCTGTTCGATATTCCCAAGCGCAAGGACCGCGCGACCAAGCTTTTGACCTATATCGCCGATGTGACCGTCAACGGGCATCCCGAAGTGCGCGACCGTCCGCGCCCGCCCGCCAATGCGGCGGCACCACAGGTGCCGGACTATCCCGAGGATGCGGCTATCGACGGCAGCCGGCAGGTGCTCGACCGTGAGGGCGCGGCGGGGCTGGCCAACTGGATGAAGGCGCAGACGCGGGTGCTGTTTACCGACACCACTATGCGTGACGGGCATCAGAGCCTGCTGGCAACGCGGATGCGCACATTCGAGATGGGCAAGATCGCGGCTGCCTACAGCCGGGGTCTGCCCAATCTGTTCTCGCTCGAATGCTGGGGCGGGGCGACGTTCGACGTGGCGATGCGGTTCCTCAACGAGGACCCGTGGGAGCGGCTGGCGAAAATCCGCGAGGGCGCGCCCAATATCCTCACCCAGATGCTGCTGCGCGGTGCGAACGGGGTCGGCTACACGTCCTATCCCGACAATGTGGTGCAGTTCTTCGTGGCCAAGGCAGCCGAAGGCGGCATCGATATCTTCCGCGTGTTCGACAGCCTCAACTGGGTCGAGAACATGCGGGTCGCCATGGATGCGGTCAACGAGGCAGGCAAGGTCTGCGAAGGCGCGATCTGTTATACCGGCGATATTCTCGATCCGGACCGGGCCAAGTATGACCTCAAATATTATGTGGCGCTGGCCCGCGAGCTCGAAGCGGCAGGCGCGCATGTGCTCGGGCTCAAGGACATGGCCGGGCTGCTCAAGCCCGCTGCGGCCAGGAAGCTGATTTCAACCCTTAAGGAAGAAGTCGGCCTGCCGATTCATTTTCACACTCACGATACGTCGGGAGTGGCGGCGGCCACGGTGCTGGCGGCGTGCGATGCCGGGGTCGATGCGGTGGATGCGGCGATGGATGCCCTTTCTGGCACGACCAGCCAGCCGACGCTGGGATCGCTGGTGGCGGCGCTGGCCGATGGCGAGCGGGCCTCGGGGCTCGATATGCGGGCAATCCGCGATATCTCCTTCTACTGGGAGACGGCGCGCAACCAGTACCGGGCGTTTGAGAGCGATCTTAAGGGCGGGGCTTCGGAAGTCTATCTGCATGAAATGCCGGGCGGCCAGTTCACCAACCTCAAGGAGCAGGCGCGCTCGATGGGGCTGGAAACGCGCTGGCACGAAGTTGCCCAGACCTACGCGGACGTCAACCAGATGTTCGGCGATATCGTCAAGGTGACGCCGAGTTCCAAGGTTGTGGGCGATATGGCGCTGGCCATGGTGTCCTCGGGGCTAACCCGTGCCGATGTGGAAAATCCCGAAAAGGAAATCGCCTTCCCCGATTCCGTGGTCGGGTTCTTTGCCGGCGATCTGGGCCAGCCATATGGAGGCTTCCCGCAGGCGTTGCAGCATAAGGTGCTCAAGGGGCGCAAGGCGATGACCGAGCGTCCGGGCGCCTCCCTGGCACCGGCTGATCTCGAAGCCGAGCGCAAGAAGGCCGAAGAGGTATGCGGGGCCGGGATCGACGATTATCGTCTCGCGTCGTACCTGATGTATCCCAAGGTGTTTGCGGAGTTCTGCAAGGCGCAGGATCTTTACGGGCCGACCGAGGTGCTGCCGACGCCGGTGTATTTCTACGGCCTGGCTCCGTCCGACGAGATCATGGTTGAGCTCGAAAAGGGCAAGACGCTGGTTGTGCAGTATCTGGGCCGTTCGGAGACCGACGAAAAAGGCCGGGTCAAGGTATTCTTCGATCTCAACGGCCAGCCGCGCACCATCTCGGTGCCCGATCGCCTGCGGGCCGGGGATATCGTCGTGCGGCCCAAGGCGGCCATTGACGATGCGAGGCAGGTCGGGGCGCCGATGCCGGGGGTGATCTCATCGCTGGCGGTGCAGACCGGCCAGATGGTGGCGGCGGGCGATGTGTTGCTGACCATCGAGGCGATGAAGATGGAGACCGCGCTGCATGCGGAGGCGGCGGGCGTCGTGGCCGAAGTGCTGGTGCGCCCAGGCGACCAGATCGACGCCAAGGACCTGCTGGTCCGGCTCGAATAAGCCAGCGGGCGGCAAGGCCGCCCGCAAATACGGATGTAATTATGCCGGTTCGCGAGTGTATTGCGGACCGGTTCGGCGTTCAGATGACCCGCATCAGCATCAGGATGATGATGATCACCAGAATGACGCCCAGAATCCCGGTCGGACCATAGCCCCAGGCTCGCGAATAGCCCCATGTGGGCAGCGCCCCGATGAGGAGCAGGATCAGGATAATAATCAGAATCGTCGAAAGGCCCATTTCAGAAATCCTTTATGCTGCTATGGCCGTAAAGGATTTTGGGCTGAAAAGGTTCCGGCTGGAGCTCCTGATCTGATTGTATCAGATCAGGTTTCTACCGGCGGCGGGCGGTGCCATCGATAATGGGGCCATCCTTGGGGGCGGCCGCTGGCGCAGGCACCGGCAGCCGCGAGACAATCCAGCTCACGATGAGGGGGATGAGGATGATATCGTCCACCAGCCCCAGAAACGGGATGATGTCGGGCAGAAGATCCATCGGCCAGATGAGATAGAACGCGGCCAGAAGGGTCGCGGCCTTGAGATAGAGCGGGGTGCTCGGCGCCCAGAAGGCTTTCCAAAGCAGGAGCGCCTCCTTGCGAAACCGCAGGAAGCGAGGCAGCAGGAGGGAAGCGAAGCTTTTCATCATGGCAGATAAATAGGAAGGCGCGGGCGCGGTTCAAGGCCACAAGGTCACACCGGTGCAACATTGCGCTGATCAGGTGCTGGGCTTATGTGTGGGGGCAGAAGCGGCCAGATGCGCCACAGCGCGCCCTCGATCCGCAAACAAGGCTGAAAAAGGTTCCGTGATGGCAGGTCCCGCGCAACGCAACAGAACTGTCGGTGTCGATGTCGGCGGGGTGATAGTGGGCGGCGGCGCGCCGGTCGTTGTCCAGTCCATGACCAATACCGATACCGCCGATATCAATGCGACGGTGCGGCAGGTGATGGCGCTGGCCCGGGCCGGATCGGAGATCGTGCGCATCACCGTCGATCGCGATGAGGCCGCCGCAGCGGTGCCCATCATTCGTGACCGGCTGGCGGTTCTGGGGGTCGATGTGCCGCTGGTGGGCGATTTCCACTATATCGGCCACAAGCTGCTGTCGGACCATCCGGCCTGTGCCGAGGCGCTGGCCAAATACCGGATCAATCCGGGCAATGTCGGGTTCAAGGACAAGCGCGACAAGCAGTTTTCCCAGATGATCGACATCGCCAATCAGCATGGCAAGCCGGTCAGGATCGGGGTGAACTGGGGGTCGCTCGACCAGGAGTTGCTGACGGCGCTCATGGACGAGAACGCGGCGCGCGAGGCACCGTGGAGCGCGGCGCATGTCCAGCGCGAAGCGATCATCCGCTCCGCGCTGCTCTCGGCGGAGCGGGCCGAGGAATTGGGGATGGGGCGCGATCGGATCATCCTCTCCACCAAGGTGTCCGACGTGCAGCAGTTGATTGCGGTGTATCAGGACCTGGCGGCGCGGTGCGACTATGCCCTGCACCTGGGCCTGACCGAGGCGGGCATGGGCTCAAAGGGGATCGTGGCCTCGTCGGCGGCGATGGGCATTTTATTGCAGCAGGGCATCGGCGATACGATCCGCATTTCCCTGACCCCGGAACCGGGTGGAGACCGGACGCTGGAGGTCAAGGTCGCGCAGGAATTGTTGCAGACCATGGGGTTCCGGCAATTCGTGCCGGTGGTTGCCGCGTGTCCGGGATGCGGCCGCACGACATCGACGACGTTCCAGACCCTTGCCAAGGACATTCAGGACCATTTGTCGTCCTCGATGCCCGAGTGGCGCGAGAAATACCCCGGCGTGGAGGGGCTGTCGGTGGCGGTGATGGGGTGCATCGTCAACGGACCCGGCGAATCCAAGCACGCCGATATCGGCATATCGCTGCCCGGCACCGGTGAGGCTCCGGCAGCGCCGGTGTTCATCGAGGGCAAGAAGGTGACGACGCTGCGGGGCGAAGACGTTGCCGACCAGTTCAAGCAAATGGTTGCGGACTATATCGAAGGCCGGTTCGGGGCCGGGCTGACACGGCCAGCCGCGGAATAAAACCATCGGCTTGTGTTCAGGCCTTGCGCATGTCCTCAAGCAGAGCCTCGGCCAGCGGGCGGGCATCGCTTGCCTCGCTGGTCGGGACCGAAATGGCAAGGCCCTTGCCGGTGAGGCCGGAATTGATCCCCGGCAAGCCGCCATCGGTGATTTCACGCGGCGAAAACCCATGGGCCCGCAAGGCGGCGACCATCAGGCGCGCCACCGATTCCCGTTCCACATAGACGATGGGCTCATAATCGCTCATGGCGCTGCTCCGACAAAAAGGGGTGCGCGCATCATAGCACGCACCCCTTAAACGTCCGAAGCGTTTCCTTGTTGCAGGAGCGCTTGCGGGTCAGGCCGCCTTGCGCTCCACCATCATCTTCTTGATTTCGGCGATCGCCTTGGCCGGGTTCAAACCTTTGGGGCACACCTTGGTGCAGTTCATGATGGTGTGGCAGCGATAGAGCTTGAACGGATCTTCGAGATTATCGAGACGTTCGCTGGTGGCCTCATCGCGGCTGTCGATCAGCCAGCGATAAGCCTGCAACAGCACCGCTGGACCCAGATATTTTTCGCCGTTCCACCAATAGGATGGGCACGAGGTCGAGCAGCAGGCGCACAGGATGCACTCATAGAGGCCATCGAGCTTGGCGCGGTCTTCGCGGCTTTGCAGCCATTCGGTGTCGGGGGTCGGAGACTTGGTCTCCAACCAGGGCTGGATCGACTTGTGCTGCTCGTAAAAGGTCGAGAGGTCGGGGACCAGGTCCTTGACCACCGGCATGTGCGGCAGGGGATAGACCTTGACCGGACCTGAGGACACCTCGTCCATGCCGCGCGTACAGGCGAGCGTATTGGCGCCGTCGATATTCATCGAGCACGAGCCGCAAATGCCCTCGCGGCACGACCGGCGCAAGGTCAGCGTGGGGTCGATGTTGTTCTTGATCCACAACAGGGCGTCGAGCACCATCGGGCCGCAATCGTCGAGATCGACGAAATAGGTGTCGATGCGCGGGTTCTCTTGGGTGTCGGGATCGTAGCGATAGACGTGGTATTCGCGCAGGCGCGTCGCCCCTTCGGGCTTCGGCCATACCTTGCCCTTTTTGGGACGGGAGCGCTTGTCGAGGATCAGTTCAGCCATGTTCCCGCCTCTCCTTAGTAAACGCGCGCCTTGGGCGCGATCTTGTCCAGATCGATGCCGTCGGTCAGCGGTTCAGTGTGCACGGGGCGATAGTCGAGGGTGACAGTGCCTGCCTCGTCGACCCGGCTCAGGGTGTGTTTGCGCCAGTTGACGTCGTCGCGCTCGGTGAAATCCTCGCGAGCGTGTGCGCCACGGCTTTCCTTGCGGTTTTCCGCCGAATAGACCGTGGTGATGGCGTTGACCATCAGGTTTTCCAATTCCAGCGTCTCGACCAGATCGGAATTCCAGATCAACGAGCGGTCGGTGACCTTGAGGTCCGCCATCTCGCCCCACAGGGCGCTGATCCGGCGACAGCCTTCTTCAAGGGTGTCCTGGGTGCGGAACACGGCGGCGTCTTCCTGCATGGCGCGTTGCATCTTGTCCCGCAGTTTCGCCGTCGGGATAGCGCCATTGGCGTTCCGCAGCCGGTCGAACCGGGCCATGATCTTGTCTTCGGCGGCCTTGTTGACCTCCGGGATCGGGGCGTTGCGGTCGATGACTTCGCCAGCCCGAATGGCTGCGGCGCGGCCAAAAACCACGAGGTCGATCAGCGAGTTGGACCCGAGCCGGTTGGCTCCGTGGACCGACGCACAGCCCGCTTCGCCCACAGCCATCAGACCGGGGATCGTCGCGTCCGGTCCGCCATTGCGCGGGTCGATGGCTTCGCCGTGATAATTGGTGGGGATGCCGCCCATATTGTAGTGGACGGTAGGGATCACCGGAATCGGGTCGCGGGTGAGATCGACACCAGCGAAAATCTTGGCCGATTCCGAAATACCCGGCAGACGCTCATGCAGGACCGCCGGATCGAGGTGGTCGAGATGGAGGAAGATGTGGTCCTTCTTGGGACCCACGCCGCGGCCTTCCCGGATTTCGAGGGTCATGCAGCGGCTGACCACGTCGCGACTGGCAAGGTCCTTGGCGTTGGGTGCGTAACGCTCCATGAAGCGCTCACCCTCGGAGTTGACCAGATAGCCGCCTTCGCCGCGCGCGCCTTCGGTGATCAGGCAGCCCGAGCCGTAGATGCCGGTGGGGTGGAACTGGACGAATTCCATGTCCTGGAGCGGCAGGCCGGCGCGGGCGGCCATGCCATTGCCGTCGCCGGTGCAGGTGTGGGCGCTGGTGGCCGAGAAATAGGTGCGGCCATAACCGCCGGTTGCCAGAACCACCATCTTGGCGCGGAACCGGTGGATGGTGCCGTCATCGAGCTTCCAGGCGATCACGCCCTGGCACACGCCGTCATCGCTCATCAGCAGATCGAGGGCGAAATACTCGATGAAGAATTCAGCATTGTGGCGCAGCGACTGGCCATAGAGCGTGTGCAGGATGGCGTGGCCGGTGCGGTCGGCGGCGGCGCAGGTGCGTTGCACCGGGGGGCCATCGCCATAATTCTGCATGTGCCCGCCAAACGGGCGCTGATAAATCTTGCCCTCTTCGGTGCGCGAGAACGGTACGCCGTAATGTTCGAGTTCATAGACGGCCTGGGGCGCTTCGCGGGCCAGGTATTCCATGGCGTCGTTATCGCCCAGCCAGTCCGACCCCTTGACGGTGTCGTACATGTGCCACTGCCAGCTATCGGGGCCCATGTTGGACAGCGAAGCGGCAATTCCGCCCTGTGCGGCGACCGTATGGGAGCGGGTGGGGAACACCTTGGTGACGCAAGCGGTGGAAAACCCCTGCTCGGCCATGCCGAGCGCCGCGCGCAGCCCCGCGCCGCCGGCGCCGACCACCACGACATCATAGGCGTGGTCGATGATTTGGTAAGCCGAAGCCATGAGCCAACTAACCTCCGAAGGCGAGGACAAGTACCGAGATGGCGGCAATGATGCCGATCACCACGGTGAAAACCGTATTGAGCAGGGTCGAGAGTGCGAGCAACCGGGGCTCGTGCACATAGTCGAGAATGATCTCGTGCATGCCGATGCGCATATGCACCAGGGCCGCGCCGATCAGCACAAGCGCCGGAATCCAGACCAGCGGATGGGAAAAGGTCGCCACCATCTGGGCCCGGTCGGCACCGGCAAGGCTGACCACCAGCCAGATCAGGAAACCAACGAGGACGATATTGATGACCCCGGTGACACGCTGGCGGATGAAGGTGCCCGTACCCTTGTTACCCGTGTGAGTTGCCATGATGCCCGCCTCCCTCAGAACCAAACGAACAGCGCCCAGACCAGCAGCGTGGCGAGGACGGAAAAGACAAGGGTGGCCCAGGTGATCGCTTCGCGGCCGGTCCGCTCGAACCCGGCTCCGACATCCCAGATGAAGTGCTTGATGCCGCCTGCCATGTGGTGGAACAGCGTCCATGTATAAAGGAACAGGCCGATCTGGATGATCGGGTGGCCGAAAAAGCCCTGTACGGCGGCCAACTGGCTCTGTCCCAGAGCTGCCGCGCCCAGCCAGAGCACGAACAGTACCGTGCCCAGATAGAGGCCGACACCGAGAATGCGGTGCAGGATCGACAGGGACATGGTGAGGGTGAAGCGCCAGATGGAAAGATGCGGAGAGGTCGGTCGAAACTGTTGCGCCATGAATTGCCTCGATATGGCCCGCGTGAGGACGTCGGGCGCGACGGGGCCGGTTGCTCCGGCCATAGAACTCGCCAAACTTCTAATCGTGCTTTCCCCATTCGTCAAAGGGCAGCGGTTACATCTTTGGTCTGAAAGCCGTCAAAAACGGGTCCTGTACGGGCGGAAACGGCTGATTTCTCCATTAAAATTGCACAATGTTCATTGCTAACTTGCGAAAATTGCTCGGAAAATCCCTCTACTTGACCTAATGGGAAGGACCAGAGTGGCTGCGCGTGATATTCAAGCGCCGGGATTGAGGGCGATCTGTTTTGGCCGCAGCTTGATGACGGTCAGCACCAGTCCCAGAAACACCAGCGCCCCGCCGATCACATCGACAAGGAAAATGGGCTCGCCAAGGATCAGCACACCAGAGGAAATTCCGGCGACCGGCACCAAAAGGGTGAACGGGGCGACGGTCGCCGCCGAATGGCGAGACAGCAGCCAGCTCCAGGCGGCAAACCCGAACAGGGTTGCCGGGTAGGCAAGAAAAAAGATCAGCCCGACAACGTTCCAGCTGGGCGGCGCGAGCAGCATCAGCATGCCTGGTCCGCCCTCGAACGCGAAAGAGAGGGCAAACAACGCGATTGCGGCACACAGATTGCCCCACACGGTGAAGGGCAGCATGGGGATCGGGCCAGCCAGCTTCGATACAATATTGGCGATGCCCCAGCTCAATGCCCCAAGCATCAGGATGGCGAGCGAGAGGCCTTGCCCGTCCACGCCATGGCCCAGCGCAATGACGCCGATGCCGGAAAACGCGACGACAGCGCCCAGAATCTGCAGGCGGCGCGGCACCTCGCGAAATACGAAAAATGCCAGCCCGATGGTGAACATCGCCTGCACCTGCAAGGCCAGCGAGGCAAGGGAGGCCGACAGTCCCATCGCAAGGGTGAGATTGAGGAGCGCATAGAGCGCGCAGCCCATGAACAGCCCATAGGCAATGACCAGCCGCCAGGGCGCTGCGGGTCTGGGGATGAACAAGATCACCGGAACCGCCGCGAAAAAGAAGCGCAACGCGGCGACCAGCAGGGGCGGCAAAGCGACCAGGCTGAGCTTGATGACGGTGAAATTGACGCCCCAGATGGTGACGACGACAAGGGCGATGAGCACGTCGCGCAAGGGCATGGCAATGGACTTTCAATGGCCGCTAAGCCTGATCCATATCTATGGGCGGGTCAGGCCGGAGGGTGCCGGAGCATTCCATCGATCAGAACGACGATGGAATGCTCCACAATTGGTGGCATCGGGGATGCCAGGTCGGCGAACCGGCGCTAGCGCGTGCCGATTGCCATGTCTTCGAACCCCGGCGCGGTGCCCCAGGCATAAAGCTGAGTGGTGGCCCGCAAGCCGTGGATCTGGAACGGGTCCTCGGCGATGATCTTTTCGACCTCGGCGCGGCTGTCGGCCTCAAAGATCCACAGCCCGCCGACCGGATTTGCCTCGGCATCGGGACGGACCGCGCCCGCGAGCACGATCTGTCCCTTGTACTTGCGCAAATAGGCCTGATGCGCCGCTGTATGGGCGGCGCGGATCTCGGCTCCGTCGCTCCGGTCGGTGAAAAAGGCCGCCCAGCGCATCATGCTGCCTTTTTCATCAGGCCGCGTTCAATCAGCGTTTCGGCGATCTGGATGGTGTTGAGGGCAGCGCCCTTGCGCAGATTGTCCGAGACCACCCACATGGCCAGTCCGTTTTCCACCGTGACGTCTTCACGGATACGGCTGACATAGGTGGCGTCTTCGCCCTTGGCATCGACGGGGGTGATGTAGCCACCGGCTTCGCGCTTGTCGACAACAACGATCCCCGGCGCTTCGCGCAGGGCCTCGCGGGCCTGGTCGGGCGTGATGGGATTGGCAAATTCCATATTGACCGCTTCGGAGTGACCCACAAAGACCGGGACGCGCACAGCGGTGCAGGTCACCTTGATCCGCGAATCGAGTATCTTTTTGGTTTCGGCCAGAACCTTCCACTCTTCCTTGGTGTAGCCGTCCTCCATGAAGTCATCGATATGGGGGATGACGTTGAAGGCGATCTGCTTAGAGAACTTGGCAGCGGTTGGTTGGTCGTTGACGAAGATGCCCTTGGTCTGGGTCCACAGCTCGTCCATGCCTTCCTTACCGGCACCGGACACCGACTGGTAGGTGGAGACCACCACGCGGGTCAGGGTCGCCAGATCGTGCAGCGGCTTGAGTGCCACCACCAACTGGGCGGTCGAGCAATTGGGATTGGCAATGATGTTCTTGCGATTGGAGCGCGCCATATAGGCGTCGAGCACATCGCCGTTGACCTCGGGGACGACCAGCGGCACGTCCTCATGGTAGCGCCAGGCCGACGAGTTATCGATGACGATCGCGCCGGTTGCGCCGATCTTGGGGGCCCATTGGCGCGAAATGTCGCCACCGGCGCTCATCATCACGAAATCGGTGCCCGCGAAATCATAGTCGTCGAGATTGCGGCACTTGACGGTCTTGTCGCCGAAGCTGACTTCGCGTCCGACCGAGCGCGAGGAGGCCAGCGGCACGATCTCGGAAACCGGGAAATTGCGCTCGGCCATGATGTCGAGGATTTCGCGGCCCACATTGCCTGTGGCGCCGACGATAGCGACCTTGTAACCCATCTTGGTTTTTGTCCTTTCACCCACCTCCCCGCATCGCGGGATTGCCCGCTCGGCCGTCAAGGGCTTTGTCGCCCTCCCCGCGGGGAGGTTCGGCCCGGGGAGTGCGTCAAGCGGTTTTGGTGGTGGTTTTGACTGTGAACGGCATAGCCCCGGCGGAAACGCCGGGCGCAAAGAGCAGCATTGTCATGGTCGTTGCGGCCATGGTTGCGGTTCCTGCCGTTGGGGTTCCGTCTCATACGCCGTTAACGGGCTTTTGCCAAGTGGTCGCCGACAGGGGCAGCGGCGGGCGCTCCGATCAGAATTTGAAGCCGATCATCAGACCCAGATTGGAAAGCCCGTCATTGGGCTGGCAGATTTCCAGATTGGACATGTGCTCATAGCGCAAGGTCAGGGTGACGTTGTCGCTCACATGCGCCCCAATGCCAGCGGCTTCGTAGAAATTGAAGGAACAGCCGAAATTGCGGGCCGGACGGGTTGCGCCGGTCAGCGCGCCATCGGTCACGGCGGCGCCAAAGCCGAGTTCGAGATAAAGCGGGGTGTCGAACACCGGAATTTGCCAGTTGAGATTGGCGTGGACGAGATTTTCGCGGCCTGCCAGCGACAGCGTCGCACCGATTTCCGCGCGCGGCGAGCCGATCCATTCAAACGCCGCGATATCGGGCGAGGCAAACAGCGCGGCGAATTTGACGTCCTCCAGACGGGTCAGATCCCAATTGGGTCCGGTGGGCAGAAAGCCGCCATAGGCCGAATGGTAGAAAACGCCGGCCCGCAGTTCTTCCAGTCCGAAATCCTGCGCCTGCGCCGGTGCGGTCAGCGCTCCTGCGAAGAGGGCCGCAGCCATCAAAGGTTTACTCAACACCGCGTACGCCATGATATTCCGCTACCCCTTGAGGCCCGCAACTGCGATCGGACCGAACCGCAAAACCCTTAGCATCATGATGGCGCTTTCGCCACCGGGGATGTGCATTTGGCGTGGCTGCAAATAAATCGTAAGTTAACGATGGAAGCTGTCTTGAACCGGTCGGCGGCTTCTCCCATGTTGGCCGGATGACTTTACCCCCGCTTTCCGTTCAGGACCTTGCGTCCATCTCCGAGGGCCATTCAAGCACCCAGGCGCTAGCCCGCACCCTCGACCTTGCCCGGCTTGCCGAAGAGTTGGGCTTTGCCCGTCTCTGGTATGCCGAACACCACGGGATGGCGTCGATCGCGTCGTCTTCCCCGGAAGTTCTCATCGCCAACGCGGCGGCTCACACTTCCCGCATCCGTGTCGGCGCGGGCGGGGTGATGCTGCCCAACCACGTGCCGCTGCGGGTTGTCGAAACCTACAGGACCCTGAACGGGCTGTATCCCGATCGTATCGATCTGGGCATCGGGCGGGCCGGGGGCTCGGACGGGCTGACCTTACGCGCGCTGCGGTCGACGGGCGGCGAGGATTTCCCCCATGAGTTCGCCGAGATGCTCGCCTTCGAGCAGAATGGGTTTCCTGATGACCACCCGTTCCGCAAGGTCAAGGTCGCTCCTGCTGATATCGCGTTGCCGCCGATCTGGATGCTGGGTTCGTCGGGCGCATCGGCGCAGATGGCCGGGCAGTATGGCATTGGCTATGCGTTCGCCTCCCATTTCTCGCCAACCCCGGCGGGTCCGGCTTTCCGGGCGTATCGCACTGCCTTCCGGCCGTCCGCACGGTTCGAAAAGCCCCATGCTATCCTGTGCGTGGCGGTGATCTGCGCGCCGACAGACGAGGAAGCGCACTATCTGTCGAAATCAATGGAGCTGATGTGGCTGCGGCTGCGGTCGGGCGACCCGCAAAAAATCGCGTCGCCCGAAGCGGCTGACGCTCATCCCTGGACCGAAGGCGAGCGCGCCTTTGTCGAGAGCCAATCCAATCTGTGGATCGTGGGCAGTCCGGAGACGGTGAAGGCAAAAATCGTGGAAAAGGTGAACGAGACCGTCGCCGACGAGGTGATGGTTTCAACCACCATCTTTGATTACGATAAACGGCTGGAGAGCTATCGGCTGCTCAAGGAGATTTGGGATGCCTGAGGGGGGAGGGGCAGGTCGCCCCTCATCCGACCCGGCTTCGCCGGCCCACCTTCTCCCTCAAGGGGAGAGGGGAAGTAGAACACAAACGTGCGTCAAGAGCCCCCTCTCCCCTTGAGGGAGAGGGGCGTGCTGAGTTGGCCGGATCAGCCCAGTTTGGCGATGATGGCGTCGCCCATTTCGGAGGTCGTTACCTTGCGGCAACCGGTCTGCATGATGTCGCCGGTGCGCAGACCATCTTCGAGCACATCGGAAATCGCCGTTTCGAGCTGCGTGGCCAGATCGACCATGCCGAAGGAATAACGCAGCGCCATGGCGAAGCTGGCGATCATGGCGATGGGGTTGGCCAGGCTCTGGCCGGCAATGTCGGGCGCGGAACCGTGCACTGGCTCATAGAGCGCCTTGCGCTTGCCGGTCTGCGGGTCGGGCGCGCCCAGCGAAGCCGACGGCAGCATGCCCAGCGATCCGGTGAGCATGGCGGCGGCGTCGGAAAGGATATCGCCGAACAAATTGTCGGTGACCATCACGTCGAATTGCTTGGGATTGCGCACCAGTTGCATCGCCGCGTTATCGGCGAGGATGTGCTGCAATTCGATCTCAGGGTAATCGGCTGCGGCCTGCTTGACCACTTCGTCCCAGAGCACACCGGACTTCATGACATTCTTCTTGTCGGCAGAATGCACCTTCTTGCCGCGCGTCATGGCGAGGTCGAAGGCGACCCGGGCGATGCGGTCGATCTCGTAGCTCTCATAGACCTGGGTATCAACGGCGCGCTTCTGGCCATTGCCCAGATCGGTGATTTCCTTGGGCTCGCCAAAATAGACGCCGCCGGTCAACTCGCGCACGATCAGGATATCGAGGCCTTCGACCAGTTCCTTTTTCAGGGATGACGCATCAGCCAGCGCCGAATAGCAGATGGCCGGGCGCAAATTGGCAAACAGGCCCAGATCCTTGCGCAGACGCAGCAATCCGGCTTCGGGGCGGACTTCATAGGGGACATCGTCCCATTTCGGGCCGCCGACCGCGCCGAAAATCACCGCATCGGTAGCCAGTGCCTTTTCCATGTCGCCTTCGGAAATCGCCACGCCATGCGCATCATAGGCGCAGCCGCCAACAAGGCCCTTGTCGTAGGTGAAATCCGTGAGGCCCTTGGCGTTGAGATGGGCAATGAGCTTTTCGACCTCGGCCATGATTTCGGTGCCGATGCCGTCGCCGGGCAGAAGGAAAAGGGTGCTGGAAGCCATGAGTGTTCGTTCTCGAAACTGGGTTTTGCGATCGCGCGGAGGAAGTCGGGGTCAGACCCAGGGGCGGTTGTCGGCCATCTGGCCTTCGAACCCCGAGATGGTCGCATCTTTCTTGAGGGTCATGGCGATGTCGTCGAGACCTTCGAGCAGGACCTGCTTGCGGCCCGGATCGATATCGAAATGGATGGTGCCACCATCCGGGCCGGAAATGGTCTGGGCTTCGAGATCGACGGTGAGGGTGGCGTTGGAGCCGCGATTGGCGTCATCGAGCAGCAATTCGAGCTGTTCAGGCGTGACGACGATGGGCAGGATGCCGTTCTTGAAGCAGTTGTTGTAGAAGATGTCGGCGAAGCTGGTGGAGATCACGCAGCGCACGCCAAAATCGAGCAGTGCCCACGGCGCGTGTTCGCGCGAGGAACCACAGCCGAAATTGTCACCGGCGATGATGATTCTTGCGTCGCGATAGCCCGGCTTGTTGAGGACGAAGTCGGGCTTTTCGGTGCCGTCTTCATTATAGCGCATCTCGGAAAACAGCGCGGAGCCGAGCCCGGTGCGCTTGATAGTCTTGAGATACTGCTTGGGGATGATCATGTCGGTATCGATGTTGATGATCGGCATGGGGGCGGCAACGCCCGTCAGTGTCGTGAACTTATCCATCCTGGCAAAATATCCCCGATAGCGGCCGGCAGCGGCGCGTGAGTGCTCGCCGTACCCGGCGGTACGTTTTCTGTCGCTTGTATCTAATGCAATCGCCGGGCCTTGCCAAGCATGTGCGGCGCGACAACTGCGCCGCGCGGTGCATTGCCTTGGGCGATGCGGACGACGTAAGCTGCACGCATCTTTTGACCAAAGGATAAAAAATGACGCCGCATAATAACGCGAAGGCCGGAGATTACGCTCAGGCGGTGCTGCTTCCGGGTGATCCGCTGCGCGCCAAATGGATCGCCGAGACGTTTCTGTCCAATGCACGCCAGGTCAATTCCGTCCGCAATTGTCTTGGCTATACGGGTATGTGGAACGGCAAGCCCGTTTCGGTGCAGGCGACCGGCATGGGGCAGCCATCGACGGCGATTTATGTCCATGAGTTGCTGGAGACCTATGGGGTGCGCAAGCTGGTGCGCGTGGGCACCTGTGGCGGGCTCAACACCGCAGTGAAGGTCCGCGACGTGGTGATCGGGGCGGCGGCCTCGACCGATTCGACCATCGTGAAATCGGCCTTCGGCAACTATAACTTCGCGCCCGCCGCCGATTTCGCGCTGCTGCGCGCCGCCGATGATGCCGCGCGGTCGCGGGGCAAGCGGGTGCATGTGGGCGGGATCGTCTCGTCGGATATCTTTTATCATCCCAACGGGCTCGAAGCCTATGGCAGGCTGATCGATCACGGGGTGCTGGGTGTCGAGATGGAAGCGGCGACCATCTATATGCTTGCGGCGCGCTTCAAGGCGCAGGCGCTGGCCATCTGCACCATGACCGATTGCCTGATCACCGGCGAAGAGATCGACGCGGACGCCCGGCAGAACTCACTCGAAGACATGGTGGAAATCGCGCTGGAGGTGGCGACGGGCGGGTAGGGACGATGAGGGAGGATTCCCTCATCATCCTAGTCACTGGTCACTGGCGGGCCTTCCCTGGAAGAGAAGGCCCATGGATCGTTCAGTGCCGGAAGTGCCGCATGCCGGTGAACACCATGGCGAGGCCGGCTGCGTCGGCGGCGGCGATCACTTCCTCGTCGCGCACCGAACCGCCCGGCTGGATCACTGCCGTGGCACCGGCTTCGACCAGCGCTTCGAGGCCGTCCGCGAAGGGAAAGAAGGCGTCTGAGGCGACGACGGACCCTTGGGTCAGCGCGCCGGTCTGCCCGGCTGCGATGGCAGCATCCTGGGACTTGCGGTGGGCGGTGCGGGCGGAATCGACCCGGCTCATCTGGCCCGCGCCGATCCCGACGGTCGCGCCGTCCTTCACATAGACAATGGCGTTGGATTTCACGTGCTTGGCGACCTTGGCGGCGATCAGCAGGTCGGCCATCTCCCCTTCGGTCGGCGCGCGTTTGGTCACGACCTTGAGGTCGCAATCTTCGGCATTGGCGTTGTCGCGGGTCTGCACCAAAAGGCCTCCCGCCACCGAGCGCACGGTGAGCCCCTCGGACTTTGCATCGGGCAGGGTGTCGGTCAGCAACAGGCGCAGGTTCTTTTTCGCCGCAATGATGTCGATGGCCTCGTCGCTGGCGCCTGGGGCGATGATCACCTCGGTGAAGAGCTTGACGATTTCGGTTGCCGCCGTCGCGTCGAGCGGACGGTTGAGGGCGACGATGCCGCCAAAAGCGGAAACCGGATCGCAGCGCCGGGCCGCCTCATAGGCTTCGAGCAGGGTTGCGCCCTGCCCAACGCCGCAGGGGTTGGCGTGCTTGATGATAGCGACGGCGGCTGTCTTAGCGGGATCGAATTCGGCAACAAGCTCGAAGGCAGCGTCGGTGTCGTTGATGTTGTTGAACGACAATTGCTTGCCCTGCACCTGGGTGGCGGTGGCGACGCCGGGGCGGTTGGAGCCATCGGTATAGAACGCCGCCCATTGGTGCGGGTTTTCGCCATAGCGCATGGTCTCGCGCAGACCGCCGGCAAACGAGCGCCAGGCGAGATCCGGCTTATCGAGGGTTTTGGCGAACCAGTTGGAGACCCCGGCATCATAGGCGGCGGTGCGCGAGAAGGCCTTGGCGGCGTAGAGCTGGCGCGCAGGCAGCGGCACCTCGCCGTGCTCCTTGAGGGCGGCAAGCACGTCGGCATAGTCGGACGGATCGACGATGATCGTCACGTCCTTGTGGTTCTTGGCCGCCGCGCGGATCATGGCAGGGCCGCCAATGTCGATGTTCTGGATCACTTCGTCATAATCGGCGCCCTTGGCGACGGTCTCGGCGAAGGGGTAGAGGTTGA
This sequence comes from Pelagibacterium sp., assembly GCF_035555455.1. Lineage (GTDB taxonomy): Bacteria > Pseudomonadota > Alphaproteobacteria > Rhizobiales > Devosiaceae > Pelagibacterium. Next base: position 1,912 of record NZ_DATMGM010000061.1, on the reverse strand, counting down.
CGACCACGAGATCGATGGCAGTAATGTCGTGGATGCGCATGGCGCTGCGATGCGTCTCGTTGGAGCGGATACCCAGCAGCGCGCCATGGACCTTGGGGTGAAGGGTCTTGACCCGCCCATCCATGATTTCGGGAAAGCCGGTAACTTCGGAAATATCGATGACCGGCAGGCCCGCATCGGCCAGCGCCTTGCGTGTGCCCCCGGTCGAGATGATCTCCACGCCCAGCGCGACCAGCGCCGTGGCCAGATCAACGATGCCTGTCTTGTCGGATACCGAAAGCAGAGCCCGTTTGATCTTTGTTGCGCCCGATTGCACCATGGGATTGTTCCTTGCCGTATCTATCGAGGGGGAGCGATGCGCGCCGCCCTAACATGGTTTGGGCGTCGTGCAAACCCGGCCAAGCGCCGCGGCGGGGCAGATCACGATTGTTGCGTGAAGACCCAGGCGATTTCGGCATTGGGCCGGGCGGGACCCGAGAGCACGATCTGACGCGTACGGTGCAGCCCGAAATGGGCGGAATGGCGCACGCTGTCGTCAATATCGGCCTCGGCTCCTTCCCATAGAAAGGCCCAGACCTCGCCATTGCGGTGCAGCAGCCGAATCATGTCGCCGTCATCGGTGCGCTCGACCTCGCAGCCGGGGGCGAGATGGAAGCGGATCGAAAATCGTCCCTGCTCTCTGGCGGCAGCGTCGGTGGCAACGAACCGGTCCTGCCCCACAAGGGTGCGTCCATCGCCCATGAGGGTCAGCCGGCGCTCGATATCGAGCCCATAGCGCTTGCGGTAAGCGCTGGTGGCAAGTTCGAGGGAGTTTTCCGCTTCGTGCAGCGCAAGGCGGGGGGGCGGGCCGCTAAAGGGACGCAAGGCTTCCCCTGCCAGTCCGCCTGTGCCGATGCGGGCGCTGGAATGATCCTCGATCGTGGGCGCGCTATGGGCGGAGCTATGGCGGAACAGCGCGCGGCTCTCCGCCAAGGCGCCGGGAGCCGGACCGCAATTGCCCACCACAAGGGTCGAGCCACAGGCATATTCGAAGCTGAGCGCCCCGGCATGGGCGTCGCGGGCAAAGGCGAGGGGCGGCACAAGCCCTGAATCGGCAACCAGCTTGCCGGGACCATCGACCAGGATGCCATAGCCCCCGCAGAGGCCCGACCCACTGGCCCGGACGCCCGATTGGGCCGCGACCGCGAGAACGATTTCGACCGGTAGCTGGCCGCTGCCGTTGGCAAACACCGGTTCGCGGGTGCCCAGCACCAATTTCTCCAGCGCCCGGTGCATGGTTTCGATGCGCCGACCCAAGCCCGCCGAAAGGGAACCGTGACGCTGGCCAAGGGCGTGATTGACCGGAATGAGTTCGGTCAGCAGCTGGATCTGGGAGAAGGGATTGCGATTGCGCACCAGCCCGTCGGCATCGAGCGCTGCCCCGAGCAGGGCTTCGAGCTTGCGCACATGGCTGGCCAAGTCACGGCTGTCTTCAGCCTCGCTGAGGGCCGCGCCGGTGAGCGCCGTCTCCACCATCAGCCGCACGATGGGATCGTGGGCAAGGGGAGAGCGCACCTTGAGCGACTGGATTTGCACCGACAGGGTGCGGGCGATGGCGCGGGTCTGGTCCGGCGTCGCACCCTCTTCGAGCAGGGCGAGCGATTTCAGCCAGTTGAGCACCCGGCGTGCGGTGATGAAGGGTTCCCAGGCGTCGTGGTCGAACTGGCCATAGCGCCCGATCCAGTCGAGCACCAGGGTGCGGGCAAAAGAGCGCTGGCCGGGATCGGTCAGGGCGGAAAAATGCCGCAGCCAGCCGAAACTGTGCAGATCGGCAAACCACGCATCGGCGTCGGTATCCACGCCGAAGGGGGAGGCACCGCCGGTTTCGACCATGCGCGAGGCCAGCAGATACTGGCCGTCCATCATTTCGAGA
>NZ_DATMGM010000060.1:0-65567 GCF_035555455.1 Pelagibacterium sp. | reverse complement strand
CCCGCGGCAAGGACGTCGATATCGGCGGTCGTGCGCTCGATTTCAGCCGAGCGCATCTGGCTGGCCAGGGCCCGGCGCCAGATCAGCTGGTAGATCTTGTGCTGATCAGGATCGAGATTGCGCAAGGTATCGGGATGCTTGCCCAGATCGGTGGGGCGGATGGCCTCGTGTGCCTCCTGAGCATTCTTGGCTTTCGTGCTGTAATAGCGAGGCTTTTCCGGGACGTATTCTTCACCGAACTCCTTGCCGATAACGCGACGGGCCGCAGCGACGGCCTCGGGGGCCATCTGAACTGCGTCGGTTCGCATATACGTGATGAGACCGTCTTCATAGAGCCGCTGGGCGATCTGCATGGTGCGCGACGGCGACAGACTCAGGCGCGACGAAGCGTCCTGTTGCAGCGTGGAGGTGGTAAAGGGAGCGTACGGGTTGCGCTTGGTCGGCTTCTTTTCAACGCTGGAGACCTTGAACGTGCCCGTCTCGATAGCCTTCTGGAGCGCTTCCGCATCCTCGCCATTCGCGATCGACAGCTTGTCGGTCTTTTCGCCATCGACGGACAGCAGGCGGGTGGCAAAGCTCTTGCCGGCCTGATTGAGAGTTGGCACGACGCTCCAGTATTCCTGGGGCTTGAAGCGCTCGATCTCTTCTTCGCGCTCGGTTACGAGGCGCAGGGCGACAGATTGCACACGTCCAGCCGAGCGCGAGCCCGGAAGCTTGCGCCACAAGATGGGTGAGAGCGTGAAGCCGACTAGATAGTCGAGCGCCCGGCGCGCCAGATAGGCGTCGACCAGCGGCTCATCGATATCGCGCGGATTCTTCATCGCTTCGGTCACCGCATCCTTGGTGATGGCGTTGAACACCACGCGCTTGACCGGCAGATCCTTCTTGATGGCCTTGCGGTCCTTGAGGGCATCCAGCAGGTGCCAGGAAATGGCTTCACCTTCGCGATCAGGGTCAGTCGCCAGAATCAGTTCATCAGCGCCCTTGAGGGCCCGGACAATATCGGTGATCCGCTTCTTGGACGCCGGATCAACTTCCCAGCTCATGGCGAAATCTTCATCGGGGCGCACCGATCCGTCCTTGGCAGGCAGATCGCGCACGTGACCAAAGCTGGCAAGGACTTCAAAATCCTTGCCGAGATATTTGTTGATGGTCTTGGCCTTGGCCGGGCTCTCGACGATGACGACTTTCATGCCTCTGGGGGCTCCGCAATTACTGGAGAGATCAACCAGCTGACAATCGCTGGCTGCTCCAGATGTTCATTTGACGTGAGATCGAACCGGAAAAATCTACAGCTTTTCCTGACCGCACTCGTAAAAAGTGCCTCGAACGGCTGAAACCGGGGCAGCGAATGCCCGCCGTCAAAGGTCCGCGCAAAATGGTGATAACGTCCCGCTCTGTCAATTGCAGCGAAAAAAGAGCTGGCAGAGAGCGGTCAGGCGCGCAGGGCGACCAGCTGATGGCCGGAGCGCTCGATGCGCGCCGCCAATTCAAGTTCGAGCAGCAAAATCTGCATGACGGGGGCGGCGATGGCCGTCGACTCGATCAACAGGTCGATGGCGGTGGGCGTATGGCTGAGAGCTTCCAGCAGGCGCACCCGATCATCATCGGAAGGATCGGTCATTGCAAACGGTGCAGGCTGATCGCGATCGTCCATCTCAAACAGGGGAAGGCGCGACGGATCGGCGTGGGTAAGCTCGGCGATGATGTCATGTGCGCCGGTGACGAGCTTTGCGCCTTGCTGGATGAGGTGGTTGCCGCCCTCAGCCCTGGGATCGAGCGGAGAGCCCGGCACGGCGAACACCTCACGATCCTGTTCGAGCGCCATGCGCGCGGTGATCAGCGATCCGGATCGGCGGGCGGCCTCAACGATCACCACACCCAGAGCCAGGCCGGAAATGAGGCGGTTGCGGCGCGGAAAATCGCGGGAGCGCGGCTCCCAGCCCAGCGGCATTTCGGTGAGCAACGCTCCGCCAGACCCGACGATGGCACGAGCAAGTTCGATATTTTCGCGCGGATAGATGTGATCGAGTCCGCCGGCCATCACCGCGACGGTGCCGCTTTCAAGCGAAGCCTGATGAGCGGCAGCATCGACTCCCCGTGCGAGGCCGGAAACGATCACATAGTTCTCGCGGCCCAGATCACCGGCGAGCATTTGTGCCATGCGCCTGCCAGCCGCCGAGGCATTGCGGGAGCCGACAATGCCGACCATGCGCCGATCGGCAAGACTATTTTCGCCCATGACGGTAAGCAGGGGCGGCGGGCCCGGGATATGGCGAAGCAGGGAAGGGTAGTCGGGCTCGCTGATGGCGACCAATCGCGCGCCCAAGGCCTCTAAGCCTGCGATTTCATCTTCCGCTTCGCTGACGGAAGGAATGCGGGCGGACGCGCCACCCCGACGGGCGAGATGGGGCAGGGCGTCAAGGGCTGCTTCCGCCGATCCGAAACGGTTGATGAGAGTGCGGAAGGTTATGGGACCGACATTATCGGTGCGGATCAGGCGAAGCCAGGAAACGCGCTGGGATGGTGACAATCTCAGACGCGTCATTCCGATCTCCTCAGCCTTCACCCGCTTTTCGCTCGCCGATCCTGCTTTCGGTGCCGGCCAACAGGCGTTTGATGTTTTCCCGATGGGTGATGAACAGTGCGATCGACAGCACCATGGTAGCCCATGTCAGCCGGGAATCGGCAAAGGCGAAGGCAAACATCGGGGCCGTGGCCGCAGCGGTGAGCGCAGCGAGGGAGGAATAGCGCTGGGCAAACGCGATCAGTAGCCACACGGCGCAGAAAATAAGGCCGATAACCCAGTTGAGTGCGAGAAGAATGCCGATATAGGTGGCGACGCCCTTGCCGCCCTTAAAGCCGAGCCAGACAGGAAAGACGTGGCCGATAAAGGCCGCCACGCCAGCAACCATTGCCGCTTCATATCCCCACAACCACCCGGCGACGGCAACGGCGAATGCACCCTTGCCGGCATCGCCCAGAAGCGTGATCACCGCAAGATCGCGACGCCCGGTGCGCAGCACATTCGTGGCCCCGATATTGCCCGATCCAATGGAGCGAACATCGCCCAGACCGGACATCCGGGTGGCGAGCAGGCCGAAGGGGATCGAGCCCAGCAGATAGCCAATGATTGCCGCCAGCGCATACAACATCATGCGAAGGCTTCCTCCCGAAAGACAATGGTGCCGCCAACCAGCGTCATCATGACCTTGCCCGTCATGCGGGCGTTTTCAAATGTCGAGTTGCGCGAGCGCGACCGGATCGTAGCTTCCTCCACGACCCAGGGGAAGTCCGGATCGAACAGGCACAAATCGGCTTTCGCGCCTTTGGCAATGCGCCCCGCCTCGATGCCAAGAATGTCGGCGGGGCGGGAGGTCATGGCGCGCAAAACCGTCATCAGGCCGACATCGCCGGAATGAACAAGCCGCAGGGCGGCGGACAATAGGGTTTCCAGTCCAATGGCGCCGGTGGCAGCATCGGCGAAGGGCTGCCGTTTGCCCTCGACGTCCTGAGGGTCGTGGTCGGAGACGAGGACGTCAATGATTCCTGTACGCAGCGCTTCGACAAGCGCCAGGCGATCGTCTTCGGTGCGCAGCGGGGGATTGAGCTTGAAAAACGTCCGATAGGAGCCGACGTCGTTCTCGTTGAGGCAGAGATTGTTGATCGACGCGCCAATCGAGATGGACTTGCTGCGCTGCTTGTAAAAGGCGGCGAGTTCAGCAGAACGCGCGGTGGAGATTGCCGCCGCGTGGTAACGTGCCCCAGTCATCAGGGCCAGTTGCAGATCGCGGTCGAGCGGGATGGTTTCGGCTTCAGCCGGAATGCCCTTGAGACCTCGGAATGTGGCCAGGGCTCCTGCGTTCATCACTCCGTCAGACGTCAGGCTCATGTCAGCGGGCAGATGCAGGATCGGGGCGTCGAAATTGGTGGCATAGACCATGGCGGCGCGCATCACAGCGGCGCTTTGCAGCGACTTCCGGCCTTCGGTGAAGCAGACGGCGCCTGCCTCGCGCAGCAGGCCGAATTCGGTCAGATCACGTCCGTCGGTACCCTTCGTGATAGCGGCAGAGGGCAGGATGTTGATTGGCGTCGTGGCCTGAGCGTGGCGGGCGATGAATTCGACCAGCGCGCCGTCGTCGATCACCGGGACGGTATCGGGCATGACCAGTATCGAGGTCACCCCGCCCGCGGCAGCAGCCTGGCCGGCACTGCCCAGCGTTTCGCGATATTCGTGCCCCGGTTCGCCAGTAAACACCCGCATATCGATAAGACCGGGCGCCAGCACGAGACCTTGTGCATCGATGTGGCGGGCTTTGTCCGGAGCGCCGGGAGCGGCACCTTGCGATATGTCGGAGATCACGCCGTTTTCAATGAGCACCGCGCCGGTGAAGTCAGCGTCGGTGGCTGGATCGACGATACGGGCGTTTTCAATCAGAAGGGGCCTTGTCATGCCTCTGCCTCCTTGTTGAGGAGAGCATCGAGAACGGCCATGCGGACGGCGACCCCCATCTCGACCTGCTCGGTGATCACCGATTGCGGGCCATCGGCGATGGCAGGATCGATTTCCACGCCCCTGTTCATGGGGCCGGGGTGCATGACCAGCGCATCGGAATTGGCATAGGCGAGCTTTTGCGCGTCAAGGCCATAGAAGCGATAATATTCGCGCACCGAAGGGATGAGCTTGCCTGAGGCACGCTCGTTCTGAAGCCGCAGCATCATCACGACGTCGGCGCCTTCAAGGCCCCTTTCCATATCGGTGAAGACTTCGGATGCCATCTGCTCGACGCCGCGCGGCAGCAGCGAGGGCGGGGCGATGACGCGGGTTCGGGCCTGCATCGCGCCCAGGAGGATCAGATTTGAACGGGCGACGCGGGAATTGGCGATGTCGCCACAAATGGCGACGGTGAGGCCGTTGAGGCGCCCCTTGTGACGGCGGATGGTAAGGGCGTCGAGCAGGGCCTGGGTGGGGTGCTCATGGGCACCATCGCCAGCATTGACCACGGCACACCCGACCTTCTGGCTCAGCAATTCGACCGCGCCGGATGAACCATGGCGAACGACGATCACATCGGGCTGCATGGCGTTGAGGGTGGCAGCGGTATCGACCAGGGTTTCCCCCTTGGCCACCGATGACGTGCGCACCGCCATATTGAGGACGGTTGCGCCAAGCCGTTTTCCGGCAATCTCGAAGCTGGCGAGGGTGCGGGTGGAATTTTCAAAGAACAGGTTGATATGGGTCTTGCCTGCCAGCGTCGGCAGGGTCTCGCGCTGGCGCGAAATGGGGATCATCGCCTCGGCGCGGTCCAGAAGATCAATGATCTCCACCGGGTTGAGCTGGGCAATGCCCAGAAGATGCCGATGCCGAAAGGGAAGAAACCGGGCGTCGGGAGCAGGGGGGTGTTCGGGTTGTCTTCGGGCCATCTCTCATCTCGCATGCGACTGCCGGTGCGTAACGCATGGGGGCAGAGGCGGCAAGAGAGATGCACCGGGATTTGCGTGCGGTGCGAGAAGCCTCAGCGCTTGCGCAGCCGATCGAGTGCGCCCTGAAGGATGTAGCTGGCCGCTAGTTTGTCGACCACTTCTGCCTGTCGGGCTCGGGACAGATCGGCCTCGATCATCGTGCGGGTCACGGCCATGGTGGACAGGCGCTCATCCCAGAAGGCGATGGGCAGGTCTGTCTTTTGCGCGAGGTTGCGCACAAAAGCGCGGGTCGACTGGGCGCGCGGCCCTTCGGTCCCATCCATGTTGAGCGGCAGGCCGATGACGATACCGGTGATCGCGTTGCGCACAATGAGTTCGAGCAAGCGCTCCGCATCGGCCATGAACTTGGTGCGTTTGATGGTTTCGGCGGGCGACGCGGTCATGCGCAGAGAATCGGAAACGGCGACGCCAATGGTTTTGGTGCCCAGATCGAGGCCCATCAGCTTGCCCTTGTCCGACAGTCCGGCAAGCGGGTCTTCACTAACGGTCATGGCGGATATCCTTGCCGACGGCGACATGGCGGCTTATCTCGGCTTTTGCAGTGGCTGGCAAGGGACGACCAAATGAAGATCACCTGGTTTGCGGCGATGACGTTCCGGATACATATTGCCGGGCGGATCGTCGTCGTGCATGCGGATGGCGCTCCTGAGCACGTCAATCCGGCAGAGCTGGTAGGCGGCGCGCAAACTTTGGTGTCGGCGGACAGCCCGGAACTGGCCAGATTCGATCCCCTGTCTTGGCGCCCCCGCAGGCGCGCCCGGGTGATCGATGTGGACCCCGGCGAGGAAGGACTGAGCCTTTATCGGCTGAGCGCGCGTGGGCTGGTCGCCGATTCGCTCGATGAGGGGCTGCTGGTCCTCGAAGATGCAGGCATCCAGGCTCAGTGGAACCGCTGGGCGGATGGTGCGGTAGTCGTTCTTTCAGGAACCGGTGCGGAATGTGCCGCCCACGGTCTCGCCTTGCTCGACATTGCGCGACCGCGTCTGATTGCGTTGGCGGTGACCGACGGCGCGATCGATGTCGCTTTCGATGCTCTGGCAGACGATATAGGGGATGCGAGCCTCGTCGTGCTGGAGCCGGGGATGGCGGTGGAGGTCTGAACCGGATTTGGCGATTGCCATTGCCGGACGCCCATTGCTAAAAGCCATGCAACAACACATGCCTTTCCAGGAGAATGTCCAATGTCGGTCGACGCCGATACCGTGAAGCGCATCGGGCGCCTGGCCCGAATCCGGATCACCGAGGACGAGGTCGCCGCCTATGAGGGCGAGATCAACGCCATTCTCGGGTTTGTCGAGCAACTCGACGAGGTCGACGTCGACGGCGTCGAGCCGATGACATCGGTGGCGCCGATGCAGTTGCGCCGCCGAGAAGACCGGGTGACTGACGGCGGCTATGCCGACAAGATCGTCGCCAACGCGCCGGTCTCGGAAGACAACTTCTTTGTGGTTCCCAAGGTCGTCGAATAGACGAAGTTCGCGACCTATCTGCCTGAATTTACTGCGTTTGCATTGCCGGCCTGAGGTCGCAGCGACGCCTGATCAAGGATTTGTCAGTGACCGATCTTACCCGTTTAAGTCTCAAGACCCTGCGCGATGGCATCGCCGCCAAGGATTTCACCGCTCTCGAAGCGACGGACGCCTATATCTCGGCGATCGAAGCGGGCAATGAAAAGCTCAACGCCTATGTCGCCGTGACCGCCGATGAGGCGCGCCAGATGGCTAAAGCCTCCGATGCGAAAGTCGCCGCTGGCGAGGCCGGGCCACTCGAAGGCGTTCCGCTGGGCATCAAGGATCTGTTTGCGACCAAGGGTGTGCACACTCAGGCCGCCAGCCACATCCTCGACGGGTTCAAGCCCGAATACGAATCGACGGTGACCGGCAATTTGTGGCGCGATGGCGCGGTGATGCTCGGCAAGCTCAACATGGATGAATTCGCGATGGGCTCGTCCAACGAGACCTCGTATTACGGTCCGGTGGTCAACCCGTGGCGCGCGGAAGGCGAGAGCAAGGATCTGGTGGCCGGTGGGTCGTCAGGCGGCTCGGCAGCTGCGGTGGCCGGTTGGCTCTGTGCCGGGGCGACCGCAACCGACACGGGCGGCTCGATCCGTCAGCCGGCAGCCTTCACCGGCACCGTGGGCATCAAGCCGACCTATGGCCGGTGCTCGCGCTGGGGCACCATCGCGTTTGCTTCCTCGCTCGATCAGGCGGGATCGATTACGCGCACCGTCGAGGATTCGGCGCTGATGCTGCAATCGATGGCCGGTTTCGACCCAAAGGATTCGACTTCTGCCGACCTGCCAGTGCCCGATTTCGCGGCGGCGGTAGAGCGCGGCGTCAAGGGTCTGGTGATCGGCGTACCCGCCGAATACCGCATCGAGGGGATGCCGGCGGAAATCGAGGCGCTGTGGCAGCAGGGGCTCGACTGGCTGAAAGCCGAAGGGGCAACGCTCAAGGATATTTCGCTGCCGCATACCAAATATGCGCTGCCGACCTATTACATCGTCGCGCCAGCCGAGGCGTCCTCGAACCTGGCGCGCTATGATGGGGTGAAGTACGGCCTGCGGGTGTCGGGCAACGATATCACCGACATGTATGAACTGACCCGTGCCGCAGGCTTCGGGCGTGAGGTCAAGCGGCGGGTGATGATCGGGACGTATGTGCTGTCCGCCGGGTTCTACGATGCCTATTACGTGCGAGCGCAAAAGGTGCGCACCCTGATCAAGCGTGACTTCGACGAGGCCTTTCAGGGAGGCGTGGACGCAATCCTGACGCCCGCAACACCGTCGGCGGCGTTCGGCATCGGCGAACAGGACCTCAGCGTCGATCCGGTGAAGATGTATCTCAATGACGTGTTCACCGTCACCGTCAATATGGCCGGACTTCCGGGCATTGCCGTGCCTGCGGGCAAGGACGCCGCGGGGCTTCCGCTCGGACTGCAACTGATTGGGCGTCCGTTTGACGAGGAAACCCTGTTTGCCGCTGGCCGGGTGATCGAGAAAAACGCAGCACTCGACCTGGCGCCATCGAAGTGGTGGTGATGGGGCAGGGGGAGTTTGAAAAACTCCTCCTCGCCGGAAACCCTGTCGAGAATGCTGACCTGTCGCAGATCGACTGGAGCGATCTGCCAAGCGCTGCGGTTGTGGCGCGCAATTGTGTGCTGCGCGAGAACAGCCTGACCGAGGCCGATCTTGCAGGTGGACGGTTCGAAAATTGTGTTTTCGAGAACGTCCGGTTTGCCGGAGCCAACCTGACCGATGTGGCTTTTGTCGGCTGCAACTTCTTTGACGCGGAAGCGCGCGAAGGCTGCGATTTCGGTCGCGCCGATCTCGATGGCGCGACGTTTGAAAACTGCAACCTGGCGATGGCCCGCTTCGGCCTTGCCGGACTGTTCGGGGCGAGCTTCACCCGCTGCAAGGCAGCCGGAGCCGATTTCGAAGATGCCCGCTTTTCCAAGCAGGTATCGAGCAGGACGTCGGTTGCCCGAGTGACTTTCGTTTCCACCATGCTCGATATGGCAGGATTTCGCGCCACCAAACTCGACGACTGCACCTTTGCCGAATGCAGCCTGCGCCAGGCCGATTTGCGGCAGGTTTCGCTTTCGGGAGCCGACCTGCGCGGATCAGACCTCAGCGAAGCCAATCTCAATGGCGCGATCCTCGATAATGCTGATCTGCGCGATGGCACTCTGCTTGGCCTTGATGTAACGCGGCTCGCATCATTTGCCGGGATGAAGGTCTCCGAAGATCAGCTTGGCGATCTCGTGCGTCCGCTCGGGATACGGCCCTTTCCCCGGAGCCGGTGATCCGCCATGTTGCACTTGTGCTCACAAGTGACTAACTGAACCGCTATTCTCTCGCCAGCAAACAGGTTTCTTGCTTTCCGACATGTCCGATATTTTTACTACTCTCGACTGGTCAGCTCCGCCCAAGGATCTCAGCCTGCCGCTTCAGGCGCTGTGGTGGGTGAGGAAGGGCGAATTCCGCATGGGCCCGGAATGGGAGGAGGCGCACAGGATCGTGCAGCAGATGGAGGGCGTCCAGTCCTTTGACTGGGTGCATGCCCTGCTGCATTGGATCGAGGCCGATATGGGCAATGCCGATTACTGGTATCGCCGATCGGGCAAGCGCCGCACCGCGCCATCGGTTTCCCAGGAATGGGAGCATATGGCCATGGTGCTCACGGATGCGCCGCGGCACTAAACCCTCTCACCGCCGCCATAGAAACAGGGACCATGCTGATGTCTGCCAGAAAACGACCTGCCGAATGTGCAACCAAGGAAGATGTTCGCGCTGAGATCGACCGGATCGACAGTGCGCTTGTCGAGCTTTTTGCTGAACGGCACGGCTATGTGACGCGCATGGCAGAGATCAAGACCGACCCGCACGAGGCCAATGATCCTGTGCGCATCGAGGCCGTTGTCGCCAAGCGCCGGCAGCAGGCGCAACAGGTCGATCTGGATGAAGATCAGGCCGAACTGATCTGGCGCACATTAATTGACTGGAACATCAACTACGAAAAGGGCATCATCATCGCCCGGAACAGGAACAAGTAGGGCGCTGCAGACGATGCTCGACCACCTTCTCCTCCGTCGAGCCTCCATCGCCGAAGCTGACAAGCTCGGCAGGCTGGCGTTTGCGTCGTGGGATTCGAGCATGCGCCACATCCTCAACGCGGAAAGCGAGGAAGCGCAGGATGCCGAGCGAGCCGCGCTGGAGTTGTCGTTCCAACTGTTCTGCATCAATGCCGGGCCGGCGATCACCGTGGCTGAAGGGGATGGCGTCCTGATGGGCTGGGGCGCTCGCGACCAGATGAGCGACTACATCTCCGACCTGTGGGTGGCGCCGGACTATCAACGCCAGGGCGTGGGCCGCGCGTTGCTGTATGCTGTCGAGCAGGATATCTTCCGGGCGGGCCATGATGTTAGCGTCCTTGAAACCCATGCGCAGAATGGCGGAGCCATCCGCTTTTACGCGCGGGAGGGGTATGCGATCGTCTGGCGGGGAATCAAATTTTCACGCTTGTTGGGCCAGAGAATCGAAAAAGTCCGCATGGAAAAGCAACTCGTCGTCGAGGCGCACTGAAACCGTCATTCGACAAGTGTTGAGCGTACTTTTTGAGGGCAGCCCCTAGCCTCTATGGGGCATTTGTTTTATCCCCATTTCACATATTCAGCCGGGTCGCCACTGATCCGGAGACTTCGGGATCAGGACCGCTATCGCATGACCATTGTCGACACACGCACACCCAACCCCAAATATTTCATTTCCGGCGCCACTGGCGATTGGGAGATCGTCATCGGGATGGAGGTTCATGCTCAGGTAACCTCCGAATCCAAGCTGTTCTCCGGGTCGTCCACACAGTTCGGCAATGCGCCAAACGCGAATGTGAGCTTTGTCGATGCGGCCATGCCCGGCATGCTGCCGGTGATCAACGAGGAATGCGTGCGGCAGGCCGTTCGCACCGGGTTGGGCCTGAAAGCAGCGATTAACAAGCGCTCGGTGTTCGACCGCAAGAACTATTTCTATCCCGACTTGCCGCAAGGCTACCAGATTTCCCAGTTCAAGGACCCCATCGTCGGTGAGGGCAAGGTGTTGCTCGACATGGGCGAGGATGGTGAGGTCGAGATCGGCATCGAGCGGCTGCATCTTGAGCAGGATGCGGGCAAGTCGATTCACGATCAGCATCCCTCCATGAGCTTTGTCGACTTCAACCGTTCGGGCGTGGCGCTGATGGAAATTGTTTCCAAGCCCGATCTGCGTTCGTCGGATGAAGCGCGGGCGTATCTGTCCAAACTGCGCACGATCCTGCGATATCTGGGAACCTGCGACGGTAATATGGAGCAAGGCTCCATGCGGGCCGATGTCAACGTTTCCGTCCGCCGTCCCGGCGGCGAATTCGGCACGCGGTGTGAGATCAAGAACGTGAACTCGGTGCGGTTTGCCGGTCAGGCGATCGAATATGAAGCGCGGCGACAGATCGGCATTTTGGAAGATGGCGGGAGCATCGAACAGGAAACCCGGCTTTACGATCCCAAGAGCGGCGAAACCCGTTCGATGCGGACCAAGGAAGAAGCGCACGACTATCGCTATTTCCCCGATCCCGACCTGCTGCCGCTCGAATTCGACGATGCCTTCATCGCGGAATTGGCCAAGCATCTTCCCGAACTGCCGGATGAAAAAAGCGTTCGTTTCATCGAGAGCTATGGAATTTCCCATTACGACGCGAGTGTGCTCGTGTCTGACCGGGCATCGGCAGACTTCTTTGAACAGGTGGCTGCAGGCCGCGACGGGAAGCTGGCTGCGAACTGGGTGATCAACGAGTTGTTCGGCCGCCTCAACAAGGAAGGCATCGACGTGACCACCAGCCCCGTTAGCGCGGATCAGCTTGGCGGCATCATCGATCTGATCGGGAAGGGCGAAATCTCAGGCAAGATTGCCAAGGACCTGTTCGAGATCGTCTGGGCGGAAGGTGGCGATCCGGCGGAAATCGTCGAAACTCGTGGCATGAAGCAGGTTTCGGATACCGGGGCGATCGAGAAGATCGTCGATGAGATCATCGCCGGCAATCCGGGGCAGGTGGAAGCGGTCAAGTCCAAGCCAGGGCTGCTGGGATGGTTTGTGGGGCAGGTGATGAAGCAGACAGGCGGCAAGGCCAATCCGCAGGCGGTCAACGAGATCCTCAAGGCGAAGCTCGAACTCGAATAACGCTTTTATCTCCATACGCCGCACATAAAAAACGGGCCCCGATTTCGGGGCCCAATTTTTATGTCTGGTCAGACGAGGGAGCGCCCCAGGCGGCGGGCCTTTTTCCATTCACCGCCAAAGGCGCGCACGAGAACGAACAGGATTGCCGCAACCGCGGCCGGCCACATCAGGACATAAAAGCTCATAAACGAGGGAGACATGTAGTTTTCCTTTCTGGTTCAGGCCGCAACTTCGGTCTTGTCGAAGTTGCCGGTCCTTTTCTTGATGGTTGAAAAGTCGAACAGGTCTGCGTTGCCAAGCGAAAGGCCGACACAAACGATGGCACTGACCGCATAGGCGAGCAGAGAGGCCGTCAGCACCGGATAGGTGTGGAGAAAGCCGATGCCGAATGGCAGCACGGCAATGGCGGCCACCACCCCCAGCGTAAGGCCGACCTTGCGTCCGAAAAATCCGAACGCCATCAGTCCGGCGATAACGCCAACGCCAGCCGACGCCAGAACATCACTGCCGATGGCCAGCGCACCCTGGAGCTGAACGAACTCAAATCGAACAGCGAAGAATACGGCGAGCCCACTCAGTACCGAAATGGTAAAGGCGGCATTGGTGACCTTGTTCCAGTAGAAACTGGCGATGACGGGGAAGACGAGGGCTCCCCAGATCGCGCCAACCAGCACCAGAAGTTCAAGGATATTGAACTGATTGCTGGCAAAGAACAGGGCAATACCGGTTGCGATGATCATCGTCATTCGCCCGATCAGGAGCATCAGCTTGGGGTTTGCTTTGCCCTTGGCGACGTTGCGGCCATAGATGTCAGCCATCATGATCGAGGACAGGGCCGAAAGGTCCGAGTCCGCGGTCGAGGCCAGCGAACCAATGATCATCACGAAGAACACACACAGCAAGCCGACGCCGAGATAGGAGGCGGCCAATTGCGGCACGAGGTTGTTGACGTCGCCATCGAGCGGTTCAATACCGATATACAGTGCCAGAACGCCCAGCATGCCGACACCGATCACCGTGGCCCCATATCCGATGGTGGCGGTGATGAATGTCGGCTTGATCATGTCTTCGCGAACCGCAAAGAGCCTTTGAGCGATGGTCTGGTTGCCGATGGCATAGGCCAGAACGGCGGCGATATACGGGGCGCCCTGATTGAAGAAGGCGTCCGAGGAAAAAAAGCTCTGCTGTTCGGCGGTGAGATTGACCGCACCCTGTTCGAAAATCGCTTGGCCGCCGGCGAGGAAATAGACTGCGGGTACGATGATAGCGACCGCGCCAAGCATGCCGCACACCTGGATGAAGTCGGTGAGAATGGACGCTCTGAGGCCCGACCACAACGTGTAGAGCAGAATGCCGCTGGCGATAATGAGGATGCCGGTCGAAAACGACAGCGGCGACAGCATGGCGATCAGCGCGCCGCCAGCGATGAAATTGGACGTTAGGCTGAGCAGGCTGCCTAAAATGTTGGAGCCGGCGAGGATCAACTGGCTGGAGCGCCCGTGGCGGGCATAGAGGATTTCGGCCAGGGTATGGGCCTCAGGGGCCAGTGAACGGATGCGTTTGCCGAAGGGGTAGATGAATAGGATCATCAGCGCACCCCAAAGGCCGTAATGGATGGGGCCGGAAACGCCGTACGTATAACCGGAGGTGGCCGAGGCGTAGAGGGAAGACGCCCAGATCCACGTCGCTGTCATCGATGCGGCGGAGACACCGAACCCGACCCTGTTTCCGGCGGTCATATAGTTATCGGCGTTCTCCCGTTTTCGTCCAATCGACAGCGATATGAGGAAGGTGATTCCGAAGAAGGCAAAGAGAAGAAAAAGTGTGAGGGGAGTCCCCAATTGTTGGAGTTGCATATGTCCTACGTTGCTAGTCATGCAAATTGCAAAAAAGCAGAGCCAACCCTGGCGAAGGACGCCATGGCGCATGCAATTGCACGAACGTTGTCCGGCCAAGGGCCGATAGGGGCGAACCAGGATGGTCAAAGAGCGTCTGGGCGACGCAAGCCCGGTGAAGCTGCTGCGGCAGCGCAACGTTTGTACCCTATCGGGGCGATTTTGCAAGTTTCAGTGCCAGATCGCCTGAATAATCGATGGATAATCTTGTAGGACCTAGAGGATGCGCAGGATTTTTCAAAGCAACCTCGTGATTATCTGGGGTCAGGAAATGTCAGACAAACAAGGGGTTTACTGAGAGGTAATGAACCGTATCGAGCGAATTCGGAAACGTTCCTGGAAGTCGTCGGGATGGAACTGCTTGGGGTGCGACATATGCTCGCCATCATCACCCCAGATATCGAATTGGCCTCTTGTGGCGGACGCGCGACGGGGCGGCTAAAATGCCGATCAGATGCGAATTGGAAAGGGAAACACGATGATCAGTGAAGTGGACCGTAAGCATTTGCAGCGCTGCGTCGAACTGGCGACGGAAGCGCTGGAGCACGGGGATCAACCGTTCGGATCGGTGCTGGTTTCAAGCAGTGGCCAGGTTCTGTTCGAAGACCGGAACCGGGTTTCCGGCGGCGACCGGACGCGGCACCCGGAGTTCGCCATCGCGCGGTGGGCGGCGGAACATCTCGCGCCCGACGAGAGGGCCAGGGCTACGGTCTATACGTCCGGAGAACACTGTCCCATGTGCGCCGCCGCGCACGGATGGGTGGGGTTGGGCCGCATCGTGTATGCGTCTTCAGTCCAGCAGTTGGGAGAGTGGTTGGTCGAACTCAATGCTCCAGCGTCGCCGGTGCGTCCGCTGTCGATCCGTGATGTTCTGCAGGACGCCGATGTAATGGGGCCGGTAGAGGAGTTCGCCGGACCGATCCGCCAATTGCATGAGAAGTTTTATGCACCATAGGGTTTCATCGCTTGGGAACGTGCCCCATCAAAGCCGCATTTTCTAGTCACGAAATCCGGACCTCGGTTGCGGCGGACCTCCCCGCTCGGGGCAGGGTCGGACTGCTTCAAATGCCCCCATTGGAAGCGTCCGGCCCGTTTTTTTAAGGACATTGAGATTCGATTGGGCCGAACAAGGGCTGGAAGGCAAGAGGAAGGGCTGGACCTGTTTCGCCCTTCCTCTGCTTTCCCCTGCGGTGGCCTTGCGCAGGATCGGTTTGGCCCGGGTGAAGACCCTATGCCGGAGGGAGAACCCGTGGGGCCAGAGCAAGTGCAGGGACCCAAGACCCTCCCGTCTTTGGGCCCACCAGTGGGGGCGGCCACCGATCGGCAACTGCACTCCGACGGGGAATGGACACAGCAGGGTTTCGTTCCGCAATATGGGGTTCTCTGCCGAGCCGAATGCACGCGCAGGCAAGGCAAGCCACTGGACGGGCAATCAAACTTGACCGGGGGATGGGTGACGACGCCAGGGATACTGTTATAAGGCGTTATCAAAGGATAAGCGGTTGTAGGCTGCTTCGGGCGGGATCGCGGGGCTCGGTCCGCGATGCGTTCAGCAGGCAGGGAACGGCGGATACGAACGCTGCGTTGACGTCCAAAGGAGACGATCAATGACCGATCCCCAGCCCGACAACCCCGGCCCGGACGTACCCAATCCGGACCCAATTCCCCCCATTCCAAATCCGCGTCCGGAGCCAATTCCGCCCCGACCAGACAGCCCAATCCCCAATCCGAGCGATCCGTTGCCGCATCCGCCCGAGCCGGAAATCCCGCCGCATCCTGGCGACCCGATCCAGCCGACACGGAGCTGATCAGCTGGCGCGTGCCCGTTTTCGCGCACTGGCCCAGCGGGGCAGGCGGCCATCGATCATCAACAGCCCGACAAAGATGGCCAGCAGGCCAAGAATATGGGTAGGGCGAATGATCTCGCCCAGCAGCAGAAAGCCAAAGATGATGGCCGACGCAGGGGCGATAAAGGTTGTGGCGGAGAAGTTTGTCGCGCCAACCCTTGGGAGGATTCGGTACATGATCTGGAAAGTGAAAGCTGTGGCAATCAGCCCGAGCGCAAGCGCGGCACCCCAGGTTTCAGCATGGGTGATGACGGGTATGCCCTCGGCGGCCAAGGCAACCGGGACGACAGCGACCGCCGAACCGGTCAAAGCGATGGCGGCGAAAACTGTAGGTTCAACATCCCTGAAGCTACGGGTGATATTGAGCGACAGCGCATAGCAAAGGGTTGCTGAAAGGCATGCACCGATGGCCCACAGTTGCGAGGCTCCGCCACCGGCCAGCGAGGGCAGCGCAAGAAAGGCCGCGCCGGAAAAGCCGGCGGCAACACCGATCAACTTGTACCGGGTCGCTTTTTCGCCATCGCGCCAAAAATGGGACACGATGACCGTGACGATAGGGGTCAGGGCGTTGACGATAGCGGCCACGCCACTGGCGACATGCGACTGGGCCAGAGGAAAGAGCGCGAACGGCAGCGCATAGGCAAGAACGCCAAGCAGGCCCAGCTTGACCCAGAGCACGGGATCGCGCGGCACCGGGCGCCGCAGCGCCAGCACCGCAACCCAGCAGCCCAGCGCGCCGATGCTGACCCGCAAGCCGGACACCCAGAGCGGGCCGATCTCGCGTATCAGAATTGCATTGAAAATGAAGGAAAATCCCCAGATGGTGCCGAGCAGGCCAATCAGGAACCAATCACGTGTCGTCATGTGCCTGCCACTTTGGAGCCGGTCGCCGGTGAACCGCTCCCAATCCTTGTTGTATCGCGGCCGAAGCCTAGTCCCCTGTTGGCCCGTTGTCGAAACAGTTGTGACGATACCCTGCATCAAAATCGGTGATGCACACGACCCGGAAATCACATCATCGCCGGTAGGTGACATCTCCAGCGCAAAGGAGACGCAAAGCCTCGGGATAAAGCAGGTGTTCCTGTTCCAGAACCCGTGCCGCCAGAGTGTCGGGCGTGTCATCGGACAGCACCGGAACGCGCGCCTGAGCGATTGACGGGCCCTCGTCGAGCCCCGGCGTCACGAAATGAACGGTGCAGCCCGCTTCGCTGACTTGATCGGCGAGGGCACGGGCGTGGGTATCGAGGCCCTTATAGGCCGGGAGCAGCGAGGGATGAATATTGATGGCCCGGCCCAGCCAGTGATTGGTGAACGACGGCGTGAGAATGCGCATGAAGCCGGCAAGGCAGATGAAATCGACATCCCATTCTTCCAGCACGGCGGTGAGAGCATCATCGAATGCCTGGCGGGTTTCAAAGCGGCTTTGGGCCAGGCTAGCCGTTGCAATACCCTCGGACCGCGCCACATCGAGGCCGGGTGCAGCGGCGCGATTGGAGAATACGCCAACGATCTGAGCGGGGTAGTCGGGGGCTCGTGCTGCCTCGATCAGCGCGCCCATGTTCGAACCGCGCCCGGAGATCAGGATGGCGACGCGCTTTTTCAGGCTCATAGGGGGAGGGAGCCCGAAAATTCCACCGGATTGCCGGTTCGCTCGACCAGTTCGCCGATTATGCTGGCGGTTTCGCCATGTTCGGCGAGTTTTTCAACCAGCGCCTCGGCATCCGCCGCTGAGACCGCCGCGAGCATGCCGACCCCGCAATTGAAGGTGCGCAGCATTTCGCGCTCGGCAATTTTGCCCTGCTGGGCCAGCCAACCAAACACTTTTGGCGTTGCAATTGCGCCAAGATCGACGCGGGCCGCAAGGGTTTGTGGCAGCACGCGCGGAATGTTCTCTTGAAATCCCCCACCGGTGATGTGGGCGAGAGCCTTGATGCCCAGCCCGGAGCGCAGCGCATCAAGGATGGGTTTGACGTAGATGCGGGTGGGGGTGAGAAGAGCTTCGCCCAGGCTGGACTCTGGCGCGAAAGGCGCCGGATCGGACCAGGACAGTCCCGATACGGACACGATCTTGCGGACCAGTGAAAAGCCGTTGGAATGGACGCCGGAAGACGCGATGGCGACGAGCTTGTCGCCAGCGGCGATATCGGCGCGAGGCAGGAGCGTGCCGCGCTCGGCGGCCCCGACGGCAAAGCCGGCGAGATCATAATCGCCGTTCATGTACATGCCGGGCATTTCAGCGGTTTCGCCGCCGATCAACGCGCACCCAGCCTGTCGGCAGCCCTCGGCGATGCCATTGACGATGGCCGTGCCTTGCTCGACATCGAGTGCGCCGGTGGCGAAATAATCGAGAAAGAACAGGGGCTCGGCGCCCTGCACCACGATGTCGTTGACGCACATCGCGACCAGATCAATGCCGACCGTATCGTGGATGCCGGCGTCAATGGCGATGCGCAGCTTGGTGCCGACCCCGTCATTGGCGGCCACCAGAACGGGATCGGAAAAACCGGCGGCCTTGAGGTCGAATACGCCGCCAAAGCCGCCAATCTCGCCATCCGCACCGGGACGTCGGGTTGATCGGACCGCAGGCTTGATGGCCTCGACCAGTGCGTTGCCGGCATCGATGTCGACGCCGGCCTGCTTGTAGGAAAGGCCGTTTGATGGCAGGTTTGCGTCGTCGGACATGGGCTTGGAACGTTATCCTTGGTAGGGTGCCGGAGCCATAGTCCCAGGCACCAAGTTTGACGTTGATCGGCCCTTAAGGGCCCGGTATGTCGGAAAGGCTGGATTACCGGCTCACAACGTTTCGCGCAAGGACTGCCATGTCGCTAAAGAACCAGATTACGGCCTGGGTTGTCCTGCTTGGGATTTTCGGCCTGCTTTTGTGGATGTTCCGCGGGATTCTGCTGCCCTTCGTTCTGGGCATCACGCTCGCCTATCTGCTCAATCCCTTCGTCGACTGGCTGCAAAGGCGCCGGGTTCACCGCGGATTCGCGACGCTGGTGGTCATGCTGGTCGCAGTATTGCTGCTTATCACCGCCTTTTTGCTGATTGTGCCGCTGCTGTTGCAGCAGGCCTTTGGCCTGGCTCGGAATATTCCCGGCTATGTCGAGCAATTGCAGGGTTTTGTCGAAAATCTCATCCCGCGTCTCGAACAATGGCTGGGCCCGGACCGCATGCTGGAGCTCGAACGTGGGCTGGAGCAGATGTTCGCCGATGGAATCGGGCTGCTGACCGGGATAACCGGACAGGTGATGCAGCAATCGATGAGCATCATCAGCACCATCAGCATCATGATCGTGACGCCCGTTGTGGCCTTCTATCTCCTGCTCGACTGGGACAGGATGGTGGAAAGCGTGGATAACCTGTTCCCGCCGGCCCATCGGGCTGAAATGCGGGCGTTGTTCAAGGATATGGATCGGGCGCTGGCCGGATTCGTGCGCGGGCAGGGCGCGGTGGTGGGAATTCTGGCCATTTATTACGCCGCCACGCTGTCTCTGGCCGGGTTAAGCTTCGGTTTGGCCATCGGGCTGATCGCCGGATTGTTCAGCTTTGTTCCCTATGTGGGGGCGCTGATCGGATTTGTGCTTTCGATCGGCGTGGCGCTGGTTCAGTTCTGGCCCGACTGGATCATGATTTCGCTGATCCTTGCCATTTATCTGTTTGGCCAGTTTCTGGAGGGCAACATCCTTTACCCCAAACTGGTTGGGTCAAGCATCGGGGTGCACCCGGTCTGGCTGATGTTCTCGCTGTTTGCCTTTGCCGTGTTGTTTGGCGCGGTGGGGGTGATCATCGCCGTTCCGCTGGCGGCGATCAGCGGGGTTCTGGTGCGCTGGGCCGTGATCAAATACAAGAACAGCCCGCTATACGACGCGAAGGACTCCCTTGTGATCACCGTTCATGAGACGTCCGCCGATGAACGTGCACTTAAAGAACGATAGGGCCGACAACATGCCGGGCAGGGAACAACTCGTTCTCGAACTGGGCCATACCGAGGCGCAGAGCGAAAGCGATTTCATGGTGTGCGACGGCAATCAGATGGCCTTCGATCACATCATGGCGTTTCCCCATTGGGCGGCGCCGCTGACCTTGCTGGTCGGCGCGCCCAAATCGGGCAAATCGCACCTGGCAGGAATCTGGGCTGCGCGGGCCGACGCTGTGATAGCGCGACCTCATGGAGTAGAGGCCCTGGCGGCAGCCGGCGGGAAGCGGGCAGTGCTGATCGAGGATGCGGATCGCGCCGGATATGACGAGACCGGACTGTTTCACCTGCTCAACCAGTCGATGCGCGATGAACGACCCGTTCTTATCACTGCGCGTGATCCGGTGGTCGATTGGCCTTACCGCACCAACGACGTCAAATCGCGAGCGCGCCTTGCCGCACATTTTTCGCTGACGGCGCCCGATGACATCCTCTTGTCGCAGATGTTCGTAAAACTGTTCGCAGACAGACAGTTGTCAGTCGATCCAAAAGTCATTTCCTATCTGGTAGGCCGAATGGAACGCTCATCGGAGGAAGTGGTCGCGCTGGTCGACCTGCTCGACAGACTGTCACTATCGCGGGGTCGCGCGATTACCCGCGTGATCGCGGCTGAAGCGCTAGGCATCCGCGAACGACGCTGATACGGGCCAACGGGAAGGCAAAAATGGACGACATGGCACAAGAGCATCCTCTCGGCGACGAAGCGGCCCCCGATATCGAGGCCCTCAGAGCAAGCCCGGCGCGCTTTGTAAACCGCGAGGTTAGCTGGTTGCAGTTCAACATGCGGGTGCTGGAGGAAGCGGCCAATCCCAACCATCCGCTGCTCGAACGCCTGCGGTTCGTGTCGATTTCAGCCAGCAATCTCGATGAGTTCTTCATGGTCCGGGTGGCCGGGCTCAAGGGACAGTTGCGGGCCGGATTGCCGCGCGAAAGCGCTGACGGTATGACGCCTTCCGAGCAGATCGAGGAGATCACGACGCTGGCCCAGCACCTGCACCTTGAACAGCAGGATCGCTGGCAGTCCATCCGCGAGGAGCTCTACGAGCAGAACATCGTGATCCATGAGGCAGAAGACCTCATGGAAGACCAGATCGACTTCCTGCAAAAGATTTTCCGCGAGGACGTATTTCCTGTTCTCACCCCGATTGCCATCGACCCCGCGCACCCCTTTCCGTTCATTCCCAATCTGGGATTTGCCCTGGCGTTCCAGCTCGACAGGGTGACGGACAATTCCCGGCTGACCGCACTGGTGCGCATTCCGACCAATCTCGACCGTTTCATCAAGCTGCCGACTTCAGCTATTTCCGACCGGCAGGTGGAGATGGTGACCGTCGAAACGATGGTCAAACTGTTCTTCCACAAGATCTTTCCCGGCTATAGCATTGTCGGATACGGCTCTTTCCGCATTGTGCGCGACAGCGAAATCGAAATTGACGACGAGGCAGCGGACCTCGTGGTCGAATTTGAATCCGCGTTGCGGCAGCGGCGGCGGGGACAAGTCATCCGGCTTGAAATCGAACGCTCCATGCCCCGATCACTCAAGCGGTTGATTGCGGAAGAACTGGGCATTTCGGCCGAAGATACATTTGCAGTTGATGGGTTCATGGCGCTCGCCGATGCCGGGAAGCTCTGTGATCTGGACCGCCCGGAGCTGAAATTTCCGCGCTATCACGCGCGCTTTCCGGAAAGAATCCGGGACCATCACGGGGATTGTTTCGCCGCAATCCAGGAAAAAGACAT
Source organism: Pelagibacterium sp. (assembly GCF_035555455.1). Classification (GTDB taxonomy): domain Bacteria; phylum Pseudomonadota; class Alphaproteobacteria; order Rhizobiales; family Devosiaceae; genus Pelagibacterium. The sequence continues at coordinate 43,916 of NZ_DATMGM010000060.1, read as the reverse complement.
CGTCGTCCACCACCCCTATGAAAGCTTCGATGTGGTGGCCCAGTTCATTGCGCAGGCGGCGCGTGATCCCGAAGTGGTAGCGATCAAGCAAACGCTCTACCGAACGTCAAAGGACTCCCCGATCGTCAAGGCGCTGATCGCAGCCGCTGAGGTCGGCAAATCGGTGACGGCACTGGTCGAGCTCAAGGCGCGCTTTGACGAGGAGGCCAATATCCGCTGGGCGCGCGACCTGGAACGGGCCGGTGTGCAGGTGGTATTCGGGTTCATCGAGCTCAAGACCCACGCCAAGCTCAGCCAGGTTGTGCGCCGAGAGAAAGGCAAGCTGGTTTCATACTGCCATGTGGGAACGGGCAATTATCATCCGGTCACGGCCAAGATTTACACCGACCTGAGCTATTTCACCGCCGATCCGGTGATTACGCGGGACGTGGCGCGGGTGTTCAACTTTATCACCGGCTATGCAAGGCCGAGCGAACTGGAAGCCATTTCAATCTCGCCATTTTCGCTGCGCGGGACCCTGATGGATCACATTGCGGCCGAGATTGAACTGGCGCGGCGCGGCGAGCCGGCGGCGATCTGGTTCAAATGCAACGCGCTGGTCGACCCACAAATCATCGATGCGCTGTATGAGGCCAGCCAGGCGGGGGTGAAGGTTGAACTGGTGGTGCGGGGCATATGCTGCCTGCGACCGGGCATTCCCGGATTTTCCGACAACATCCGGGTGAAATCGATTGTTGGACGGTTTCTGGAGCACTCACGCATCTATTGCTTCGGCAACGGAGGCGAAATGCCGTCCCGTGATGCCGCCGTTTACATCTCGTCGGCGGACCTTATGCCGCGCAATCTGGACTGGCGGGTGGAGACATTGGTGCCCATAAAGAATCGAACGGTTCACAGGCAGATACTCGACCGCATCATGGTAGCCAATCTTCGTGACAACCAGCAGAGTTGGGAAGTGCTTCCCGATGGCACTGCCCAAAGGGTCGTGCCTGGCCATGAGGAAGAACCCTTCAATGCCCATGAATATTTCATGACCAATCCCTCCCTGTCCGGCCGCGGCAGCGCGCTGCACGGGGACAATGAGGATGAGGACACTAACCCTTGATTCGATTCTGGAGCCTCGAATCCGATCCGGCAGGGCAGGGACGCCTTTCCGGAGCGAGACCTGTCGCCGTTCTCGATATCGGCTCAAACTCGGTGCGGCTTGTCGTTTATGAACGGCATGCCCGCTCGCTCACGGTGCTTTACAACGAGAAATCATCAAGCACGCTCGGACGCGGCGTGGCGGCGACGGGTCGCCTTGCCGATACCTCCATGGCCAGTGCCCTCAAAGCCATCCGCAGGTTTGCTCTGGTTTGTAAATTGATGGAAGTGGGCGAGGTGTTCGCGATTGCGACATCGGCAACGCGCGATGCCAGCAACGGGCAGGACTTCGCCAGGAAAGTTGAAGACGTGATCGGCGTGCCGGTGAGGGTGCTCAGCGGTCCCGAGGAAGCTCATTTCGCGGCGCTGGGCGTCATGTCAGGCATGCCTGATTTCAAGGGTATTATCGGTGACCTGGGCGGCGGCAGCCTTGAACTCGCCAAGGTCCACGAAGGCAAAGATACCCAGGTGGAAACCCACGAACTGGGTGTGATCCGTCTGCAGGACGACAGTCAGATGGAGGTGCCGGCCGCAGCCGCGATCATCCGCGAGCGGCTGGCCGGCTCCGAACTGTTGGGGGCAGGGCGCTATAAGTCTTTCGCTGCTGTCGGCGGCACGTGGCGTGCGCTGGCCAAACTGCATCAGACACAGCAGAAGTATCCCCTGCACATGGTGCAGGACTATACGGTAGCCACCAAGGATATCCTGCCGCTCTGCAACGCCCTGATCGCAGGCAATGGGGATAAGCGGCTGCTCAAGGGCATTGAAACCGTATCGGGTTCGCGAAAGGACCTGTTGCCATACGGGGCAGCCGTTCTGGCGGAAGTCTTGCAAGCCGGACAGTTCGACGAGGTTGTTTTTTCTGCCCTCGGCGTACGCGAAGGCTATCTTTATGACCGGCTGAGCGCTGAAGACCGGGCGCTTGATCCACTGTTGCAGGCAGCTGAGGAAATCTCGCTGCTCCGGTCGCGGGCGCCGGAGTTTTGCGGCGAACTGATCGAGGGCAGCAATCAACTGTTTAAGCTGATTGGCATCACAGAGACCGGCGACGAGCAACGATTGCGCAAAGCGGCCTGCTACATGTCCGACATCGGCTGGCGGACGCATCCCGATTATCGGGGCGAACAAAGCATCCAGATGGTGGCATTTTCCGATATCGTCGGCGTCAGCCATGCGGGACGGGCTTTTCTCGCTCGTACGTTGGCGTTCCGGTACATGGGGTTCAAGCAAAAGAGCGAAAGCTCACAACTGCTGGAACTGACGGGGCCCACGATGGAAAAGCGATCGCGGCAACTGGCTGCCTATTTTCGGGTTGCGTACCCGCTGGCAGCAGCCATGCCGGGCATCCTGCCGCGTACGCATTTTTCGCTTGAGGGCAAGACGCTGGTCCTGCACTTGCCATCCGACCTGGCGTTCCTCGATGGCGATCGGATGCGAGGACGGCAGAACCAATTGGCCATCGAGGCCGGGCTGGACGATGGGACGATCGAGGTCGACTGAGTAAGCCTCAGCCGATCTCGACGGGAACTTCCACAACGCCCTTGCGGGTCGCGGCCAAGGCGAGGCGGCCATGCTTAACCGCTAATGCTTTCTCGCCAAACAGCTTACGGCGCCAGCCCTTCAGGGCTTCGACATCGGCATCGTCATCGAGCACGATGGCATCGATATCGTCGGAACTGGCGATGATGCGCGTCGCAACGCCATTGGCATCAGCGACCGACTTCAACAGCACCCGCAACAAGTCGCCGACCGCCCCCTTGGGCGAGGGGCCACGCGGCCTCTCGGGCAATTTGGGTAGCGAGGCCTTGTCCAGCTTCTCGACGGATTTAATGGTTTCGATCAGTTCGGCCGCTGCCGAAGATCGGCCATAGCCGCGCGGAACGGCGCGAAGCTTTTCAAAAGCGTCGGGTGAGGTGGGACGCTGAACAGCCAGTTCCGCTACGGCGTCATCCTTGAGGATGCGCCCGCGGGGCTGGTCGTTCTGCTGCGCCCGGCGCTCACGCCATGCGGCGATGGCTTGCAGGGCAGCCAGATCGAGCGGCCGGTTGACGCGGGCCTTGATTCGCTTCCACGCATCTTCGGGGCGGACCACATAGGTGTCGACATTTTCAAGGATCGCCATTTCGTCGGCGACCCAGGCTCCACGCTTGGCCTTTTCGATTTCCGTACGCAACTGCACGTAAATGTTGCGCAGATGCGTGACGTCGGCGAGCGCGTAAGTGAGCTGCTTTTCAGTCAGCGGACGGTGCGACCAGTCGGTGAAGCGCGAGCTCTTGTCGATCTGTTCGCCAACGATGGCGCGCACCAGATTGTCATAGGACACCGAATCGCCATGCCCGCAAACGCTGGCCGCCACCTGCGTATCAAAGAGCGGCTGGGGAACGATACCGAACATTTTCACGAATATCTCGATATCCTGCCGAGCGGCGTGGAAGACCTTGGTGACGTCGGGATTGACCAGGAGCGCCGCAAAGGGCGCAAGATCGAGCCCATTGGCCAGCGGGTCGATGATCACGGCCTGATCGGGGGTAGCGGCCTGAAGCAGGCAAAGCTTCGGCCAGTAGGTTGTTTCGCGCAAGAATTCCGTATCGACAGTGACGAAATCGTGGGTTGCAGCGTCCTTGCAGAACGCCTCAAGCGCCTGCGTTGTTGTAATGACCTGCATTGAATCGCTATCCAGTTAACAATGATTGCCGGTGTCCTAGCAGCAATGACGCAGCGTCGCAAAGAAAGGAATGCGTTTACTGGACGCACGGGGATGCAGCCGGGTCAATCGACGTCCAGAACGCACCTCGAATGTAAGAGCGGAAACGGCAGGTTGGCTGATCGCGCTTGACATTTTGGGTGCCACATGCGCTTTTCCGGGCAAAATTCCCACTCCGTTTTTCGAAAGACTTCATGTGATGCATCGCTATCGTTCGCACACCTGCGCCCAGCTCACAAAGGCGGATGTCGGCACTACGGCCCGCCTCTCGGGGTGGGTGCACAGGATCCGCGATCACGGCGGCCTGTTGTTCATTGACCTGCGTGATCACTACGGGCTGACCCAGTGTGTGGTCGATCCGGACTCTCCGGCCTTCAAACTGGCCGAGACCTTGCGCGCCGAATGGGTGGTGCGCGTGGATGGGGAGATCAAGGCACGCACCCCGGAAACGACCAACAAGAACCTGCCGACGGGTGAAGTCGAACTGTTCATCCGCGAAATCGAAGTGCTGGGGCAATCAGCCGAATTGCCGCTGCCGGTTTTCGGCGAGCCCGATTATCCTGAAGATATCCGCCTGCGCTATCGGTTCCTCGATCTGCGCCGCGAAACACTGCACGCCAATATCGTCAAGCGCACCAAGATCATCGCGTCGATGCGCAACCGCATGACTGACATCGGATTCGGCGAGTATTCAACACCGATCCTGACGGCCTCGTCGCCGGAAGGGGCGCGGGACTTTCTGGTGCCCAGCCGCATCCATCCGGGCAAGTTCTTCGCGCTGCCACAGGCCCCCCAGCAGTATAAGCAGCTACTTATGGTTGCCGGGTTTGACCGCTACTTCCAGATCGCGCCTTGTTTCCGCGACGAGGACCCGCGAGCTGACCGCCTCCCGGGGGAGTTCTACCAGCTCGATCTGGAAATGAGTTTTGTGACCCAGGAGGAAATCTGGGACACAATGGAGCCTGTGCTGCGTGGCGTGTTCGAAGAGTTCGCCGAGGGCAAGAAGGTCACTCAGCAGTTCCCGCGTATTCCCTACGACGTGGCGATCAGAAAATACGGGACCGACAAGCCGGACCTGAGAAATCCGATCGAGATGCAGGATGTGACGGATCATTTCCGCGATTCCGGCTTCAAGGTGTTTGCCGGTCAGATCGCGGGAGACCCGAAGGTTGAAGTCTGGGCTATTCCTGCACCAACGGGCGGCAGCCGTGCCTTCTGCGATCGCATGAATGCCTGGGCCCAGGGCGAAGGACAGCCGGGGCTGGGCTATATCTTCTTCAAGGACGGCGCCGGTTCTGGCCCGATCGCCAAGAATATCGGCGAAGAACGGGCGGAAGCGATCCGCACGCAGCTTGGCCTTGAAGACGGTGACGCGGTATTCTTCGTTTGCGGCATTCCGTCCAAGTTTCACAGTTTTGCCGGCGCGGCGCGCACGAAGATCGGACAGGATCTGGACCTGATCGATCTCGACAGTTTCGCTCTGTGCTGGATCGTCGATTTCCCCTTCTATGAGTGGGACGAAGAGCAGAAAAAGCTCGAATTCGCGCACAATCCGTTCTCGATGCCTCAGGGTGGAAAGGCTGCCCTGGACGGTGAGGACCCGTTGTCGATCAAGGCCTACCAGTTCGACGCTGTGTGCAATGGTTTTGAAATCGCATCCGGGTCCATTCGTAACCAGCAGCCCGAGACCATGGTTGCAGCCTTCGAAAAGGTCGGCTTGTCGCGCAGCGATGTGGAAGAGCGTTTCGGGGGGCTCTATCGGGCGTTCCAGTATGGCGCACCGCCGCATGGCGGCATGGCGGCTGGTGTGGACCGGGTTGTGATGCTGTTGTGTGGCGTGCAGAACCTGCGTGAAATCACGCTGTTCCCCATGAACCAGCAGGCGGAAGACTTGCTGATGGGAGCGCCCAGCGAAGCATCGACCCAGCAATTACGCGAGCTGCATCTCCGCCTCAATCTGCCTGCGGAAAAGAAATCCAGCTAACGCTGCGGGCCCAGGAGCGTGACGCTCTCTTAATGGGCAGTTAAAGCCTTGCCCGCTACTATCGCCCTCTGGGGTCGGTTTTAGCGGGCAGGGTCTTGCGGTCGCGCTTTTCGCAATTGATTTGGCTGGTGGTTGCGCTGCTGGCATTTCTGCCGGTGGTCGCTGTCGATCATCTGCTGGATCGATATGTGACGGTGCGCGAGACCGCCAACCTGCAGGCGACAGTCGACGCCATCACCCATGATTCTCAGGCAACGGTGCATGACGGCATCCAGTCGTTGCGCCGCATTCTGGCCAGCAGTCCCTCGCTGTGCGCAGCCACCTTTCTCGACAATGTCGAGCATGAACTGGCGGGCAATCCGTTTTTGCGGCAAGTCCTCGTCGAAAATAGCGACGGAGTGCGCTATTGCGCTGCGTACGAGCATGCAGCCGCTTACCGTGTCCTTTCCGGGGAACTGACGATCCCGGGATCGACCGAAACCCTCAGCGTCGTCACCATGGACGGCGACACGCCGTTGCTCAAGATCACCCAGCGTTTCGGGCGAGAGCGCACAGTGTCTGCGCTGGTGCTGGCCTCACCGATGTTGATGCGCCAAGCCGTGCCGCTCCTGAGCGACATCGGCTATTTGCAAGTGTCCCTGACCGATGGCGCCCCGATCCTGTTACGGGGCGACCAATCCGCTGGACCGGGCGGGGGGCGCAGCGAAGACTATCTTGCCGCACGGTCCTTTGCCGGAGACATTCCGGTGAAAGTGGAGGCGCGCATCTCCTTTTCGCAAGTGCGCGCCGATTACGCGCAACTCGATGTCGGCTTCACGATTGCGGCGTGCTTTATGGGCATCCTGGTGCTGATCCTCGCCATCCAGTATGTGCGCAAGGCCGATGTTGTCGCGTTCGACCTGGAGCGGGCCATCGTAGCCGGTGAGATGAAACCCTATTACCAGCCGGTGATCAATCTCAGGACCGGAAAGATCAGCGGCTGCGAAGTCCTGATCCGGTGGGTCAGGAAAAACGGGGAGATCGTTCCGCCAGCGGTCTTTATTGACTATGCGGAAATGTCCGGGCTGGCGATTCCGATGACGCTGAGCCTGATGGAGCAAGTCCGCTACGACCTTGAAGACCTTTGCCGCGAAATTCCCGACTTCAAGATTTCGATCAATCTTTTCGAAGGGCATTTCCGCGACGGGTCGATCGTCGACGATATCCAGTCGATATTCGAGGGGAGCGGAATTTCCTACCGCCAGCTTGTCTTTGAGATCACCGAACGCCGCCCACTGGATGACCGCAACGCTGCCAACAGGGTTATCACCGCCATGCACAAGCTGGGTGTGCGGATCGCCATGGACGACGCGGGAACCGGGCATTCCAACCTGGCCGATCTTCAGACCCTCGGCATCGATATCGTCAAGATCGACAAGATCTTTGTCGAGATGATCAAGGATCCCAATGTGCCGGTGCCGGTGGTGGACGGGCTGATTTCCATGGGGCGGGAACTGGGTATCGAAATCGTCGGCGAGGGCGTCGAAACGCAGGCGCAGGCGTTGTACCTGCGTTCAAAGAACGTGGCGTTCGCTCAGGGGTATCTGTTTTCACCGCCCCTCAAGCTCGCTTCTTTCCTCGTCCTGGCCGACGCGCTAAAACCCAGCACGAAGAACACCAATTTGTCCCGCAGATTGGCCGCATAGCGGAAAAGATCAGCGCGCCAGCTTCCAATTATCTATGATTGGTGGCAGGTATCAGCCATCAATTCAAGGAGAGGGAATGACCGACGAACCGCGCGATCCGCAGAAGGCGCTCCAAGAAGCTGCGCTGCATTTCCACCAGTATCCCAAGCCCGGCAAGATCGAGATTGCAGCGACCAAGCCGTTGGCCAATCAGCGCGATCTGGCGTTGGCGTATTCGCCCGGAGTGGCTGCGCCGTGTGAAGAGATTGCGCGCGATCCGCAGGCGGCGGCGAAATACACAGCGCGAGGCAACCTCGTTGCGGTGATTTCCAATGGCACTGCGGTTCTGGGTCTTGGCAATATCGGCGCCCTGGCCTCCAAACCGGTCATGGAAGGCAAGGCGGTTCTGTTCAAGAAGTTCGCCGGCATCGATTCGATCGATATCGAGATCGACGAAGAAGATCCCAAGAAATTCATCGAAACCGTCGCTCCGATGTGGCCGAGTTTCGGCGGGATCAATCTCGAAGACATCAAGGCACCCGATTGTTTCGAGATCGAGGAAGCGCTGCGAGAGCGCATGCCCATTCCGGTGTTCCATGACGATCAGCATGGCACGGCTATCATTGTCGCCGCCGCAATCCTCAACGGGTTGCAGATTGCCGGCAAGGATATCTCCAAGGTCAAGATCTGCACGTCCGGCGCAGGCGCCGCCGCGATTGCCTGCCTCAATATGCTGATTGCCGTGGGCGCGAAGCGCGAAAACATCTGGGTGGCGGATCGCGAAGGGCTGGTGACCACCAAGCGTGACAATACCGTCGACCGCTGGCGCGGTTCGTTTGCCCAGGACACCGACAAGACCTCGCTGGCCGAGGTAATGGAAGGCGCTGATATCTTCCTTGGACTTTCGGCCGCCGGAGCGCTGAAGCGGGAAATGCTGCGCGAGATGGCGCCCGATCCGCTGATCCTGGCGCTATCCAACCCTGTTCCGGAAATCATGCCGGAAATCGCGCAGGAAGAACGTCCTGATGCGATGATCTGCACGGGCCGGTCGGACTACCCGAACCAGGTCAACAACGTTCTGTGTTTCCCGTTCATCTTCCGTGGCGCGCTCGACGTCGGAGCGACGACCATCAACGAGGAAATGAAGGCCGCGGCGGCCCATGCGATCGCCAGGTTGGCCCATGAGCCGGTTCTTGAAGCGGCGCCGGGAACACCCTCGACCTTCGGGCGCGACTATCTGATTCCCAATCCGTTCGATCAGCGCCTGATTATGCGCATCGCCCCTGCCGTGGCCAAGGCGGCAATGGACACCGGTGTGGCCCAGCGTCCGATCGAGGATTTTGCGGCCTATAAGGACAGCCTCAATCGCTTCGTGTTCCGCTCGGGGATGGTGATGAAGCCGATGATCGAGCGCGCCAAGGGGGCCGGGCAGCGGGTGGCTTTCGCCGATGGCGAGGACGAACGGGTGCTGCGCGCCACGCAAGTGATCCTCGACGAGGAAATCGCGCAGCCGATCCTGATCGGGCGGCCCTACGTGATCGACCAAAGGATCGAGCGGCTGGGGCTTCAACTCAAGCCGGGCCGGGATTTCGAGATCATCAACCCCGAGGATGACCCGCGCTACAAGGAATATGTATCGCTGTTCCATTCGCTGGTGGGGCGGTCCGGGGTCACGCCGGATACGGCTCGAACGATCGTGCGCACCAACACGACGGTGATCGGGGCGCTGGCGGTCAAGCGGGGCGAGGCGGACGGGCTGATCTGCGGGCTGGAAGGGCGCTACATCAAGCATGTGCGCGACATCAAGTCGGTGATCGGCCTCGCCGAGGGCGTGCAGGACGTATCGGCGCTGTCGATGCTCATCATGTCGCGCGGGGTGTTCTGCCTAGCGGACACCTATGTGAATATGGACCCGACCGAAGACGAAATCGTCTCGATCACGTTGCAGGCGCGCGACCATCTGCGCCGCTTCAACATCGAGGCCAAGGCAGCGCTGTTGAGCTATTCCAATTTCGGATCGCGAACCGGAACCACGGCGCTGAAAATGAAAAGCGCCTATGAAAAGCTGAAGCAGGTGGCCCCCGATCTGATTGTCGAGGGCGAATTGCAGGGCGATCTCGCCCTCAATGAAACGCTGCGCGAGCGCTATATTCCAGACTCGGTTCTCAAGGGTGAAGCCAATCTCCTGGTCTTCCCCAATCTGGAAAGCGCCAACCTTTCCATGACCTTGCTCAAGGAAATGAACAATGCGCTTCCGGTTGGGCCGATCCTGATGGGAACCAAAAGCCCGGCGCATATCCTTGCGCCTTCGGTCACCAGCCGGGGGATCGTCAATATGGCGGCGGTGACGGTCAGCGAAAGCCTGGCTCTCAAGGACCGGTAAACAAGAGGCGCCTCCGGAAACTCTCCAGAGGCGCCTTTTTTTCTATTGGAAGGCAGTTTCGGCGAAGGAGCGCAGTTTGCGCGAATGGAGCCGGGCAATAGGCTCGTTGCGCAAGATTTCCATCGCCTTGAGACCAATCAGCAAGTGTCGGTTGACCTGCGTACGATAAAAATCGGACGCCATTCCGGGCAGCTTCAATTCGCCATGCAGCGGCTTGTCGGAAACGCACAAAAGCGTGCCATAGGGCACCCGGAACCTGAACCCGTTGGCTGCGATCGTGGCGCTTTCCATATCCAGTGCGATGGCCCGGGACTGGGACAGACGGCGCACAATCTCGTTCTGATCGCGCAGTTCCCAATTGCGGTTGTCGATGGTGAACACCGTACCGGTGCGCATGATCGCCTTGGCTTCAAGGCCTTCGAGATCCGTGATTTCAGCTACCGCGTCCTGAAGGGCGACCTGAATTTCAGCAAGCGCCGGGATGGGAACGGTGACAGGAAGGTCGTCATCAAGGACGTGATCTTCGCGCACATAGGCATGCGCCAGCACGTAATCGCCCAGGGACTGGGAATTGCGCAACCCGGCGCAGTGCCCCAGCATCAGCCAGGCGTGGGGCCGCAGCACGGCGACATGGTCGGTTGCGGTCTTGGCGTTGGACGGGCCGACGCCGATATTGATCATCGTGATGCCGCGACCATTGGAGGCGGTCAGATGGTAGGCCGGCATCTGTGACTGGCGTGCGGGCGGGGTGCCGACGGTGCCACCACCCAGGCGGGTATTCATGGTGATGACGTTGCCGGGCTCAACGAAGCTTTCGTAAAATTCGTGCCCCTCGCTCATCCACTGGTGGGCGAGGCGGGTAAATTCCTCAATGTAGAACTGATAATTGGTGAAGATCACGAAGTTTTGGAAATGGTCCGGCGTCGTGGCCATATAGTGATGCAAGCGGTGCAGCGAATAATCGACCCGTGGGCCGGTGAAGGCAGCCAGAGGGTAGGGGCCGCCCGCAGGGGGGATGAAGGTGCCATTGGCGATCTCGTCGTCCATATGGGCAAGATCGGGCACATCGAACAGATCCCTCAACGGGGCGCCGACTTCATCGAGCGTTTCACCCTCTACGCGCTCCTTGGGATCGACGGCAAAATGCAGCGGAATGGGCGTATCGGATTCCCCGATCTCAATCTCTCCGCCATGGTTCTTGAGGATCAGCGAGAAGTTTTCGATCAGGTATTTGTGAAACAGCTCGGGCTGGGTGAGCGTGGTTTGATAGACCCCGGGGCTGTGAAGGAAGCCATAGGCCAGGCGGGAATTGGCGTATTGCTGGAAACTGGTCGAAAGCACCTGGGCCTTGGGATAAAAGGCCCGCACCTTGCCCGGCGGGACCTTGCCTTGCATCAGATTGAACAGGTGGTCGCGGATGAAGCTGGTATTGCGATCATAGATTTCGCAAACGTATTCCCAGGCCTTGACCGGATCTGAGAACGATTTCAGCGGCAACGGTGGGGGAGTGACGAGTTTCATGCCCATATCCTATTCTTGCTCTTATTTGCTCCAGCCATGGCAGTTTCCCGGTCGCCGTGCAATGGGCGCTCATGAGGGCAGACAAACATCACACTTCGGTGATCCGGCCTTTTGTCGCCGCATTGGCGCACGATATTAGATGCGTCTGCTGGACTGGCAAACGAGCCCATGCACCGGCGGACCCAGGCTTCCGCTGTAGTCCCCCAAGCCCTCAACAGCGCGGCGGAAGCATATACGGAGACCGCAGCAGTCCGCCCGGCGCTGCGGTCTCTTCATTTTGTGGGATACGTGGCCCGCATATAACGGACCGCATCTGCGATCAGTTCTTCCAGAACCGCCAGATCAATATCGGCCAAAGCCCTGATGTACAGGCATGATTTGCCGAGGGTGTGCGTGCCCAGTTTTGCCAGCAGTTCATCGTACCGGGAAAAACCGGGCGTGATATAAAGGTTCAGATTGGCCTTGCGGGGTGAAAAGCCGACTAGCGGCCAATCATACGGCTTTTTTGCCGATTGAACGGTGTAAGCGCCGAACCCCACGATTGCAGGTCCCCACATCACCGGATCCGAGCCGGTAACGTTTTGCATGATAGCGATCAGAGTCTTGCAATCCTCACGTTTTTGCACGGGCTCGACGGAGGTGAGGAACTCATGGACATCGCGATCGGTGGGGCGGGTTTTCCGTTCGGCCATCCGGCAATTGCCTATTCGAAGTTTACCAGCCGCTTGGGACGCTGTTTGCCATCATATTGGGCATCGACGTCAAAAGACTTGAGGACGAAGCTGCCCTTGATGAAGCGCCATGTGCCGCTCGAAAAGGCATCACCAATACCTCGCCACAACGCATGGCTCGTGATTGTACCGGTTTCGGGATCGAATTCAGAGTTGGTGAGAACGGAGGTGCTTTCATAGCCAGTCAGTGGGATATCCAGTACTGCGCCGTCAAAGTCGTCGTTTTCATAGATCACATCGAAATGCGGCATGGCAAAACCGATCGGTTGAGGCCCATCGAATTCGGTATCGAGATAATAGACGTGATTGGCGTTATAAGCGCCTGATCCACAAAAGAATTTGTAAAGCGTGGCGGTCTCGATCTCGTCGGAATGCTCGTATTGCCAGCTTAGCTCCCAGCTTTGCGAAGGGTAATAGTCCCGCGCCGCAGTGTCGCCATCGAGAAAGCAGAGTTGGGTAAAGCCCTGTTTGAAATGGCTGTAGGCCGCGCTGGATTCGATGGCTTTGTCCTGCGCGATCACAAGGCTTGGCAAGGCGATGAAGAGGGCAGTCAGAAAACCATTTCTGTGCATACTACGCTCCATGATGCCGGCTGAGGGAGGGCCGGTTTCGGCCCCCCGCCAAGTCAGTTGGCCCATTCACCCTTGCGGAAAACGGGAACAGGCTCGCCGTCCTGGGTGATGCCGTCGATATCCATTTCGCCTGAACCAATCATCCAATCGATATGGATGAGGCTGGAATTGCCGCCCTTGTCGGCCACTTGCTGCTCGGTCAGCTTGTCACCATCCACAAAGCATTCAGTGTAGCACTGGCCCATGGCGATGTGGCACGCGGCGTTTTCATCGAACAAGGTGTTGTAGAACAAGACGCCTGATTGCGAGATGGGCGAGGAATGGGGAACGAGAGCGACTTCTCCGAGGCGGCGACCGCCTTCGTCGGTATCGAGGACCTTGTTCCAGACCGCTTCACCGCGCGAGGCGCGAACCTCGACCGCCACCCCATCCTTGAAGACCATTTCGATGTCCTCGATCAGGGTTCCGTTATGGGAGAGAGGCTTTGTCGAGCGAACATGACCGTTTACGCGGCGGGCATGGGGCGTCGTGAACACTTCCTCGGTGGGAATGTTGGGGTTGCAGGTGATGCCGTTCTTGGCCAGCGATGCACCGCCGGCCCATTCGTGATCGTCAGCGAGCCCGACCACGAGATCGGTGCCGGGAGCGCGGAAATGCAGGTCACGGAAACGCATCTGGTTGAGCCAGTCGCGCCGGGCATGAAGATCGGCATTATGGGCTTTCCAGGCAGAGACCGGATCGTCCTGATCGACACGCGAGGCTGCAAAGATCGCGTCGGCCAGCCTGGCCACGGCTTCGTCTTCGCCCAGATCGGGAAACACCAGCTTTGCCCATTTCGGATTGGGATAGGAGACAATGTTCCAGTTGATCTCGAAACCGGTGATCTTCTTGATTGCGGGCTTGTAGGCGATCGAATTGGCGCGATTGGCCCGGGCAACCTTTTCCGGATCCTCACTGGCCAGCATCATGGGATTATCGCCAGCGATGGCGAGTCGGGCGGTGTTCGATCCGAAAGCCTTTGCCATGCCCTCATAAAGCCAGTCCGCCGCCTGGTCGAAGGCTTCATCACTGGCATAGCGATAGCGGGCGAGAGTGGTTTCCTCGTCGGAATAGATGGTGGTAACGAGACCGGCGCCGGCCTTGTAGGCATGTTCGGTGATCCTGCGCACCAGAGGCAGGGCAGACAGCGGCGCGGTGATCAGAAGGTTCTGCCCCGCTTCCAGTCCAAGGCCGGTGTGAACCGCAACCTGGGCCAGCTTTTCGAGCTTTTCGGGACTAACGGGCGCGTCGGCGCGTGACTCGGACATGATGGGGCTCTTTGCTCTATGAGATGACTCAGAATGAACGGCGAGCCTAACGGTTTGACAGGCGGGGGAAAAGGGTGTTCTGCCCGGTTGGATGGCGGTGGAATCGAACGATATGAACAAGCGGATTGCAATCATCGGTGGCGGACCGGCAGGGCTGATGGCAGCAGAAACGCTTTCGGCAGCGGGGCACGCCGTAACCGTTTTTGAAGCGATGCCGACGGTAGGGCGAAAGCTGCTGATGGCCGGAAAATCGGGGCTGAACCTCACCCATGCCGAGCCGATGGATGAGTTCATGACCAGGTTTGGGGCAGCGCGACTGCGTCTGGAACCGGCATTGAGGGACTTCGACAATGCCGCCATGCGCAAATGGGCCGGGGGTCTGGGAACCGAAACCTTTGTCGGCTCCTCGGGGCGGGTGTTTCCGGTGGCGATGAAGGCATCACCGTTGTTGCGGGCGTGGCTGAAGCGGCTGGAAGCTCAGAACGTCACCATCCTCACCCGCCACCGCTGGATCGGGTTTGAGGGTGACGCCCTGAGGTTCGAAACGACGGATCGCCGATATAGCGAAAGGTTCGATGCGACCATCCTGGCGCTGGGTGGCGCCAGTTGGAAACGGCTTGGGTCCGACGCGGCATGGGTGCCCTGGCTGGAGGCCGAGGGCGTGGGGATCGTGCCCTTCAGACCGGCCAATTGCGGATTTGACGTGGGGTGGAGCACGCACTTTATCGAGCGGTTTGCGGGAGCGCCGGTCAAATCGGTGGCGGCAAAGTCGGGGGCAGGGACCAGTCGGGGGGAATTCGTCATTTCCCAACACGGTATTGAAGGCAGTCTGGCTTATGCTCACTCCGCCGCGCTGCGGGATGCGCTGGAAGAGGGACCCGCATCCCTGTTGCTCGATCTATCGCCCGAAAGATCCTTCGAACGGCTGGAGCGGGACCTTTTAAGGCAACCGGCGAAGGCCAGTTTCTCCAACCGGCTGCGCAAGGGGGCAGGGCTGGATGCGGTTAAATCAGCGCTGGCACGAGAGCTGACCGACGACGTGCAGCGCAGCAACGCTTCGGAGCTCGCCCGGGCCATCAAGGCGCTCCCCATACCACTGTTGCGGCCGCGTCCGATTGACGAGGCAATTTCGGTGGCGGGCGGGGTGACATGGGAAGCGATCACCGAGCATTTCATGCTCAAGAACGCTCCAGGAGTATTCGTCGCCGGTGAAATGATTGACTGGGAAGCGCCGACCGGCGGCTATTTGCTGAATGCCTGCCTCGCAACCGGACGCGCCGCCGCACAGGCGGCGCACGCCTATGTGACGCAGGCGGCTATCTAGCCGGTTACCGATGCCCTGTTGCGATAGTCCTGTGGGGAAGTTCCTACCCGACGGCGAAAGAACCGGCTGAAATAGGCCGCGTCCTGATAGCCCAAAAGGAAGGCGATTTCCTTGATGCTCAGGACGCTGAATTGCAGATAGCGCTGGGCTTCCAGCACGATACGCCGCTCGATGACATTGAGCGCCGACGTGCCGAACACGTGATTGCAGACGCGATTGAGGTGCGTCGAACTGATACCCAGCGCGGCGGCATAATCCCCGATAGTGCGGGATTTGCCGTACCGGTCGTCCACAAGGGCCTGAAACGAGCGCGCTAGCATCTCGGCTCTCGTCCCTTTCACGTCGGTTTGCCGTTCAGCAAGCAGAGCGGTGCGGTGAATCTGGACCAGCAGCAGCGCGGCGCGCGCCTTGAGGGCCAGCCTCTGCCCCGGCTCCAGCCGGTCCCCTTCGGCAATCAAATCGACAAAAGCATCGGCCACGGCCGCGCCAGAGCCACCGAGGCCGGTCAGATCGAGAATGGAAGGTCTTTGGCACAGCGCGGCGATCTGCGGGGCGTCCGCCAGCAATTCCATAAGATCGCGCGAGACGAGGGTCAGGACATGGCCCAGAACATCGTCGGAAAAGCGAAAGCCGTGAACGATGACCGGCGGAATAATCAAAAGGGTAGGGCCGCTGACAGGGGTGACCTG
Organism: Pelagibacterium sp.; assembly: GCF_035555455.1. Lineage (GTDB taxonomy): Bacteria > Pseudomonadota > Alphaproteobacteria > Rhizobiales > Devosiaceae > Pelagibacterium. Next base: position 27,894 of record NZ_DATMGM010000060.1, on the reverse strand, counting down.
ATCGTCAAAGGTCACTTCCGCCGTGCCATTGGCGACAAACAGCAATTGCGTAAGCTGCTCGTGGCGGTGCGGCGCAATGCGGAAGCCATGCAGGCTTGAGCGGGAAGTGATGGTTTCCCAATGCATCCAGGTGTCTGCGGGGGCAATGCTTTCGCCGTACAGGGCGTAGGAGGGAATGGATGACATGTTCGTATAATGCAAGCCTTTGTTGGCTCTGTCCATTGCGCGGAATCCGGAGTGCGGGAAAGCTGGACATCATTTGCAACGTCGCGGGCAGAGGGGCAGGACAGCATGCGCACACAGGTTGCCATTATCGGAGCGGGACCCGCGGGGCTGGCGTTGGGACGGTTGCTGGAGCGCTCCGGGATCGACGCCATCATTCTCGAACGGCGCAGCGCCGACTACGTTCTGGGGCGCATCCGCGCGGGGGTTCTGGAGCAGAGTTCAGCCGATCTGCTCAGGCGGATTGGCGTGGGAGAACGGCTCGAACGTGAAGGGATCGTCCATACCGGCTGCGAGCTGTCGTTCGATGGCGACATGCTCAGGATCGACTTTGAGGATTTGATCGAACGCCATGTGGTCGTTTACGGCCAGACAGAGGTGGTTCGCGACCTGATGGATGCCCGTGCGCAATCGGGAGGCCAGATCGTCTATGAGGCCGAAGATGTCGAAATCGTCCAAAATGAGGGTACAGCGACCGTCAGCTACACCAAAGACGGGCAAAGGCTGGACATCATTGCCGATTTCGTCGCTGGCTGCGATGGCTATCATGGCGTGAGCCGGGCCAGTGTCCCATCATCCGCTTTCAAGACCTTTGAGCGCACCTATCCGTTCGGTTGGCTCGGTGTGTTGGTTGATCAGCCGCCAGTCGCCGACGAACTGATCTATGCCCATCATGAGCGCGGATTCGCGCTGTGTTCAATGCGCTCGCACACGCGCAGCCGGTATTACGTGCAGGTAGGGGCGCAGGAACGGGTCAGCGACTGGTCGGACGATCGGTTCTGGGACGAATTGCGCGCTCGTATCAAACCCGACCTGGCCGAGACACTTAAAACCGGCGCCTCGATTGAAAAGTCGATCGCGCCGCTGCGCAGCTTCGTCGTCGAGCCGGTAAGATTTGGAAATCTTTTCCTCGCTGGAGACGCTGCTCATATCGTACCGCCGACCGGAGCGAAAGGCCTCAACATGGCGCTCCATGATGTAGAGGTCCTGGCCGATGCATTGGTGGAGTTTTACCATGAACGCAGTCATGCGGGCATTGACGCCTATTCGCGGGTCATCGTGGAAAACACCTGGCGTACCGAGCGCTTCTCATGGTGGATGACCACGTTACTGCATACATTCAGCGAGGAGGGGGAATTCGGGCGGCGTATCCAGCGCGCTGAATTCGATTATCTGGCAGCCTCCCGCGCTGCCCAGCAATCGTTGGCGGAAAACTACACCGGATTTCGCATCGGATAAGGTGACCTGAAGGTACCTCTTCGGCACAAACCTGCCATTGCATTCTTGCATCACACTGCGCCAAGTGTGGTCGTGTGTCTCCCATCGGGTCCGATCGGACTGTGACAACGCTCCTTCGCTATGTTAACCGCTTTGTAACGAGCGGCCCCGGTGGCTGCTGGCGGGAGATTCGCTTCAGGGAATGGTGCAGCAGCGCGAGCCACAGGTTGAGATTGCGGAGGGCGACGGTGGAGTCGTTGCCCGCCTGTCTGGCCCGTGGACGACTCATCATGCAGCACAGCTCGACGCTCTGATCGACAAGACATTTGCGGCCAGCAAGAAGGGGCGGATCGAGTTCGATCTCAGTGGCGTTTCCGCACTCGACACTGTCGGAGCCTGGCTGCTGGCGCGCCGTCGTTCCGCAGGCGAAACGGGCAGGGACGTGGCCATTGCCGGGGCCAGTGCTGCTCATGCAACGCTTTTGGAGCATGTCAACGCGGTAGAGCCGCATCAGCCAGTACAAAAGCAGAGATTGCCGCGGCTGTTACGGCCATTCGACCGGCTGGGCCGCATGACAGTCGGCGCGCTGGGGGACGTGGTTTCGATTCACGCGGTGCTGGGTCGGACGCTGGCGGCAGCCGGTTCCACGCTGGCGCTGCGCGCACCGTTCCGGTTTGCCGCAGTGGTCAATCAGTTCGACCTGATTGCCCTGCGTGCCGTTCCCATAGTCATGCTCATTTCGATTGTTGTCGGTGCAATCATCACTCAGCAATCGATCCTTCAACTCAACAATTTTGGCGTTGCGATCTATGTGGTTGATCTGGCAGCCATTTTGATGCTGCGTGAAGTGGGCCTGCTGCTTGCCGCCATCATGGTTGCGGGGCGATCAGGCTCGGCGATCACCGCTGAACTGGGGTCGATGCGGATGCGCGAGGAGCTCGATGCCCTTTCGGTGATCGGCGTCGATCCCTATCAGGTACTGATCCTGCCGCGCATGTTCGCGCTATTGATCGGGTTGCCGTTTCTGGCATTTATCGGCGCATTGTCCGGCCTTGCCGGCGCGGCAGTCGTGGCGCTGATTTACGGTGGAATTCCGATCGATGTCTTTCTGGACCGGCTTCAGGATGCGCTCAACATGCGCACGCTGATGGTGGGATTGATCAAGGCCCCGGTGATGGCTCTAATCATCGGTCTGGTGGCTGCGAATGAAGGATTCAAGGTGGCGGGAAGTTCTGAATCCCTCGGACGCCACACGACCGCATCCGTGGTGAGGGCGATATTCCTCGTTATTGTGGCCGACGGCTTGTTTGCCATGTTTTTCGCGGCGATCGGGGTCTAGCCATGGTGGACATGTCGGTTCCCGATCCCATCATCTCCGTAAAGGATCTCGTCGTTGGCTTTGGCGACCGCAAGGTCATCGACGGCTTCAGCCTTGACGTGCGCCGGGGCGAGGTACTGGGGGTGATCGGGCCATCGGGATCGGGAAAATCGGTAACGTTGCGCACCATCGTGGGGTTGTTGCCCAAAATGTCCGGAACCATCGAAGTTCTGGGCGTGGATTATTCTACCTTGCCGTATCGGGAGCGCATCGCGATCGAGCGCCGCTGGGGCGTTCTGTTCCAGCAAGGCGCGCTGTTTTCGTCGCTCACCGTTCTTGAGAACGTGGAATTTCCAATGCGGGAGCATCTGGATATTCCACGAAAGCTACGCAGGGAAATCGCAAGGTTCAAGATCGATATGGTCGGCCTTGGACCGGAGGCGGAAGGACTTTATCCTTCCGAGCTGTCCGGCGGCATGATCAAGCGCGCGGCACTGGCGCGGGCGCTGGCGCTTGATCCCGACATTGTCTTTCTGGACGAACCCACCGCCGGACTGGACCCGATCGGGGCGGCGCGTTTCGATGAACTCGTTCTCAATCTGAAGAACGCGCTGGGGCTCACCGTCTATATGGTGACGCACGATCTCGACAGTCTCGTCACGGTCTGCGACCGTATCGCGGCGCTGGGCCAGGGCAGGCTGATTGAGGTCGGCCCGCTCGCCCAGTTGCAGAATGCCGACGACCCGTGGCTGATCGAATATTTTCATGGCCCACGCGCCGAGCACCACCTGGAGCACACGTAAACGATGGAAAATAAAGCCAATTACGCCATCGTCGGAGCCTTTGTAACCCTTGTATTGGCTGGGTTCATGGTCTTCATTTACTGGTTCTCGGTCGCCGATGCGGTGCGCGAGAGAACTGCTTATCGCATTGTGTTCGATGGGGCTGTGACGGGGCTGAATGCGGGCACCAATGTGTTATTCAACGGCCTGCCGGTGGGTACTGTCGAGATGGTCGCCATCAACCCCGAGAACCCGGCGCAGGTGGTCGCGCGGATCGGCATTGAGGCGGGCACGCCGGTGATGAACGATACGCGGGCCGTGCTCGAAGTGCAGGGGCTGACTGGCATGGCCAATATCCAGCTTCTGGGCGGCACACTGGACGCCGGACCGCTGGAACCTCCATCGGGTGAAACCATCGCCACCATGCACGGACAGGCGTCGGATTTTCAGCTGATCATGGAAGGTGCGCGCGATATCGTCGCCAATGCGGAGGCAACCTTTGGAAGAATTGACCGGTTCTTTGCCGATAATGAGGCCAATCTTGCCTCGACTTTGGCAAACATCGATCAGCTTTCCGGCAGTCTTGCCGAATTGGTGAGCGGCGCCGGCGCGGCCGGGGATTTCGATTTCAACGCCGTGGTCTCCAATCTGACCAATACGCTGGAAAGCGTGTCAGGCACCTTCTCGGAACTTGAACTGCTGGTTTCTGACAACCGCGACAGCATCTCGACGACGATTGCCAATGCGGAAGTGTTTTCGACGGCACTTGCCTCCAATTCGGATTCGATCGACGGGTTCCTGGCGTCGATGACCGAAACCAGCGAGCGGGTCGGGCCACTGGCGGACGAGTTGCGCGGGTTGACTAATCAAGTGCGAGAGATCGTTGCTGCCATTCCGGCGGAGGACGTGCAGATGATCGTTGCCGATATCGGTAGTTTTGCTCAGGCGCTGTCGAATAATACCGACAATATCGAGGGGTTGTTTGCCGATGCCCGCGCTTTGGCCAGCAATCTGTCTGACGTCTCGGAAGGTCTGGAGGGCGCGCTGGAGGTGATGGATCGGGCCTCGGCTGCGATCGATCCGGACATCATTGCCAGCGCAATGGAGAACATCGACGCCTTTTCGACCGCTCTTGGCAACAATTCGTCCAACATTGACGAGATCATCGTCAACACGCGCGAAATCACCACAACGCTGGGCAGTGCTGCCGACCGGGCCAACACGATCATCGCGCGCATCGACGAGATGATCACCACCGAAGATGGACAGACATTGTTCAACGAAGTGGGAGCAACCGCGACTTCGTTGCGCCAGTTGATCGAACGCGTCGATTCCATGGTCGCATCGGACGACGGCCAGACGCTGTTCGCCGATTTCAGCGCGGCAGCCAATTCGATCCGCGAACTGTCGGACCGGCTGAACGCCATGGCCAGCTCGGAAGAAGGCCGGGCGCTGATCGCCAATATCGGGGCTGCTGCCAACTCCGTAGAAAGCCTTGCCGGTGCGCTCGACGAACGGACGCAGGCAATTTCGGCGGGCATTATCGGCTTCACCAATAACGGGCTGGGCGCTTATCAAACGCTTGCCAACGAGGCGGTGCGGAGCCTTAATTTGTTCAACCGCGTTCTCCAGCAGATCGAACGCAATCCGCAGTCGCTGGTCTTCGGCGGGGAAACCGTTCGCGACTTTGCTCCTTGACCCCAGAAGGGATGAACCAGATGTCAGCAAAAATCGGACGCCGCGTGTTTCTGTCTGCGACGGCCATCGGCCTCACATCCGTGCTGACGGGATGTCTTGGGCTGGGGGCAACAGCCCCGGTGACGTATGACTTGACCCCGGGCGCTCCCGCGCCGGTGCCGCGCCGCAGCGGGCGCACCATTGTGGTGCGAGAGCCCTCGACCATCGCAACTTATGACAGCCAGCGCATCGTGGTGCGCCAGCCGGGCGGAGTATTGAGTTATCTCAGTGAATCCCAATGGTCGGACACGCTGCCGCTGCTGGTGCAGACCCGTATGCTGCATGCGTTCCGCGATGCCGGGATTACCAATATCGGCAAGCCCACCGACCCCATTGCCCTTGATGTGATCCTGTCGACCGATATCCGTGCCTTCGAACTCGATACCAGCAGCGGCGCACCGCTGGCACGAGTGGCGCTGGCGATCCAATTGGTCAATGATCGTAGCAGAACCGTCGTTGCCAGCCAGACGTTCTCCGCCGATGTCCCTTCAGCCTCATTGCAGCAGCCCGCCGTGGTGGCGGCGCTCAATGCCGCACTCGACGCACTGCTGAACCAAATCGTTGGCTGGACCGCCAGTGTTGTATAAGCGGCGGTGAGAAACAGCGGCAACGCCCCTGTTGTGCTGCCGTCTTTCTCAGAATTCGGACTTTCCAGCGTCAGGGACCCGCAAATCATCGGCGCTGGGCACGGTGCCCGTGCCGAGCAGCACGGCAATCGCCAACTCGTATTCCGTCTTGCAGCCGCTTTGCTTGACGTTGCTGGCGACGCATTTGACGCTGGTGGTATGATGCAATTGCGGCTCGGGCGCGCCACCCGATGTCGAGGCACATCCGGAAAGCACAAGCAAAGCGAAAAGCGGAAGGGCGGTTTTCATCTCAGCGGGAATCCATCTCGTGGCGTCGTTGTCTGGTATGCCCGCATGCGGCCCAATATTCCAGCTTTTCGTCAGCGCTGCGCCATTGCGGCGTGTCCCAGCGGATTATGGTTGAACATCCAGTGCGGCACGACAATGACATTGCTGTCCGAGCCGACGCAGGATGAGCTGTAAGCGATTTCCCATGCGCCTTCGAGAAGTTCTTCGATGGAGAGGCAAAGGGAGAGGGGCAGGCTGTGCGATCGGGCGAGGCTTTCCAGGATGGCATGAGCCTGTCCGCATACCGCGCGTTGCTGCAATTTTTCGGGAGCAGAGTGAGTCATCGGGCGACTAAACGCTGCGAGCCGCAAAGCGGCAGCAAACAGCCGGTGGCCAAATTGAATCAAACGCGTGCTATCGATGGATTAATCTTACGGCAATCCGGGCGGGGTGCGGTCGTCTTTTTCGGTATCGCTCATGCGCTGATAGCGGCGGCGTGTGATAAAGAACATGATGATGGCGACCACCAGCGCGCCGCCGAGCATCACGATGCCGAATTCGGCCGCCGACAGGCCCAATCCGAGCAGGGCCAGAACAACGATGACAAGACCGGCCGCGATAAGAAAAATCCGCATGTCCCCTCCACATGGCTGCCGTCATGGTGTCGCGTTTGACTTGCCAATGCAAGCAGGCAGGGCTACCCCGGCAGCTCCGAGAATACGGTGAGGACGCATCCCGTGGCATCCGAAAGCCCGCACATTCCAACCCTGATGCCGCTGGGTGACCATGCCATTCTGGTGCGGTTTTCCGACCGGCTCGATGTTGGTGCCAACGCGTTGGCCATCGATTTCGCGCAACGGCTGAAAGACCAACCGCCCGTGGGCGTTCTGGAAGTGGCCCCGAACCTTGTATCGGTGCTTGTGCGGTATGATCCAGCGCGGACCACATTTGCGGCGCTGGCCGGTGAAATCCGGCTGATCGGGTCCGAAACAGGCCCGAACCGAAGCGGCGGTCGCACACATAGGATTGAGGTCGTGTACGGGGGCGCTGGCGGGCCGCATCTTGAGGCGGTCGCCGCAACGCTCGGGCTTACCGTAGAGAGATTTGTCGCGGCGCACCGGGCGGAGGCGTTGCGCGTCCTGTCGGTGGGGTTTGCTCCGGGCTTTCTCTATTGCGGGATGCATGGACCCGACCTGCTGCTACCGCGAAGGGAAGAGGTCGTGCCCTCGGTGCCACCGGGCAGCGTGTTGTTTGCCGCGCGCCAGACTGCAATCACTGCGACGCCGGTTTCCACCGGCTGGTCGATCATCGGGCGGACGCGCTTTCTCAATTTCGATCCTGAGACCATGCCGCCCACCCACGCAATTGCTGGCGACGATGTCACATTCGAGGTGGCCCAATGAGCCATATCCTTGTGACAAGGGCGAGCCCCATTACCACCATCCAGGACGAGGGACGGCCCGGACTGCTGTCTCACGGCATTGGAGCGTCCGGCCCGATGGACAGGAGGGCTTATGCCGGCGCGGCGGTGATGGCCGGTTGTACGTGCGGCGCAGCCATCGAAATCGGCCCCCAAGGCATGGATTTCATCTATTCCGGCGCGCCGATGAGGGCCGGTTTGGCCGGTGGCGAGTTCCGCCTGACTCTTGATGGGCAGCAGGGCCCCTGGCCAGCGCAGATCGATCTGACCGATGGAATGGCGGTCTCGATCGGTACGGGGACGCGCGGCAATTATGCTTACCTCCGCTTTGGCGCACAGATCGATGTCGCTCCGGTTTTGGGGAGCCGCGCCACAAACGCAACCGTCGGGTTGGGCGGGCTGGAAGGGCGCGGGCTGCGGGGAGGGGACCGCATTGGCCTTTTACCGCTTGCAGACGTCGTGTCTGAAGCCCCGGGATGGAGCAACGGCGCGGAAAACGATGCCATCCGCTTTATCTGGGGCATACATGCGGACCAATTCAGCCCGGAGGTACGGGCGGAGTTCATTGAGGCCGGCTTCCGCATCCTGCCACGTATGGATCGCATGGGGGTCTGGCTCGACGATGGAAATGGGGTCTTTGCTGAAACGCGGAGCCTGGGGCTCGTATCGGATGCAGTCGTGGCGGGGGATATCCAGATTCTGGGCAACGGGTCGCCCATTGTGCTGATGCGCGATCATCAGCCGACCGGGGGATATCCGCGCATCGGGACGGTGATCGATGTTGATCTGGACCGCTTCGCGCAAATGCGTCCGGGAAAATCCGTACGGTTCACGCCGGTGAGCGTCGAGCATGCCCATCGATTGGCGGGGTGGCGGCCATGATCGATCTCAATGCGGATCTGGGCGAAGGAATGGGAGACGATCTCGCGATGCTGGAAATCGTCACCAGCGCCTCGATCGCCTGTGGCGGCCATGCGGGAGATGCGCACTCCATGCGCCGGGCAGTGCGCGGAGCATTGCACAATGGTGTTCGGATCGGAGCACATCCCGGCTTTGTCGATCCACACCATTTCGGACGGAGGCGTCTGGACATTCCGGCTGATCGGCTCTCTGCGCAGATCGTGGCGCAGGTTGCTCAATTGCACGATATTGCCCAAGCCGAAGGCGCGGCAATCACTTACCTCAAGCTGCATGGAGCACTGGCCAATATGGCAGCTGAGGACAGGGCGCTGGCCAAAACGCTGTTTGCAGCGGTGGACGCAGCATTTCCCGGCCTGTCGGTTCTGGCGCTGGCAGCGTCCGAGCAGGAATGGGCGGCGCGCGATCTTGGCCTGGATGTTATTCTGGAGGCCTATGCGGACCGGGCCTATACCGCGGACGGGCAGCTGGTGTCGCGCGCGCATCGCGGGAGCGTGATCACCGATGAACAGCTTGTGATCGACCGCTGCCTGCGGCTGGCCGAAACCGGGGAGATCGTTGCCATCGATGGCACGATATTCAAGAGCGAAGCCCGCTCGATCTGCCTGCATGGGGACACGCCAGGAGCGCTCGATCTGGCGCGCGCGGTGCACGCTGCGCTTGCGAAAACAGGAGCATTGTAGCCCGCCGACCGGCAAACTCTTTCCCGCATATTAACAAAACCTACACAAAGCTATGGTTGTTCAGAGGCTCGACGCGCAAGCGCATCGACAATCTTGTTTGTATCGGGTCGGATTGTATGAGCTTGAAAAATGCAGCGGTGCGCCGCCGCCCCCATGTCGCCACACTCGGCGTCGTGACTGCCATTGCCGTCGCCCTTTCCGGGTGTGCGGGCGCGGATTTGTTCGCGGGCAAGGAATTTTTCTCGGAATCATCGATGGGCGTGAAAGCGTCGCCTCGGGTGACGACATCCCGCAACGTGCCCAAGGGCGGCGGGCGCTATCAGGTTGGCCAGCCCTATACGGTTGCCGGGCGTACCTTCGTGCCGAGGGAGCAGCCCAATCTCGACGTGACCGGACAAGCCTCGTGGTATGGGCCGGCCTTCCATGGCCGGATGACCGCCAATGGCGAGGTGTTCGACCAGTATCATCTCTCCGGCGCCCATCCGACCTTGCCGCTGCCGTCCTATGTGCGGGTGACCAATGTTTCCAATGGCGCCTCGACCATCGTGCGGATCAATGATCGCGGGCCGTTCTCCCATGACCGGGTGATCGACCTTTCGCGCCGGACCGCCGAAGTGCTCGGATTTATCGACCAGGGCAAGACGGATGTGCGGGTGCAATATGTCGGCCCTGCGCCGCTCAATGGCGACGATGGCAGGTTCCTGACCGCCTCGATCAATCAACTGACGCCCTACGAAATCCAGAACAATTCCCGCATGGCCTATCAGGAAATGCAGGTCGCCCAGGCAGCGCCCGTGCCGACGGCTGCACCTGTGCCCGTTGCGCGGCCTGAAACGGCTGCAGCGGCCGTGGCCAACGTTGCTCCTGTGCCCCAGAATATTCCGTTCCAGGTTCTGCTCTATGCCGATCCTGCCCTCGACAGCCTGCCTGAGCCTTCGGGGACACCGATCCGCATGGCGTTGGGAACATTCGATGATGAAGCGCGCAGCCAGGAGATCGCCACTCAGTTGGCGATGCTGGGCGCAATCGACGTCAACACCATCGCGCGGGGCGAGCAGGTGGTGACCCATTTGATGCTGACCCATCTTCGCGAAGGCGTGACTGAGAATGATGCCCTCGATATGGCCTCATCGCTTGGCTTGTCGCCAACGATTTTGTATTAATGTTCAAGGGTTAACTCGGGAGCGTCACACCGACGCCGCTGGTTCAGATGACTTGGGTGAAACGCGCCTGTCGCATGGTTCTGCTGACAATGGGTGGGTTGGCCGTTTCAGCCACCAGCGTTTTGGCACAACTCGATTTCGACACACGGGCCCCTTATGCGATCCTTGTCGATCATGAATCGGGGACAGTGCTGTTCCAGAAGGAAGCGGACGCGCTGATCGAACCGGCCAGCATGGCCAAGCTGATGACGCTGGCTGTCGTTCTCGACATGATAAAGCGCGGCGCACTGGAGCTTACCGACCAGTTTTTCATTTCCGAACATGCGTGGCGCACCGGCGGCGCGCCTTCGGGCGGATCGACGATGTTTGCCGAACTCGGCTCGCAAGTCAGCGTCGATGATTTGCTGCATTCGGTGATCGTGCAATCGGGCAATGACGCGGCCATCGCTCTGGCGGAGGGGATTGCCGGCAGCGAGGCGGCATTTGCCGCCATCATGAACGAGTTCGCGCTCGATATCGGGCTGACCGAATCCCATTTCACCAATGCGAGCGGGTTGCCGGACCCCGACATGCTGGTCACCGCCCGCGATCTGGCCGATCTTGGGCGTTACATCGTGCGGGAGTTTCCGGAGTATTATCCGGTATTCGCCGAGGAAGAGTTTACCTGGAACGGCATCAGACAGCTCAACCGCAACGGACTTTTGAATCTGGGGATCGGGGTAGACGGGCTCAAGACCGGTCACACCGATTCGGCCGGATATGGCATTGTGGTATCGACCGCAGAGGGGGGCAGGCGGCTTGTTGGGGTGCTCCATGGCATGCAGAGCGTTGCCGAACGCAATGAGGAAGCCCGCAAGCTGATCACCTGGGGTTCGCGCAGTTTCGAGCGCATCCCGGCGTATGGCGAGGGCGTGGTGGTGGGACAGGCCAGCGTTTATGGCGGCGACCAGGCGCAGGTCGGGCTGGTGGGGGAAGGCAGCATCGACATCTACCTGCCGCGCGGCAACCGGCGGTGCCTTTCGGCGCATATTTCCTACACGGCACCGATCCTGCCGCCGGTACGGCAGGGCGACAGGCTTGCGCAACTCAACATACTCTGCAATGACCAGCTCATTCAGACAGCGCCTCTTTACGCGGCTGAACCCGTGGGTGACGGGGACATCGTGCGCAAGGCGAGTGATGCCCTGTGGGAGTTGGCCTTTGGCTGGTTCTGACCTGCGCTCCCCGGAGCATTTCCAGTTCAGAAGCGCGATAAAACAATGACCTGGCGCACCCGATCGGGTTCAATCCGATTGAGTGCTCCAAACGGCTACCAGGAACTGGCACGGACACGATGGCGACTGGATCGATCAGGCCCCGCTTCATAACTTTCGAAGGTGGAGAAGGTGTCGGCAAGTCCACACAGGTGCGCCGACTGGCCAACCGGCTCAACACGCACGGCATTCCGGTGGTGCGCACCCGCGAGCCGGGAGGCACCCCCAAGGCGGAAGCGATCCGCTCCTTTATCTTGCAGGGAAAGCCCGAAAGCTGGGGTGTCGGTGCGGAGGCAGTACTGTTTGCCGCTGCCCGTCTCGATCACGTCAACGCGCTGATAGCTCCCTCGCTGACGGCAGGAAAATGGGTGATCTGCGACCGGTTCGCGGATTCGACACGCGCTTATCAGGGGTTGACGGGCGGCGTGGACGACAAGCTGATCGACGCCCTCGAACATCTGGCGCTCAATGGCAATACGCCCGATCTGACCGTCATTCTGGACATGGACCCCGATATCGCATTCGAAAGGGTGCGCCAGCGCGAGCTCGAAGAGGGCATTCCTGCGATTGGCGACCGATTTGAAAAGGAAGACCTTGGCTTCCACCGTCGCCTTCGGGACAACTTCCTGGCAATCGCGATCGCTAATCCTGGACGGTGCGTGGTGCTGTCGGCGGATACCGACGAGGACGTGTTGGCCGAAGCGGTGTGGCGTGCGGTTGCCGACCACTTCCCCGATCTCGGGCAGGAAGGGCTGACGGGGTGACCGAACGCCGCGAAGCCGACCAGATCGAGGGCGTACCCGCACCCGAATTCGGAACTTTAGTGGGACACGACAAACCGCTGCACGCGCTTTCCGATGCGCTGGAGCGCGGTCGGCTGCCCAGTGCAATCCTGCTGCATGGGCCGCGTGGCATCGGCAAGGCCACTTTTGCCTTTGCGGTAGCGCGTATGGTGCTGACCCGAACATCCGACGAATCCGAAGAGCGCATTTCGGCACAGGTTTCCGCGCTTTCCCACCCCAATTTGTTCCTGCTGCGCCGCACCTCCGACCCTGCCAATGCCGAAAAGTTCTATTCGGCCATCCGGGTCGATGATGTGCGCGCCATGCGCGAGTCCCTGCACCAGACCCGGGGCAGGGCGGGCTATCGCGTGGCGATCGTCGATAGTGTGGACGATTGCAACGTCAATTCGGCCAATGCTCTGCTCAAGACGCTCGAAGAACCGCCTGCGGAAACGATGTTCATCGTCATCTCGCACCGCCCGGGAGGGCTGCTCGCCACCATCCGTTCGCGGTGCCAGAGTTTTGGGCTCAGGCCACTGGCCGATGTCGGAGTGGAAAGCGTTTTGACCGGTATCCGGCCCGACCTGGCGCCTGACCAGATGGCGCGGGCGGTGGCTTACGCCGCCGGACGGCCACGCAGAGCGTTCGAAACCCTGATGCTCGAAGAGGGGGATGTGCTCGACGCCCTCCAGACATGGCTGGCGACGCCGTCCGCCCATCCGACCCAGGCGCACCTTACGATTGCCGATGGGCTTGCCGCCTCCAAGGGCGCTGAACTGGGCTTTGCTCAGGACATGATCCGCGACTGGCTACGGCATGAAGCAGAGGCCGCGGCGCGAAGCGGCGCACCGGCACGTTTCCGCCTTGCCTCAGCCAATGCACTATGGGAGAAGTCCAACGCCCTGATCGCGGATGCGGACATCTACAATCTCGATCGGCGGCAGACCCTTGTCGCGGTCTTCGACCTCATTCGCGACCATGTGCGCAAAACCATCCCCGTGAGCTGAATTTCCATGAGCCGTCCGACCTTTTACATCACCACGCCGATTTTCTATCCCAATGGTGTTCCCCATATCGGCCATGCCTACACAGCCATCGCCAGCGACGTCATCGCCCGGTTTCACCGGCTGGATGGCAAGGACGTGTTTTTCCTGACCGGAACCGACGAACACGGCCAGAAAATGCAGCAGACGGCCGAGAATGAAGGCATTGCGCCGCTGGAGCTCGCCACGCGGAATTCGCAGGTGTTCCGGGAGCTGTGGGAGCGGCTCAACATTTCCTATGACGACTATATCCGCACGACCGAACCGCGCCATCATGCGGCTTCGCAGGCGATCTGGGAGCGGATGGTCGAGAATGGCGATATCTATCTCGATTCCTATTCCGGCTGGTATTCGGTGCGTCAGGAAGCCTTCTTCGACGAAAAGGAAACCACCCTCGGCGAGGACGGCGTGCGCCGTGAGCCACTGGGATCGCCGGTCGAATGGGTCGATGAAAAAAGCTACTTTTTCCGGCTGTCCGCGTATGGCGACAAATTGCTCGCGCACTACGAAAACAACCCCGGCTTCATCATGCCCGCGGAGCGGCGCAATGAGGTGGCCAGTTTTGTCAAATCGGGATTGCGGGATCTTTCGATCTCGCGCACGACCTTCAACTGGGGCATTCCGGTGCCCAACGATCCCGATCACATCATGTATGTCTGGGTCGATGCCCTGACCAATTATCTGACCGCTGCCGGATATCCGGATGAAAGCGATCCGCGCTGGAAATACTGGCCCGCCGACATCCACATGATCGGCAAGGATATCGTTCGCTTCCATGCGGTCTATTGGCCAGCGTTTCTGATGAGCGCGGGGATCGGATTGCCGCGCCGGGTGTTTGCCCACGGGTTCCTGTTCAACCGCGGCGAGAAGATGTCAAAATCGGTTGGCAACGTTGTCGATCCGTTCGAGCTTGTCGATAAATACGGCCTTGATGCCATGCGCTATTATTTCCTGCGCGAGGTCTCGTTCGGGCAGGACGGCTCGTATAATCACGATGCCATCGTCAATCGCATCAACGCTGATCTGGCCAATGATCTGGGCAATCTCGCCCAGCGGTCGCTGTCGATGGTCGCCAAGAATTGCGATGGCCGCGTGCCGACGCCGGGCGAATTTACCGCCGAGGACAAGGCGATCCTCGCCGCCGCCGATGGGCTGCTCGACCAGGCGCACAAGGCAATGGACGATCAGGCAATCCACCAGATGCTCAACGCCGTTTGGCAGGTGGTGGCGGATGCCAACCGCTATTTTGCCGGTCAAGAGCCCTGGGCTCTACGCAAGACGGACCCGGCCCGAATGGCGACGGTGCTCTATGTCACCATCGAGGTCGTGCGCCAGGTCGCAATCCTCGCCCAGCCGGTGATGCCGGAATCGAGCGCAAGCCTGCTCGACCAGCTTGGCGTGGCGGAAGTTGCACGGACTTTCGAAGCGCTGGGCGTTTCGGGACGTCTCGTGGCCGACGCGCCCCTGCCGGCGCCCCAGGGCGTTTTTCCGCGCTATGTGGAAAAGGACGAAGGCGCGAACTGATGCTGATCGACAGCCATTGCCATCTCGATTTCGATGTGCTGGCCGAAGATATCGACGGCGTGCTGGCGCGCGCGAAAGCCAATGGCGTCAGCCATTGCGTGACCGTTTCGACGCGTATCCGTAAATTCGATACTCTTGTGGCGATTGCCGAGGGCCATGCGAACGTCTTTTGTTCGGTAGGCACCCATCCTCATAATGCCCATGAGGAACTCGACGTAAGCGTCGAGGAAATCGTCGCCCTGTCGCAGCATCCAAAATGCGTCGCCATTGGCGAAGCGGGGCTCGACTATCACTATGATTCATCGCCCCGTGAGGCGCAGGCAGCGGGATTTCGCAATCACATAGCGGCTTCGCGGCAAACGGGTCTCCCTCTGATTATCCATGCACGCTCTGCCGACGATGACATGATCGGCATCCTCGAAGAGGAAACGGAAGTGGGAGCTTTCCCCTTCGTGCTCCATTGTTTCACCTCCGGGGCGGAACTGGCCCGGCGGGGGCTGGCGCTTGGGGGATATATTTCCTTTTCCGGGATCGTGACCTTCAAGAACGCTGCGGACATCCAGGACGTGGCCCGATTTGTGCCCCAGGACCGGTTCCTGGTCGAGACCGACGCGCCCTACCTCGCGCCGGTTCCCCATCGGGGGAGCAGCAATGAACCGGCCTTTGTGCGGCACACGGCCGAAAAATTGGGCCAGTTGCGCGATGTGCCGCTGGAGACCATCGCGGAACAATCGACGCGCAATTTTGCGCGGCTCTTTGCAAAGGCGAAGCTCGATATATGAGTACGGAACCGGCGACGCGCATAACGGCAAAAATCCTGGGATGCGGATCGTCGGGGGGTGTGCCGCGTATCGGCAATATCTGGGGTGCGTGTGATCCCGAAAATCCGAAAAACCGCCGGACGCGCTGTTCGCTGCTGATCACCGGATCGCGCGATGACCGTGACGGGGTGACCCGGGTTCTGATCGACGCGGGGCCCGATCTGCGCGAGCAGATGCTGGCGGCGGACGTGCCGGAAATCGATGGCGTGCTGTTTACCCACGAGCATGCGGACCACACCCATGGCATCGACGACCTGCGGGTGCTGGCCCTCAACGCGCGGCGGCGGGTGAACGCCTATATGTCGATCGCTACCGAGGTGCGCTTACGCGAAGCGTTTGGCTATTGCTTCACGGCTCCCGAGCATAGCCCGTATCCGCCGATCCTCAATGCTCTTTCCATCGCCGATGGCGAGCGGATTACCGTGGAAGGCGCTGGCGGTTCAATCGAAATTGCTGCGTTCGAGCAGCAGCATGGCTCGATCACTTCGCTGGGGTTCCGGGTGGGCGGCTTTGCCTATTCGTGCGACCTCTCGGGAATTCCCGAAGGATCGCTGTGGGCGCTGGACAATCTCGATGTGTGGGTGCTCGATGCGCTGCGCTATGCGCCGCATCCCAGTCATCTGAGCTTCGATGAAGCGCTGGCGCTGGTGGCCGAACATCGTCCCAAACGTGCGGTGCTGACCAATCTGCACGTCGACATGGACTATGCGATGGTAGCGGCGCAGGTGCCGGAAAACGTCGTTCCAGCCTTTGATGGAATGGATATCATCATCAAGGACGGCGGGCACGCATAGCGCACCCGCCCTGAATGTGCTGGCCGGCGGGGACGCCGGCCATTCTTTCGTTTAGCTGCAACCAGTGGTCGAGCCACAGGTGTCGCATTTCAGGCAGGTGCCGTTACGGACCAGCGTGAAGTTCTGGCACTCGGAGCAGGATTCGCCGACATACCCCTTCATCTGGGCTTCCAGCCGCAGGGTCGTGGTGTCCTTGGCCTGGACTTCGTCCACCAGCTTTGCCGTCTGCACCTCGGCCTCGGCCTTCAGAGCCGTACCCTGCTTGAGCGCCGTTACGGTGTTGGCCTGGATGGACTGCACGGGCGTGGGGGCCACGTAGTCCGTCGAGGCGACCAGCATCAGGGTCTTGTCCTTCACCCGGCCACGGGTCATCCCGCGCGATACGAAATTGTCAGCGGGAAGTGGGGCAGGGGCAACACGCTCCTTGACCGCATTGTCCTCGGACACCCCCTTGCCGATCGACGTTGCGCCGGCATCGGGCGTAACATGGGCCAGATCCGTGCGATCGAGGTAGGAAATCGCCAGTTCACGGAACACATAGTCGAGGATCGAGGTCGCGTTCTTGATGTGGTCATTGCCCATCACGAGACCAGCCGGCTCGAAGCGGGTGAAGGTGAAGGCCTCGACGAATTCGTCGAGCGGCACGCCATACTGCAAGCCAATCGAGATGGAGATGGCGAAATTGTTCATCATCGCCCGGAAGGCAGCGCCTTCCTTGTGCATGTCGATGAAAATTTCACCCAGTCTGCCGTCCCCGTATTCGCCGGTGTGCAGATAGACCTTATGGCCGCCAACGATCGCCTTCTGGGTGTAGCCCTTGCGGCGGTCCGGCATGCGCTCACGCTCGCGGACGCGTTCGATCACGCGCTCGACGATCTTTTCGGCCACGGCAGGCACCCGCTCGGCGAGCGACGCTGCGGCGAGATCGTCCACATCATCCTCGTCATCGTCCCCATCAGCGAGCAACGAGGAGTTGAGCGGCTGCGACAGCTTTGAACCATCGCGGTAGAGGGCGTTGGCCTTGAGGGCCAGCTTCCAGGAGAGCATGTACGCTTCCTTGGCGTCCTCGACGGTCGCGTCGTTCGGCATGTTGATGGTCTTGGAAATCGCACCCGTGATGAAGGGCTGGGCCGCAGCCATCATGCGGATGTGGGATTCGACCGAGAGGTAACGCTTGCCGATCTTGCCACAGGGGGTGGCGCAATCGAACACGGGCAGATGTTCGTCCTTCAGGAACGGCGCGCCTTCCAGCGTCATCGCACCGCAGACATGGATGTTGGCGGCTTCGATCTCTTTCCGGCTAAAGCCCAGGAAGGGCAGCAGCTCGAAAGCTGGGTCGGAAAGCTGTTCGTCGGTGACACCGAGTTCCTTAAGGAAATCAGCACCCAGCGTCCATTGGTTAAAGACAAACTTGATGTCGAAGGCCGACTTCATGGCCGTATTGAGAGCGTCGATCTTGTCGGCGGGGAAGCCCCTGGCCGCAAGGGTAGCGGCATTGACGCCCGGCGCCTGGTTCATGTTGCCATGCCCCACGGCATAGGCCTCGATCTCGGCGATCTGATCTTCGGCGTAACCAAGGGTGCGCAGCGCCTCGGGCACGGCGCGGTTGATGATCTTGAAGTAACCGCCTCCGGCCAGCTTCTTGAACTTGACCAGGGCAAAATCGGGCTCGATGCCGGTGGTATCGCAGTCCATCACCAGCCCGATGGTGCCGGTGGGGGCGATGACCGAAACCTGGGCGTTGCGATAGCCGTGCTTTTCACCCAGCTCTAGCGCCTTGTCCCAGGCCGCCGTAGCGCGGGCGATGAGGTTCTTGTCCGCACAGGAGGCGTGATCGAGTGGCACCGGAGTGATCGAAAGCCCCTCGTAGCCATCGGCCTTGCCATAGGCGGCATTGCGGTGATTGCGGATGACACGAAGCATGTGCTTGGCGTTGCGCTTATAATCCTTGAACGCACCCAGCTCTGACGCGATCTCAGCCGATGTTGCGTAGGAAACGCCGGTCAGGATGGCCGTCAGCGCACCAGCGATGGCGCGACCTTCATCGGAATCATAGGGGATGCCCGAAGTCATCAACAGGCCGCCGATATTGGCATAGCCCAGACCCAGCGTGCGGTATTCAAAGCTGCGCTCGGCGATGGCGCGCGAGGGGAACTGGGCCATCATCACCGAGACTTCGAGAACCAGCGTCCAGAGGCGGACGGTGTGCTCATAGTCACCGGTGTTGAAGACGCCGTCCTTGCCGCGATAGGGCAGGAGGTTGACCGACGCGAGGTTACACGCCGTATCGTCAAGGAACATGTATTCCGAACACGGGTTCGACGCATTGATCGGGCCGGCTTCGGGCGAGGTGTGCCACTCGTTGATGGTGGTGTGGTACTGGATGCCGGGATCGGCGGAGGCCCAGGCGGCATAGCCGACCTGCTCCCACAAATCGCGGGCTTTGAGGGTTTTGGTGATCGCGCCGGTCTGACGGGCAGTCAGGTTCCACTCGCCATCGTCTTCAACGGAACGCAGGAAATCGTCAGTGACGCGAACGGAGTTGTTCGAGTTCTGGCCCGAAACGGTGAGATAGGCTTCAGAATCCCAATCAGTATCGTAAATGGGGAAGTCGATGTCGGTGTAGCCCTGCCGCGCGAACTGGATGACGCGGAAGATGTAGTTTTCCGGCACCAATGCCTTTTTTGCGGCCTTCACCTCGCGCTTGAGCGCGGGGTTCTTCTTGGGATCGAAGCAATCGTCGCCATTGCCTTCACAATTGACGGCGGCCTTCATGATCAGCTTGAGATGGCGGGAAACGGTCTTGGAGCCGGTGACAAGGGCGGCGACCTTCTGCTCCTCCTTGACCTTCCAGTTAATGTATTCCTCGATATCGGGGTGGTCGATATCGATCACCACCATCTTGGCGGCTCGGCGGGTGGTGCCGCCTGACTTGATGGCGCCAGCGGCCCGGTCACCGATCTTGAGGAAGCTCATCAGGCCGGACGACTTGCCGCCGCCCGAAAGGCTTTCGCCCGAGCCACGCAGGGCGGAGAAATTGGTGCCGGTGCCCGAACCATATTTGAACAGGCGCGCCTCGCGCACCCAAAGGTCCATGATGCCGTTCTCATTGACCAGATCGTCATCGACGGACTGGATGAAGCAGGCATGGGGCTGAGGGTGCTCATAAGCGGAACTGGACTGTACGAGCTTGTTTGTGAAGGGATCGACATAGAAATGGCCCTGGCCGGGCCCGTCGATGCCGTATGCCCAGTGCAGACCGGTGTTGAACCATTGCGGCGAGTTGGGGGCGACACGCTGGGTCGCGAGCATGTAGCACAGCTCATCGTAGAAGGTGCGGGCGTCGTCCTCGGTGGTGAAATACTTGCCCTTCCAGCCCCAATAGGTCCAGGTGCCGGCGAGCCGGTTGAACACCTGGCGCGAATCCATTTCAGGGCCGTAGCGCTGGTCTTCGGGGAGTTTGGCCAGCGCCTTTTCATCGGGGACCGAGCGCCACAGCCAAGACGGAACGTCGTTCTCTTCGACCTTGCGCAGGGCGCGGGCGACGCCGGCCTTGCGGAAATATTTCTGCGCAATGATGTCGGCAGCGACCTGGCTCCAGGCAGCGGGCACGGCGATGTCTTCGAGCCGGAACACCACAGACCCGTCAGGGTTGCGGATTTCGCTCGTGGCGGAGCGGAACTCGATACCGTCAAAGGCAGACTGACCCGCCGTGGTAAATCGCCGTTCGATCTTCATTGGCTCTTATATCCCCAAACTATGCCAACCCCTCGGCGGTGAAGCGCTGAGAGAGGGCCGGCCCATCAAATATTCATGGTGCGACAGGCGAGGGCCTGTTGAGGGCGACTTTTCGGCGATTCTGGTCACAGGTCAATCGCGGCAAAAAGACTATCCCTAGTGCTCCAAAGCTTTTCGATGCCTAAATGTAGTGCTTTTCACTGGGAATAGCGAGGATAACGTGCAAAACACTGGAGGGGGCTAAAAGCCCCGTTTGGGCCGTATTCCAGAGGCGAACCACTCAAGCGGTTTGTCTGCATCCGCCGTTAAGTGCCGATGAACCTTGCGTCTCTTGGCCTTGGCGTCGTTACGCTGAGTCTTGCCTTAACCGTGTCAAGGGCAATTTTTTCTCGGGCAATCGCGCTTTTGTGTTTGAAACGATACCACGCAGGAAGAGGGCGAGGCGCGATCCTTTTGGAGAGCATAGCAAGAAACACGATGGTGCGGGAGAGCTCTCTTGCGGCTCTGTTGGGGGCAGGGGAAAACAGTATCGGCGCAAGGCCGACGGGGCTCTAGGATCGCGGGGGCTTGTATGCTAAGCCGAGCGCATCAGACTGACCCGTGAAGGTATCGGACGTGGCAAACGGCGGCTTCAAGCAGTTCATTTTCGAAATTTTCGGCTGGTGGAACAAGCAGACCCTTTCAACCCGCCTGTTCACCGCGTTGCGGGGCGTGAAGGTAGGCGAGGACGAACTGGGCAACGTCTATTACGAAGGCCGGAAAAATGGCCGACGCTGGGTCATCTATAACGGCTATGCAGAAGCGTCTGCCATTCCGCCGGGCTGGCACGGCTGGATGCATTACCGCACCGATGTTCCGCCCACCCAATCCGATTACACGCCATATGAGTGGGAAAAGCCGCATGCGCCGAATATGACCGGCACTGCGCTGGCATACCGGCCTGACGGATCGATTCTTTCCGATCAGACGCGGCCCCGCGTAACCGGTGATTACGACGCCTGGTCTCCCAAATAGGCGGCCTTGCCCGATGCGTTACAAGAGCATTGGCCGGAGCCTGTGCATCACAGTTTTGCTGGCCGCTGGATTTGCGGCCGGTTCCCAGGCGTATGCGCAAGCCATCGGCAATCCCGTGGCGGTATTCACAGGACTCGACAAGATCACCGGACGGATTACGGTATTCGACGTCTACATCGACGAAACCGTGCAGTTCGGCTCGCTCCAGCTGACGCCCAAGGCCTGCTATTCGCGCCCCTCGTCCGAAGCCCAAAGTGTGGCAGCGTTCGTGCAGGTCGATGAAGTGTCGTTGCAGGCAACCATGAAGCGGGTGTTTTCAGGCTGGATGTTTGCCGACTCCCCGGCGCTCAGCGCCATCGACAACGCCGTTTATGACGTCTGGCTGATCGATTGCAATCAGACGTCCGACGTGCCGCCGCCAAGGCAGCGCTGACCGCAACCCCAAATAGAGTTATCAGGCACGATCCAGGGCGAAAAAATCGCCTTCGAGTTCCAACGCCGCTGACAGACGGAGCTCGTAGAGGGCGCGGGGAATCTCGATGGCCCCCAGCGAAGCGAGGTGATCGGTGAGAAACTGGGTGTCGAGCAGGACATAGCCGCCAGCATTGAGTCGATCGACCAGATGCGCCGTGGCGATCTTGGACGCATCGGTGCGTCGGTGGAACATGGATTCGCCAAAAAACGCCCCGCCTATAGCGAGGCCATAAAGGCCCCCGACAAGGGTCTCGCCATCATAGACTTCCACCGTGTGGCAATATCCCATGGCGAACAGTTCGGCATAGAGATCGCGGATGGTGGCGTTGATCCAGGTCGACTCCCGGTCGCTGCCCGCTGTGGCGCAGCCCTCGATCACAGCATCGAAATCGCGATCGACAACGACCGAAAAGCGATGGGTACGGAGGGTCTTGGCGAGACTGCGAGAAATCCGGAACTCGTCGAGAGGGATGATGCCGCGCAATTGGGGACTTACCCAGAATATGTCGGCATCCTCGGCACTCTCCGACATGGGAAAGATGCCGGCACGATAGGCACGCAGGATCAGATCAGGCGTAAGTTCGAGGTCGAACGGATCATTCTTGCGCGTCATCGGCGGGAACAAAAAAGCGGCCAGTGTGGCCGCTCCCTCTTATTGCTTGTTGGCGTCGAGATATTTTTCGAGCCAATGGATATCGTACTCTCCGGCCTGGACATCAGGCTCCTGAATCAGCCGGCGGAACAGCGGCAGGGTCGTCTTCACCCCGTCCACGATAAACTCATCAAGGGCCCGGTTGAGCCGCTGGAGGCATTCGGAGCGGGTACGGCCATGCACGATCAGCTTGCCAATCAGGCTGTCGTAATAGGGCGGAATATTGTAGCCCTGATAGACGGCGGAATCGACCCGAACCCCCACGCCACCGGCGGGGTGATAATAGGTGATCCGGCCAGGCGAGGGCGCAAAAGTCTGTGAATCTTCGGCATTGATGCGCACTTCGATGGCGTGGCCGTAGAACTTCACATCTTCCTGCCGCAGCGACAGAGGCTCGCCGGCGGCAACGCGAATCTGCTCGTAAACGATATCAAAATTAGTGATCCGCTCGGTCACGGGGTGCTCGACCTGCAGGCGGGTGTTCATTTCGATGAAATAGAACTCACCGTTCTCGTAGAGAAACTCGATGGTGCCGGCACCGGAATATTTGAGCTTGCGCATGGCGGCAGCGCAGATTTCGCCGATTTCGTTCTGCCGGTCTTCCGGAACGGTGGGCGCGGGCGCCTCTTCCCAGACCTTTTGGTGGCGGCGTTGCAAGGAACAGTCGCGGCTGCCCAGGTGCACCGCATTGCCGCGACCATCGCCGATGATCTGCACTTCGATATGCCGGGGCTGTCCGAGATACTTTTCCATATAGACGGAATCGTCGCCAAACGAAGCCTTGGCTTCAGTGCGCGCGGTGGAGAAGGCAACGGCAAGCTCGGATTCGTCCTTGGCGACCTTCATGCCCCGACCACCACCACCGGCGGCGGCCTTGATCAGCACGGGGTACCCGATTTCGGCGGCGGCCTGTCTGGCCTCGGCCTCATTGAGGACGGCACCAGCCGAGCCCGGCACACAGGGGATACCAAGTTCGAGGGCGGTCTTTTTGGCCTGAATCTTGTCGCCCATGATCTCGATATGGTGGGCGGAAGGGCCAATGAAGGTGATCTTGTGTTCTTCGAGAATGCGGGCAAAGCGCGCATTTTCAGCCAGAAAGCCATATCCCGGATGGACGGCTTCGGCGCCGGTGATTTCACACGCTGCCAGGATCGACGGGATGTTGAGATAGCTGTCGCGCGCCGCATTTGGCCCAACGCAGACGCTTTCATCAGCAAGCCGGACATGCATGGCGTTGGCATCGGCCAGCGAATGGATCGCAACGGTCTGGATGCCCAGCTCCTTGCACGCCCGAAGGATGCGCAGGGCAATCTCACCGCGATTGGCTATGAGAACCTTGGAAAACATGGCGCCGCCTTACTCGATGACCACGAGCGGTTCGCCGTATTCCACCGGCGACGCATCATCCACCAGAATGCGGATCACTGTTCCGGACTTGTGGGCGGGAATCTGGTTCATGGTCTTCATGGCTTCGACGATGAGCACGGTCTGGCCTTCGGACACTTTTGCCCCGACTTCAACGAACGGCTTGGCGCCGGGTTCGGAAGCGAGATAGGCGGTGCCGACCATGGGCGACGTCAGCGTATTGGGGCTCGATGCGAGGTCTTCGGCTGTGGCGGCGGGCGCGGGTGCATGCGCTGCTGGAGCGACCGGGGCAGGAGCAGGCGCGGCAGCTTGCGGCGCATAGGCCGGAGCCGAAACCTGCACCACTTCCTTGGCGAATGTGCGGGTCACACGGATGCGGAAGTCATCCTGCTCCAGTTCGATTTCAGCCAGATTGGCGTCATTGACCAGTTCGGCGATGGTGCGAATGAGGTCCTGATCGACCTGTGAGATCTTTGCCATTGTTATCGTGTCTCCACCAGGCCCCTGAGGGCCCTTTTTCAATTCAGGATTTCGGCCACGGCCTCAATGGCCAAGGTATATCCTCTAGGTCCCAGCCCGCAAATAACCCCTGATGCCACCGCAGAGATATAGGAGTGGTGGCGGAAGGCTTCGCGCTGGTGAATATTGGTGATGTGAACTTCCACGATCGGCTTGTCCACCGTACGCAAGGCGTCGGGGATAGCGATCGATGTGTGGGAGTATCCGGCCGGATTGATGATGATCGCATCAGCCGTCTTGCGGGCCGACTGGATCCAGTCGATCAACTCGCCTTCGTGGTTGGATTGGCGGAAATCGCAGCTCAGATCGAGCGCCTCACACGCAGTCCGGCACATCGCCTCGATATCGGCAAGGGTGCTGGCACCATAGATGGCCTTTTCCCTTGTTCCCAACAGGTTCAGGTTCGGACCGTTCAGAATGAGTATGCGTTTTGCCATGATGCTTTCATGTTGTCGCGGCCACCCTGTGCAATGAAGGCGGAACGCGCCTTTTTTTAGGTTGTGGGCCAGAGGGGCAGGCGGTGCAACCTCGCGTTATACGAAATGCACTGAAAAGGCAAAGAAGAACGGCAAAACCGGTGCTTCCGACCACAACGGGCGGTTCGCTCCCTTGCTACGCGCCCGCGCAATCGGTGGCGCCGCAAGCGCGCATATTGTCGATCCGTCGGCTGAGATCGGCCTTGGAAATCGCGCCTGGAATGACCTCGTTTCCGATGATGAAGGTGGGCGTGCCCGAAACGCCGAGCGCCTGCGCAATGGCATAGGTCCGCTGGATGGCGTCGGAAATCTTCGTGGCGCTCATATCCAGTTCGAGGGGGACCCGATCGAGTCCGATCTGGGAGGCAGCCAGCAGGGCCGCTTCGGTATCGATGGCACCGCGTGTGGAAAACAGAGTGGTGTGGAAATCGCGATAGTCGACATCGGACTGATTGACGAGAATGCCGATACGGGCGGCGTCGATCGATCCTTGCGACAGGATCGGGAATTCCTTGAGAATAACGCGAAGATTGGGGTCTTCATCGACAAGGGACATCACATCAGCGACGACCTGACGGCAATAGCCGCAATTGTAGTCGAACATTTCGACAAGAGTGACGTCACCATCGGGATTGCCGAGGATGATGTTGTCGGGGTCGTTATAAATTTCATCTTCCAGCGCGGTTAGCGCCAGGAGAGTGCGCTCGCCCTCTTCGGCACGAAGTTCGGTTTCCAGCGCAACCGACATGCGTTCGAGGAGGCGCGGGTTGGCGAGAAGATAGTCCTCGATCACCGGGCCGATGGCAGCGGTATCGAGCGCCGTCTGCTCAGGCACCGTTTCAGCCGCCGGCAGCGGGGATTGCATGCTGGCCAACAGGCTCTGGACCTCGGCCGCGCTCATCCCCGGCTCGGGCCGTGTTGCAACACTGGCCACAAGACCAGCGCCGAGCAGCACCACGGCAGCGGCAAGGCCGATATTGATCGCTTTTTGCATGTTGAACTCCATGTCGCGTTGCGGCGGATGTAGCGCAATGGCCGCTGGGTGGCCAGTGGCAAAGAGGAGAGCGGATGTGGGCAAGGCCGTGCGACGAGCGGAAACAACTTGAGAACTTGATGAAATACTGTGTGCGCATTGTTTTGCGGCGAATACAAATTATAGTCCGTCGCAGCATAATCTAACCTGTTCCGGGCCTGACAATGATCAATGAAAATCCGATTCGCCCTTTTTATGTCATGGAAATCATGGCGCGGGCGCAAGCGCTGGAGGCGCAGGGGCGATCTGTATGTCATCTCGAAATCGGTGAACCTGGCGACCGTCCGGCCCAGTCTGTTCTTGACGCGGTGCACACCAGTCTCGAACGCCCCATGGGCTATACCGCAGCCAAAGGACTCCCGGCGCTTCGTGAGCGCCTGAGCCACTATTATGCGCAGCAGCACGGGGTGGAGGTGAACGCAGAGCGCATCGTTGTGACCATGGGGTCTTCCAGCGGGTTCATCCTCACATTTCTCGCCGCATTTGCACCCGGACAGCGGGTCGCCGTCACCCGCCCCGGCTATCCCGCCTATCTCAATATCCTCACGTCGCTCAATATCGGAACCGTCGAGATACCGGTGTCGCCGGCCAATGGCTGGAAGCTGACGGCGGCGGATATCGAGGCTGCCTATAAGCGCTCGCCTTTCGAGGGATTGCTGGTGGCCAGCCCGGCCAATCCGACCGGCGCCGTGCTTGATCGCGATGAACTGGGGGCGATCATTGTGTGTTGCGACCGGCTGGGAGTCCGATTCATCTCCGATGAAATCTATCACGGCCTCAATTACGTTGGGGGTGATATCAGCGCGTTGGAGTTCAGCCAGGGCCATGTGATCGTCAACAGCTTTTCGAAATATTACTGCATGACAGGCTGGCGGATCGGCTGGCTTGTGTTGCCCGAAGATCTGATCCGCAGGGCGGAAATGATGGCGCAGAGCCTGTTCATTTCAGCCTCCAGCATTGCGCAACACGCGGCTCTGGCGGCCCTGGACGAAAGGGATGAATACGATCTTAAGCGTGATCGCTACGCGCAAAACCGATTGGTGCTGGCAAACGGTTTAAAGGAGTTGGGGTTCGGGCTAGCGGATCCGTCCGACGGGGCGTTCTATGCCTATGCGGACGCGTCGGCATTTACCAACGATACCATGGAATTCTGCGTCCGTATGCTGGACGAAACCGGAGTAGCCGCTACGCCGGGCCTGGATTTTGACCGCACCGATGGGCACAAATATGTGCGTTTTTCTTACGCAGGCACACTTGAAAGCATTGAGACGGCACTCAACCGCATGCGCCCGTTTTTGCGGCGGTAGCACAACACTCTCTTAAAAAGAAAAGGGCGGCTTGTGGCCGCCCTTTTTATCAATCTTTCAACGTAGGAGGTCTCAGCCCAGTCCCAGACGGCGCTGCCACCAGCCAGCCTTTTTCGGCTTATCGTCGGCTTGCTCGTCGCTTGTGGACGAAACGACAATCTCGTCTGCCGGGACGACCTTCTTCCTGCGCTGTGCAGGGGTAGGCTCTGCCTCGACAGCGGCCTCAGGTTCGGCGACCGGAGCAGGCTCAGCCACTGTTTCTGATCTAGCTGGAGCTTCCGCCTCGACCGCGGCGGCGGGCTCGACCGATTCTACCGGCTCGCTCTCGACCTTCTTACGGCGCGGAGCGCGAGGCTTGCGGGCGGGTTTTTCCTCCGCGGCAACGGTTTCCTCGACCGGCACGTCGTCCGATCCGCTCTCAATGGCCTTCTGGGCTACGGAATCGGCCTGCGTCTCTTCCGCCTTCGCCGGACGGCGGGTACGGCGAGGGCGCCTCGGCTTTTCCTCGGGAGCCACATCGGCGACGACCGTTTCCTGCGGCTCCGTCACCTCCACTTCGCTGGCCACGACCGTCTCAGGGGCGGCATCGGACGCAGGCGCAGCTTCGACTTCGACGCCGCCGCGGTCTTCGACCGCGCTCATCGCCTCGGCATCGCCAGGCGCTGCTTCCTCGTCATGGTGCCCGAAAGAACCATCCGCCGAACGCCGGTTGCGGCGACCTCCGCGACGCCCACGACGGCGGCGCTTGCGGGGATGATCGTCTTCATCATCGTCAGAGCCGGCA
>NZ_DATMGM010000059.1:0-15141 GCF_035555455.1 Pelagibacterium sp. | reverse complement strand
CCGAGAAGATACCGGTGATCACCGTCGCGCCCCACAGGCTCATCTGCCCCCAGGGCAGCACATAACCCATGAAGGCCGTCGCCATCAGCAGGATGAACAGGA
Source organism: Pelagibacterium sp. (assembly GCF_035555455.1). GTDB lineage: Bacteria > Pseudomonadota > Alphaproteobacteria > Rhizobiales > Devosiaceae > Pelagibacterium. The sequence continues at coordinate 15,039 of NZ_DATMGM010000059.1, read as the reverse complement.
TGACGCCGAGCATCCAGATCACTTCGCGCGGCGCTTTGTACGAACCGTAATACATCCCGCGGAAGATATGGACATAGACCGCCGCAAAGAACATCGAGGCGCCCACAGCGTGGGTCCCCTGAATGATGCGGCCATAATTGACGTCGCGGCGAATATGCTCGACCGAAGCGAACGCCATATCCACGTGCGGCGTGTAGTGCATCACGAGGATGACGCCGGTTACGATCTGGATGACCAGCATGAATGTGAGAATGGCGCCGAAGGTCCACCAGTAATTGATATTCTTCGGCGTCGGGAAATCCATCAAATGTTCTTTAGAGAACCTGATGATGGGAAGCCGGTCGTCGAGCCAACGCTCGATTCCGGTGCCCGGCGTATAATTGCCCGCTTGGTTGGCCATGCCCTCTGCTCCCCTTAACCGATCTCGACGACAGTGTCAGTCAGGAACTCATAGGGGGGCACCACAAGATTCTTGGGAGCGGGCCCGCGACGAATTCGCCCTGACGTGTCATAATGCGACCCGTGGCACGGACAGAACCAGCCATCGTAATCGCCCGATTCTCCAACCGGCACACAGCCCAGATGCGTGCAGTTGGCGATCATGATCAGCCACTGCTCGTGCCCCGGGACGACCCGGTCCTCATCGGTTTCGGGGTCCTTGAGATCCGAAAGGGGAACAGCCCGCGCTTCCTCGATCTCGGCGGCGGTCCGGTGCCGCACGAAAACCGGCAACCCGCGCCACATGATCGTCACCGACGATCCTTCAGGAATGGGAGAAACATCGAACCGGATGGACGCCAGCGCCAGAACGGACGCGTCCGGATTCAGTTGTTGAATGAGCGGCCACGCCGCTCCCGCCACCCCGACTGCCCCGACCGCACCGGTTGCGATATAGAGGAAATCGCGTCGTGTCGCTTTTGTTTCGCTCGCTGTCGCCAAAGCTCTAGATCCCCAAAAGGCCTGCACAAAATTGTTCGGTCCTCCGCAGGGCTCCGGTGAGACGCGCCCAAGTGTCGCGATTCGGGGCCGCCGCCGCCCGACGGTGCGGATTTTCGGCTCCTTTATGCACTGTCTTTGGCACTTGTCCACCCTCAGAGCGGGTGACTCACCCCATATGCGACACTATACCCAATTTGCTTTCCGCAGTTTTTTGACAAGGCCTGAATCATTGCCTCTCGTTCTCGCCCTCTACCAGCCTGACATTGCTCTCAACACCGGCGCCATGCTGCGCTTGGGTGCCTGCCTTGGCGTCCCCGTCCACATCATTCATCCCACCGGCTTTCCCATGTCCAAAAACGCCCTGCGGCGCTCGGGAATGGACTACCTCGACACCGCCGAAATGGTCGAGCACGACAGCTTTGCCCGCTTCGAGGCCTGGCGCCTTGCCGAACAAAGGCGACTGGTCCTGCTCACCACAGCCGCAAGCCTCCCCGCCCATGATGCCGCCTACGAGACCAATGACGTTCTTTTGATGGGCCGGGAAAGCGCCGGTGTGCCGCCTTCGGTAGCCGAAAGCGCCGATTTGCGCGTCCGCATCCCCATGCGCGCTCCGGCCCGCTCCCTCAATGTCGCGGTGTCCGCCGCCATCGTTCTGGGCGAGGCTCTGCGCCAGACCGGCGGATACGAGGGACTGACTTGAGCGAATTGATCCCGGTCAAGGCCCCAGCGTTCACCCTGCCGCATGGTGCATCCAAGACCAACGTGATAGGGACCTGAACCATCATGAACATGCTCCAGACCAACACAATGCCTTTGCCCCACGATATCGAAGAAAAAAAACAACGCGCCAGCGCATGGTTCCGGCAGGTGCGGGACGACCTTTGTGCCGCCATCGAAACCCTCGAAGACGAAGTGACCGGCCCCCACGCCGACCGCGCGCCGGGCCGTTTCGAACGCCAGACATGGGACCGCGCCGGTGGTGGCGGCGGCGAAATGTCGATGATCGGCGGCCGCGTCTTCGAAAAGATGGGCGTCCACATCTCGACAGTTTACGGCGAGTTCTCTCCCGAATTCGCCAAACAGATTCCCGGCACTGAAAACAGCCCGCAATTCTGGGCCTCTGGCATTTCCGTGATCGGCCATCCGTGGAACCCCAACGTTCCCGCCGTGCATATGAATACCCGCATGGTGGTCACGTCCAACTGGTGGTTCGGCGGCGGCGGTGACTTGACCCCGGTGCTCGACGCCAGACGCACCCAGACCGACCCCGATACCATCGATTTCCACGCAGCGATGAAGGCCGCCTGCGATCCCCATGCAGGCGTGGATTACCAGCGCTACAAGGATTGGTGCGACGAGTATTTCCACCTGCCCCACCGCAATGAGCCACGCGGCATCGGCGGTATCTTCTACGATCGCCACAACACGGGCGACTGGGACACGGATTTCGCCTTCACCCAGGACGTGGGACGCCGGTTCGTTGACATCTACCCCGAACTGGTGCGCCGCAACTTCAACACGCCCTGGACCGAAGAGCAGCGCGAGGAGCAGCTTGTCCGGCGTGGCCGCTATGTCGAATTCAACCTGCTTTACGACCGCGGCACGACCTTCGGTCTCAAGACCGGCGGCAACGTCAACTCCATTCTTTCGTCGATGCCCCCGGCGGTGCGCTGGCCATAACAGCCCGCCCAAATCGACGGAACCACAGCCCTTCCACCGCCGTTTTCAAGGTGCAATCCCTGCAACCGGTGGAAGGGAGATTGTCTCATGAAACGCTTTGATGGCGGCTCGCTAATTCCGGGCGCAACCTGGAACGTCACGGCCGAGACTGAGGCCGAGGTGGTCCGAAAAGCCGTGGAACGGCTCAGGAACGATCATGGTGAAACCGAAGTGCGCCCGGACATGGTCGAACGCATCAAACTCCGCATCTTCGAGGTGCATCCGCACCATCACTAATCCTGACGGCAAGGGCTCTCCATGCCCCCGCCCGTTACGTTGAGCGCTATTGATCGGTGGCCATCTCCAGCAACTGCTCTCGATCCAGCGCCCCATCGCTCTCGATCCATGCTGTTTCCAACCGATGCAGTAGCGTCCCCAGCGCTGGCCCGCTGGCAAGTCCCAGCCCGATCAGATCCTTGCCCGTAATCGGAAAGCTGCGCCCACGCCGCGCCGTCACCGCTTCGCGCGCCTCCTCGATCCAGGAAAATGCCTCCCCCTCGACAGCGGCTGTCACCGCGATCCCCGCCTCTGCTGCATCCGGCTGGCGATAGGCCAACTCGCTCCAGCGATCCCCCCGCGCCATCTCTGCCGCCGCCTCTATCGCGGCAATCCGGGCCATGGTCGCATTGGACAGCCGCCACGCCGCCCTCAGCGCACCCACATCCCCCCCAGAAACCGCCACCATAGCCAGCCGGGTAGCGGCTTCGATGGACCCTTCCCCAGTTTCCAGCGCCCGCAAATTTGTCAGCGCGGAATCGGAAAACAGGCTCCCGTCGAGCACCCCGACCTCGCGCATCGTCTCCAGCGTCCGTGCGCAATTGGGTGCTGCCAGCAGCCGCATCATTTCCGACCCGACCCGCTCCGCCGAGAGGATATCCAGCGTCCCAACCGCCCGGGCGCAGGCGGCCAATGCCGGCACTTCGAACCGCTCCCCCCCATGGCTCACGGCAAACCGGAAATAGCGATACACCCGCAACCGGTCTTCAGCGATCCGCTCGTCGGGGTCGCCAATGAACCGCACCCGTCCGGCCAGACAATCATTAAGCCCGCCCAGCGGATCGAACAGATCGCCCCTTGGCCCGCAATAGAGCGCATTCATCGTGAAATCGCGCCGCCGCGCATCCTCGGCCCAATCGGTCCCGAACGCCACGCTGGCATGCCGCCCGAACGTCTCGACGTCGCGGCGCAGCGTCGTCACTTCCACTGGCTGCCCGCCATGCACCAGCGTCACCGTTCCGTGCGCCACCCCCGTATGGTGCACTGCAAATCCCGCAGCCGCCCCGCGCGCCGCCACCTCGTCAGGCAGCAACACCGTCGCCATATCGATATCGGCGACATCGCGCACCCGCCCGATCAGCGTATCGCGCACAATGCCCCCCACCGCACGGGTCAATCCGCCGCCCCCGAGGCAGTCGAACACCGGACGTACCTTGTCCAGCCACTCGGCCCCCGCCAGCCGCGCCAGCGCCACCTCACGCGTCATCGCTATCGGTCCCGGTCAGCACCGTATCGCGAAAGCGCCGCGTCAGATTGGCCGTGATGCCCCAGATTCTGTGCCCACCGTGATCGAGCTGCCAGCTTTGCCGCTCCTCACCACGATGGGTGACCCTGAACCTGCTGTAGCTCTGGGCCGCGGCCAGCGTTTCCAGCGGCACTTCGAAAATCGCGTTCACCTCGAAGGGATTGGCGACGAATGGCGCGCGCGGCTCCACCACCGCCACCACCGGCGTGATGAAATAGTTGGTCCCGGTATAGTAATACGGCATGTAGCCCAGCACCTGCGCATCCTCCGGCACCAGCGAAACCTCTTCATGGGCCTCGCGCAACGCCGCATAGGCCGCGTCGTGGTCCTCCGGGTCGATACGTCCCCCGGGAAACGCCACCTGCCCCGAATGCCGCCGCAGATTGGCCGATCGCTCGGTATAGAGCACCGTATATCCGGCGCCGCGCCTCACCAGCGCGATCAGAACCGCCGCAGGCACCGGTGGCGCGGTCCCGACATCGAACAGCGCAAAATCGGCAACCAGATCGTCGGCGTCGGGCATGGGCTGCGGCGCCGACAACAGGCGGCCCGCAATGGCGTCGATATCACGCGCGTTTGGCATTGAGCCTCATTCTATTCCGGCGGCCAGACAAAACCGCCGGCCCGACAACGCCCTATGCCCAGGGGCGGACGTCACCGGCCAGACGGTCTCCCATATCGGGATCGCGAGAGTGGACCAGCACGCGCGCCGGATCAACCGGTCCGGGAAAGGTGATGGCGTTAGGCGCAACCCGGACAAAGCCCAGCGGCGCGTAATAGGCAAAATCGCCCACAAGCAGCACGAACTCGACGCCATCCTGCTCCAGCGCCATGTCGCACACATGCGCGACCAGCGCCCGCCCCGCACCCCGCTTGCGGAACTGCGGATCGGTCATCAGCGGGCCGAGCAGGTATCCATTGATCCCGCCAACCGCGATCGGCGTCATGCGCACACTGGCGGCCCGCTCAGCGCCGATCTGGGCGATATGGGACAGCTTGGGATCAACCCCGATCTGCTCGCGCACCCGATAGGCGGCGCGGGCAAAGCGCCCCGGCCCGAAAGAAACCTCGTGCAGCGCCTCGATCCAGGAATCATCCTCCGGCGTTTCGAGCCGTATGGAAAGGAGAGCGGGCGTAGGGAGGGTGTCAGCCAGAAGCGGCGAAGTGGCAGTCATGGTCACAAATATCCAGATCGATCAGGGCAATACGGCGACAGGCGCAACGAAGGCGCGTTTCAAAGTCGTCGATTGTCTCGTTCAATGCTGAACATCGTTTCCGGCTCCGGACTGATCCATGATTGATGTAGCATCACCCTGCCCGAGGGTCCACTGAAATTAAAAGCGAACATGGTGTTCACTCCTGCCGCCCTGTTCAACTCCGCAATTGCCATTAGATAGGGCTCACACAGTTACAGACGAAAGGAAGCCTTCATGGGCCAGTTGATCGATGGCAAGTGGTCGACCCAATGGTACGATACCAAGTCGACGGGTGGAAAGTTCAAGCGCTCGGAAGCGGTATTCCGCAACTGGGTCACCGCCGATGGCTCCGCCGGCCCCACCGGCGAAGGAGGCTTTCCCGCTGAAAGCGGCCGCTACCACCTCTATGTGTCCTATGCCTGTCCCTGGGCCCACCGCACCCTGATCTTCCGCGCTCTCAAGGGCCTCGAAGATCACATCACAGTCTCGACCGTCTCCCCCAAGATGCCTGACGAAACCGGCTGGGCCTTCACCGGCGAGGACGGCTCCGACATCGACACGCTCAACGGCGCCGACTTCATGTGGCAGATCTACACCAAGGCCGTTCCCGACTATACGGGCCGGGTCACCGTTCCGGTCCTGTGGGACAAGCAGCGCCAGACCATCGTGTCCAACGAAAGCGCCGACATCATCCGCATGTTCAATTCGGCTTTCAACGATTTGACCGGCAACGATCTGGACTTCTACCCGGAAAGCAAGCGCGCAGAGATCGACGCCCTCAATGCCCGCATCTATGACGAAATCAACAACGGGGTGTACAAGGCGGGCTTTGCTACCACGCAGGAAGCCTATTCCGAGGCGGTCACCAGCCTGTTCTCTGCGCTCGACTGGGTTGAAGCCATTCTCGCCGAAAAGCCCTTTCTCACTGGCACCGAGCCGACCGAGGCCGACTGGCGGCTGGTCACCACGCTGATGCGTTTCGACGCCGTCTATGTGGGCCATTTCAAGTGCAACATCCGGCGCATCGCCGATTACCCGCATCTGTCGGCCTATCTCAAGACGCTGGCCAACTGGCCCGGCATCGCAAAGACCGTGCATCTCGATCATATCAAGACGCATTATTACTGGAGTCACATCACCATCAATCCGTACCGCATCATTCCCGAAGGACCTGAGCTGGATTTCCTGGACTAGAGACTTCTTTGCCCATTCTCTAAATCGCCAGACTGCCGAGGCGACGGGCCATCCCGTCGCCTCATTTGCATCCGCTCCCCTGTGGCCAGCCGTCGCAATCTGTGACAAACCTCGCAATCGGCCTTTTTCTTGCCGCAGCCGCCATGCCATTAGAGCGCTTTCCGAACCGGGACCAGCGACTGCCGCGCCTTCCCGGGTTCACAAATACAAAAAATCAAACATTCGGGGCTGATGATGCACAACAAGGACAAGCGACAGAGGCCAAGCGGTACGCAATGCTGACGCTTGCGCATATCTCAGATATTCACCTCGCCCCCCTTCCGCGCGTCACCCTGCGCGATCTGGCGTCCAAGCGCCTGACCGGCTGGCTGAACTGGCAGATGTCGCGCAGCCGCGTCATGCGTCGCGATACGCTTTCCGCGCTTGTCGCCCACCTCAAGGCCCAGTCCCCCGACATGACCGCCGTCACCGGCGATCTGGTCAACCTCGCCCTTGATGAAGAAATCGCCCGCGCCGCCAACTGGCTGACGGCCTTGGGTACTCCGGAAACCGTCTGCGCGGTTCCGGGCAACCACGACGCCTATGTCAAAGGCGCGCTGGATACGGCCCTGGCGGCTTACGGACATTACATGGCCGGCGAAACCCTCGGCGATGCGCCGTTCCCCTATGTGCGCCGTCTCGATCGCGTCGCCATGATTGGCCTGTCCAGCGCCATCCCCACGCTGCCTTTCGTTGCCGCCGGCAAGCTGGGCAGCGACCAGATCGCGCGACTTGGTCGCCTCCTCAAGCTGCTGGGCGATGCCGGGTATTTCCGAGTGGTGATGATCCACCATCCGCCTCACGCCGAATTGGCCCGCTCCAGACGCCTTGGCCTTTGGGACGCCCCGCAATTCCGGGCGCTGATCGCCGAGCACGGTGCAGAACTGATCCTGCACGGCCACTCGCATCTCTCCTCGGTCAACGCCATCCCCGGCCCCGACCGTGAAGTGCCGGTGATCGGGGTGGCCGCCGCCTCCTCGGCCCCGGAGGGCCACGATGCGCCGGGACGCTACAACCTGTTCCGCATCGAACGCGTGGGCAGCGAATGGTCTTGCATGATGCGTGAATACGGCTATCAGAGAATAGGCGACGAGATCGCATTGCGTCTGCAAATGCGCATATACTGATCTGCACCCTTTCGCGCAGCCAACCCGCGGCGAGACCATTGAGCGACCCAGTCTTCATCATTGAGAGCCCCGCGTTCGATGCCCGGACCGGTGAGGCCGTGTTCACCTATCGGCTCGATGCGCACGAATTCACCGAAACGCTGCGCTTTCCACTCGATGGTCTGGATGCCGAAACCGCCGCCACCCCGGCCTTCGCCACTCTGCTCGACTTGACCGCTGCTGTGCTCGGCGTCAGCTATTTCAAGCTGCGCGCGCCGTTCCACATCGATGCGTCGGCCCTCGCCCTTTCGTCCGAGCAGCGCGCCTTTCTCATCGACGTTTACGAGAATGGCTTGGGGGAATTTTATGCCCGCAACGCCCTCAAGCGCTTCGGACGCCTGACTCTTTCAACCGGCCCCGCACGCGAAACCGCGCCGATCGGCCTGCCCCAACGCCCGCTGGTCCTCATCGGTGGCGGCAAGGATTCCCTCGTCAGCGTCCAGTTGCTCGAAAGCGCCGGGCAGCCGATCACCCTGTTCGCCGTCAATCCCAAGGGCCCGATCCTCTCGTCGGTCGAGCGCGCGGACCTGCCGTTTCTCGCCGTTGAGCGGCACCTCGATCCCGAGATGATCCGGCTTGGACAGGAGCCCGGCTATTACAACGGCCACGTCCCCTCCACCGCCATCAACTCCATGATCGCTGCTTTGGCCTCTCTGCTCTTCGGCTACAGCGACATCATCCTCTCCAACGAGCGCTCGGCCAGCGAAGGCAATGTCGAATTCGACGGTCGCCTCGCCAATCATCAATATTCCAAATCTCTCGATTTCGAGCGCGCCATTGCCCAGACCCTGTCTGTCGCGACCGGCGGCACCCTGCGCTATTATTCGCTCCTGCGTCCCTATTCCGAGGCCCGCATCGCCGAATTGTTTGCCCGCACGACGCGCTTCGATGACGTCTTTTCCAGCTGCAACCGCAATTTCCGCCTTGCTGGCCATGATGGCACCTTATGGTGCGGCGAGTGCCCCAAATGCCATTTCGTCTTTTTGATCTTCGCCCCGCACATGCCGCATGACCGGCTGGTGAAGATCTTCGGGCAGGACCTTCTGGCCGATCCGCGCCATATCGGGGCATATCGCGAACTGACCGGACTTGCCGGCCACAAGCCCTGGGAATGCGTCGGTGAAATCCTCGAAGCCGCCGCCTGCCTGTGGCGCGTCGCCGATCACCCCGATTGGCGCGACAGCGCTGTCGTCGCCACCCTCCGGCCCGAGCTGGAAGCGTTTTACGGCGCACCAAAACTGGATGCGGCCTTTGCCGAGTTGATGGCGGACAGCCCCGATCACCTCATTCCCCGATCTATCGAAACAGCGGTGGCCTCTCATGCAGATTGACGGACCCGTTCTTCTCTATGGCGCTGGCCGCGAGGCTCGCTCCACGGCCCAATTCCTGCGCCGCGCCTATCCGCATCTCGAAGTGTTCGTGACCAGCGACGACGGCCACGCCCACATCGAGGGCGCGACGTCCATCCCTCCCGACGTAGCCGCCGACGTCACCCGCTTCGGCACCATCGTCAAAAGCCCCGGCGTCTCGCTCTATAAACCTGTGTTCGAGGCCGCCCGCGCCGCTGGCGTCAAGGTCACCTCCAACCTCAACCTCTGGGGCGCGCATTTCCGTGAAGGCCGCACCGTCGTCGCCATTTCCGGCACCAAGGGAAAATCGACCACCGCAACCCTTGTGCATCTGATGCTGGCTCATTCCGGTGTCGATGTGGTGCTGGCCGGCAATGTCGGCATCCCCCCGCTCGACGCCGCCGACACGGCCAAAACCGTCGTTCTTGAGCTGTCCTCGTACCAAACCGCCGACATCGATTTCGCCCCCGACATCGCCGCCATTTCCAACCTGTTCCCCGAACATGTCGACTGGCACGGCGGGCTGGACGCCTATTACCGCGACAAGCTCAACCTGATCGCCAAGGGCCCGCGCCTCGTTGCCATCGGCCCGCAGGCCGCCACCGTCGAAAAGGTCCGCCGCGTCATTCCCGCCGAAACCGCCCATGTGTCCGAGCTCGATATCGAACTGGGCGATGAAATCCTCATGGCGGCGATGAATTCCCGGCTCAAGGGTGCCCACAACCACGACAATGCCCGCCTTGCCGCCGCCATCGCCCTGGCCGCGGGCGCGACCCGCGAGGGCATTTTCGCTGGCATCAAGGCCTTCGTGCCCCTGCCGCACCGTCTCGAAGAGCTGCACGTCGGCGATCTGTTGTTTGTCGACGATTCTATTTCAACCACCCCAGAGGCCACCAAGGTGGCGCTGGCCGCCTATAAGGGTCGCAAGATCGCGCTGATCGCGGGCGGTCACGAACGCCAGCAGGATTACACCGATCTGGCCAATCTCATGGGCCTGACCAGCGTGGTCATGCTGTGCAGCCTGCCCGCCACCGGTCCGCGCCTTGCCAGTGCGGTGCGCGACAACGCCCCCATTCCCGTCGCGGAATGTTCAACGCTCGAAGAGGCTATGCAGGCGCTCGCCAATGTCAGCCACATCTTCGATACCGTGATCCTGTCGCCCGGCGCGCCCAGCTACAACCAGTTCAGGAATTTCGAGGAACGTGGCGAGGTCTTCAAGGCGCTCGCCAAAAAGTATTTCGGCAACGAGAGCTCAGCCCGATGATCAATATCTATCTCCTGATTGCGATCGTCGCGGAAGTCATCGCCACCTCCGCCCTCAAGGCGTCCAATGGCTTCACCAACGCCCTGCCCACGGCCATCGTCGTTTTGGGCTATGGCGCGGCGTTCTATTTCCTCTCGCTGACCCTGCGCACCATGCCGGTCGGTATTGCCTATGCCATCTGGTCGGGACTCGGCATCGTTCTGATTTCGATCGTGGGCTGGGTGCTCTACAAGCAGGCCCTCGATATACCCGCCCTGATTGGCATGGGGCTGATCATCGCCGGCGTCATCGTCATCAACGCCTTTTCGCAGGCCGGGCAGTAAACGCCGCCCACTAAGCCGTTACGCCAGTTTGGAAATATTGGCGTAGCTCTCTTCCAGCTTTTTCGACATTTCCTCGACCTTGGCCTGCAAGCGGCTCTGGGCGGTCTGCGCCGCCAATTCGCCAACGCCCTGAATTTGCATGGTGGCCGCAGCCTGAAAGCCGGACGCTGCCATATTCATCCGGTCGATCCGCTCAGCCGACACCTGCCGCCGCTGTTTGGCAAGCTGCATCTCCTGCCAGGCGCTCCGCTTTGGCAGCCAGTTCATCTTCTTGTATCCGCCAACACTGGTCATCCCCAAACCCTACGCCCGCACTCTTAACATTGGCTTAGGATTTAGCTCCCACGTCCATTCGTTTGCCGCCTTCGTGCGGAACTTTGAAGGCACAGACGGCGTTTCCATGGCAACGCAAGGCCGGGGCATCCTCCTGTCCGGCAGAAGGACAATTCGGGTACAGCCACCGCGTCCCCGGCTGTGCCCGATAGGGAGGGATGCCACTTCAGATGCGTCCCCCAAAGGTGCGTATTGCGTGCATTCCTCCCGCCTGCGCGGCCCGCAGACAATCAAGCCCATCTCCGAGGGCCAATCCACATCGCGGTTTGTCCTCCCGAGCCGCGATGGAAAGACCGGCGGCACAGTGCATCTGGGCCGCCGGTCTTTCACGTCCGGCCTGCGGGATGGGCTGGGATTTTTCCGGAACCCCCTGGGCCGTTACCGCATTGAGTTTACGTACTCTTCTGCAACACCAGCCTGCGGTAACCATGCCCGATACGGTTTCAGCCATCCTGTCCGCCACCCCGGACGCTGTGGCCATCTTCACCGATTTCGACGGAACGCTCGTCGAAATCGCCCCGCGACCGGACGCCATTGTGGTGCCACCCGAGCTGGCGTCCCGCCTCGAAGCGCTCCATGCCGCACTTGGCGGCGCTCTGGCCATCGTCACCGGTCGCACCATCGCAGCCATCGATGCGTTCCTGTTTGTGCCCGACATCTCGGTCACCGGCAGTCACGGCGCGGAATGGCGGCATGAGCACCATGTCGAACGTCCGTTGGGCCACCTTCTTGCCGATGCCGCCGAAATCGCCCATCGCGTTTCCGATACGCTCAATGGCCAGCCGGACCTTCTGGTCGAACCCAAGCCCACCGGCGTCGCCGTCCACTATCGGGCCGCCCCCGAAAAGGGGGCGCTGGCCCACGCAGCTCTGGTCCGCGCCATCGATGGCTTCAACGACTTCCAGACCGTGGACGGCAAGAAGGTGATCGAGGCCCGCCCCAAATCCGCCGACAAGGGGTCCGCCATCGCCCGGTTGATGCAGGTTAAGCCCTTTGCGGGCCGCATCCCGATTTTCATTGGCGATGACGTGACCGACGAGGACGGTTTTGCCGCTGCCGATCGCCTTGGCGGCTTCGGAATCCGCATCGGCGAAGGCGAGACCCACGCGCGTTATGTGCTGCCCGATATCGCCGCCCTCTATACCTATTTCGATGCCCTGATCACCGCTCGTCATCCGGCTGCCACACCCCACCCGAACCGGGAGCGCTCCACCCCATGAGCCGTCTCATCGTCGTGTCTAACAGAATTCCCGGCAAGGGTCCCGCAGCTGGCGGCCTCGCAGTCGCCCTGCGCAAGACCCTTGGCGCGCGCGATGGCTTCTGGTTCGGCTGGTCCGGGTCCTTTTCAGATGCGCCCTCCACCCAGGCGCGGTTCCAGACCCTTGACGGTCTGCGCATCGGCTCCATCGACCTCACAAGGGCTGACCACCAGAGCTATTACGCCGGGTTTTCCAATTCCATCCTCTGGCCCGCCTTCCACCTGCGGCTCGATCTCACCGATATCCAGTCCCAGTGGTATGGGGGCTATCGCCGCGTCAATCGGCTGTTCGCCGAGGCAATGGCCAGCCATGTCGAACCCGACGACATCATCTGGGTGCATGATTATCACCTGATCCCGCTTGCCACCGAACTGCGCCGTCTCGGCTTGCGCAACCGGATCGGCTTTTATCTGCACATCCCCTTCCCCACGCCCGATGCGCTCAACGCCATTCCCCATCACGAGGACCTGCTCAACGATCTGCTCACCTATGATCTTGTGGGCTTTCAGGCCCAGCGCGACGTCGCCGCTTTCAATGAGTTCATCGCCCACGAGGAAATCTATCGACAGGCGGGCGGAACCCCGGTGGAGATCGATCTGGGCGACACGGTGCTGGAGGCCTTTCCCATCGGCTCCGATCCGGATGCCTTCGCCCGCCTGGCCACCAGCCCCAACGCGCAAAAGATGCATAAGCGGGTCGAGCGCTCGATCAACGGGCGCGCGCTGATCCTCGGTGTTGACCGGCTCGATTATTCCAAGGGCCTGCCCCAGCGCATTCAGGCCTATGAAAAGCTGCTCGAAACCAACGCCAGCCTGCGCCGCAAGGTGCACATGATCCAGATCGCGCCGCCCTCGCGCGACAGTATCAAGGAATATCAGGCCATATCCGACGAACTCGACACCGCTGTCGGCCATCTCACCGGGCGCTTTGCCGAGCCGGACTGGATTCCGCTCACCTATGTCAAGCGCGCCTATTCGCAGACCTCGCTGGCCGGGCTCTACCGGCTGGCGCGTGTGGGGCTGGTCACCCCGCTCCGCGACGGCATGAATCTGGTGGCCCATGAATATATCGGCTCCCAGCGCCCCGACGACCCCGGTGTGCTGGTGCTGTCCCGGTTCGCAGGCGCCGCCGAAATTTTCCACGATGCCCTGATCGTCAATCCCTTCGATGCCGATGAAACCGCCGAGGCGCTGCGCGTCGCGCTCACCATGCCGCTCGACGAACGCAAACAGCGCTGGACCAGCTTGATGGACGTCGCGCGCCTGCACAATGTCGACAATTGGGCCGACAGCTACCTGTCCCGGCTCTCAGGGGATGCCGACCGGATCGGCCCCGGAGCGCGCGCCCCCCGGAAGGCTCTCACCGCTGGCCACGTCTCCCCCAACTCCGCTCCCGGCGGCACCGCCCTGAATCCATAAAAAAAGGAGCGGCCCGAAGGCCGCCCCCCGCGTTCATTGCCTGCGCCTCGCCTAAAACGTCGAGTCCGGGAAATAATACGTCGCGGCATTCTCGGGCGTGATCAGCGGTGCCCCAAGGATGTATTCGCCCGACACCGGTCCGTTGGAGGTGAAATGGTTGACCGTGACGTCCATGGCCGTCGCGATCATTGCTGGCGGATACAGCACGTCGACCGGCACCAGTTCCGAGCCATCCATGACCATCTGAATGATTTCCTTCATCCCGGCCCCGCCGACGATGAACAACTGGTCTTCGCGACCGGCCTGACGCACGGCCTCGATCACGCCGAGCGCGATGTCATCATCCTGCGCCCATACCCCATCGATGTCGGGAAAGCGGGAGAGGAAATCCTGCATGACCTCGAACCCGTCATCGCGGTTCCAGTTGGCATATTGGTTATCGAGCACGTTGATGCCTGACCCGTCGATCGCTTCCATGAAGGCGTTGAACCGCTCGTCATCGATCACCGTGGGAATGCCGCGCAGGATGACGATATTGTCGCCCTCGCCCAGCCGCGAGCGGAAATAGTCACCCGAGACCTGCCCCAGCGCGGTGTTGTTGCCCGCGACGTAAACGTCCTCGATGCCCTCCTGGCTCAGCCCGCGGTCGACCACGGTTACGAACACGCCCGAATTCTTCACCTGGCGGACCGGATCGGTCAGCGGCTCGGATTCGAACGGCAGGACGACCAACGCATCGATATTGTGGATCGACACCAGGTCCTCAAGGTCGTTGGCCTGCTGCGCCGGTCCATCGGCGGCCACAAGGATGATATCGATGTCCGGGTTGGCCGCTTCGATCCGGGCCATAGCCTGTTCGGCATGCCAGTTGAGCCCCCCGGCCCAGCCGTGCGTCGCCGCTGGAATCGAAACCCCGATCTTGATCTCCTGCGCCGCCACAGCGGTTGCGCCCAATGCCACGCTGCTAAGGGCAACACTGGCCAGCACTGTAAGAATACGCATGTTGGTCCTCCTTGGTTTTTGTTTGTGCCCCTCATATGCGAGTGGCACCCCTCCCCCGGCTCCCTGCCGGTCGGAACTTAGCTCCGCTTTCGGCGGAAGATGTTGAGATGCGCGAGGCTCCCCCTCTGGAGCCACACGGCGGCGATGATGATTACCCCCTGCACCGCTCCGTTGAGATAGTTCGAGATGATATCGGTCAGGTTGAGGATGTTGCCGATGGTGGTGAGCATGATCGCCCCGATCACCGTCCCCCCGATCCGCCCATACCCGCCCTTGAGCATGGTGCCGCCGATGATCACCGCCGCGATGGCCTCCA
>NZ_DATMGM010000058.1:0-83840 GCF_035555455.1 Pelagibacterium sp. | reverse complement strand
ATGATCCTTTTGCTGCGCGGTGACCGCGCCCGTCGCCATGGTGCGGGTGATGTCGGTGGTGCCGGAGAGGTATTGGCCGCCGGAATCGACCAGCATCAATTCGCCGGGAACGAGGGTACGATTGGATTTTTCCGAGACACGGTAATGGACGATGGCGCCATTGGGGCCCGAACCGGAAATGGTTTCAAAGCTCACATCGACCGCTGAGGGTTCGTCGCGGCGGAAGGCTTCCAGCATCTTGACGATATCGATTTCGGTCAGCCCGCCCTTGGGGGCTACATCATCGAACCAGTGCAGGAATTTGGCAAAGGCGATGCCATCGAGCTTGTGCGCTTCGCGCATGCCGGCCAGTTCGACATCGTTTTTTGTGGCCTTGGGCATCAGGACAGGGTCGCGCTTTTCGACGAGACGCGCGTGGCCTTCGGCCAGAACGGTTTTCACCTGCATGGGGGCGGTGTCGGGGTCGAACCAGACGGACTTTCCATCCTCGGCAAGTGCGGCCAACGCGGCTTCGAAGCCGGATTTGTCGGCGAGTTCGGCCACGCCATCAAGAGCGGCGCGGTTTTCCGCGGTGAGCTTGTCGGGGGCGAGAAACAGTGTCGGCGTGCCGCTGGCCGGGACGATGGCAAAGCCAAGCACGAACGGATTGTGCGGAACATCACGCCCGCGCACGTTAAACAGCCAGCACAGGGATTCCGGAAGGGTCAGGATGACAGCGTCCGCCTTTTCGCTCTCCATGGTGTGGCGCAGGTCGGACAGTTTTTCGAACGTGGAACGACCGGTGCGATTGTGTCCCAAGACGTCGACCGGGCCTTGCGGAGGTAAAGGGCGATCGGTCCAGATGGCATCGACGGGATTGGGCACGGGGACCAGATCGATGCCGGCGCGCTCCAGCGTGGCCCGGATGGCGGCCAGCCAGCGGGGGGTGTGCAGCCAGGGATCGAACCCGATGCGCGTGCCGCGCGGCAGGGTTTCGGCCATCCACTTGCCGGGATCTACGGTGGTGGTATCGAACACCGCGACAAGGGAGGTGTCGGTCTGTGCGGGTGCCTGAAGCGTATAACGGCTGTCAACGAACAGGGCGGCGCGGTCGGTGGTGACGAGGGCAAGGCCCGCCGACCCGGTAAACCCGGTGACATAGGCGAGGCGGGCATCGCTGGCGGGCACATATTCGCCCTGATGCACATCGGTGCGCGGCACGAGGATACCGTCGATCTCCATAGTGGCCAGTCGGGCGCGCAGGGCGGCAAGACGCGGGGCGACCTGTGCAGGATCGGACTGTTCTTCAAAAGACTGGAATTTGGCATCGGGAATGGCGGGATATGCAGACATGAGAGGCCTTTTGCTGAACAGTCCATGCGTGGCCAGCATGGCAGGGTTTCCGTTTGAGGTCTAACTAACAGAAGACAAAGGGACTATCTATTGATCCGGAAGGCAAGGACCCCAATTTTGCCTCCTGATTGAAGGAGAGATGATATGGTTGAGGATAAGAGCTTCTTCCGTAAGGCCCTTGATGCAATGATCGAAGCGCGCAGCCGCGAAGCAGCGCGCCAGATCGAACGGCATGCACGGATTTACGGGTGTGACTTCGGCGCATCCAAAAAGGGCTCGGCTGAGTAAGCCTGCCCGGCCTGATAACCAGGCCTTTGCACGATGAAGACGATGAGCCCCTTGGCCTTCCAGCCTTAGGGGCTTTTTGTTACGCCTTTTTCAAGGTCAGCGTGGACCATTCCTTGCGCATGATGTGGTCCTGCAACGCCATGCCGTTCTCTTCGTACGCGGCGATGACCCGATCCGCCTGGGTGGTCAGCAGGCCCGAGAGGATGATGGTGGCGCCGGAGCCGGCGATGGTGCCGATATCGGGGGCGAGTTCGATCAGCGGGCCGGCAAGGATGTTGGCGATCACCAGATCATAGGGCGCGCGCTCGCGGATGGCGGGGTGATCGGTGCCGGTGGCTTCCAGCTCCACGATTTGCGCGCCCACACCGTTGGCATCGGCGTTTTCGCGGGTGATTTTCACCGCGAGCGGGTCGATATCGGTGGCCACGATCTTCACGTCGCGGCGCTTGGCCACGGCGATGGCAAGGATGCCGGTGCCGGTGCCCAGATCGATGGGGCGTTCAGGCGCACTGGTGGCGAGAATCTTCTCGATCGCTTCGAGACACCCCGTGGTGGTCTCGTGATGGCCGGTGCCGAAGGCCTGCGCGGCATCGATGCGAATGGGGATGAGATTTTCCGGTGGGGTGTCGGTCTCGTGGCTGCCATAGACATAAAATCCGCCCGCCGTGACGGGCTTCAGGCCTTCGAGCGAGTGAGAGACCCAATCGGCCTCGGCATCGATGGGGGCAATGGTGAAGCCGATTTCGCCACCGAGCACCTCGCGGGCCAGCGCTTCGAAGGCCGCAACATCGGGAGCGCCATCGCAAGTTGCCTCGAATACCCATTCACCGGTGTCTTCATCCTCATGGGCAGAGGCCGAGAGAGCGAGATCGTCGCGCTCCATCACCGCATCAACCAGCGCAAAGGCCTGATCCTTTGAAAGGGGGGTAGAGATCTGTTCGTGAGACATTGGGGGCACTCATGTTTGGCGCGGTTCGGGTGTGGGAGGTGGTCCGCAAGCGCTTTGGCGAAGGCCGGTTGTGGATTGGCGGGACTTTCAAGTCAACTGCTGGCTGAGGGGGTTGACAGGTGCGCTCAATCGTTCATGATTTGTTCGGACGAGTTTGGGGGAGGACAACGCTGGCAGACGCGGAATGGAGAGCAGCCATGTATGGACTGATCGGGAGGATGATCGCCACAAACGGCCGGCGGGAGGAATTGCTGGCTATCCTCAAGGAAAGCGCAGGGGGACGCATGCCCGGATGCCAGAGTTACATTGTGGCGCGGTGCAGCGAACATCCGGACGGCATCTGGGTGACCGAGGTGTGGGACGATGTCGCAAGCCACAAGGCGTCGCTTGATCTGGCGCCGGTGCAGGATGCGATTGCCAAGGCGAGGCCTCTGATTTCGGGGTTCGACAACCGCTTCGAGACCGAACCTGTGGGGGGGATTGGGCTGGAATGAAGGGGAGCGTAGCGGTTCGGTGGGTAAATGGAGGGGTGGGGTAAAAGACGAAGTGTTCTGAAAATGCGATGATGGAGCGGGCGCGCTTCAACGGTTTGTCGCCTGTCGCGAGGGGTTGGTTGTGGCGAAAGAGCGGTTCGCCGATCGGCGCCGACGATGTGTGATCGAGCCGTGTCGGAACTGGTCGTGATCTGATCGGATCGATCAGGCGCTAACGTGCTGCTTTATCGCGTTTCGCTTGCGTGGTCGCACGGTCCTGCGGGTCTAAACCGGAACACCGATTCCGCCTTTCCTTGCAAGCGCAGTGATGGTGTGTTGCTGAGCGGGCGGGGTTAGCCGAGTTTTACGGCCGTGCCGGAAACGGAGACCATCAGCATCGAGCCGCCCTGACCGACCACTTCATAATCGAGATCGACCCCTACGACGGCATCGGCTCCCAGACGGCGGGCCTCAGCCTCAAGCTCATCCATCGCCTGATTGCGGGCGTCGCGCATGGCGTTTTCGTAGGAACCCGCCCGGCCGCCGACGATGTCGCGAATGCCGGCGAACAGGTCACGGAAGATGTTGGCACCGATGATGACCTCGCCGACGACGACCCCGAGATATTCACGAACAGGGCGGCCTTCAACGAGAGTTGTGGTGGTGATGATCATGAAATCCTCCCGATTGGGTTTGCTCACCCGGGTTTGACGAAGCTGTCGAGGACCTTTTTGGGGCCAACATTTTCGAAATCGATGGAGAGCTTGTTGCCTTCGGTGGCGGTAATGGTGCCATAGCCGAATTTGAGGTGGAGGACCCGCTGGCCGACAGTGTAGGAGGTCGAGGGGCCGGAGGAGCGGGCGACGAGCTCGCCATCGATGGTGAGGGGGCCGGGCCCCTTGCGCTGGGACTGCTGGCGCTGGGCGCGCTGCCAGCCGGGCGTTTCATAAACGCTTTCGAACGGATCGCGCTTGTCGAAGCGGGTGGCCGCGCGGCCACCATAGGTGTAGCCGCCATAGGACGAGCCGGTATCGGTGACTTCGACCACGTGCGCGGGAAGTTCGTCGAGAAACCGCGAAGGAATGGCCGATTGCCAGAGGCCATGGATGCGGCGGTTCTGGGCGAGCGAGATGCGGCAGCGTTTCCTGGCGCGGGTGATGCCCACATAAGCGAGGCGGCGTTCCTCTTCGAGACCGGCGAGGCCGGTTTCATCAAGCGAGCGCTGGTGCGGGAAAAGCCCTTCTTCCCAGCCGGGGAGAAAGACGGTATCGAATTCGAGACCCTTGGCCGAATGCAGGGTCATGATCGAGACGGCATCTCCGGATTCGCCGGAATCGCGATCCATGACCAGCGCGATGTGTTCGAGAAAACCGCCCAGATTTTCGAATTCTTCCATGGAGCGGACCAGCTCCTTGAGGTTTTCAAGCCGTCCCGGCGCGTCGGCGGATTTATCGTTCTGCCACATGGCGGTGTAGCCGGATTCATCGAGAATCTGCTCGGCCAGTTCGTGATGGGGAATGGTGCGCATCCGCTCGGCCCAATTGTCGATCTGGCGTAGGAAATCACGCAATATGGTGCGCGGTCTCGGCTTGAGTTCCTCGGTCTCGATCAACTCGCGAAGGGTGGCGAGGCGGGGCTTTTCCAGCGCGCGGGCAGACTGGTTAACGACCTGAAGCGTGACGTCGCCCAGCCCGCGCTTGGGCACATTGATGATGCGGTCAAAAGCAAGATCGTCATCGGGATTGGCGACAAGGCGCAAATAGGCCAGGGCGTCGCGGATTTCCCTGCGCTCGTAAAAGCGCGGGCCGCCGATGACGCGGTAGTTGAGGCCAAGGGTGATGAAACGTTCTTCGAATTCACGCATCTGGAACGAAGCGCGCACGAGGATAGCCATATCGTCAAGGCGGTCGCCCTGACGCTGGAACTGCTCGATGTCCTCGCCGATCTGGCGGGCTTCCTCCTCGCTGTCCCAGACCGAGGTGACGGACAGTTTTTCGCCTTCTTCGCCCACATCCGTCTGCAACGTCTTGCCCAGACGCGATTCATTGTTGGCGATCAGGTGGGAAGCAGCGGAAAGAATGTTGGAGGTCGAGCGGTAGTTGCGTTCGAGTTTGATGATCTTTGCGCCGGGGAAGTCTTTTTCAAAGCGCAGGATGTTATCGACCTCGGCACCGCGCCAGCCATAAATCGACTGATCATCATCGCCCACCACGCAGATATTTGCTGATGTCTTACCGTCGCGGGATTGGGCAAGCAGGCGCAGCCAGAGGTATTGGGCGGTGTTGCTGTCCTGATATTCATCGACCAGCATGTAGCGGAAGCGGTCGTGATATTCGGCGAGGACTTCCGGGTTCTCCTTGAACAGGCGAATGCCTTCAAGCAGCAGGTCGCCGAAATCGGCAGCGTTGAGGGTTTTGAGACGGGCCTGATAATCGGCGTAAAGCTTCTGGCCCTTGCCATTGGCGAAAAAGCCGGAATCGGCGGGGGAAATGTCCTTGGGCAGCAGGCCGCGGTTCTTCCAATTGTCGAGCATGTTGGCGAACTGACGGGCCGGCCAGCGCTTCTCGTCGATGTTTTCGGCCTGCAACAGCTGCTTGATGAGGCGAATCTGATCGTCGGTGTCGAGGATGGTGAAATCGGGGCGCAGGCCGACCAGTTCCGCATGGCGGCGGATGATGCGCGCGCCGATGGAGTGGAAGGTGCCGAGCCAGGGCATGCCGCCGACCGCCGGGCCGACCAGCTTGCCGATTCGCTCCTTCATCTCACGCGCGGCCTTGTTGGTGAAGGTGACAGCAAGAATCTGGCTGCCATGGGCCCGGTGGGTTGCGAGGATATGCGCAATGCGGGTGGTGAGCACGCGCGTCTTGCCCGTGCCCGCGCCGGCGAGGACGAGCAGAGGGCCTTCGGTGGTCTCCACGGCGTCGCGCTGTTCGGCGTTGAGACCGGCAAGATAGGCAGGCTCGCGCGCGGCGAACTGGGACGTGATTGGACCTAACGGGCGTGGAGGGGGCGCAGCCGACATCAGCAGTTGACGAATCTCTGTTTGTTCTCGTGTGCACTATATAGGTGCGATGAGGGCAAAAGTATATGGATGCGGGGGCGGAACGCAGGTGTGGGATGACGAAGTCGCCCAAGGTTTGCTATGCCGGATGACGGGCTTATCGGATATGCGTAATGTCCGGCGGAACCGGATTTATCGTCCGCAAGAAAAGCTTTAGCGCAACGCAAGGGTCTGGGCAGCTTGGCCAATCGTATCTACATCGCCATCGGGCTGCTCGCGATCCTTATTCTGGGCGGTGCGTTCATCGTGCCCGCGTTTATCGACTGGGGCGCCTATAAGGGCCGCATGGAGCAAATGGCGGCTGAAGCGCTCGGCGTCGAGGTCGATATCGGCGGGGACATGGCGTTCGTGCTGCTGCCGCAACCCCGGCTGCAATTCGAAAATGCCCGGCTGGGGCCAGCGGAAGCGCCGATCGGGTCGGCGCGGCTGGTCGAGGCGGATTTTTCGCTGATGGATTTCTTGCGCGACCGGTTTACCGTGACCCAGTTGCGCCTGACCGAGCCGCAGATCAACCTGGTGATCGATGAGAACGGGGACTTCCGGACCCCGATCGCGCTGGCCCAAACCCCAACCCCAACCGTGTCCAATGTCTCGATTGCCCATGCGCGGTTCGAAGAGGGCAGCGTCGAGGTGCTGGACCTGCGCAGCGGGGAAAGCTGGCGCGCCGATGCGTTTTCCGGCGATATGCAGCTGACCGCCATCCGGGGGCCGTTCTCGCTAGATGGCAGGGCGCGTTATAACGGGGACACCTACGGTATTCGCATCGGAACGTCGGCTATGAACGACGAGGGCCGGATGCAGGTCAGCAGCTTTTTGCGGCCTGCCAATGGTGCGTTTACGGTGGCCGTCGACGGGCTGGTGCAGACAGCCGGAGCGCCGACGCTGACCGGAACGCTGACCTATCGGCAGGCACCGCCGCCCGACAGCGCGGCGGAGGTGGGGGCGCTGGTGCTGCAAAGCCCGATTGCGGCGGATACCAGCTCGGTCCGGCTCGATGAATTTGTGTTGCTGCCCGACGAAAACCAGACAATTACCCGGCTGACCGGAAGCGGCGTTATCGGGTTCGGCGCGGAGCCGTCGTTCGATATTGCGGTGGCGGGCGGGCAGGTGATCTTGCAGCCGCGTCCGTTGGCCGAAGACGGGATGACGCCGTTCGAGATCGTCACCTTGTTGCGTGGTATGCCCGAACCGCTGATCCCGAGCCTGCCGGGCCATATTGCCATGGCGATCAATGAGCTGGTGATCCGGGGCGTTGCGGTGCGCGATGTGCAGCTGGATGCCAGCAGCGACGGCGTGCTGTGGGCGGTGGACGACTTTTCCGGGCGGCTGTCGGGCGATACTACGCTGAAAGTTGCCGGAACGCTGGGAAGGGCGGCCGGATGGCCGGCCTTTGAGGGCACACTCTCTATGGCCTCCACGCGCCTCGATGCGCTGTCGCAATTGTGGAAGCGGCAGGAGCAGGGCAATCCGCTGTTCGGGCTTTCCGGTGCGCTCGACGGGCGAATTCAGCTGATCAATGACCGGTTGCGGCTGACCGAGGGTGTGCTGGCTCTCGGGTCAACGACCCATGAGGTGGCGGCGAATATGCGGTTCGGCGAGGCGCCGTCGCTTGATGTCTCCGCCGACTTGTCGGCATTGGATGCGCGCCAAAGCGCGGCGCTGCTGGCACTGTTGCCGCCGATCGATCCGGCGGGCGCATTCGGGCTGAGCTTTCCCAATGGACGGCTAGATGTACGGGCAGAGGCGGCGCGCTTCAATGGAATGGCGCTGGAAGACCTGTCCGTGCAATCGGCGTGGAGCCCGGGGGCGGTGGTGTTCGAGACGGTGGAACTGGGGGCCTATGGCGGGATCGGCTTTTCGGGGACGGGCACCGTATCGGGGACGGTGGCCGAACCGGTGATCGTTGCCGATGGCGTGGTCACGGCTGCGCCGGGTGCTCCGGCCCTCGATCTGCTGTTTGGCGCTGCCGACAGCGGCAATCCGGTGCGGCGGGCGGTGCTGGGCAGCTTGCCCGCGCGGCTGGCGCTCTCGCTCGACCCGCCGGGCGGGGATGGCTCGCAGGCGCTGACCCTTACCGGCATGGCCGGAGAGGCGGACATTTCCCTGGGCCTGGAGATGGCGGGCGGGCTGGCCGGGTTGGGGCGGCAGCAACTGGGCATCAGCCTCGACGCGGCGGCGGACAGCGGTGAGGTCTTGCTGGGGCAGTTGGGGCTGGCACCCCTGATCGCCGGGGAAGACGGCGCAATCGCCACGGCCCGGCTGCAAGGCAATCCGCGCGGGGCGATGGATGCGGAAATCTCGCTCGAAGGCGGTGGTGAGCGGATCGATTTTTCCGGGGCGCTGTTGTTGTCCGATCCGGGGTCGATCCGGGGTGAGGGCCAGACTTCGTTCCTGTTGGCCGACGGGGCGGCTTTGGCCGACCTGGCGGGGGCAGGTGGAGTGTGGTTTCCCGCGCTGGAAGGGCAGGCCGATATCGGCTTTGTCGGCGCGGACAGCGTGACACTGTCCAATATCCAGGCCTTTGCTGGTGATCGGACGCTGACGGGAAATCTTTCCTATGCCGCCCAGCGGCAATCGGCGCTGGTGAGTGGCGCGTTGGCGTTCGATGCGCTCGACCTCGACACGCTGGCGCAGATGATGACCGGAGCGGCGGGGGCGCTGACGCTGTCGCCGGGCCTGTGGCCGGATGGGCCGATCGATCTGGGAGCAGCGGTGCGAACGACGCGCGGCCGGGTTGCGATCACCGCGCCAAGGCTGATGGCGGGGCAGCATCCGTTGGTGGAGACACTGGCGTTTGATTTCGCGTGGAGCGAGGACGACGTCGGACTGCGCGGGCTGTTCGGGGAATATGGCGGCGGGACCGTTCAACTGGACGCATCGATGTGCTGTACCTCCGCAATCAGCGACAAGAGCGTGACGGGGAGGGTGACCCTGAACGGGGTGGCGCTCGGCTCGATCCTGCCTGAGGGGTCGTCCGGGACGTTGGGCGGATCATTGACGCTGGGCCTGCAGTTTCAGGGCAGCGGCGACAGCTTGCGCGCGCTTGCGGATTCTCTCAATGGGGATGGCAGCTTTTCCGTGCGCGGGGTGCGGATCGAGGGATTGTCGCCGACGGCGTTCGATGCCGCGGCCAATGCCGGCAATCTGGTGGACATCGAGCCCGAGACGCTGGAAATCCTTGTTACGACGGCGCTCGATTCCGGGGCGTTTGTTGCCGATGAGGCGGGGGGGCTGGTCAGCCTGATCGGGGGGACGGCCCGCATTTCGAATATCGCCATCAACGGCAATGGGGCGCGACTGGTTGGGGGCGGTGGCCTCGATGTGGACACGGGACGGCTGGGCGGCGACTGGACGCTGGCGTTGACGCGGGTTCTTACCGGAAACGGGCTGATTACCGAGACAACCGGGCGGATCGGCGTCGGGGTGGACGGCACCTTGTTTGCGCCGGCGCGGACACTGGATATCGGGCCGATGGTCGATGCGATCCAGATGCGGGCCTATGAGATCGAACTCGATGAACTCGAAGCGTTGCGTGCCGAGCAGGAGGCGCGCCAGCGCGCAGCGGCGGAAGAGCAGGCGCGGATGATGGAGGAAGAATCGCGCCGGCAGACCGAGTTGATGTTGCAGCAACAACAGGAAGAGGCTGAGCGGTTGCAGATGGAGGCAGAGCAGCAGCGCCATCTCGACGCGATCAGGGAGCAACTGTCGCGCTCACCGCAGCCGGACCCGGAGGTTCAGGCAGGTGACGGGGCGGTGCTGGAGGACGAGCCTTTTTCGCCCGGCCCGGATTCCTCGATCATGGTACTGCCGCCCGGAGCGTTGCAACTCGATCTGTTATGATTTTGCCGCAGAGCGGAACCAGTCGAGCACGCTGACACGAATGGCAGACGACAGGTTGGCTGTCTCGCGGGTTTCATCGATTTCAGCGATGAGGCGAGCAAGGGACACGTCGCGAGCCAGAGCGATTGCGTCGAGAGCGTCCCAGAATTGAGGCTCAAGCGCGATGGAGGTGCGATGCCCGGCAATGGTGAGCGAGCGTTTGCGCATTCACCCGCGCTCCTAGACTATTTTTTCCGGAAGGCGTCGAGGCTGACGACTTTTTCGCCGCTGCTTTCGGGGATCGGCTGCTCGGCAGGAGCATCAGCGGCGGCATCGGTGTCGTCACCATCCGCAGTTTCATCGCTCACCGCATCGGAATCGCCTTCAGCGACTTCGAATTGCAGGCCAAACTGCACGGAGGGATCGAAAAAGCCCTTGATGGCCGAATAGGGGATGAACAGCAGTTCGTTGATGCCGTCAAAGGACAGGCCGACCTCGAAACCGGTATCGCTGACCTTGAGGTCCCAGAACTGGTTCTGCAATACGATTGTCATTTCCTTCTCGTACTGCCCGAGAAGTTTCTGACTCAGACGGACGCCAGGCGCCTGGGTGACGAAGGAAATGAAGAAATGGTGGTCACCGGGCAGGCCAGTGCGGGCCACTTCGCCCAATACTTTCCGAACGACGCCACGCAGGGCTTCCTGAGCGAGAATGTCGTAACGGATTTGGTCCTGTGCCATCTGGATGCCGGCTCCCGGGCGCTGAGTGAGACTATGCATTCGGCGCGAGCGCCAGAATCTGTGCGCCCCATAACAGCCCGATCTTGCGAAAGAATTCAAGTCAAAGGAAGTGCAGGCTTCTGTTGCCAGGTGCCTGCGGACCCCGCCTAACTCCTGCTACAGAGCCAGGGCTTTAATTCGAGGTGTCGCACCGCATTACGCAGCGAGACGTGCCTCAGCATAGTTGTCGTTTGCAACTATAAAAACAGCCCGATAACGGTGGTACAATGCCGAGCGAAAACACACCCTTTACGCCCTCGTCGATCCTGTTTCGCCCCCATAAGTCCGGACGGGCCGGAAGGGAATGGTGGAGGCGCCGGGTACTGCCCCCGGGTCCGATGGGTTTATTACGATGGCCATTTATCGCCATAGCTGTTGCCAGCACGGCCAATATAGGGACTTGGGCGGGCAAGGGGAAGAGTGGGCGGAGGATTTTTGACGCTGGGTGCCGTGGCGTTGACGATAAGTTGTGGGCAGTGGCGCGATCCGGCGCGCTCAGCGCTCCGAGAATCGGTATAGATTTGACGATATGAAGCAATATCTAGACCTGATGCGACATGTGATGGACACCGGAGTGGACCGGGCCGACCGGACCGGGACGGGTACGCGCTCGGTGTTCGGCCATCAGATGCGGTTTGATCTTTCCGCCGGATTTCCGCTGGTCACCACGAAAAAGGTGCACCTGAAATCGGTGGTGTATGAGCTGTTGTGGTTCCTGCGCGGCGATACCAATGTGCGCTGGTTGCAAGAGCACGGCGTTTCGATCTGGGATGAGTGGGCCGACGAAAACGGCGATCTGGGGCCGGTGTATGGCAGCCAGTGGCGGAGCTGGCCCGCGCCTGACGGGCGGCATATCGATCAGATCGCCAATCTGATCGAGCAGATTCGGACGCGACCGGATTCGCGCCGCCATATTGTTTCGGCGTGGAACCCTGCGGAAGTTGACCAGATGGCGCTGCCGCCCTGCCATTGTCTGTTTCAGTTCTATGTGGCGGACGGCAAGCTGTCGTGTCAGCTCTACCAGCGGTCGGCGGACATTTTCCTCGGGGTGCCGTTCAACATCGCGTCCTATGCGCTGCTTACGCATATGGTGGCGCATGTCACCGGGCTGGAGGTGGGGGACTTTGTCCACAGTTTTGGCGATGCGCATATCTACCACAACCATTTCGAGCAGACGCAGCTGCAACTGAGCCGCGAGCCGAAGGCACTGCCGCGGCTGGAAATCGTCAACAAGCGCCAGTCGCTGTTCGATTTCGAATTCGAAGATTTCGTCTTCCATGACTACGATCCCCATCCGCGCATCAGGGCGCAGGTGGCGGTTTAGGCCTGATGGTTGGTGACGGCGAAAAGGCAAGCGATGGCTCTTACGATCCGGCGGGCACAGCGCGATGATGCGGCACTGATATTGGACTTCATCATCAAGCTGGCGACATACGAAAAGCTCGAAGACGAAGTCATGGCGACGGGCGAGGACATTGCCGACAGCCTGTTCGGGGCGGACCCGAAAGTGTTTTGCGAGATTGCCGAACTGGATGGGAAGCCCGTGGGCTTTGCGTTGTGGTTCTATACGTTCTCGACGTTTCAGGGGCGGCACGGCATCTGGCTGGAAGACATTTATGTCGAGCCCGAGGCGCGCGGCAACGGCATCGGCAAGGCGCTGCTGGTCGACCTGGCGCGGCGATGCCGCGACGAGGGGCTGGGGCGGCTGGGCTGGTGGGTGCTCGACTGGAACGAGCCGGCGATCAGGTTCTACAAGGCGCAAGGGGCCGTCATGCAGGATGAGTGGACAGTGTGCCGGGTGAGCGGCGCGGAACTCGAAGCGCTGGCGGGTGAGCCGTGAGCGCCACGATCGCGATGATTGCTGCGGTGGGGCGCAATGGAGCCATTGGCGCCAAGGGTGATCTGCCGTGGCGGCTGCCGAGCGACTTTGCCTTTTACAAGCGCACCACCATGGGGCGGCCCCTGATCATGGGGCGAAAGACGTTCGAGAGCATCGGGCGGCCCCTGCCGGGGCGGACCAACATCGTGGTGACGCGGCAGGCAGACTATGCGCCCGACGGCGTTGAGGCGTTCGGCAGCCTAGAGGACGCGATCGCCAGGGCACAAGAGATTGCGCAGCGCGATGGCGTGGACGAGGTCTTTATCAATGGCGGCGGGGAGTTGTATCGCGAAGCGATGGGACTGGCCGAACGGCTGTATATTACCCATGTTGACGCCGCGCCGGATGGGGATACGTTCTTTCCGCAGATCGATCCGGTAGAGTGGACAGGGCGCGTTGTGCCCGATGTCATGGCCGGGGAGCGCGACAGCGCAAAGTTTGAAATACGGGTTTATGAGCGCAGACAGCGATAGCGTGCCTTGTGCCGCAGCCGGTTTTCATTGATCGGCGGGACAGGCTTCCCTATATAAAACCCGATAACCAAAGCACTTTCACGACAACCGAAAGGGACGAGATGCCGTGGGAAGATATTAGGGGCGGCCGCCGGAGCCGCAGCGGTGGCCCTTGGGGGCAAGCACCGGGCGGCGGTGGCGGTGGCGGCGGTGGGCCGCGCCGGCCCGCTGGTGGGGGGAATACTCCCAATCTCGAAGATATCCTGGCCCGTGGCCGTCAGCAATTCGGGGGCAGCGTCCCCGGTGGCGGCAAATGGCTTGCGGTGGGCGTCGTGGCGGCGGCGCTGGTCTTTTGGGCCAGTCAGGCGATCTACACGATCGCTCCGCAGGAAGTGGGCGTCGAACTGCTGTTCGGAGAGCCCAAGAACGAATTTTCCAATCCGGGACTGCACTTCCATTGGTGGCCGATCGAGCGCGTCGAGCGCGTGACCACCACGGAAAACCAGACCAGGGTCGGCTCGTCGGGGACGAATTCCCGCGGCGAAGGGCTGATGCTTTCGGGCGACCAGAACATCGTCAACATGAGCTTTTCCATTCTCTGGCGCATTTCCGATCCGCGCGAATACCTGTTCAAGGTGCGCGATCCGGATCAGATGGTGCGCCAGGCGGCCGAAAGCGCGATGCGTGAAGTGGTCGGACGCCGGACGGCGCAGGACGTGTTCCGTGACGACCGTGCCGGTATCGCGCTGGAAGTGCAGCAGATCACCCAGGCCATCCTCAACAATTATGAGGTGGGCGTGACGATTTCGAACATCTCGATCGAAAACGTGGCCCCCCCGGCAGAAGTGGCGGACGCATTCGACGAGGTGCAGCGCGCCTTGCAGGACGAGGACCGGTTCCAGGAAGAAGCGCGGCAATACGCCAACACACTTCTGGGTAGTGCGCGCGGTCAGGCCGCGGCGATCCGCGAAGAGGCTGCTGCCTATCGCGACCGCGTCATCAATGAAGCCCAGGGTCAGGCGGCCCGTTTCGTTGCCGTTTACAACGAATACCGGAACGCGCCCGAAGTCACACGCCAGAGAATCTTCCTCGAAACGCTCGAAGAAGTACTCGGCGGGACAAACAAGATCCTGCTGGAAGGCGGCGCTCAGGGTTCGGGGGTGATCCCTTACCTCCCCTTGCCGGAGCTGCGAAACAGGTCCACGTCCACCGTGGTCCCGGGAGGTAACCAGTAATGAACAGGCTCGTTATCGTCATCGTCGCGCTGGTCATTGCAGGCTATGTGCTTCTCTCATCCCTGTTCGTGGTCAACGAACGCGAACAGGCCATCGTGATGCGCTTCGGCGAAATCACCCGCGAAATCAAGCAGCCGGGACTCTATTTCAAGATCCCGACCGACTTCGTGGAAACCGTACAATATATCGACAAGCGCTTGCTGCGCTACGATCTGGAGCGTATCCGCCTCCAGGTTTCCGGCGGCCAGTTCTATATCGTCGATGCCTTCGTCACCTATCGCATCTCCAATCCGATCACCTTCCGGCAGTCGGTGCTTGGCAGCCTGCAACTGGCCGAACAGCGGATCGCGACGCGGCTGGAATCGGCTCTGCGTGGGGTTTACGGCCTGCGTGAGTTCGATGCGGCGCTCTCCGAGCAGCGCACCGAAATGATGCGCGAAGCCCGTGACCTGGTGGCCACCGACATGGTGGAACTGGGGATCGAGGTGGTGGACGTGCGCGTTCTGGTCACCGACCTGACGCCGGAAGTCAGCCAGCAGACCTATGAGCGGATGCAGGCGGAACGTAACGCCGAAGCCGCACTGCTGCGAGCGCGGGGGCAGGAACAGGCCCAGACGCTTCGGGCCATTGCCGACCGTCAGGCGGTGGAGATCGTCTCTGCGGCGAACCGCGACTCGGAAATTATCCGAGGCGAGGGCGACGCGGAACGTAACCGGCTGTTCGCACAGGCCTACAGCCAGGATGAGGCGTTCTTCCAGTTCTACCGCTCGATGGAAGCCTATCGGATGGCGCTGAACGACGGCAACACGTCCATGGTGCTGTCGCCGGATTCGACGTTCTTCCGGTATTTCGGTTCCAGCGGGGAATTGCCCGAGTTCCCGGAGCCGACGGCTCAGCCGATCGATATCGGGGTTGAGGGACCCATCGAGGGCCCCATTGATCCAAGCGAGATCGATGAATTGCTGGCGACCGACTCCCTGGTGTCAGGCGAAGGCGCCAGCGATCTTGAGGAGGAGATCCAGAATCTGGAAATGCTCCTTGAGACGGAAAATCTCGGCGATGAACCTCAGGATGAGGCCGAAGAGGCCGTTCCGGCGCCATAAGCTCCGGGATGATCGCAAGACACGAGGCGCGCCCCGGGGCGCGCCTCTTTTGACTCCGGCGGCAAAGGCAGTTGTCGCAACGCCCTTGCCGGTTGTTCTCACCTGATTTCCGGGAGATTTGACGTGAACGATTTGTTTGCGGCGCTGGCGCTGGCCGTCGTGATCGAGGGGCTGCTGTATGCAGCGTTTCCCGAGCAGATGAAGCGCATGCTCGAACAGGTGCTGACGACGCCGAGCAATCAGCTGCGGATGGTGGCGCTGGTGATGGCCGCGGTTGGGCTGGGGCTGCTGGCGGTCGTTCGGCTTTAGCGGTTCTGCCGCGTCAGGGACGCTGCGGATTGGGGAGGCGGTAGAGCACGTGTGGGCGTAGAGGGTGGTCTTCCGGGATACGCGGGTGGAGGAAGTCGCCCTCTATGTCGCGGGCCATGCCCAGCTTTTCCATCACCCTTTGGGAGGGCGTATTGATGGCGGCGGTGAAGGCGACGATTTCGGGCAGCCCCCGCTGCCAGGCATGGGCGATATGGGCGCTTGCGCCTTCGACGGCGAGGCCCTGGCCCCAATATCGCTTATCCAGTACCCAGCCGATTTCCTCCGGCGGATTGCCGCGCAGCTCGATATCGATCTGGCCGGTGCCGATGAGGCCGATCAGCGCCTTGTCCGATTTGCGCTCGGCGGCAAGGAATGCGGAGGTGCCGTCGCGCAGGCCGGCGATCATCTTGTCGATCCAGCCATCTGCAGCGGCCCGGTCCCGGGTGCGCGGATAGAAGCGCATGATTTGCGGGTCGCCAACGATGGCGGCAAAGGCGTCGCGATCGTCATCACGCCAGGGGCGCAGAATGAGCCTTGGCGTTTCGAACATCAGCGCACGAAATCGTCTTCGCCATAGCCCTGAAGATACAACAGAGCGGTGAGGTCGCCGTGGTCGATGCGTACGGAGGCCTGTTCGGCAACGACCGGCTTGGCGTGGATGGCGACGCCGAGGCCGGCGGCTTGCAGCATGTCGAGGTCGTTGGCACCGTCGCCGACCGCCATGGTCTGGGCGATGGCGAGGCCCTTTTCGGCGCTGAGCGCCATGAGGCGGTCGCGCTTGGTGTCCTTGTCGACGACGGGCTTGTCGACAGTGCCGGTGAGGCGGTCGCTGTCATCGAACAGCAAGACGTTGGCGACGGCTTCATCAAAACCGATCCGCTCGGCGAAATAGTTGGCAAACAGGGTAAAGCCGCCCGAGACGAGCGCGGTGTAAGCGCCATAGGCTTTCATGGTCTGCACGAGGGCGCGACCGCCCGGCGCAAGGGTGATGCGTTCGCGGCGGATGGCCTCGATGACCTTGAGTTCGAGGCCCTTGAGGAGCGCGACGCGGGTATCGAGGGCGGCCTCGAAATCGAGTTCGCCGCGCATGGTGCGTTCGGTGATCTCGGCGACTTGCGGCTTGAGGCCAAGCGCATCGGCGAGTTCATCGATACATTCCTGCTCGATCATGGTGGAATCCATGTCGGCGAGCAGCAATTGCTTGCGGCGGTTGGCCACCGGAACCAGGGCGGCATCGACAGGCTGGTCGCCGAGCACATCGCGCGCGGTCTCGACCGGATCGGCGGCGCGCGGGCTGATGATCTCGCAGGCTATGCCTTGCGCGAGCCAGTTGACTTCGCCATGGGTTTGCCGATGAACGGCGTCAACAAGCGCCTGGGAGAGCGCCGGTTCGGCGGGGTTGGCGATCAGGCACAGAACGGACATAGACAACGGCCATGGCTGGAACAGAAACGAAGCGAGCGGTTTTGATAGCGGGTCCGACGGCGAGCGGCAAGACGGCCCTTGCCATCGAGCGGGCGGCGCGGACGGGCGCGCGGATCGTCAACGCGGATTCCATGCAGGTATATGGCGTTCTCGACGTGCTGACGGCGCGGCCGGGACCGGACGATCTGGCGGCGGCGCAGCACGTGATGTTCGGGCATGTCGACCCGGGAGCACGCTATTCGACGGGTGCGTGGCTGGACGATGCTCACAAACAGATTCAAGCGGCTGAAGCACAGAATCAGGAGCTGATTTTTGTCGGCGGTACAGGGCTTTACTTCGAAGCGCTGACAAAAGGATTCGCACAGATCCCGCCTGTGGATCAGGTTTATGAGGCGGAAGCGGAACGGATGGTCGCCGGGCTTGATGAAGCGGGCAGGCTGGCCCTGCTGGGTGAGAAGGACCCGGAAACGGCGCGCCGGATCGGGGTTGCCGATCCGCAAAGGGTGGTGAGGGCGCTGTCGGTCCTGCTGGCGACCGGGAGGAAGCTGAGTGCGTTCCAGACGGACAATGCGCCCGGATTGCTGGCGGGGTATGCGCTGGAAAAGATCGTGTTGATGCCCGAGCGCGGCTTACTGCGGCGGCGGATCGGTGAGCGGTTTGTGGGGATGATGGAAGCGGGGGCAGTGGCGGAAGTCGAGGCGCTGCTGGCACGGGGGCTCGATCCCGCATTGCCGGCGATGAAGGCCATCGGAGTTTCGAAACTCGGCGCGATGCTGGACGGGCGTATGAGCCGGGATGAGGCGGTGGAAAAGGCCGTGACGGCGACGCGGCAATACGCCAAGCGGCAATCGACCTGGTTCAGAAACCGGTTTTCAGACTGGCAGTTTGTCGATCCGTTCGGGGGATGAGGCTGACGACGTCAAGTGACGGTGATGCGGCGGGCGGATGTGGAGCGCTCAAGATCGGCGGGGGCGATTTCAAAGACGGAGCGCGGATCGCCGGCTGCGGCCCAGACCGTGTCGAAGGCGAACAGGTCTTCGTCCATATAGAGCGGGATCGGCACCAGATGACCGAAGGGGGAGACGCCGCCAATGGCGAAACCGGTTGCCTCGCGCACCAGATCAGCATCGGCGCGGGCGAGTTTGACGCCGATCTGGCGGCCGGTGCGTTTTTCGTGCACCCGGTTGGCCCCGGAGACCAGAACCATGATCGGCTCGCCCGATTCTTCGGACTTGAAGATCAGCGATTTGACGATGCGCCCCACTTCAACGCCAAGCGCGTCGGCGGCCATGGCGGCGGTGGTCGCGAGATTTTCGAGGACTGTGACCTGACCGGGGAGGCCGTGCCGGGAGAGTTCCCGGGCAACGCGGAGTTCGGATTGGCGTAATTGAATCATGGGCAACAGATTGCCAGGAGGCGGGGCGACGTCAAGGGGGAGTTGACGGCCCGCCCCCGGCTTGCACTAGTGCGCGGGCATGAATCACGGAGGCCGGCATGGGCGGGAAAGCTCTTATCGTCATCGATATACAAAACGATTTTTGTCCGGGCGGCTCGCTGGCCGTGGACGGTGGCGACGAGGTGGTGCCGGTGATCAACCGGCTGATCGGCGAATTCGAGCACGTGATCCTCACGCAGGACTGGCATCCGGCCGATCATTCCAGCTTTGCCTCCCAGCATCCGGGAAAGGCGCCGTTTGACGATATTGAGATGGCGTACGGTCCGCAGCGGCTCTGGCCCGACCACTGTGTGCAGGGCAGCAGGGGGGCAGAGTTTCATCCCGATCTCAACGTTACGCCCGCCGAACTGATCATCCGCAAGGGGTTCAGGCGGGGAATTGACTCTTATTCGGCATTTTTCGAGAACGATCATGCGACGCCGACCGGGCTGGCGGGCTATCTACGGGAGCGGGGGCTGACCGATCTGACGCTCGCCGGGCTCGCCACGGATTTCTGCGTCGCGTATTCGGCCATAGACGCCGTGGAGCAGGGGTTCAACGCGCGGGTGATCCTCGAAGGGTCGAGGGCAATCGATCTTGCCGGTTCGCTGGACGCCATGACGGCAAAGATGCGCGCTGCCGGAGTGGACATCATTTGAGCACCTCCAGAACTGACATCGCGCGGCGGGTTTTCAACCACACCTTCAAACTCGATCCGATCATCCGGTCGCTGCTCGATACGGACTTTTACAAGCTCCTGATGTTGCAGATGATCTGGGGATTGTATCGGGACGTGGACGCGACATTCACGCTGACCAATCGCACGACATCGGTGCGGCTGGCGGACGAAGTGGATGTGGATGAACTGCGCGAACAGCTCGACCATGCGCGCAGCCTGCGGTTTTCAAAAAAGGAAATGATCTGGCTGGCCGGAAACAGTTTTTACGGCACCAAGCAGATCTTTTCGCCGGAGTTCCTGACGTGGCTGGAGGATTTCCAGCTGCCCGACTATGAGCTGTCGGTGCGCGACGGGCAGTTTGAGCTGAATTTCCCCGGCAAATGGGTGGAAACCACCATGTGGGAAATCCCGGCGCTGGCGATTATCAACGAATTGCGGTCGCGCGCGGCCATGCGCGGGATGGGGCGGTTCGCGCTCGATGTGGTCTATGCGCGAGCCAAGGCACGGACCTGGGAAAAGGTCGAGCGGCTCCGGAAATTGCCGGATTTGAAGATTTCGGATTTCGGGACCCGGCGGCGCCACAGTTTTTTGTGGCAACGCTGGTGCGTGGAGGCGCTCAAGGAGGGACTGGGAGAAGCGCTGACCGGGACCTCGAACGTGTTGCTGGCCATGGACAACGATCTGGAGGCGCTGGGCACCAACGCCCACGAGTTACCCATGGTGGCCGCGGCGCTGGCCGAGGGGGACGAGGCGCTCAAGATGTCGCCCTATGCGGTGCTGAAAGACTGGCAGAGCTATTATGGCGGCAACCTGCTGATCGTGCTGCCCGATGCCTTCGGGACAGCGTCATTTCTCGAAAATGCCCCCGACTGGGTGGCCGACTGGACGGGGTTCAGGCCAGATTCCGCGCCCGCTATAGAGGGCGGCGAAACAATCATCGAATGGTGGAAGGCGCGGGGGCGCGATCCGAAAGAGAAATTGCTGATTTTTTCGGACGGGCTGGATATCGAAACCATCGAGGCCGCCTATAAGCATTTCGACGGCAAGGTGCGGATGAGCTTTGGCTGGGGCACCAATCTGACCAATGATTTCGGTGGAGTTGCTCCGACCGATACGCCACAGCTCAAGCCGATCTCGATCGTCCTCAAGGTGTCCAGCGCCAATGGGCGACCGGCGGTCAAACTCTCGGACAACCCCGCCAAGGCAGTGGGCGATCCGCGTGAGATCGCCCGCTATCTTGAGGTGTTCGGGAGCAAGGACATGCACGAATACGCAGTGACAGTGTGACGGGCAGTTTGCCCGTCTAGGCCGAAAGCACCATCCGACGCCGATCAACGAGGCCAAGGCGCTCGCGCAGGGCGAAACGGGCAGTGAGGACAATGGCGCAGAAGGTCAGGCCAGTCGCAAGGCCAATCCACACTCCTACACCACCGAGACGGTCCTCATTGCCCAGGAACCACGCGATCGGCATGCCGACGCACCAATAGCCGAACAGGGCAATCAGCATCGGGATCTTGGTGTCATTCAGGCCACGCAGAACGTGGACAGCTACGACCTGCGCACCATCGACGATCTGGAACAGACCGGCAATGGCGAGGAACGTCCCCGCCATCATGAAAGCGGTAAGGCTTGCCGGGTCGCCCGGATCGAGAAAGAGACGGACGAACACCGACGGGACGGTCAAAAACAGGATGCAGGTAATGGTCATGAAGCCGGTGGCCAAGACAAGCGATGTCCATCCAGCACGTCCGATACCCTGATTGCTTCCTGCGCCAAACGAAAGGCCCACACGGACAGTCGTTGCCTGCGCCAGTCCCAATGGCACCATGAAGGCGAAGGACGCACATTGCAGTGCCACAGCGTGGGCCGCCAGAGCAGAGGTGCCAAGCCAGCCCATAAAAATTGCTGCCACGGCGAACATTCCCACCTCGGCCATAAGGGTGAGGCCAATGGGGGTTCCAATGCGAAAAATTTCCCAAAAGCGCGCCCAGTCGGGGCGCCAGAAACGGGCCAGGATGTGGAAGCGCCGATAACGGCGGTGGGTCAGAGCATATGTGAGCAATGTGCCGAACATCACCAGGTTGGTGAGGACCGTGGAAATTGCAGCGCCTCTCAGTTCAAGACGGGGAAAGCCGAAGTGACCAAAGATCAGGGCATAGTTGCCTATGGCGTTCAGAAATACTCCGAACAGCGTTGCGTAAAGGATGATCCGTGTTGAACCGAGGGCGGACAAGAAGGATCGCATGGCGAACAACCCTAGCCCCGGGAACAGGACGAAAACAGCGATGTGCATGTATTCCTGAGCCATGGCGGCCAATTGAGGGTCCTGCCCCATAGCCAGAAGGATATGCCGCACCTGCCAGACGATAGGGAGCAAGATAAGGGCAATCAGGATGGCAACCCAAAACCCTTGGCGTACGGTGCGGCGCACATTCCTGATCTGGCGAGCGCCGAGTG
The DNA here is from genome assembly GCF_035555455.1 of Pelagibacterium sp. Classification (GTDB taxonomy): domain Bacteria; phylum Pseudomonadota; class Alphaproteobacteria; order Rhizobiales; family Devosiaceae; genus Pelagibacterium. Next base: position 62,165 of record NZ_DATMGM010000058.1, on the reverse strand, counting down.
CCTGCGCAGCAAGCGGGGCAACGGAGGAAACTATGCCGCCGCCGAGCAACAGAACTGGATTGAAGGTTGCGGTCGCCAACGTGCCAGCAGCAAGATATTCGGGGCCGAGCCACCCCATCATGATTACATCTGTGGTGAACAGGGCATTCTGAGCGACCTGGGCCACAACGAGTGGCCAGGCGAGCGAGAATGTTGCACGCAATTCACTGGCCCAACCGGAACCGGCCTGCTCCGATACGATGGAGTTCATGTCTGTTGATCTTTCCCAGCCCGCCCGCTGCATGATGGCCACGGGTGAGCCGAACTTGATACACGTGATTTGATTGGATGTCAGCGGTGGCCGAAAAGGGCGGGACAAAGGCGATTATGCGCAATAGCGGCCCGCGCGGGGCGCCAACCGGCTTGATAAAATTCATAAAATGAAGAAAGTTAAGCTGGTGTCGGAGATATTCAGTTTCGCTTCAGGTTGAAAACTATATGGCCTGAGGTCCTGCCCAAGGAACCAAAAGCGGAATGCCGCATTGATGGGCGAGGGAACTCCAGAGTTAAGTCGCAGGAGGCTTTGAGATGAAGAAGCTATTTATTATCGGTGTTGCTATTGCGTCCCTGCTGGCCGTTTCGGCCTGCACGCGTACCCAGGAAACTGCCGCGATCGGCGCTGGCGCAGGTGCTGTTATCGGTGGCGTGACCACCGGTTCGCTCCAGGGCGCTGTCATCGGCGGCGTGGTTGGCGGTGTTGCCGGCGCGCTTGTCGGCCAGGTCGCTGGCGAACCCAATCAGTGCTACTACCGCGCTTCGGACGGGACCCTTTACAAGGACGCCTGCCCGCGGGGCTGATTGCCACAAGGCATTTGATAAAGAGCTCGCGCTGGAATTCGGCGCGGGCTCTTTTTATTTCAGGATGGTGTGCCGAGAGGGCAGAGAAGCGGGCCCGGCGATTTTGGCTTGACCGCAGACACTGGCCGCTTTACCAATGCCCCGATGAATTTTGGAGAGACTTCCGTGAAGACGGCACTTATTCTCGTAGTACGCTGGCGCATCGCAACATGAGAGGCTGACTCTCGTGGCAATTTGCGATGCGCTGATACAGGTCCCTCTCGGGGCCTTTTTTATTATCTGAATTCCCGTTTCGGCGGGTTCGAGTTGAAGGCATATGAGGAGTGGCTGAAATGGCCGAGCAAATGACTGGCGCCGAAATGGTGGTCAGGGCGCTGATCGATCAGGGCGTCGAGCACATCTTCGGATATCCCGGCGGCGCGGTGTTGCCGATCTATGATGCGATCTTCCAGCAGGACCAGCTCCAGCACATTCTCGTGCGGCACGAGCAGGGCGCAACCCATATGGCCGAGGGCTATGCCCGCTCGACCGGAAAATGCGGTGTCGTGCTGGTGACGTCGGGGCCGGGAGCGACCAACGCGGTGACCGGGCTGACCGATGCATTGCTCGATTCCATTCCGCTCGTGTGCATCACCGGCCAGGTGCCGACTGCGCTGATCGGTTCGGATGCGTTCCAGGAATGCGACACTGTCGGCATTACCCGCAGCTGTACCAAGCACAACTATCTGGTCAAATCGATCGAAGACCTGCCGCGCATCCTGCACGAGGCGTTCTATATCGCGACTTCAGGGCGGCCCGGGCCGGTGGTCATCGACATTCCCAAGGACGTGCAGTTTGCGCTGGGTGCTTATGTGGGGCCGCAGAGCCAGCCCAGCCACCCAACCTACAAGCCGCAGCACGAAGGCAATATGGATGCGATCCGCGCGGCGGTCGATCTGATGCTGCGCGCCGAGCGCCCGGTGTTCTATACCGGTGGCGGCATCATCAATTCAGGGCCGGAAGCCAGCCGCAATCTGCGTGAACTGGCTGAGTTGACCGGGTTTCCAGTCACCTCAACCCTGATGGGGCTGGGGGCATTCCCGGCATCGTCTGACCAGTGGCTGGGCATGCTGGGCATGCACGGCACCTACGAAGCCAATATGGCGATGCACGATTGCGATCTGATGATCTGCCTGGGTGCGCGGTTCGACGACCGGATCACCGGTCGCATCGACGCGTTCTCTCCGGGTAGCCGCAAGATCCATGTCGATATCGACCCGTCCTCGATCAACAAGACGATCGTGGTGGATGTGCCGATTGTCGGCGACGTCAATTCGGTGATGGAAGAGATGATCCGCATCTGGCGGTCGCGCACCAACCAGCCACGTACCGAGGCGATTGCGCCGTGGTGGAAGGCCATCGCGTCCTGGCGCGGGGTCAACTCGCTCGGCTTCACCAATTCGGACACGATCATCAAGCCACAACACGCCATCCAGCGCCTGTATGAGGCGACCAAGGACCGGGATGTTTACATCACCACCGAGGTTGGCCAGCACCAGATGTGGGCGGCGCAGCACTTCCACTTCAACGAACCCAACCGGTGGATGACATCTGGTGGATTGGGCACGATGGGCTATGGCCTGCCGGCGGCGATTGGCGTGCAGGTGGCGCATCCCGATGCGCTGGTGATCGACATTGCCGGCGAAGCCAGCGTGCAGATGACCATGCAGGAGATGAGCACTGCGTTGCAGTACGGCTTGCCGGTGAAGATTTTCATCCTCAACAACGAATATATGGGCATGGTGCGCCAGTGGCAGGAATTGCTGCATGGCGGGCGCTATTCACATTCCTATTCCGATGCGTTGCCCGATTTCGTGAAGCTGGCGCAGGCTTATGGCGGTCATGGCATCCGGTGTTCCGACCCGGCGCAGCTGGATTCGGCGATCGATGAGATGATCAATATCAACAAGCCGGTGATTTTCGACTGTCTGGTGTCCAAGGAAGAGAACTGCCTGCCGATGATCCCGTCGGGCAAGCCGCATAACGAGATGATCCTGCCCAACACTGCGGATATTGGATCGATCATTGACGAGAAGGGCAAGGTCCTCGTCTGAGGCCCAGCGGAGTGCATGAACATGAACGCCAATTTGCTGCCGACCGGTTCGGCCTATTTTCTCACCCAGCAGACACAGGCGGAGGAGCGGCATACGCTTACCGTTCTGGTCGACAACGAACCCGGCGTTCTCGCCCGGGTGGTCGGGCTGTTTTCGGCCCGGGGGTTCAATATCGACTCGCTCACCGTCAGTGAAATCGAGCACGACAAGCATCGCTCTCGGATTACGGTGGTGACCGTGGCGACACCAAAGGTTCTGGCCCAGATCAAGCTGCAGTTGGAGCGGCTGGTGCCGGTGCACAAGGTGCACGATCTGACCGAAGCGGGCAATGCGGTCGAGCGCGAGCTGGCGCTGGTCAAGGTGGCTGGCGTTGGAGAAAGCCGGATCGAAGCGTTGCGACTGGCCGATGCATTTCGGGCGCAGGTGATCGATGCGACGACCGAAAGCTTCGTTTTCGAGGTGACGGGCAAATCGACCAAGATCGAACAGTTCGTGGCGCTGATGGCGCCTTTGGGGCTGGTGGAAGTGGTGCGCACCGGGCTGGCTGCCATTACGCGCGGACCGGACGGCATGTAGGACCGGGAAGACGCAAAGACGGTAATCACGATTGCAGGGGTGGTAAGGGGCCGGAGCTTCGGCTACTCACTACGGGCGATCCATTGATTACCGTTGTTTGCCATGACCAAGCTTTCCGTCAATCTCAACGCCGTCGCCCAATTGCGCAACCGCCGGGACCTGCCCTGGCCCAGCGTGACGGGCATTGCCCGGATCGTGCTCGACGCCGGGGCGGTGGGGGTTACCGTGCATCCGCGCCCTGATGAGCGCCATATCCGCCGCACCGACGTGTTCGATCTGGTCAATTTGCTGCGGACGGAATATCCGCAGGCGGAACTCAATATCGAGGGCTACCCGAGCGAAGCGTTCCTCGATCTGGTCGCGGCGGCCAATCCCCATCAGGTGACGCTGGTGCCGGACGCGCCGGAACAGGCGACATCCGACCACGGCTGGGATTTCATCGCGCATCAGGAGTTGCTGACCAAGGCAGTTGCCGATCTGGCGGCGCCGCAGCGGCGGATTTCGCTGTTTTGCGATCCCGATGCGGACAGCGCGATGATCCAGGCGGCCCGCCAGACGGGCGCGGACCGGATCGAGCTTTATACCGGGCCCTATGGCGCGTGTTACGACAACAGCGCGGCGGCGATCGAGGCCATCGCCGATCTGGCGGAGACGGCCCATCGTGCGCACGCGGCCGGTTTGGGCATCAACGCAGGGCACGACCTGACGCTTGCCAACCTGCCGGCGTTCACAACCGCTGTTCCGTTCGTGGAAGAAGTCTCCATCGGCCATGGACTAACCGCGGACGCGCTGATCTACGGCTTTGCGGAAACGGTGCGGAAATATCGGGCGGCTCTGGGAAGCGCAAGCTGAGGCGGGCAGTCCGAAGGGCGGTCACTCTTGCGTTTCCATCGCCTGTATTCTTCGTTCACCGATAGCGAACAGTGGGGTTTTGACGGGCCTCGTGCGCTGGGAGTCTTAAATAACTCTTTGTTATCAGCAGTTTGCGTGAATAGTGGTTTTTGACGAGACCAAGGCAGGCGGGAGCGGAGACGGAACTTACATTGGTGTGCCTACTTGCTTTGGGCAGTTAAAGGCACATATTCACCCCTACTTACTTATCGTAACCAAAGGGGTGCTCCCATGTCCAAACCTAAAATCGCCATCATTATTTCGTCGACCCGTGAGGGCCGTTTTGCCGACAAGCCCGCACAATGGCTGCTGGAAAAGGCCAGGGCGCGCTCCGAGTTCGACGTCGAAATCGTCGACCTGCGCGATTTCGATCTGCCGTTCTTCGATGAGGTCGCATCGAACGCATGGGTGCCGACCCAGGACCCCAAGGCTGTCGCCTGGCAGAACAAGATTGGCGAGTTTGACGGCTATATCTTCCTTGTGGCCGAGTATAACCGCTCGATCACCGGTGTGCTCAAGAATGCCCTCGACCAGGCCTATGTCGAGTGGGTCCGCAAGCCGGCAGCTTACGTCGGCTACGGCTCGGTGGGTGCTGCCCGTGCTATCGAGCAGCTCCGCCTGATCAGCGTCGAATTGCAGATGGTCCCGGTTCGTCAGGGCGTCCATATCGGCGGGTCGGACTTCTTTACCGTCTGGAGTGGTGGCAAGAACGAGCCGATGGAAACCATCGAGCCGGCGGTTGGGCCCAGCCTCAACGATCTGTTCGAGAATCTTGCCTGGTGGGCGAACACCACCAAGGCTGCCCGCGCAGAAGACACCAAGCAGGCTGCCGAATAAGACCGCAACTGTCGCGTATTCAGATACGAAAGGCCGTCCTTCGGGGCGGCCTTTTTGATTCAGCGCGGCATATCGGGGCAGACAAACGGGACTGGTGCCGACTGGAAGTGCTGCTCGACGGTGCCATCGACAAGGTGCAGCGCCAAAATCAGCTCGGCTTCATCCACCTCGATGATTTCGGCCTCGATGGTCTGGGTGTCTTCCTGCCAGGAGAGGGCGGTGTCCGAGAGCATCTGCCAGCTCGATAGCCGATAGCCCTCCCAGCAGGAGGTCTGGATCATTGTTCCTTCCGACAGAAACAACATCATCGAACCCGGAAGACCCGATTCGGCCTGAGACTGGATCCAGAACTTTTCCGTGAACGAACTGCCCACGACCGGCGCAAACGTCAGGCCCTCGCCATCCTGGGCCACGGTGGGTGTGGCGATCAGTGCCAGGACGGTCAGAGCGAGGGCCGGAATGGGGAAGCGGTGCATGGAGATGTTCCTCGTCTCTTGCGTCATGGTGGGGGTAGGCAGGATTGGAGTCTAGCGGACGCGGAGCCAAAATGTCTCTTGAAAACAACCGAACCGTACCGTACGGTACGCCTCGTCCGCTCAGGTCATCTGACCCTTGGATCATGGCCTTCAACCGCCCGACCATAATCAATAAAGCCACACGAGTCACCCTTGGCCCCGCCCAACCTGTTCATCGACGATGAAGCCCTTACCGACCGCCAGAAGGACGTTCTGAATGCGGCGCTGGGGCTGCTTGTGGACGGTGGCGACGGGCTGACGATGACCGGAGTGGCGCGCCGGGCGAGCTGCTCGAAGGAAACCCTCTACAAGTGGTTCGGCGACCGGGACGGGTTGCTCACGGCGACTGTGCAGTGGCAGGCGGCCAAGGTTCGCATGGTGCCGGTGGACCGCCAGACCCTCGACCGCAGGACGCTGGCCATCGCGCTGGAGAAATTCGGACGCGACTGGCTGACGGTGCTGACCGGGGATATTTCGGTGGCGCTCAACCGGCTGGCCGTGAGCCATGCGGGCCAGGAAAAGCGTAACCTGGGCGCAATCGTGCTGGAGCATGGGCGCAACGCCATGGCCCGGCGCTGCAAGCCGGTGCTCGAAGCCGGGCGCGATGCCGGGCTTTTGACCCTCGACGACCCCGAAAAGGCTTTTCGTACGTTTTTCGGCCTTGTCGTGCGCGACACACAAATCCGCATGCTGCTGGGAGAGCACGAGCGCCCCAGCATGGAACAAATTTCGCTCGAAGCCCGCCAGGCACGCGAGCATTTCTTCGCGCTTTACGGCGCATAACCACAGCAACAAACAGCGTCTTAGGGAGATACCAATGCGCGTTTATTACGATCGGGATGCCGATCTCAATCTGCTCAAGTCCCGCAAGGTCGCCATCATCGGATACGGCAGCCAGGGCCGCGCGCACGCGCTGAACCTGCGCGATTCGGGCATCACCGACATCGCCATTGGCCTGCGTCCGGGTTCGGCAACCGCCAAGAAGGTGGAAGCGGACGGGCTCAAGGTAATGAGCGTTGCCGAAGCCGCCGGCTGGGCCGATTTGATGATGATGGCCACCCCCGACGAATTGCAGGCCGACATCTATCGCGACGATATCGCCCCCAATATCCGCGACGGTGCAGCGCTGGCGTTCGCGCACGGCCTGAACGTGCATTTCGGGCTGATCGAGCCCAAGGACACTGTCGACGTGCTGATGGTTGCACCCAAGGGCCCCGGCCACACTGTGCGCGGTGAATACGAGAAGGGCGGCGGCGTGCCGTGCCTGATCGCCATCCATCACGACGCCTCGGGCAATGCCCACGACATCGGACTGGCCTATGCTTCCGGCGTTGGCGGCGGACGCTCGGGCATCATTGAGACCACCTTCAAGGAAGAGTGCGAGACCGACCTGTTCGGTGAGCAGGCCGTCTTGTGCGGTGGTGTGGTCGAATTGATCCGCGCCGGGTTCGAAACGCTGGTGGAAGCCGGCTATGCGCCTGAAATGGCGTATTTCGAGTGCCTGCACGAAGTGAAGCTGATCGTCGATCTGATCTATGAGGGCGGTATCGCCAACATGAACTATTCGATCTCCAACACCGCAGAGTGGGGCGAATACGTGTCGGGTCCGCGGATCATCACCAGCGAAACCAAGGCCGAGATGAAGCGCGTTCTGGACGACATCCAGTCGGGCAAGTTCACCTCCGAGTGGATGCAGGAATACCGCGCCGGCGCCGCCCGCTTCAAGGCGATCCGTCGCAACAATGACGCGCACCAGATCGAAGAAGTCGGCGCCAAGCTGCGTGACATGATGCCGTGGATCAAGTCCGGCGCCCTTGTGGACAAGGCGCGCAACTAGCAGCGCAGCCTTAAGGTGAGCCTGCCCTTTGGGCGGGAATCTGGGTGTATGAAGGGCCGGTCTGTGGACCGGCCCTTTGCCATTTCGGGTTACCGCCCCGGGCGGCGGTAGAGGAGGGCGCTGACGCCAGAGGAAAAGATGCGGTGATCAAATAGCTTCAGTTCGAGCGGCTTGTCGAAGGAAGGGAACATCGGCTTTCCACCGCCGATCAGGACCGGATAGACGATGACCCAATACTCGTCGACGAGATCGCGGGCAATGAACTGGGCGGCGAGATTTGCGCCCCCGACGCTGATGTCCTTGCCAGGCGCGGCCCGGAGCAGCGCCAGTTCGGTGGCAATGTCCCCGGTCGCCAGCCGGGCGCGGGCGCCGACGGTTGCAAGGCTGCGGGAAAACACCAGCTTGTCGAGGTCGTTCCAGATGCGGGCGTATTCGACTATTTCGGGCGGGGCTTCGGGGTCGTCGCCCGCGGTGGGCCAGAAATCGTTCATCATCTCATAAAGGCGGCGACCATAGATGTGGGTATCGATCCGGGTTTCGAGCCCATTGATATAGGTGTGCACCTCCCTGTCGGGGTGGGTGAAGGCGATGCTGCCCGAGGCGTCCTCGATATAGCCGTCCAGCGACATTTGCAGCGAATAGATGAGCTTGCGGGTCATGGCTGCCGTCCGATGCTCCTGCACCCGTTTCGGGACGGGAATGATGCGCTCATTTTCACGGATGTCGAGCGGGACGTCCCAATTTCCGATCGTGCTTTATCAAAAGCAGGGCCGATGCTAGGAGATTGGCCACGGACGGGGCTGTCCGCCTATCGGGGTGATAATTGTATGAAGCTTCCCTATTACCTGCTTGACGTGTTCACCCGCGAGCGGTTGGCGGGCAATCCGTTGGCCGTGGTGCTCAAAGCCGATGGGCTGTCGGACGAGCGCATGCAGGCGATTGCGGGGGAGTTCAATCTCTCGGAAACGGTTTTCGTCCACGCGCCGCGCAATGAGCGCCATGCAGCGGCGCTGCGCATCTTTACCACCGAGCGCGAACTGGCCTTTGCCGGGCATCCGACCATTGGCTCAACGGTGCTGTTGGGGCTGTTACACCGGCTGAGCGCGGTGCGGCTGGAACTGGGGGTAGGGCTGGTTACTGCCGTGATGGAGCGGATTGACCGGCGGACCGGTGAGGCCAAATTTGCGCTGCCCAGACTGCCCGAGAGACTTGCCGAAATGCCCGATATTGCGGCCATCGCCGCCCGGCTGGGCCTAGTGGAAAGCGACATCGGCTGCAACGGCATGATGCCGGCGCGGTATTCGGCCGGCTCGCCATTTTATCTGATTCCAGTTCGCGATACGGGCGCGCTCGAAGCCATCGCATTGGAGCGGCGCGGGTGGAGTGAAGTTTTTCCCGGCGATCACAATGCGATCTATGTGTTTACCGCGACGCCTGATGAGCGCGGCACGGATTATGCGGCCCGCATGTTCGGGGTCGGCACAGATCAGGGCGAAGACCCGGCGACGGGATCGGCGGCGGCTGCCCTGGTGGGTCTGCTGGTCGATGAAGGGGGATATGGCGAGGGCCAACACGTGATCGGTTTGCGGCAGGGCCACGAAATGGGGCGTCCGAGCCGGATAGACGTGCAGTTCACCATCGCCGAGGGCGCACTCAAACATGCGGGCATCGGCGGGTCGGCGGTCATTCTGGCTGAAGGCGTGCTCGATCTCGACGAATAGGGGATCGGTCGCGGGCGAGGCTGTGCGTGGGGGAATCTCGTAGGCCCTTCCAAGGGAGAGGGAATTGGTGGCCAAGGGGTTGCACTGGCGCCGCAATTGGCCCATTGTTGGCAGGTTGAAGTATCAAGAAGGTTCAAGGCCATACCGATGCGTCGCAGGACAAACCGCGCCGTCGCCATAGCCGCAAGCAAGCGGAAGGCTTTGCAGGCCCGTATCCTTGTCGGATCGGCGCTGCTGCTTTCGGCTGCCCTTCTTCTCCTCCTTATCGGCCCCTGATAACCGGCAGTCCGCACTAGAGACGGACGGGTGGTCAGGGGTTTGCCAATACGCCGAACAAGACAAGTGTCCGGCATGTCCTGCTTTGAAAGCTGATAGCCAGCGCAGGCGGCCGATCGAGGAAGATCACAATGACTGCCCAAACCAATACCGACCGCGTTTATATCTTTGACACCACCCTGCGCGACGGGGAGCAGAGCCCCGGCGCGACCATGACGCTGGAAGAAAAGCTCCAGGTGGCCGAAATTCTCGACACGATGGGTGTCGATATCATCGAGGCGGGCTTTCCGATCGCTTCGAACGGAGACTTCGAGGCGGTATCGACCATCGCCAAGCGCTCCAAGAATGCGGTGATCGCCGGGTTGGCCCGTGCCATTCCCGCCGATATCGACCGGGCGGGCGAGGCTGTGCGTTTCGCCCGGCGTGGACGTATCCATACATTTGTTTCCACCTCGCCGATCCATCTGGCGCACCAGATGAAGAAGACGGAAGAGGAAGTGCTGGAGATCGTTGCCGCTACGGTCGCACAGGCGCGCAACCTCATCGATGATGTGGAATGGTCCGGCATGGACGCCACACGCACGCCGATCGAATTTCTGGCGCGCTGTACTGAAGCCGCCATCAAGGCGGGGGCGACGACGATCAATATTCCCGACACCGTGGGATATGCGACGCCGGAAGACTATTATCAGCTGTTCAAGGATTTGATCGAAATGGTCCCCAATTCGGACCAGGCGATCTTTTCTACCCACTGCCACAACGATCTGGGCATGGCGGTGGCCAATTCGCTGGCGGGGGTACGGGCCGGGGCGCGGCAGATCGAATGCACCATCAATGGCCTTGGCGAGCGGGCCGGGAACGCGGCGCTGGAAGAAATCGTGATGGCGCTTAAGACCCGCTCCGACGCCTTGCCCTACCACACCAACGTGGAATCAACGCATTTGTCGCGGGCGTCCAAGGTGGTGTCTGCGGCAGCCAATTTCCCGGTGCAGTACAATAAGGCCATCGTGGGCAAGAATGCGTTCGCCCACGAAAGCGGTATCCATCAGGACGGGATGCTGAAAAACGCATCCACCTATGAAATCATGACGCCGGAAAGCGTTGGCATCAAATCGACCTCGCTGGTCATGGGCAAGCATTCCGGGCGGCACGCCTTCAAGGAAAAGCTCAAGGATCTGGGCTATGAGCTGGGCGATAACCAGTTCCAGGAAGCGTTCCAGCGCTTCAAGGATCTGGCGGACCGCAAGAAGCACGTCTATGACGATGATCTGATCGCGCTGGTCGATGACGAAATGGGCTCGGCGGGCGATCGCATCAAGCTGGTCGATATGAGCGTTTCGACCCGTACGGACGGGATTCATCGGTGCGAGCTGAAAGTCTCGGTGGACGGGGAAACGACGGACGTTGCCTATAACGGCACCGGGTCGGTCGATGCGATCTTCAATGCGATCAAGACAGCGGTGAATGCCGATCCGCACCTTGTGTTGTATGCCGTGGACGGGGTGACCGGCGGCACCGACGCACAGGCCAACGCCCATGTACGGCTGGAAATGAATGGCCGCATCGCCTCGGGCAATGCGACGGAGCCCGACACGCTGGTGGCTTCGGCCCGCGCCTATCTCAACGCCTATAATCGCCTGTTGATGGAGCGCGGCGCGCCGGCGCAGGGCGCGCTGGCTGCCGGGTAGTCTCCCCTATCCATGAAGAAAAGTGTGGCCCGCCGGCATTGGTCGGCGGGTCTTTTCGTTGCGTGTTCACGGTGCCTTGACTTGCGGGACCCTGTTGGCGCGCGACATACTCGCTGTGACAAAAGAGGAGCAGACCGATGCGCCTTGTCCCAGCCATTGGCGCGACCCTAATCTTGACCCTGGGCGGCGCGACGGCAGTCCAAGCGGAAACCGCCCTGTTTGCGGGTGGATGCTTTTGGAGCGTGGAGTCCAATTTCGACAAGGTCGAGGGCGTCACCGCGACGACCTCCGGGTTCGCGGGCGGCCATGTCGCCAACCCCAGCTATGAGCAGGTCGTGTTTTCCGATACCGGTCATTACGAGGTGGTCGAGATCGAATTCGATCCGGACATTGTCAGCTTTGAGCAATTGCTGACGGTCTTCTGGCACACCACCGACCCGACCGATGCCGGAGGGCAGTTCTGCGATCGTGGACTGGGCTACCGCACGGCGATTTTTGCCCTGAGCGACGAGCAGCGTGACGCCGCCATTGCCAGCAGAGAAGCGCTGATTGCGGAGACGGGGCTGGCGGTGGTGACGGAGATCAGGGATGCAGCCCCGTTTTATGCCGCGGAAGCCTACCATCAGGATTTCCATATCAAAAATCCGGAACGCTATGAGGCCTACCGGATCGGCTGCCGCCGCGACCTGCGGATTGCCGAGCTTTGGGGCGACACGGCGTTCCTTGGAACCAGCGACAACCCGTTTCGCTGACATCACAGAAAATGCGCGCTTTTGGCTGGACACGGCGCAAGGTGTTTGCTAGAGAGGCGCCACTTCGGGACGCAAGAATACAGCGCTCACCGATGGTTCGGGTGTATAGCTCAGATGGTAGAGCAGCTGACTCTTAATCAGCGGGTCCAAGGTTCGATCCCTTGTACACCCACCAAAAACCAAGGACTTACGGGAAATCGTCCAAAGTCCGTTTTACAAAAATTAGACCGTTTTACAATTGCTGTCTCTTTTTGTTCCCAGCATCTAGTTTTATGATCGCAGCATCGCCAGCCAGATAGTGCTTGCGGATGATTCCCTCGGCGTCCTTTTCCGAGTGTCCGGTGATCTCGGAAATTTCTTTGATCGAGGCTCCGTTCCGATACGCCAGCGACACAAATGTGCCGCGCAGGTCGTGGAAGGTGAGGCCCTCGATCTTTGCCCGGGTGCACGCTTTTCCCCACGAAGCCCTGAACCCATCCCCTGTCCATGATCGACTTCCGCGTTCTGTCGAGAGGATCGTCACGGCAACACGCTTGGTAGCATCAAGAGCAGCTTTCAGCTGTGCGGCGACCCGGATGCGAACCTGCTTGCCAGTCTTCCCTTGCCGGAGAGTGATGTGCGTCCCGTCATAAGCTGACCATGGCAAGGTCAGCAGGTCACCTTGCCGCTGCCCTGTCCAGCGCGCCAACTCAATCGCGAGCTGCAGGGCAGGGCTGGCGTTCGCCTTAAAGGCCTCGACATCCGCGTCTGTCCAGAGCTTGTCACGCCTTGTGCCGGCTGAAATCTTGTCCACGCGCTCCAAGGGATTGCGATCGATCATTTCCCGGTCGAACGCGAACGACAGAATGCGCGCAAGAACCGCTAGCAAGAGGTCGGCTTTGCGGGGTGTTTCCGCCAATCCATCACGCCATTCCAGAAAGGTAGATCGCGCCCCTCTTTGGCCGATGGCCCTTATCGGAAGATCGCAAAACTCGGCTTCAATCTCACCTATAGCCCAGTCGTAGCCTCGCAGGGTGCTGGGCTTGAGTTTGAGGTAGGCTTGGCTTTGTCGATAGGCATAAACGAGCTCGGGGAAAAACCCCTCTCGCTTGGCGTCCTCTCGATCACGCGTCAGTCGGGTGTATTCGACTAGGTATTCGTGGGTGTCCGGCGCAGCTTCAATGCGAGGCCCACCGCGCCAAGCATAATGGTATTCGACGACCTGGCCGCTCGCCAGTCTTCGCCTAACGCGGTGAACGCCCACGATCTTGTGCTTTCTGGTTCCTTGCATCTCGCTTGGCCCTCCATCGGTCAAGCTCAGATACCGTTTTGCCGCTTTCGAGTTCGTCAACCGGAACAAACCGGACTTCTCGGCCTATCACCACAATCCCCATAGTTATCCCTGCCTGTTTTGCAGCGGTGAGGATGCGCTTGACGTCCGATTGAGGAATGATTGCGCGTCTAGCTGTCCCGCTCATGTCGCCCCCAGCAGTGGCAATGCGGCCAGCACGAGGCTCAGTGCTACGCCAAGGCACCCGGCGAACTGGATACAGAGGGTCATGCCTGCCCGCCCGCCTCATACAGCCGCTGGGCCATGTCGAGCAGGCCGTCCGGCGTGATCCCGCTGGCCCGGTTGATCTCGGCGCAGAAATCGACGGCAAGGGCCAACTGCTCAGGGATTGATCCATCGAAGGACGGCGAGTGATCGCCGACCTCCAGCACTTTGCGCAATTCGTCGGCGGCGACGATCGTCTCGCGAGAGATCAGCCCGCCGTTGCCGCCACGATAGACACCGGCGACCATGGCTCCGTTGTTGTCGAAGTCGACGGCATCAAGAAGGGCTTTTGCTCTGGTGGTGAGGGCTGTCATTCGTTCCTCCCATCGTGAGGCCGATGAAGGCCGATGAGTTTCTGGGCTTCGAGCAGCTTGCTCTGCGCCTCGGCCAGGGTGTCGGCAGCCTGCGAAATATCTTCTTCTGTTTCAGCACGCTCCAGCGCCAGCCAGATCGTGTTGACCATCGCAATGCCGCGATTAAGGGCATCGCCAGCCTGCGTCACTTTATGAGGGTCGTAGGTCATGCTGCACTCCCCGGGTTGCTGTGGCGATAAGGCAGGGGGCGCTCGACCGCTGCGATGCTCTCCACAGCGGCCTCTAGGTCGAACCTGCCGTTGGCCGTAAGCGCGAATTCGTAGAAGCTGGTGAAGACGATCACCTGAATGGCTAGGGCACGGGCGGTGGTTGGAGCGAAGCTGAGAACCTTGTCTTCTGCTGTCCGAATGGCGCTGTATTCTGCCTCTAGCTGGTCGTCAGCATCGCCTTGGGCTGCCGCCAGCGCCTCTTGAGCGTCGGACCACTCCTGGTACGCCAGCAATATTCCACGGTCTGGGTCCGGTTCATTGGGACGGGTCTCGATTTTTGAAACGGCAGTGTCCAGATGTTCGACGATCTGGCCGGCCACTTCGCAAAGGGCATTGCCGAACATTCGATCCTCGCCCAGGATGCCGTTGCCTACAAGGCGAACGGTGTGCGCAACGAAACGGGCGCGATCAATAGCATCGACTGCTTCGAGAAGGTTCTTGCTCATGCTGCGTTCCCTTCCGTGCTCGATGACAGTGATCTCTCGGCCTCAATCAAGCGAGAGCGAGCTTCATCTAATTCGGCCGACAAGGTTTCTGCCGAAGCAGATATTTCTGCTGACATCCAAGCGAGAATTTCGATTTCTTTCAGTGAGAAGCCGACAAGGGTGAGCCCGTGGCGTTCGCCCATTCTCCTATTGTCGGTGAGGACGATCTTATGGATCTCCTTTTCGAGCAAATAGCCTAGGTTTTTTGTTCGGGCCATATGGTCAACTATGCCGCCGGTCCTGTCGAACTGCTCGGTAGCGTTGCTGATCGACTCCTCAGCTGGAATTCGCTGAGCAAGTGGTATATTCTCTTGGGAAACCATAGTTACCTCCAACGGTCTTTGGTTGAAGGCTCAGGCAGGTGTGTGCGCACAGCCTGAGCCATTTTGTTTCAGGCAGGGCATCCGCAGAAACGAAAGACTTCGGTAACCATATCGGTTTTTTAACCGAAGTCAACCAATGTCGGTTAAAAAACCTAAAGATCATCTTTGTGGATTTTGACTCGACTCCCGTGACCGCTTGCGCTTTCATGAAGAACATACAGGGAACAATTAGGGGTGGAGTTATGGTGACGTACTTCGTGGTGCAAGCATTCCAGAAAGGGAAGAAAGGCGTGCTGATCGCGGATGAGCCGAGGCAGGCAAGAGACGAGGGGCACTGCAAAGATCTTGCTGAGCGGTTGTCGGAGGGCGCCTCGGCAGTGGTGGCTTTTTCGCGACGTGGAGACCCTGCATCAGGCGACTGGGAAGACGCAGTTATCCTGGCTCAGTTTGGGCAGTTACCAGATGAGCTTTTAGAAATGTCGAGGTAAGACGATGGGTGAGGACGTTTCGCAGTTCGTCGTCGTGGCCCCAAGCGCTATGGGGAAGGCGGTCGAGTATGCTGAGGCCAGAATACTGGACAGACTGGGCCGATCATTTCCGGAATTCGAGTTCCAGATCGAGGCGTTCGGGCCGTTTGTGGAGCCGGACGAATTCTCGGTCATACCGGTCATGAGCAGGCCGCAGCGAGAAGGGGATGACCCGGAGCGCATCTATATGTGCAAGCCACTGGAGCCCTGGGTCATCCCGGCCATCAAGGAAGTGCTCAAAGAGTTTGAGCTGGGAGTAGGGCTGAATTGATCCTTGCCTAGAGATGGCCCCATTTGCTGGCGATCAGGTGCCTGCCTCGGTTTTGGTTTAGCTCCTTACCGAGGTGGCCGGCCTGCCGAGAAAGCCCCCATATACCGGCAGGTCGGTTCGCTCTCGGGGCGGAACCGTCCTGGTTAAAAAAGAAATAGATTTTCACGTCGAGATATGGAATCCGCAGCGATTCTAGCCCATATTATCGTTAGGCCTTCGCAGCCCGAATACGCTGGCTAGACCAGCCGTGCTCTAGAGCTAGGGCTGCGAGGGACCTGACCTCCCTTTAAAATGCCAGATCGTCAAAAACCGCGCATTTCGTGGTGTTTCGCGGCCCCAGGTGTGCCGGCCGGATGCGCGCATCACATAGTCAGCCAGCGCGCCTTTAGGCGAGGTGTGGGAAACTTGGTTTTGTTTCGCAGCAATGGCACCCATCAGAACATCGGCCATCTGGACCGCGCCGACGTGAGTGGAGTTGACGGGCTCGATGCTGCGGACGCAATTGGGCACGGTTCGATACTTTTTGTAAGCATCCGCACAAAGCTCGTTTCTCATGGCGCAAATGTCGACGGAGTCGTTTCCTGCGTCTAGGCGAATATGGATGTTGCGCCGCCCGCCATAAAATTGGCAAAGCCGATGAAGACATAGCTGATAATACATGCGGTTTACGCTTGTATCTCGGTTCTCGTTCTTCTTGGCTTTGTGGTTGTAGCCACCAAATGGCGATATGATGATGTGCAAGGCCGCTTGGCGTTTGTTGACCAGATCAAATGCGTAGTCCACCAGAGCTTCGTAGGCCGCTCGCTTTGCGCCACCACGGTAAGTCGCCCAATGGAATTCGGACCGTATGCCGCCATCGTCACGTAATTTGGCGATATGATCCTCGATCTCCGCGATCCGATTTCCCGCGATAGCAAAACCCCCTGCCACCATGAAATCCTTGTCACGGCTACTGGCGTCCCCGAAGAAAGTTAAGTGCGGCAGGTCAGGGGACGTCACAAATCCCCCTCCGTAAACCGCTTCCCCTTGAGCGACTTGGGCAGTTCAATTTCAAGCGCCTGGTGCGCCTCCGCCGCGACATTCAACCAAGCCCCCAGCTTCATCGGTATCGGCTCAAGCCCAATCGCATACGCTTCGGTCAAGCTCTCGTCGCAGCCCAGCGCTTCGGCCAGTGTCTCATTGGTCCAGCGTAGGATTTCGAGGCATTGGACATAGCGGTCAGGGGTCATCGCCGCCCCACATATGCACAAACCCTGCCGTCTAGCAGCCTATCGCCCATAATAGACCCCCACTACCCGATGGCAAACCGGCCATTCCTGCCTATACTCTTTAAACTCTTCCGGCGGATTCCATTGTTTTAGGGTCCACTCCTTGTCGGTCCAATTGAGCAGTTGCTTCACCATCGCCTCGTTGTCTGATCCGTCGGGTGGCGTGTGGTAGAGGATTACGTTTGCGCCGCGCGCAGGGGGCAGGTGAGGATTTACTAAGGCTGTATCTCCCTCATTGATCGCAGGAACCATTGAGGTTCCCTTGATCAGCAATCCATAGCCGCCTCTTACGTTTTCAAGTTCAGCCGGACGTTTTACGCGATCGATTTCGTCAAACGTCACGATGACGTGACCGTCCCCGCCCATGGCCGCCGCATAGACGGGCATCGTCCCAGTACCCAGTAGCTCACGGCCCGGAATCAAGGGTGTGGTAGGTCTTGTAGCCACGAGATCAGGCGAGGCGTTCTCTGAATTTGGTTCGTCGCCGGTCAGGAGCCAAGATGCTGTTGTTCCGAGAACGGGGGCAAGCGCATCAATGGTGCGCGAACTCACTCCCGCGTGGATGTCGCCAGCTTGGACTTTGCGGCGCATGTTTCGGATCGCATCAAGCGATAGCCCGGCGTGGCGCGACGCTGCGGTGGCAGACAGTCCGAGTGCCTCTAGGCGAGATTCAATCCGGTCAAGAACGTCTTTTAGCATGGCGCCCATCCTATTTGATGGGTTTTTAAACCGCCATAGGTTAGAATACCGTTGACAATCTCGGTTAAATAACCGATATGGGGGCATGCCTCATGTTTCGCACATCATCGCATTGGCCGATATTTGGCTTGCCGCAACAGATCTCCGTGAGACCACATTGAGCAACCGCCTCTTTGGTGAGAGCAAAAAGCTATCTCTCCTTCGTGGCGGAGCAGATCTCACAACCGGTCGCTATCGGTTGGCGGTGCGGTGGTTCGCTAAAAATTGGCCGGAGGGTGTGGAATGGCCGGAGATCGTACCCGAGCCGAGTAACGCCGCCTGACACGAGTTTAACCGGGTCGGGCAGTCGAAGTGAGAAGCGCGCCAGACCCCAGACATAGGTGAGAAAATGAAACGCGACACAATCGCGACCGGCGAAGCCTTGCCTGATGTTGAAGCGGCAGCCGGTGTTGACGTGACCGATCGGGCTGGCGTGGCGAGCACTGAAACGCTCATCCGTTCGGTCGGTTCATTTGTCACGGCCTGCAACGCGGTCCCATTCGAGGGGCCAGTCACCATTGGTGTGCTCAGCCGCCGCACTCTGGCCAAGGTCTATCTGCGTCGCGCCCTCGACGCCTTTTGCGATGCGCGGGGGATCGAGCGGTTATGAGTGGCCTTTCCAAAACAGAGACCAGTCGGCTTGCTGTCTGTGAGGGCATCATTTCGCGCGGCGTCACCGTCTTCATCGAAGTCGGCAAGGCCCTGACGGAAATTCGCGATGGCAAGCTTTATCGTGCATCCCATAAGACTTTCGAGGCCTACTGCAAGGAGCGGTGGGAGATTGGCCGCTCTCGGGCCTATGACCTTATCGACCAAGCCAAAGTAACTGCATCACTTGAGCAGGCCGGTGTCGATTTGTCCGACGCGTCGGACATTTCTGTTCGCCACGCTCGTGGCCTCAAGGATGATTCCGCCGCCTTAGAGGCCGTTAAGGAGAGGGTCGAGGCCGGCGAACAACCGAACGACGCTATCGGCGCTGTTGTTGAAGCCAAGAGGGCCGCAAAGGCCGAGCAGCAAGCTGAGTACGACCGCCAGCGCGACGAAGCGCGCGAGAACCTTAACGTCGAAGTGAAGGCTTCCGAGGCCCGCAAGGCTGAGCGCTCATTCAATCGTGAACCCTCAAAAGGCGACGACGCTGAGCGCATCGCGTCTCTGCTCTATGAGAACGAGGAGTTGCAGAACATCAATGAGGACCAGAAGGCTGAAATTGATCAGCTTCGGGAAACCCTCACGAAATACGACGACATGGTCGTTGAATATGAGCGCGGTGGCTTCGAGGAAGTTATCGAGGGGCTGCGCGAGCGAATCGGCAACCTCCAGCGCCAGGTCGAGCGCGAGAGCGAGGAAAAAGTTCGGAACCTTCGTTCGGCGGAGTACTGGAAGAAAAAGGCCATCGAGTCTGGCGCAAACGCCGACATCGTCATCGACCTGAAAACGGGTGAGGTGACCCGTGGCTGACGTGGCGACCATTCTTTCCAAAGTGCGGGCGCTGGGCGCGGATATCGTGCTCGACGGCGGCCACATGAAGATCGTCAACCCGCTCAATCTCTCAGATGAACAGCGCACGTGGCTGACGGGCAACTGCGCCTCCATCGAGAACCACCTGCGCACCGTGGAAGCGGATCAGGCCTTTGACGATGGCTCGCCTAAGCCATGGGCCGAGTTCCTTCGGTTTCTGTATGGCGCGCGCCCCGACGGCGTCGACCAATGCGATTGGTCGTGGTTCGTCTCGAAAGCCGATCACGTTGTGCGCGGCGACGTGGAGCCGGCGCCATGAACATGCTGTTTGGCCTCGAACCGCGTGAAATCGACCTCAGGCCCTATCAGGCCGACGCGGTGGAATTGCTCCGCAACGGAATACGCGAGGGCAGGCGGCGCCAGGTGCTCGTCGCTCCCACCGGTGCGGGCAAGACCGAAATGGCGATGAAGATCGTTCAGGAAGCTGAGCGGAAAGGATCGCGCGCCTGGTTCGTCGTCGATCGTGTTGCTCTTATCGATCAGACCAGCGAGCGCTTCGCCTCCTATGGCATTGATCACGGCATTATTCAGGCCGCCCATTTCCTCACGGACTATTCCAAACCCGTTCAGATCGCCAGCGCGCAGACCCTTGCTCGTCGCCAGCTGCGCGAGTTGCCCAGCCTCATCATCTGGGATGAGTGCCACGCGGTCTATAAGTCCATTCTCGATCTGGCGAGCAGGGCAGAGCAGGCCAAGGTCGTCGGCCTCACAGCCACCCCCTTCACGGCTGGGATGGCGGGCCATTGGGACGGGCTGGTCAACAGCACCACCGTCAACAAGCTGCTGGCAGAGGGCTATCTCTCGCCGTTGCGCATCAAGGCATGTGTCAGCCCGGATATGGACGGCGCAAAGAAGAAGTTTACCGGGGAATACGAGGACGAAGAGGCCGGGCAGCGCGGCATTACGATCATCGGCAACGTTGTCGACACCTGGATTGAACAGACTCGCAAGACGTTCGGCGGGCCGGTCAAAACCATCGTCTTTTCGCCGTCGGTCAAACATGGCGAGGAGCTATGCCGTCAGTTTGCCGAGGCTGGGTACAACTTCCAGCAGATCAGTTATCTCGACAAGGACGACGGGGAGCGTCGCGACAAGATCGCTGAGTTCCGCAAGCCCAACAGCGCGATCGATGGACTGGTGTCCTGCGCCGTGCTGACCAAGGGCTTTGACGTTCCAGACGTGCTGTGCGGCATTTCCTGCCGTCCCTATCGTAAGAGTTTTTCCAGCCACATTCAGGAGATGGGCCGCATCATGCGCATCCATCCCGGCAAGGAATTCGGCCTCTGGCTCGATCACTCTGGGAACTGCATTTCCTTCGCCGACGATACGGCATGGCTGTTTGAGTATGGGGTCGACACGCTCTCAACTGCCCAGAAAAAGGACACCGAGGTTCGGGAGCCAACGGAGAAGGTTCGCAAAGAGCGTTTCTGCGGCGAATGCGGGACACAGATGGTCCCGGCGCAGAATGCTTGCCCGGCGTGTGGGTGGGAGCGGCCAGCCCGAGGCGAAATTCAGTATGTTCAGGGCCAGTTGATCGACCTCGATCACGCACCTGCAAAGGCATTCGCTCCTCGAAAAGGGATGCGGGCAGCATGTCTCGACAACCCTCGGAGGGTCTGGAACGCCGCGGTGGTCTATTGCCAGGCGAATAGCCGGAAGGGCGAGGTGGCGGCGCGCAAATGGGCCTATGGGATTTGGCGCGGTATCTATCCCGACAGCACCCTGCCTTTCGGGCTCTACGAAGCTTTCGGCGACGCCAAGACAGTTCGCGAGGACGAATGGGGGCTCATCGAACGTGAGGTCGCCCGCTTCCGGAAATCAAGCCGGAGGCGTGCAGCATGACGCTGGACGAAGCGATTGCCCGCGCCTGTGCATCGGTTGGCATCGTCCCGCCGCGTGGTCGCCAGCCCATGCGCAAATGGATCGCAGCCGATACGCTGGCCAAGAACGGCAAAGGTGATGGCCGGATCATCCTCGATGAGGAACGCGTCACGGCAGTCAATTGGCAGACCGGTGACAAGGCGACGGTCTGGCTTAGGGAAGAGCGCACTGTCGAGGATCGCAAGCGGTACGCCCAGGCACGACGCGCGCAAGACGCCGAGGATCGCAAGAGAGCGGAGCGCGCCGCGGACATAGCTCGTCAAATCATTGCCGCTGCAAGGCCCGGCCCGCATGCCTATCTCGCCCGCAAGGGGTTCCGAGATGAACAGGCTCTGGTCATTGCCAGCAGCGATGTGGCGCGGATAGGGGGCGATTATCTGGTGTCTCCCGGCGCTGGCGAGGCCATCGTTATACCGGCCCGGATCGGCAAGCGGATCACCAGTGTGCAGCTCATCTGGGAAGAGGGGACCAAGAAGTTCCTCTATGGCGGCGAGATGGGCGGTGCGGCGCATCGGATCTCCACCGGTCGCGACACCTGGCTATGCGAAGGCTATGCCACCGCGCTGTCGGTGCGAGCCGCTTTGCAAGGCCTCAACCGGCCCGGCACGATCCTCGTATGCTTTTCCGCGTCTAACGTCACAAGGGTCGCGGGCGCATTGCCCAGACAAGCCAGATGCTTGATCGCCGCCGACAATGACGCGCCGCCCGCCGCTCGCCCAGAGCAGTTTGAAGGCATGGGCGCTGGCGAGTATTTCGCGCGCAAAGCGGGCAGGCCATACGTCATGCCGCCCGAATTGGGCACCGACTTCAACGACTTTCACGTCGATCAGGGCATTTTTGCCGTTCAGCGCTTCCTCATGAAACTGAACCGGGAGGCGCATGTGCCTTAGCGGTGGTCAGGCCGGAAGATGTCACGGCCTCAGCGAGGACGGCGAAAGCTTGAAACGCTTCCGGGATCGGTTTGGTGGACCGCTCGTCGCGCCGGTAACAGCGACACATAGCCTGCACAGAGACCCCAGCGATTGGGGCGGGTAGGGCCGGAAACAGGACGGCCTCCGATACGCAGGGACATCAACACCCACACAGGACGCACCCGGAAATGAGGTGCAGCCTTCCCCTTGTCGCCTGGATGGCTTTGGGAAGGTGCCGCTGCTTAGCGAAGCGCGTGTAGGGCCGACAGGGCAACCCCGGCTCGATCCTCCTACGGACAAGGGAGGAAATCACGTATCCAGGTGTGTAAAGGGCATCCCAGTTCGTGAGCCAGTTACCGCACACTTCGTCCCCGTAGCAGGGCGAAGTGTGCCTTGAACAAACCCGTCCGAAAGCCAACTACGCCCAGCCGAAAGGCCTGAGGGTGATGCAGAGATGGAGACTGATGAGATGAACACTGACAGCGAAATGACTTGTCGCGACCCCGGCCCGCTGCCCGACCTTGATTGGATCGACAAAGGCCTGATTGATGTGGATCCGGCCTATCAGCGCGGGCTCGATGAAAACCGCGTTCTCAAAATCCTTGACTGGTTTTCGTGGAAGAGCTTTGGGGCGCTGGTGCTCGCCAAGGCCGGCGATGGTCGATACCACGCGATTGATGGCCAGCACCGGCTCGAAGCCGCGAAGCGCCACCCCAGCGTCACGCTGGTCCCGTGTACGATCATCGAGACAGATGGAACTGTCGCCGAAGCCGAAACCTTCGTCGCGGTGAATGCAAACCGCAAGAATGTCAGCCCCCTCGAAATGTTCTGGGCGGAACTGGCGGCCAATGACGAGGATGCGCTGACCGTCCGGCAGGTCTGTGAGCGGGCAGGGATCAGGATATTGCGCTATCCCGGCAGCAACGGGAGCTATCGGCCAGGAGAGACTGTCGCGATCGCCCGACTCCGGTCGCTGGTCGGCAGGCACACGGCCATGCGCGCCCGGCAGGTCCTCGAAGTACTCGCCAATGCCGAGCTTGCCCCTGTCACTGGCTTGCAGATCAAGGCCTGCGAGCAACTGATGACCGATCCTGAATATTGCGACCAGATTGAGCCGGAAGCACTGGCGGATGCCATACGCGGCAATGCGGTAATGCTGGACGATGAGGCAGCGGTGTTTGCCGCCACGCACCGCATGCCGAAGTGGAAGGCGCTGGTGTCGGTGTGGTTCAGGAAGACGCGGAAGAAGCGGCGAGCGACATCGTGACAGCCTTGAATGCGGAGCGTCCTTCTGTCAGTAATGAGCCTACTCATCCCGGACCCGGTGAAACTCCGGGTGGCTCTTCCGGCCGCCGATCCGCCGGACACTCAAGATAAAGCTCGTTTCCCGCAGTTCGGCCCGCCCAAGCGGCCCGGACGATCGCTTCGATTGTGTGTTTATGTTCTCGAAAGAAACCATCCGCCGCAACTGGTTCTCCAATATTCGCGCCGATATCCTTGCCGGTATCGTTGTGGCGCTCGCCCTCATCCCCGAGGCCATCGGCTTTTCCATCATCGCGGGGGTCGATCCCCGCGTCGGCCTTTACGCCTCGGTGGTCATCGCCATCGTCATTTCGTTCGCTGGCGGCCGTCCGGCCATGATCTCGGCGGCGACCGCCGCGACGGCGGTGCTGTTTGGGACTCTCGTGCGCGAACATGGCCTGCAATATCTTCTGGCCGCCACCATCCTTGCCGGCGTCATCCAGATCATCGCGGGCTGGCTGCGCATCGGCTATGTTATGCGGTTCGTATCGCGTTCGGTGATGACGGGCTTCGTCAATGCACTCGCCATCCTCATCTTCATGGCGCAATTGCCCGAACTGATCGGGGTGACGTGGGAAACCTACGCGCTGATCGGGGTGGGCCTCGCCATCATCTATCTTTTCCCGAGGCTGACGACCAAAGTGCCTTCACCACTGGTCTGCATCCTTGTCCTGACCGCGCTTGCCCTGATGCTGGGCATCGACATCCGCACGGTTGCCGATCTTGGCGAACTGCCCGACGCGCTGCCGATCCTGCTTTTCCCCGACATTCCGCTCAACCTCGAAACGCTGTGGATCATCCTGCCCACTTCGATCGCCGTGGCCGCCGTGGGCCTTCTGGAAAGTCTTCTCACCGCCTCGATCGTCGACCAGATGACCGACACGAGCAGCGACAAGAACCGGGAAAGCATCGGCCAGGGCATCGCCAATATCGCCAGCGGCATGTTCGGCGGCATGGCCGGGTGCGCGATGATCGGGCAGTCCGTCATCAACGTGAAATCGGGCGGGCGCACGCGGCTTTCAACGTTCACCGCGGGGTCTTTCCTGCTGTTTCTGCTAATAGTGCTCGGCGACCTGGTAGGATTCATTCCCATGCCCGCGCTGGTGGCGATCATGATTATGGTGTCGATCGGCACCTTCAGTTGGACCTCGCTGGCCGATCTCCGCCATCATCCTCGCCGGTCGAGCCTCGTCATGCTGGCAACCGTCATAACCGTCGTCGGCACGCAGAACCTGGCGCTTGGGGTCGGAGTCGGCGTGCTGCTTTCGGGCATCTTCTTTGCCTGGAAGGTCGCGCAGATTTTCCGCGTCACGACTACGCTTTCAGAAGACGGAAAGCATCGGCGCTATCTTGTCGAAGGCCAGATCTTCTTTGCCTCGGCGGATGATTTCCTTTCGGCCTTTGATTTCGGCGAGGCGCTGGAAAGTGTCACAATCGACGTAGGCAAGGCCCATATCTGGGACCTGACCGGCGTCAACGCGATCGATAAGGCCGTCCTCAAATTCCGCAAGGCCGGAACCGAGGTCGAGGTGGTGGGATTGAACGATGCCAGCGCCACCATCATGGACCAGTTGGCCATGCATGATCAGCCTAACGCGATGGAAAAGGTACTTGGACATTAGCGTTGCGCCTAACTGAGCTCTTGACCCTTTAGGTTCTTTGTTCCATATTCGTTCTCTCGCTTCGACTGCCCGGCCTCTCATTCATCCGAGAGGTCGATCTATGTCTAAGCCCCGTTCGGGCCCCAAGACCAAGCCGCTCACCTATGAGCAGGCCGTTGCCGCGCTTCCCGCCGCACAGGCGGAGTTGAGCGCTGGCGTTCACGATCATTCCCCAGAATACCGGAAGTGCGTCGAGCAGCTGAACGAGCTTTATGCCGTCATGGCCCGTGACATGGCCGCGACAGAGCTTGCCCGGCGGCGCTACAACGACCTCGTCGCTATCGTCAACAAAGGCAAGGACGAGCCCAAGAAGGTGATCGCCAGCCGCCTGACGGACGATCCGAGTGTCACCAAGGGACTGCTGGAGGCGGTGGCCAGCGGCGAGGTCGAAACCCAGCACGAGGAACGGAAGTTCACGCCGCACAACATGGTGATTCTGATCGGCGGGCTGGCCCGGGTGAAGTCACGGACTGAGGCTCAGACTCTCGCGGCGATCCGGTATGCCAAGCTGTTCGACCTGTCCCAGATTGGCGGAGCGCGCGCGATCGATTACGAGCAGGTCAAGGTCGATACGTCTGGGCCGCAACAGGATCAGATCACAGTTGCCCAGGATGATGCCCGACGCGAGCTGGCAGACGCGCGGCAGGCCCTCAGCACTCGTGCAGCAGGAATTGTCGACGCGGTAGTAATCGGTGGGGCCTCGGTCCGCAAGTTGGCGGCAAAGCTCGGCCACGGCGGCAGCGGCAAAGCGCGGCGCAAAGCGGAAAAGGAACTGCTCGATGCTATGAGCGTGCTGGTCGAGTTCTTCAAGCTGGACCCGCCGGCCAAATCCCGTACCCACCGTTGGGGTGACGGTAGCAAAGCCGTGATTATCGAAGATGAGAACGGAAACCCTGTTCAAAACGCAGAAGCGGCGTAGGGTGGCCCCTCTGGCCCCCCTTGCGTAGGGGGCCAAATCACCCTATGTTCACGTTATGTTGGTGTTTCGCGCCATTGAACAAGGCTCGCTTCGGCGGGCCTTTTGCGTTTCTACCTCCCACATCGATACGGCAGCCAAACATTCTTATGGCGCTGCCAGGAAGTTCATGACAATAACGCCCAGTTTGGCTGCGAGGAGCAGCTACCTAGAGGGATATATTCTCATGAAAATTCTTAAAATCGGGGCTGTCGCCACGATCTCAGCCATGATGGCCATAGCGCCAGTCGCCGCAAATGATGTTGAGTTCACGTTGGTCAACGATTCCAGCTATATATTGACCTATTTTTACGCGTCTCCCAGCAGTGACGATTCATGGGGCGATGACCTGCTCGATGAAGTCGGAATTCTGGAGCCAGGCTATGAAGGCACCGTGTTTATCGGGGGCGGATCAGACGAGTGCATTTACGACTTCCGGTTCGAGACTGCCGAGGGGCCTGAACTCGAAGTGGCAGAAATCGATATCTGTGAGTTGGAAAGCTACACGCTGGTCGATGAGTGATTTTGCAGCCGCGTCACCTGCTCGGGTGGCGCGGTCTGTTTCTCCAACTGCTTCCGAAATGGAAGTGGTTCGAAAAGCAGGTAGCAAGACCCAGCACGCTACCGTACTCCCGCTGGGTTACTCATCAAAAGGGCACTCCACAAAAGGCTGTCATGGAGGTAGCGTTCGCCTCCGGACGCGGCGTCATTGGCGAAGGAGTGCTTACAGCGTGAATGTTCATCCTTATATCCGGATCGGAGTTCTTTTTCTGGGCCTGAGTGTCATCTGGCTCTTTATGATGTTGGCCACTGGGAACCATCAGTATTCGCTGAGTAGGCACGTCTTAAACGCCGCATTAGCCAGTGCCCTCACAGTCCCATTGATCGCCCTTTTGCGTAGTCGTCTGGACAGAGGCACCCTTGCGGGACTGGGCTTGCCGTTTTCTTCAGCAGCAATCAGACCATTGATAGTTGGTGCAGTAGCATTTGTCCTGCCGTCGCTCACCGGAATTGCAATTGTTTTGATTTTGGGGTGGTCAAGCATCGTGCCGCAATTCCCGATGGCCGAGATCATCGCATTCGTTCCACTACTTATCATCTTGGTGTTTTTCTTTGAGGCGCTGCCGGAAGAGCTGGCGTTTCGCGGCTATATCTACGCAGCCTTGGCTGAACGTCATTCCCGCATAGTTTCCATTATCGTTCAGTCTGCACTGTTCGCGTGTTGGGGAGCGGCATTATGGACTATCTCAACAGGAACTGTCGCTTTGGATCGCTTCGTTATGTTCGCCGCGGTTGCTTTCGTGCTCGGCCTGGTGAGGGTGATGACTGGTTCGGTATGGGCTTGTGTCGGCCTTCACACGGCGTGGCAGACAACGGCACAGTTGATCCTGCATGCGAATAGGGGGCACTTCGCTGTAGATGGCGCTGAGATGCTGCAAATGATTGCGTTCGGCGTGGTCCCATTCTCACTAGTTGCGCTCATCGTGGGGCTGTTATATCGCGCGCCAGTCGGCTGGCTCCAAGTGGAGGGTACGGTGGGCAGAGCGTAGCATATCGGGCCGATCTCACTGGCCAACAACAGGGGAACGCCCAATGCCCCGCAAGCCACCATCCCGCAAGCCCGCCGCCCAACTGAGCAGTCCAGCAGCGAGCAAGTAAGGCAGGAGTATCATGGCCCGCCTCAAGACCATCAAGCCCATGGTGGCAACACTCAAGCCTCAGCTCACTGCCGCCGTCCAGCACGAGACTCCACGCCTCCGAGGCAGGGCAGGGGTAAAGCAGCGTCACCGCCGCATGCTCCGCACCAACTACATGTGCGAGCTCTGCCAAGCCAAAGGCATCATCACCGTCGCCACCGTAGTGGATCACATAGTCCCCCTTGCCCTTGGTGGCACAGACGATGACAGCAACACCCGCAACCTTTGCGATGAACACCACCGCATCGTCACTGCCGAGCAGTTCGGGCGAGAGGTCAGGCCGACACCGGACCGCTATCGCCGCCGCTGACCCTGGGGGGGGGTATTCGAAAGTTCAAAAACCGGGCCGAGCGGACACCCGCGCCCCCCTCACGCAGAGATTTTTTCCTCCCTCAGATTACGCAGTGCGTACCAAGTGCGAACTGGAAGTCATGACGAACAAGAAACAGCCGATCGATTGGGCCGCCATCGAGAAGGACTATCGCGGCACAACCCGCAGTATCCGGGAGATTGCGGCGTGGTTCTCGATCACCGAAGGCGCGATCCGCAAACGCGCGAAAAAGCATGGCTGGGTACGCGAAGCGGTCGAAGCCAGTACGCAGGCGGAAACCGTGGAGCCGGTGCGTATTCCCCGGCCCATCGCCGATGTGCCCAAGGTCGAGGAAGTCATCGGGCGCGGGCGCAACCTGGCCGATCGGCTGCTCGATGAACTGACAGCCGAAACGATGCACCTGGGCGAGCTTGAGGCCATCATCATGATGAACGAAGTCGACCCTGACCGGGTGGCAGCGCTCAAGCAGGCGGTGAGCTTGCCGGTACGCGCCAAGACGCTTCAGACCATCGCGCTGGCGCTCAAGACGATGGGCGAGACGGCGGACGGAGGCCGGAGCGGTAAGAAGGCAGCACGTCAGGCCCGGGCAGAAGGCGCGGCTGGCGGGGGCAGTAAGTTCGCCGCACCGAGTGCTCCCAAGCTTGTGGTCGACAATAAGCGATGATCTGGAGCACGGCCTGCCCGGATTGGGCGGAACGGATTGTTGCCGGTCATTCCCTGATCCCGAGCAAACCGCTGTTCCCGAGCGAGGCGCAGGCGGCGCTGGACGTGTTCAAGGCGCTGCGCATTGTCGACGCACCCGGCAGACCGACGTTTGGCGAGGCGGGCGGGCAGTGGGTCTTTGATTTCGTTGAGGCGGTGTTCGGGGCCTATGACGCGGACAGCGGTCAGAGGCTGATCAGCGAGTTCTTCCTGTGCGTTGCCAAGAAGAACGGCAAGTCGACCATCGCCGCCGGGATCATGCTCACGGCGCTGATCCGCAACTGGCGGGACTCGAACGAACTGATCATCGTCGCGCCGACCATCAAGGCGGCAGACAACTCGTTCAAGCCCGCTGCCGACATGGTGCGGGCTGATCCCGAACTGAACGCGGCCGAGGAAGGGTTCCTGCACATTCAGGATCACCTTCGGACCATCACGCATTTGAAGACGGGCGCAACACTACGGGTGCTGGCGGCAGATACCGGGACGGTGGCGGGCAACAAATCTGCCTTCGTGCTGGTCGACGAGCTTTGGGAGTTCGGCTCGAAGAAGGGCGCCGACGCGATGATGCGCGAGGCGGCGGGCGGGCGGGTGGCGCGCCCCGAAGGGTTCCTGATCTCGATCACGACGCAAAGCGATGCGCCGCCGGCGGGGGTGTTCAAGGACAAGCTCGACTATGCCCGCCAGGTTCGGGACGGCGAGATCGAGGACAAGAAGTTCCTGCCGGTGATCTATGAATTTCCGCAGGCCATGATCGACAGTGAGGCTTATGCCAAGCCGGAGAACTTTTTCATCACGAACCCCTATATCGGCCATACCGAATGGGGGCGGGAGTGGATCGCGGACGAGCTCGACAAGGAGCGGGCCAAGGGGCCGGAGACGCGCAACGTCTTCCTTGCCAAGCACCTCAACATCGAGATTGGGATGAACCTGCGCGCCAATCGCTGGCCCGGCGCGGATTTCTGGCCGGTGCGGGCTGATCGGGCGATCACCTATGAGGCGCTGCTCGATGAGTGCGAGGTGATCGTGCCCGGACTCGACGGTGGCGGGCTCGATGACCTGTTCGGCCTGACATTGCTGGGGCGTCACAAGGCAACGCGTGACTGGTGGGCTTGGTCCAAGGCCTGGGCGCATCAGGGTGTGCTGGAGCGGCGGAAGTCGATCGCGCCACGGCTGCGGGATTTCGAGCAGGCTGGAGAACTGATCATCGTCGATGACGAGTTGGAGGACATTTCCTCGATCATCGAAATCATCGCCGAGATCAAGCAGCGCGGAAAGCTCGGGCCGGTGGCGGTTGACCCGGCAGGGCTGGGCGAATTGCTCGAAGCGCTCGATGAAATCGGCGTCACCCAGGAGGATGGGCTGCTGATCGGCGCGCCGCAGGGCTTTGGCATGATGAACGCGATCAAGACGGCGGAGCGCAAGCTGGCCAATGGAACGCTGCGCCATGCCGGTCAGGACCTGATGGCGTGGTGCGTGAGTAACCTCAAGATCGAGCCGACCGCAACGGCAATCCGGGCGACCAAACAGAACGCGGGTGACGCCAAGATCGACCCGGCCATGGCGCTGTTCAACGCGGTGACTGTGATGATGCGCAATCCGGAGGCCAAGCAGTCCGGACACCTTGACGATTATCTTCGAAGCCTTGCGGAGACGGCATGAACCTGTTGCAGAAAATGCTGGCTCCGTTCCTTGCCAAGTCGGCAGTGTCGGACCCGCCGCCGCGTATGTTGTCGCTGACGGAGCCGCGCGGCTGGGGCATCGAGCCGTCGTTTTCGGGGGAGAGTGTCGGGGCGCAGGATGTTCTGGCGCTCTCGACCGCCTGGGCTTGCGTGAACCTGATCGCTGGGACCATCGGCGCGTTGCCGCTGATGATCTATCGCTCCGACGAAAACGGCGGGCGCACGGTCGCGCGGGATCACGCGCTCTATCGCATTTTGCACGACAGCCCGAACGCGCATCAGACGGCGCTCGACTTTCTGGAGTTCGTGTCGGCCAGCCTTGAGCTGCAAGGCAATGGGATCGCCCGCAAGCTTCGGAACGGGCAGCGCGAGATTGTCGGGCTGGCACCTGTTCCTTGGGACGTGGTCACAGTCACGCGGCAGTCTACCGGACGCTTGCGCTACAGCTGGACCGAGAATGGCCAGCGCTTCGAGCTTGATCAGGATGACGTGCTGCATATCCGCGGGTTCGGTGGCGGGCCGCTCGGGGGCCTATCCACGCTCACCTATGGCCGTCAGACGTTCGGACTGGCCAAGGCAATTGAGAAATCGGCAGGCGGGACTTTTGCCAACGGCATGCGCCCCAGCGTGGTCCTCGCCTACAAGGAATGGCTGACGCCCGAACAGCGCGACCTTGTTGAAGGCAAGCTTGAGGAAAAATATGTCGGCGCGATCAATGCCGGTCGGCCTTTCATCGTCGAGGGCGGTCAGACAGTAACGCCGCTGTCGATGAACCCGGAAGACGCCCAGATGCTGCAATCGCGGGGCTTTTCGGTCGAGGAAGTCTGCCGGTTCTTTGGGGTGCCACCGTTCATGGTGGGGCACACCGAGAAATCGACCAGTTGGGGCACCGGCCTTGAGCAGCAAACGCTGGGTTTCCAGAAGTTTACCCTGCGCCGCCGTCTCGCCCGGATCGAGCAGGCGATGCGCAAGCAGCTCCTGACGGCGGAAGACCGGGCGGCAGGGATTACAATCGAGTTCAGCATTGAGGGGCTGCTGCGGGGCGACAGCGCGGCGCGCGCTGCGTTCTACCAGCGCATGAGCCAGATGGGCGCGATGACGATCAACGAAATTCGCCAGCTGGAAAATCTGCCGCCGGTCGAAGGTGGGGACATTCCGCGTATGCAGATGCAGAACGTGCCGATCACCGAAGCCGGCAAAGAAGGAGCCGACAATGCTCAGGTTTAAGGATGCCACGATCGATCTGACCCGCACCGCGCCTGTCCTCGACATTAAGGAGCTGCGGGATACGGGCGAATTCGAAGGTTATGGCTCGACGTTCGGCGGAGAGCCGGACAGTTATGGCGACGTGATTGCGTCCGGTGCCTTTAAGGACAGCCTTGCCGAGCACCAGGCCAACGGAACGATGCCCAAGCTGTTCTGGCAGCACAACCGAGACGAACCGATCGGCAAGTGGGTGGAGGCGAAAGAAGACGCGAAGGGCCTCTATCTCAAGGGCAAGCTCAACATGGGCGTCCAGCGAGCCCGCGAGGCCTATGAGCTGCTCAAAGAGGGCGATATCGACGGCCTCTCGATCGGGTATCGCATCAAGGCCTATTCCGTCGATACCGACACCGGTGTCTGGACGCTGGAAAAGCTCGACCTCAAAGAGGTGTCGATTGTTTCGATCGGCGCAAACGATCGGGCGACCATCTCCAGCGTTAAGGCGGCAAAGGCCGCATACGAACTCACGGACAAGCTCAAGGCCGGGGACCGGCTGACCGAGCGGGAATTCGAGACATGGCTCAAGGGATTGGGCTTCTCGAATTCGCAGGCGGAGCGTACCGCGCGCATCCACCTGAAAGGGCAGGGGGAACCTGCCGGTGCGGAAGATGAACGCCTCGCATTAATGCGGGCAATCCTGGGTCGCTAGACCCTTCCCATACATTATCGGAGGTTCCCATGTCGGAACAGAAAACCCGCGAAGAGCTCGCGGAAGAGATCAAGGCTGCCCAGTCCAAGATCGTCAAAGAAGAGGTCGACAAAGTCCGCGGTGAGTTTGAAGACTTCATCGGCAAGTCGGCCAAGGACGGAAAGCTGTCCGAGACCATCAAGGGCGATATCGACCAGGCGCTGACCAAACTCAACGCTACCCTCGATGAAAAGTTTGCCGATATCGATCAGCAGTTCGCTGCCGGGGGCGGCGGGAGCGACGATGAGTTCAAATCGTTCGGTGACCAGTTCATCGAAGACGAGCGCGTCAAATCTTTCCTGTCTGGTGATCCGTCCAGCGGCAAGATCGATATGCGTTTCAAGGCAACGATCACCAGCGCCACCACCAACGCTGCGGGCTCCGCGGGGGCCGGGGTTGAGACCACCCGCCTGCCGGGCATCCTTGAGCTGCCCCAGCGCCGCCTGACTGTGCGTGATCTGATCTCGCCTGGCCGGATGGACGGCAACTCGCTCGAATATGTGCGCGAAACCGGGTTCACCAACAACGCCGCTGGCGTCGCGGAAGGCGCGGCCAAGCCGTCGTCCGATCTCCAGTTCGATCTGGTGACCACCTCGGCCAAGGTGATCGCGCACTGGATGAAGGCATCCAAGCAGATCCTTTCGGACTTCTCCCAGCTCCGCTCGATCATCGACCAGCGCCTGATGTACGGGCTGGCCTATGTTGAGGAGGATCAGCTGCTCAATGGTGATGGCACTGGTCAGAACCTGCACGGCATCCTGCCCCAGGCAACGGCCTTTGCGATCCCCACCGGTGCAGTTGCCCCGGCACCGATGACGTCAATCGACACGCTGCGGCTGGCCATGCTGCAGGCCGCTCTGGCTGAATATCCGGCCACCGGCCACGTGCTCAACCCGATCGACTGGGCCAATATCGAGCTGACCAAGGACAACGAAGGCCGTTACATCATCGGCAATCCACAGGGTACGGCGCAGCCGAACATGTGGGGTCTGCCGGTCGTGGCCACTCAGGCCATGGATGTCGGCACGTTCCTCACCGGTGCGTTCCGTCTCGGTGCCCAGCTGTTCGACCGCTGGGATGCGCGTGTTGAGGTCGGCTACGTCAATGATGACTTCACCCGTAACCTTGTGACGATCCTCGCAGAGGAACGCCTTGCGCTGGCTCTGTACCGTCCCGAAGCCTTCATCACCGGACCCATTAATCCGGCAGTTGAAGCGCCCGGTGGCGGCGACTGATCTCGTTCGGCTCATCAAGGAGGGCGGTTTGCGCCGCCCTCTCTATGAACCGAAAGGAGCTCCCCCATGAAATACGACGTTCTGCGCCAGCACATTGGCGACAAGCGCTATGCCAAGGGCGACGTGCGCGAGGCCGAGCCCCGCGACGTGGCGCACCTGATTAAGGCCGGCATCCTTGCCGAGCAGAAGACCAAGAAAGAACCCGCGCCCAAAAACAAGGCCGAGCCTGCCCCGAAAAACAAGGCTGACGCCAAGAAGGATTGATCATGGCTGATATCGTCATCAAGAGCCTGGGGCCGCTGTGGGAGCTCGAAGAGGTTAAGCTGCACCTCCGCGTCGATGATGACGATGAGGATGACCTGATCAAAGCCTATATGGCGGCGGCTGAAAAGGCGCTGCTGCGGTTCTGCAACCTGTCACTGGTCCCGTTCGGGCAAGAGGCGGTATTCAAGGCGGCAGGGTTCATCACCGTGAGCGCCTTCTATGATAACCGGCTTATGACCGGTAGCGAGGACGGCATTCCTTCCGCCGCTCGTGCGCTTGTCTGGCCCTATCGCTGGTTGCCGATCTGATGGCGCGCAAGATCGACGCCGGGAGCCTCGACCGCCGCATTGCCCTCGAGCGCTACGGCGTCACCCGAGACGAATGGAACAACCCGATTGAAGGCTGGGCTGAACTGGCAAAGGTCTGGGCAGAAAAGCGGGATGTCAGCGATACCGAGCGGTTGCGTGGCGCTGAGGTTGGCTCGACGCTCACCACGCGGTTCGTGATCCGGTGGAACAAGAAGGTCACTGACCTCAACACCAAAGATCGGCTGACCTGTGACGGGCTGATTTACGGCGTCGTCGGCGTCAAGGAGCTTGGGCGGCGCGAGTATATCGAGATCACGGCGGCGGCGCGGTCCGACCTGTTCAATCTGACGCCCGCACCGGAGCCCGGGCCATGAAGCCGGTGAGGGTGAAAATTGAAGGCCTGCGCGAGGTCGATGCCGCCCTGCAGGAACTAAAATTGCGCACAGCGAGAAACATTACGCGCAAGGCTCTCAATGACGGTGGCGAGATCATTGCCCAGGATATGCGAGCCCGAGCTCCGGTCGATGAAGGTAACCTTCGGGAAAGCATTTCCGTTTCTGGAACGCTCTCACGGCGCCAGAGGGGCTTACATCGAAAGCGATCTGACCAAGAGCGCTTTGTCGGCCCGGACAATCGGCCAGCGGCTCATCTGCGTGAATTCGGTGGCGATGGCTATCCGCCGCACCCGTATGCCCGCCCGGCCTTCGACAGCAAGAAAGAGGGAGCGCTCAAGCGAATCACAGACCGCCTCATGGTCGACGTTGAGCAAGCCGTCCAACGTGCCAAGGCGAGGGGGAACGCCAAATGATCGACCTTGAGGATAGGCTCGCTGCCCTGCTGCTATCCGATCCCGCCATCAAGGCGCTCGTCGGAAATAACTGCGACTGGAACCGTTCATCTCAAGGGGTTACAGGGCCGCGCATCATCATGTTCCTGATTTCGGCGCCGGTCGTCTACCGCATGAATGGGCCGGTCAAGCACTTCATGACCCGCGTGCAGATCGACTGCCGCGCCGAGACGGACATGCAGTCACGCGATCTCGGCAAGGCCGTGGACGAGTTCATCAGCGGCTACAAAGGCACGTTCGGCGGCGTCTTTATCGACGGCGTGTTCCGCGACGGCAAGCAGAGCGCCACAGAGCGCGACAGTAACTCGGGCAACGCCGCATTGCAGTGGTTCGCCCGCAAGCTCGACTACCGCTTCTATTGGGCACCTGCCCAGCCATAGCCCGCTAACCCCGCGCCCTGGGCTGGCGCACCTTCACATCATTGGAGATAGCAATGACTGACGCCTCTTTGGGGTATGGCAGCACATACCGTATTTGGGATTCGGAAGCTGGGACACCCGGTCTGGTGGAGATCAGCGAAGTTTTCAACATCACGCCTCCGGGCGGGACTGCTGATCGCGTCGACGCCACGCATATGAAATCTCCCGGCCGTCGTCGCGAGTACATCGCCGGGCTGATCGACAGCGGTGAGGCATCGTTCGAGATCAACTATGTGCCGGGCAGCGACACCGATATTCTGCTGCGTCGCCTCAGCGCGTCAGGCGAGATCGTTGAGCATCAGATCGAATTCCCGAATGGTGTAACTGTCACCTATGACGCGGCCATCACCGGGTACGAGAAGAATGTGCCGCTCGATGATCGCATGACGGCCACCCTCACGATCGCGCCCTCGGGCGAGGAAGTCTGGGATGATGGAGACGAGAGCTAATGGCTGTCCCGATGAAAGCTGAGCACATCGTCAAGGTCGAGGCTGGCGAGTTTACGCTGGCCTACAACCTCCGCGCTTGCGCCATGATCGAGGGCCAGTTCCCCGGTCGCGGGCTGCAATCCATTCTCAACGATCTTTCCGGCGACGACCCCAAGATGGGCACGCTAGAGGTCGTGATCTGGGCGGGGCTCACCAAGCACCATGCGATCAGTCGTGATGAGGCTGGCGAATTGGTCCAGCTGAACGAGATTGGCGAATGGGTGCAGGCCATCGGCGCGGCGATGGGGGGCGGGCAGGCCGATAAGGTTGACCGCCCTCAGAAGGCAGCGAAGGCCCGGTAAGCTGGCCATCGCTGCTTGAGGCATGGATTGAGGCAGAACAACCCCGCGCTGACTTCTGGGATGCCTCGTTCCTCGAATACAATTCGGTCATTGCCGGAGCATCCAAGCGCAATCAGCGCAGGCGGGAAAGCGAACTATCAGCGGCCTGGCATGTAGCAGCTCTGCAAAGGGCAAAGCGCATGCCGAACCACGACAAGGTGGTGAAGGGCAGCGGGCGGCGCGAACGCGATATGTCTCCCGATCAGCTTGAGGCTCAGGTTCGGGGTTGGTTCAAGCGACGACGGCGGAAGGCTGCAAAGGAGGCGTGAGCTATTGCAGGCTCAAGAAGGCCTCCTCTTGCAGCCCAAAGCAATAGTTCACCATGCTCCAATCAGTTGTTCCGTCCGCGCTTGACCAGTCTTCCTGACATTTTGCGGCGGATCGTTGAAGCGGGCTGTCGTCATTCAGAGCATCTAGGCTGGCCGTGAAGTCGTTGTGGCCATCTGTTTGCAGATCGATGCAGTAGCGTTGCATCGCAAAGTCACCCTCCCATTCCGCCTCGCAAAGCGAACGGATGCCCTGATCAATTTCGTCATTAGCGACGGACAGGGACGGGGTGGCCACGAGAGAAATAGCAACAGCGGCCAGTGCGGCTTTCAATTTCATCTAGGCATCCTCCAGTTTTCGCAAAGGTAGCACGCTCATGAGCGCAGTTGTAGGCGCGGTACGTGTCATTTTGGGGCTCGACTCCGCTGCCTTTACCAAGGGCATGTCGGACGCTCAACGGCATCTCCAAAACGCTGGAAAGCAGATGCAGGCTATTGGCCGGCAAATGTCTGTCCGCGTCACCGCTCCCATTGTCGGGTTCGGTGCGCTCACCCTTCGGGCCGCCGGTAATTTCGAAGCAGCAATGAACCAGGTCTCCGCCGTTTCCGGTGCGACCGGAGACGAGATGCAGGCGCTCTCGGATCAGGCTCGCCAGCTCGGCGCCACCACACAATACACTGCCGCACAAGCTGGCGATGCTATGGGCTTTCTAGCCATGGCTGGCATGGAGGCGATCGACATCCTCGATGCCATGCCGGACACTCTCCAGCTCGCCGCCGCTGCCCAGCTCGACATGGCGCGCGCTGCGGACATCGTGACCAACATCCTTGCTGGCTACAACATGGATGTCGAACAGCTTGGCCGCGCGACCGATGTTCTGGTCAAGTCGTTCACCTCCGCAAATACCGACTTGTCCGACCTTGCCGAGGCCATGAAATACGCTGGCCCCGTCGCCCAAGCAGCGGGCGTCCAGTTTGAGGAAACGGCGGCGGCGCTGTCTCTCATGGGTAACGCTGGTATTCAGGGGTCCATGGCGGGCACGTCGCTGCGAGGCGCAATCTCTCGCATCCTTAACCCCACCTCGGCGATGGCCGACGCCATGAGAGAGGCCGGACTCTCCTTTACCGATGCGCAAGGACGCCTTCTACCGCTCGCTGATATCATTGAGGAACTTGAGCCGCACGCCGACAATGCTGGGCTGTTCATGCAACTATTCGGCCAGCGTGCGGGTCCGGCAATGGCTGCGCTGGTCACGCAGGGTTCGGACGCCGTTCGTGAACTGACGGGCGAACTGGAGAATAGCGTAGGTACGGCAGCGGAAGTGGCCGCTGTTCAGATGCAGGGTTTCAACGGCGCGATGCGTCAGCTGGCAGCGGCCTTTGAGGCCCTTCAGTTGGCCATTGCCGACGCTGGTCTATTGCAGTGGGCATCGGATGCGGCAAACGCACTGGCCGGGTTTCTGCAAGAGTTATCGCAGACCAATCCTGAAATGCTACGTATGGGCACTATCGTCGCGGGCGTTGCTGCCGCCATCGGCCCGCTGCTGGTGGTTCTCGGAACACTGGCTACAGCCGTGGCTGCTGTTAGCGCCCCTGTGGCGCTGGTGATCGTTGGTATCGCGGCGCTGACCGCTGCGATTATCGCGTTCTGGCCGGAGATTTCGCATCTTGCCTCGGTCGTTGCTGAGTTCGTGTCGGGAGCTTGGCAATCCTTTGTGGACGCCATGGACAGCTTCGGTACTCATCTGGAGGCTGTCCGCCAAGATATCCGGGCCTTCGCGGCTCAAATTCCCGAGTTCTTTGCAGAGCTTCCAGGGCGCATGCTCCAGATCGGTGTCGATATCATCCAGGGGCTGTGGAACGGCATTCAGTCGAAGTGGGGCGAGTTCACTGGGTGGGCCTCGGGGCTCGGTGATCAAGTCGCCGGCTTCTTCACCAATCCCCTGCAAATCTTCTCCCCCTCTCGCGTCATGCACGGCGTCGGCGTCAACGTCATGGAGGGGCTGCAGAACGGCATGGACAGCATGTCCAGCCAGGTAGAGCAGACCGCCAAGAATATCGCAGACGTGGTCACGCGCGCGTTCCAAGGCCTGATCAGTGGCTCAATGACCGTGGGCGAGGCGATATCCTCCGTCATGCAGCAGCTCGGTCAGATGTTCCTCACCCAAGGTTTCCAGGCACTATTTGGGCTTGGCGGCGGCGGTGGCGGCATCGGCGGCCTGTTCTCCGGTATCGGCAATATTCTCGGCTTTGCGCGGGGCGGCACCATCATGCCGGGAGGCGCGGGCGGCATCGACAGCCAGCTGGTGATGTTCCGCAAGTCGCCCAACGAGCGGGTAGACATCACCAAGCCGGGGCAGACGCTGACCAGCGGGGATAGCGGGCCCAGTGAGCTCAACTTCAACATCACGGTGAGCGGTGCGCGCGGCAACTCCGAAGTCCGCCAGATGGTCGAGGAAGGCATGGACAGTGCGTTGCAGACTGTCCGCCAGCACCTGCCTGACTGGGTTGCCAATCCCCGCGTCAAATTCGTGTAGGTGACCAATGGCTTGGGAATATCCTCTTTCGCTCGCAGACTTTTATGACAGGCTGCGAGTGGCCATCGGTTCGCCTAACTGGCAGCTGATGCGCAACGACCAGACTTCGGGGCTCGGGAGCGGCCAGCCCCTATCTGCTGAGCTAGCCTCGCCCCTTTGGACACTGCCGGTACAGCTTGTGAGCATGGGAAATGACGAGGCCGATCACATCCTCGCGATGCTGGAAATGCTGTGCCATCCGGGCCGAAAGTTCTATTTCTCGAACCCCAAGCGCGAATATCCGGCGGCTGACCCATCGGGCGCCACGCTCGGCGCCGCGACGCCGACGCTGCACACCATCGCGGCGAACAATCGGCAATTGCGCATCACCGGCTTGCCGAATGGCTACCGGCTCACTGTGGGCGACATGCTGGCGTTTGACTATGGCCCATCCGGGCAGAAGCGTAGAGCCCTGCACCGGGTCACCGAAACGGTCAGTGCTCTATCGAGTGGCGTGACGCCGACCTTTGAGGTGTTCCCCCATATCCGAGCTGGTGCGCTCGTTGGCGATCCGGTGTTCTTGGCCAAGCCCGCGATCCTCGCGAGTGTTATGCCGGGCTCCTTCAACCCCGGAACCGCAGACACAGTGAATACTCACGGTGTCGCCTTCGATATCATTCAACGGTTGATCTGATCCCATGCGTACTGCTGATCCCAATGTCGTCGCTCTCTTGCAGGGCGCGGATACGCTCGGCCTGATTGAGGCTGATCTGGTCGTCTGGCACGTGAAAACCTTTGCCGGCGCTCCGGTACCGTTCGCGTTTTGGTCCGAGCACGATACCGTCACGGCGACCGTCACTTCGCCGTTTACCGGCAACCCGGCCAGCCATCCGTTTGTAGGCGCTGGGGCGATCCTCGACGTGGGCGAGACGCCCCGCACGTCGGATTTATCCATCCGGCGCAAGTCGATCACTCTGTCAGCGGTCCATGAAACCGTGCTGAACATGTGGACAGGGCACGACATGCGCCTGGCCCAAGTCGCCGTGTATCAGGCGCTGTTTGATCCCGAGACGCGCAACATGGCCAGCGCGCTACTGGAGTTCGTTGGGGAACTCAACGGGGCACCTAAAGAGGTGCCGGCAGCGGGCGGGCAGGGCGGCATCCGGTTCGACCTGGTGTCGGACACGCGGCAACTGACTCGAACCAATCCGGCCAAGCGATCTGATGCTCACCAGCGCACCCGGCAGAACGATGGCTTCCACAAATACATCGGCGTATCCGGCGCCTGGCCCATCCCATGGGGGCAGAAGTCCGAGGGCGGATCGCAATCAGCGATCAAGCAGATCGTGGACATGAAGTTGGGTGGCAAGTGATGCGACACGAAGACTGGCGCAAGCGCCTCGGGGCCTATGTCTCGGAAGTGCGCGCCACCCCGTTTGCCTTTGGCACACATGATTGCTGGCTGTTTGTGACAGGCGCGGTCGAAGCCATGACCGGGACAGATCACGCCGCCAAGCATCGTGGTCGCTACAAGACGGCCCGCGGCGCTATCGGGCGTGTGCTCAAGCCCATTGAGGCAAAGGATATGGGCGGCGTGGCCTCCCATTACTTCGAGCCGACTGAGCCCGCCTTTGCCCAGATCGGTGACATCATGGCCATCCCGACCGACGATGTGTTTGGCTATTCGCTGGGCATCCTCAATGGCGAGCAGGTGCTTGTCGTAACGGCCACCGGGATCGGCGTGCGCGACCGGGCCGACGCCACCAGAGCTTTCAGGGTATAGACGATGCCGTTTCTTGTTGCACCGATCGCCGGGCTTCTCGGCGGCGGCATTGCTGCGCAATTGCTGGTCGGCACGGCCCTCTATGTCGGGGGCACGCTGCTCTCGCAGGCACTGGCGCCCAAGCCGCCGAAGCAAAAGGACCCCGGCGTCTCCCTTTCCATGCAGATGGGGGGCGACAGCCCGCTGTCGTTCTTTGTCGGCACTTCGGCCACGGCTGGTCACCGCGTCTATGCCGGAACATGGGGCACGGATGGCGAAACCCCGAACGCCTATTTTGTTGACGTACTGGAGTTGGCGAACGCGCCGCTCGACGGGCTGAACAACATCTATGTGAATGGAGAGTTGGCAACGGTTCGTTGGGGCGAGCCGCACAGCCAGTACGGCTATCCGATCAATCAGGGGCGCAAGAGCGGCAAGGACCACCTCTGGGTGAAGTTCCATGACGGCCGCCAGACTGCGCCCGACGCCTATCTGCGCTCCAAATTCGGCAATCATGCCGAGCGTCCCTATGGCGCCGACATGGTAGGGCGCGGCACAGCCTATGCCATCGTCACCACGCGCTACAACCGGGAGCTCTGGCAAAACGGCGCGCCCTCGATGCTGTTTGAGGTGCGCGGGCTGCGGCTCTACGATATCCGCAAGGACAGCAGTGCAGGCGGTGTTGGCACACATCGTCGTGACAATCCGTCCACGTGGGAGTGGACCGACAACCCGTATGTGATCGCCTACAATGCGGCCTTCATGGGTGTCTATGTCGGCTCGGAATGGTTGTGGGGGCTGCAAGGCTTGCCCGCACTGCGTCTGCCCACCTCGGCGTGGATTGCGGCCATGAACGAGTCCGACCGCGCAATGGCGGCGTGGGGCAACCAAAAGCAGTTCACTATCGGCGGCGAGATCACCGTTGATATGGAGCCTGCCGCAGTTCTCGAAGAGATCGCTAAGTCGTCCATGGGGCGGTTCATCGAAAGCGCTGGAACGTACAAACCGCGCTGTGGCGCGCCGGGTGCTGCCGTGTGGAGCTTTGGCGAAGGTGAGTTGCTGATAACCGATCCGCGTAGCTTCACGCCTTTCCCCGGCCTCGAGGCCACGCACAACACCATCGAGGCGACCTATTCCGAGCCCGGCGAGGCGTGGGGCAACAAGGCCGCTCCGGTTCAGTCTGATCCCGCCTATATCGTGGCGGACGGCAACAGGCGGTTGGCGGCTGATCTGGCGTTGCCGATGGTCAACCGCAACGAGCAGGCGCAGCGGCTGGCCTACAGCTATCTGGAAGATGGCCGGCGCTTCCGCACGTTGCAGGGCTCATTCCACCCGATCACGTGGCTGCTCGAACCGGGCGATGTGATCGAGGGCACGCTTCTCGGCGAGGGGTATTCCGGCAAGTCGTTCGAGATCCTCGAAATGTCGGGCCGCCGGACTTTTGTCCAGACCATGACGCTGCGAGAGATCGATCCGGCTGACTTTGACCCGCCGTCAAGTGCCCGACAGGACTGGTCCGTTGGGCCGATCCAGACGATTTATCCGCCAGCGCAGGTGGTGACCGGCTGGGCGGTCTCACCTTACGAGCACATCGACAGCCAGAATCGTGCAAGGCGACCCGGCATCCAGTGTTTCTATCAAGGCGGTATGGATGACATCCGGGACATCAAGGTCATGATCCGGCGGTCGGGCGAAACCAGTCCGTTCTTCTCGCAGCCATACCCATACGATGCCGATAACCTGATCCCATCGGTTATCATCGTGGGCGATTTAATCCTGGGTAATGAGCCCTATGAGGTCGCTTCGATTTTCGTCCCGTACTCCGCGCGCGATATGGAGATGTCGGACTGGCTGGCTGTTACGACGCCGGATATCAGGCTCTCCTCGATCGATATTCAGATCGAGGAGATAATCGAAGCGACCGCTGAACTGTCCGACTGGGCCACCCGTGAAACCCGAGAGACAATCGAACGCCTTCGCAGCAATGTCATGGATGACGGGCTTGGGGCCAGTAACGCCTATGCAGACCGGCAGAAAATCCGTCGCGAGCTTGTCAGCATCACCGGCCAGAGCCGCGCGGAGTGGCAAGAGGATATCCTCGTCGCCACCGGGCCAGAGAGCGCCATTGCACTGCGGATTGAGGAGCTGCGGACAGAGGTGTTCGACCCCGTTAGCGGTCTCCCGGCGACCAACGAGGCCGTGAACCTTCTGTCTTCGGAGATCGGCGTTATCAACGGTGAACTTGTCGCCCAGAATAACGCCATCCTCGCTCTCGACAGTGCGTTTGGGGATATTAGCGCTGACTTCCTATTCCGCGCCTTCACTATGGCAGCGCCGAGCGGCGCGCTGGCGCGTGTCGCGCTCAGTGTGTCCGCAACGTCTGGCGGCCTTCCCTCGACGGCAGCGCTGTTTCTCGATGCGATGAGCGATGGGAAAAGCCGAGTCTTGGTCAACGCCGATCAGTTCGCCGTCACCTATGGCAGCGGCACCGACATCAAGGTGCCGTTTGCTATCGACGGCGGCGACATCATCATCAACGCCAAGATGGTGGGGTCTTCGATGCACATAAACCCCTTCACCGGCTTTTTCAGCTTCGGATAGAGCATGGCAATTCTTCGCGGATTTCCTTCCGAAGGCATCGTTGCATGTTTCGATGAGGCCCCGGGCGGCGGGGACATTGAGAATATCAATGCGCCCCGCAACGCGCCGGCCAAGAACCCCGGTGCCCACCTGTCTCGCGTTTA
Source organism: Pelagibacterium sp. (assembly GCF_035555455.1). Lineage (GTDB taxonomy): Bacteria > Pseudomonadota > Alphaproteobacteria > Rhizobiales > Devosiaceae > Pelagibacterium. Next base: position 18,632 of record NZ_DATMGM010000058.1, on the reverse strand, counting down.
CTGGCATTCGGAGTTCTTCCAGTACGAACTGGCGATGCCGATCCAGACGGTGACGGTGGAGCATCCAGCATTGGCGGGACGCTCGATATATTGGGGCTACAACCTCGTTTATGACGGCAACAACCCGGTCTCGACGATAGGCTATCTCGTTCCCGGACAGGTGGCGACGGCCTCGCATACTTTGGTCAATCATGGGTTGGGCTATGTGCCGCTGGCATTCGTCGCCTATGGCGGTCGCATGCTCATGCCGGGCGTGGCCGTGCAGACGGCCAGCGAGGGCCGCAGCCGGTTTGTTTCGCCGTTCATCACCGCAAGCGGTGTGGGGCTGCGCGAGGTCTACAACTCCTCGTCATCCGGGCTTGGGGCGGTCAGCCGGACCTATCAGGTGATGGTGTTTCGGGTGCCTGCTGAGAATGTGGCGCTGCCGCTGTTTGGCCGCACCGGCAGTGAGGTGATCCTCGGGCGAGGCAAGGTCCGAACCGGCCGCGCCTATGCCCGTAAGGTCGGTGCCGGGGCGAGCCCCTTCAGCATGGATCAGGGGCGCACTGTGGATCTCAACAATGGCCGGGCGCGGATCGCCACCGGCGGAGTTGTCACAACAGAGGCGGGCTATGGTGGTTCGCACAGCGCGCCACCCTTTGTGCAGGTGGGGGTGTAATGGGCAAGGTGTATAACAACCCCGCTACGGGGCACATCTTTGTGGAAGGCTCTGGCGGGGAAACACGCTGGTCGTCCGAGTTTCCGCCGGTCAATTTGCTACCGGAGGCCGATTGGGTCGACACCAGCCTCAGCGTGGCGTTCCCGGATTTTTCCAAGTTCGTCAATTACAGCCATAACCGGTGGTTCAATCCGCCCTCCTGGCCGGGCACAGGGCCGTGGCGGCCGAGCACGTCGCAGGACACCTGCGTCTCACTGACCATGATAGAGCCCGAAAACCGGGTGCTGGGGCCGACCACTATCGGCACCATCCCGGCGGGTGCCAATTACATCGACGTGCGAGTGCGGCTGAACCGAACCAAGGCGCCGTACAACTTCCGCGACCAGGGCGTGCCGCCGCTGATCCCCAACGAGTGGGTGAGCCTGCCGGGCGGCTCGTGCCTCGTTGAGGCCACCGAGATCTGGCGGCGGTCCTTCGATATCGTTCTGACGGGAAATGAAGTGCAGCTAATCCGACGGCAGTCAGTGATCGATCCGGGGCCCGAGCCGACAACCGGGACCCCGCCACAGCGCAATGGCTGGCTTCCGCGGTCCGGCGCCGGCAGCGACCCTTGGGGACAGAGCAGCTATCAGGGCTGGGGTTGGATCTCGGGCAACAACTTTGCCGGCACCTACCGCAAGGGGCACCCAGCCGCACTGATCCAGCACAAGCCGCCCAGTGCCAATGGCGGGCTGGGCGGGGACACGCCGCAATATGGCGGCAAGCACCCGCGCCGCTTCAACGCCTGCTCGATCAACAACAGCGCCCACGACTTTTCTTCCACCTACACCGGCCAGATCGTCATCCGGCCCGGCTATTTGAGGGCCTGACATGCAACCCCAATCGATCCCGCCGCTGTCGGCAGCCATCCATTATTCCACCTCGGCCCAGTTCTGGGAGAACCGCGCCAAGACCCTGCAGGCGCTGGTCGACGCCCAGGACGCAGAAATCACCCGCTTACGAGAGCAGTTGGCGGCACATGAGCCGCCCGAAGCGCCCGACCAAGCCGAGACTGACCCCGCCGCCCTCTGAGGCGGCTTTTTCATATCCGGAGATATCATGGCACCAGACATCACCATCAGCCACTACAGCACGGGCACGGCCACGGTGGCCGCTAACGGGACCGTCGTAACAGGGCAGGGCACCGCTTGGGCTGGAGCGGCCCGAACCGGCGACCTGTTCGGGACCCATCGCGGTCTGCCGATCCGCATCCTGGCGGTCAACAGCAACACCAGCCTGACCTTGGCCCATCCATGGCCGGGATCAGCGCAGACTGCAGCGTCCTATGAAATCCAATGCACCCCACGGGACGTAGGGTATCGCCGGGCGATCGAGGAGCTGATTTCGGATGTCAGCGAGGGCAACCTGCCGCTGCTGGCCGCGCTTCTGGGAGCGCCCAATAAGCTGGCGTATTTCGACAGCAGCCATTCAATGGCGCTGGCAGACTTCCCGGCGTGGGCGCGGGCGCTGTTTGGGCTGCCTGGAGGGGCCGACAAGCTGCCGTATTTGTCGGGCGCTAGCGGCGCTGAGCTGGCGGACTTCCCGGCTTGGGCGCGGGCGCTGTTTGCCGAGACCGGAGAATTGCCTGACGGGGCGCTACCGGAACGGCTTCGCGCATCATCGCCCAGACTAGAAACGTCGTCAGACGATTTGAATGACCTTTCTGAAAGCGGGTTCTACGTGACCGCTGGAGGGGTGGCGGAAAACCGTCCGCTTGGGGTTGGCGAATGGTTCGTGTTCAACATAGCAGATGATTTAGCGGGATTGGGCGCAAGAGCCCAGATTGCAGTGCGCAGAACGACCGCAGCGGGAGGTATGGCTTTCCGACACCGGGACGTCTCGGGAGTCTGGCAAGATTGGAAAATAGTCTACCACAGTCAAAATTTAGTAGGGACGGTCTCGCAGTCGGGAGGAATTCCAACTGGCGCGGTAATTGAGAGCGGCGAAAATGCGAATGGGAAATATACAAGATTTGCAGATGGAACCCAGATTTGCCAAGGTACAGTCAGTATCACACCTGTAGCTAACGAAGTATCTACCGCAACAGCAACATTCCCAGTAGAATTCTTCTCGCCCCCTACGGTTGTGGTGTCGACAGTGTCTAATTCGATAGCAGTAGTTCGTCCCGCAGCCCTGAATAGTCAGGCGACGACCACTTCTGTTACCGTAAATTTCATCAGGAGTAACACAGGCGTTACGATGCAGAACTATGAAGCCTCTGGGAGGTGGTTCTAATGTACATCTCGTTCTCACCTCAACGCCGCGACGACGCCCTCTCAGTATCTCGCCAAGGCGGCATTCTCACCATTAATGGCGATGTCTTCGACTTTTCCGCACTACCCGAAGGCGCAACCATTGCAGCTGAGAACAGTCCCAGCCCGTGGATCACAGGCCCGATCGAACACATCAACGGCAAGCTGCATCTGACCTTGCTGCTGCCCCATGGACCGGGCCCAAGCGCGGTCGTCGCATTCCCCGAGCCGTTGGTCGATCCCGACGACGGCCCGCTTGATCTGCCCCATGATCCCAAGGAGGTCGAAGATGACCTGGACGCCTGATCCTTCGATCATTATCACAGCCGAGCAGAAAGCTGGAGCGCAACAAGAGCATGCCTGGGCCACGCTGCGGGCAGAGCGCGACCGCCTGTTCGAGGAAACCCGCTGGCTGGTCGAGCGGCACACCGAAGAGCTGCTTTTGGGCCGCGCCACAACGCTTTCAGCATCTGAGTACGCCGATCTGCTAGCCTACCGGCAGGACCTGCGTGACCTGCCGGAGAATACGATTGATGCGGCGGAGGTGGTGTGGCCGGAGAAGCCAGAGGTATAACCTTGGCCGCCCTCACTGGCTGCGGGACCGAGGCTGGTGGCTGGGAGGATAGGGGCACGGCCACGATCAGTTGCGCTGGATTGCGTTTGTTGTGAATCTCTCCATAGTTGTGGGGCAGCGCGCCTAACGCTGTAGAGGCTTGGGCTGACTTCCTGGACGGCTCGAGCCTCGCCTTGATTCACAATCCCGGAAAACTTGCCTCGCCGTTGTGCTGGGCTTTTTCACAAAAGAGCGCCGCCCCGAGTTGGAGGTCCACCCCGGAACGGCGCCTGCTGCGCGGAGCATCGATCGGATATGCGCAGCGGAATCATGTTGGACGGGATCGGCGAAATATACAACCACCAGCAGGCGTCTCGAACGAAAGGAGCCCAGCTTTCGCCGGGCTCCCCCTTCCTCCCAATTCCCCCGTGCAAGAGGTTATTGGTCGAAACTTAGAAGTGGAAGTTCACACCGATACGGGCGATGTGTGCATCTGCGTCCACGTCAACACCGTCAATGTCGACGTTTCGGAACGAGGCGTAGAGATACTCGCCCTTCAGTGACAAGTTATCCATCACCATCGCCTCGACGCCGCCACCAGCCGTCCAACCCCAAGCATACTCGCTGGAGCTAAGGGTCGTGCCACCAGCAGATAGCTTCCCGCCCAGATCGCCAAATGCCACGCCGGCAGTCAGATAGGGCATGATGGTTCCCAAGTCAGCGCCAAGGCGGGCACGGATGGTTCCGAAATGATTGATGCCAAGTTCAGCATCTACGCCCTGGATCGTGTCGTGCCACTTGACGTCGGAAAACTGGTAATCACCTTCGATACCGACGACAAGTCCATCGAGAGCGATGTTATATCCGAGCTGAACCCCGCCCAGCCAACCATTGATATCCTCAGGCCAAGCTACGCCATCGAGATCTGCGTTCCCCCAGCCATAGCCGACGTTGGCGCCGGCATAAAAACCGTCCCATATTGAAGATGAATCAACAACCGGAACAATCGGCGTCACAGGTGCAGGTCTAATCGGATCAGCTGCGAAGGCGGGGGCCGACGCGACCATCATTGCAATAGCGGATACAGCAAGTAGCTTTTTCATCAGATGTGCTCCAGTTAATTGTTGCACATTTTTGCCTCTTTTTTGACAAGGAGTCAAAGTGCGGGGCTGAACAATTGTTGTTTAAGTAAACGTTGTTGCGCAAATGACACTTCTATAGGCTACGGCGTAAGTCGTCTTTAAGGTTTGGAATTACGCGATTTTCGCCGCTAAACCTTCGACTTCCGCCACCCTGCGCGCGCCGCTCATCTGCAACCATCCTGCGATGATCGAGTTTACATGAGTGGACGTTGTCCAGCCTTCAGGCCGCTCGCCAGCAGTGGGGCAAATGGGCGAGCGGTCTTACGGGGCGCTGTCGGGCTTCGGTGTTGCTTTCGCACTGCCTGTCTCCTTGCGCCGTTCACTTTCGGCCTCGACCAGCAGCAGCCACTCGTTGCTGTCGGTGAAGATTGGAGACGCCAGGTGCTCGCGGGCTTTCTCCAGTTCGGCATCAGATAATTGTCTGACCCGTGATTTCTTGTCTATTTCATCAAGATTATCAATGAAATTCAAAATTACTGCGCGCCCCATAATTTCCCCCAAGCACTTGCGTGGAGTGTACTATGGGCGCGCAAGCAAACTGTCAAAGACAATTATGAAGTCAGAGCTATGCGGATCAAATCCGCAGTGTTTTTTGCTCCGATTTTCATCATCAAGCGTGCTCTGTGAACCTCAACCGTTCTGGCAGAAATGCCCAACTCAAGGGCAGACTCACGGTTAGATTTGCCGTTTACGGTCAATTGCAGGACTTGTCGCTCTCGCGGGGTGAGTTGGGAAAAGCCCCGTATAACAACCTGGCGATGACCGTGCACGGGGGGGAGGACAAGCGTGTTGCTGCGCATGAGGTCACGAACGCCGTTAACCAGCCTTTCGGGATCAAAGGGTGTTTTTAGGACATCGAAGGCTCCCGCACGCATGGCGGTGACGGTGTTGTCAATGTCGTGCTCGGAAAAGATGACAAACACACCCACCCCCATCTGGTGGGCCCGGGTCATCGCGAGCACAGACAGAGACGTCGCGGCATCGAAGTGCACCACAAGGATGCTCACCTGTGTCTGATCAAGCGCTGCCTCGACGGCCTCTGCGCTGTTACACGTAAAGACTTTGAACCCCTCAAGCCGAAAAAGCGTGTCCAGGGAGGAAACGGTGTCATCTTGATCGGAGGCAATGACAACGTGTCTGTCGCGATTATACGCGGGCTTATAGATCAGCGTTGCATCGTCGGAAATGAGCACCGAATTCGGAGTGAGCATGGTTAGCATTTTGAACCCCCATTTTCTCGAATCAATCCATATTTTTTCTTTTTAGCCTAAATTACTTTGGTAGCTTCCGCGATGGGGTAAATACCTACTCCAGTTAGATCGATTTATACTGTAACGCGCGGCTTTGCTTTTTCGTTTTGCTGACGACTGGCTGAACGGCTGATGCGGTAATCGCTCTACAGTACGTCTCACAATCTAAGCCGCCTGCAGACGGCTTTTTTCTTTTCCAACATCAACAGGAGGCCTCTATGGCACTCGACTATGCCCACTGGCAGGACGTTCCTGCCAGCGTTTGGCGCTGGCCCAATTTCAGCGCCCAGGAAATCGCCTGCAAGGGCACCGGACGGGTGAAGATCGATGCGGCAAGCCTCGACAAGCTGCAGGCGCTGCGTACACGGCTGGGCAAGCCGCTGATCATCACCAGCGCCTATCGCTCGCCCCAGCACAATGCCGCCGTGGGCGGGGCCAAGGCTAGCCAGCATCTTTATGGCAAGGCGTTCGACGTGGTGATGGCCAACCATGACCCGGTGGCGTTTGAAGCCGCGGCAAGGGCGGTCGGGTTCACCGGGTTTGGCCACTATCCGGCGTCGAACTTCATGCACATCGATACCCGCGCCGCCCCGGCCCGCTGGAAGGGCACCGGGCGTAATAATGCCTGGTTTGCGGCACAGCCGGCCACGCCCGGCTTCACCTCGCCCGCTCGCCCCGACAGCCTTGTGGAGACGGTCAAGGAGCTGGGGCCGGTGGTGACCCCGGTGGTGGTCGGCGGCAGCGCCGTGGCCCAGGGCGATGGCCCGGTGCAATGGGCGATCGGGCTGATTGCGGTCATTGGATTCCTGGCGGCCATTGTCTGGTTCATCCGCCGCAAGCGGGGAGGGGAGAATGCTTAGCGTTCTGGGCTGGATGATCCAGCACTGGTGGCTGGTGCTCGCCCTTGGCGCGGTGCTGGGGGCGTACATCATTGGCGGCTGGCGCCTGGCGCTGGCCGTCGCCACGCTGGGGGCAGGGGCGGGGCTGTATCGCAAGGGGCAGGCGGCGGAGCGGGCCCGGCAGCGCCAGCGGGCCGAACGCGCGCGACAGGACCGGGAGCGCGTTGAGCAGAGCGTCGGCGCAATGGGCATCGAGGACGTGGAGCGGGAGCTGGGCCAATGGAACCGAGATTGATGCTGGCCGCACTGGCCATGCTGCTACTGGCGGCCTGCACCACGGCGGGCAGCTTCTGCGAGGTGTCGGCCCCGATCCGGCCCTCAGCTGCCGATCAGCTGACCGAGGGGACGGCGCGGCAAATCCTCGTGCACAACCAGTTCGGCGCGACCACCTGCGGATGGAGGCCCTGATGACGACCAGTACGGAACGGGAGATTGGTCGGCTTTCGGCGGAAGTGGCCGCGCTCCAAAGGCAGGTTCAGGAGCAGGGCGAGATGATCCGCGAAATGCGCGACGTATTGGTCAGCACCAAGGGGAGTTGGCGACTGCTGCTGGGCGTGGCCGGGCTGGCGGCGACGCTCTCAGGACTTGCGGTGTCGGCGGCGCAGTGGTGGCCGTGGCGTGGGTGATCTGTGGACCTCGGGGCGCAATCTGATCGTGTGGCTGCTGCTGATCAGCAAGGATCCGCTACGAGCCTGGAGCGACGTGGGGAAGAAGTGAAATGTGACGGCAATGGGCAGTTGGCGGCGGGGACAGGCCCCGCCGCGTATGGCCTAGAAGCCGAATAATGCTTCCTCTTCAGGACGTTGCATGCCGTCCTCAAAATAGGTTTCCCAGACCTGGGCCCACGGACGACCGTAAAGATCGGGTACCACAAAATTTTCAATCACGCTGCCCGGCGCAACGGGTGTGCCGCGTCCATCGATCGGAAAGATCGTCTGGTTGCAGTGATTGTAATTGATGGGAGCAACATCGTTGTAGTCGCCCACACGAGGGAGAAAACGGATTACGCGGATTGGCTCAACGAGCGCGTCAGGGTCATAGAACACAGCTTCGTGTTCCAGCCCTAGTAGCTCCTCCTCCTCGTTAAGGCGAGCCTTCCAAATTTCGATAGTCTGGAGATTATCACTGTGCTCCCAACTGGCGTGAGTGAACCAGCCCTGAATGTTCGAAGTCCAAGTAATGAGTACGTCGTTGTCCCAGAATCCGATGGACTCGCCAAACCAAGTCCGAACATCGGCGCCAAGACGCGGCACTGCGCCAGACATGTTGAATTCGCGGTCGATGTAGCTGTTGCGGATGGAATTGCCGCTTCCCCCAAGGAATTGGACCCGTTCAGGAACTACGTTGATTTCCAGTTGTCCTGGGCCTCCTGGACCTGACCACCAACGCATATAGCCTTCAGGCCTACAGTACATCGCTGACCATTGCGCAGCATGGCTCTGCACTTGGTGATAGAGCTGTTGAACGAAACGGGTTTGGTATTCGGGCGTCAAAAGAGACAAAATCGTGGATGTCTGATTGTAGTCGCCGATGATCCACTGCGGCGGCTCGCTATAATCACCGGGAGCCAGCGTCGTGGAGCCTCGCCCTCGCAGTGCGGAATAGTGGATATCGAGGTTGCGGGTATAGCGTCCGTTCCACTGAGGAACCGTCTCGTAGGTATGAGCCGTGGGGCCGCCGTCTGACGCGGCCTCTGAGAGTAAAGCCTCGTAGTGCTCCTGAGCGGTTCGGAACGGGTACGGCGAAACAATTACCGCCCTCGGATAATCCCGATCGCAATGTCCCCACGCTCCTTGAGCGGAGTCGTCCTCGATCATCCGGGGGCCACTGGAATAGTCGCCCCATTGCGCATCAAGAGCCATTGGGCTGTTGCACCGAAAATATCGTGGATCGCTCCAAAGTTCGGTGTCGAGGTAAAAATCGTCCGATGTGAAGAGGTCGCGTTCTAGCGGTTCGACATCTTTAGGCGAGTTGCCGTCTCGTGCGGTGGCTATCTCTTCCATGTAAAACGGCAGGGTCGCTCCTACACGTTGGGCCTCGACCTCCGGTAGCGGCCAGCCACGACCGGCGCTGTCATGTTCCACCGTTTGAGCAAACGAATTAAACGAGGCCAACGTCGTCGACAGCAGAAGTGCTGCAACTATGGATGCCTTCATAAATATCTCCCATCATTTCCAAAGTAGTAGATGCCGACATTTAACGCCTGGATGTCAGGATTGGGCGTTGCGCGGCCCGCTTTCGCAGCTAAGGGGCTCAGCAATGACAGGTGACGGAAAGTAGGTCCGCAACGTCAGCATCTAGAATTGGCGGCAAAACTTGCATCTCGCCGCCAAAATACGTCGTTAAAAACCGAACAATGCTTCCGTTTCTGGGCGCTCCATCCCGTCTTCGAAATGTCGCTCCCAGATTTGGGCCCAAGGCCGCGCGTACATGTCTGGTACGCTGTAGTCGATAACCGTACCAGGGGCGACCGGCTGGGCGCGCCCGTCGACCGGGAAAATGGTTTGGATGCAGCGCGAATAAACGAAAGGATCGACCTCATCGAGGGCAGCGGTTTTGACATGCAATTGAACAAGCCTCAAAGGCTCTGCCAATGCTTCCGCATCATAAAAGATGATCTCATGTTCGAGGCCGGCTAGTTCTCCCTCAGGGGAATAGCGAGGGGATAGGATCTCTACCGTCTGCATCTGCCCCGAATGTTCAAACACCCCATGCGTAGTCCACGGCATGATATTTGATGTCCAGCTAACGAGCACGTCGTCATCCCAGAAAGCGACGCTCTCTCCGAACCAGCGTGGCACATCCTGACCAAGCCGGGGCACTGCTCCATCCTCCTTAAACGTTCGGCCAACATTGAGGTGCCGGATGAAGTTTTCAGCGCTGCTAGCCATCATTTGAACCCGCTCAGGGATGACCATGAAATCCATGGAAAGGTGAGCTTGGCGGGAGAACAGGCGCATGAAGCCATCTGGCCAGCAAAACTGCGCCGGCCAAAGCGGCGCATTCGTCACGGATTGGTGATAGTGCATCTGAGCCGCACGTTGCTGATACTCAGGAGTTAAGAGCGACAAGATGGTCGACGTCTGGTTGATCGAGGTGAAGAACCATTGCGGCGGCTCGGAAAGATGCGCGGCGGGTTCATATATTTCGCCGTTGCGGGCTGCCATAAACTCTAGCGCTATGGGTCGGCTGTAACGCCCGTTCCAATCGGGGGGAGGATTGTCGCGACTGTAAACAGTTGGTCCACCTTTGTTCGTTGTCTCCGCCAGTAGAGCTTCATAATGCTCTTGGGCAGTCCCAAATGGGTAGGGGCTGACTATGGACTCTCGGGGGTAATCGATATCGCAATGCCCCCACGATGCGCTAGCGGGCGGATTGTCACCTATAAGCGTTGAAAGGCTATCACCTGAGCTCCCGCCACCCCACATGGCCTGTAGGGTGGAAGGGCTATTGCACCGGAAATAACGAGGGTCGCTCCAAAGGTCTGCGTCTTGGTAGAAATCGGTGGTCGTGAACAGGTCGACCTCAAGCGGTTCAATTCCCTCGGGGGCAGCCCCGCCGTAGATGGCCTGTTCGCCTGCGCCTTCAGCTCCACCACTGACGTAGGAAAAATCACTTGATGATACGGGCCAGCCACGGCCGACGCTCTCTTGTTCACTCTGTGCCCAAACGCCCGGCGACAGCAATAACCCTGACGCAAAGACCATTGTTAACGTTGGCAATCTCATTCAGTCCTCCCAAACTTCAAGAAGACCTAGGCTACCCCACGGGGTGGGGCGGTCCTGCATGATCGCGGCTGATAATGCATGCGATCATGCAGATGTACCTCTTGGTGCCGCTCTATTGCAGCAAAGGCTGTTCATCTGCTTTCGGTGTGACGCTTGCGAGATGGCGTTTCAGATCGAGGCGCGGTTCGAAATGGCCCACGAATGCTGGGGCAGAGGAGGTGCCGCGCCCTAAATCCATTTTACAGTAGAGCGATATTCTTGAGGCGCTTCAAGGGCCATCCAGACACCCTATTGTAAAACGCACCTTCGGAAACCCCAGCAAATCCGGGCTTCTCCGGTTTCGACCCGTAGCCTCTTAATCAGCGGGTCCAAGGTTCGATCCCTTGTACACCCACCAAAATTTCCAAAGTACATTAGTGGCTTAGCCACTTCAGGCTGATGAGCAAACCGGAAGGGTTTGCTTCGGTTTGTCGTTGGTTTGCAGACTTTTCAGCACAAGTTGCCACGTTACTCTCTCACGGCGGCTTTCATCCGCTATGATTATCGCTTCGGTGAGGTTGGGCGGCAGAATAGGGGGCGGCTATGGAGAAAGTTTGTGCTGTTCCGTACCGGTTGGGTAGGGCCGGGGCCGAGGTGTTGGCGTTCCGGCATCCGCTGGCGGGCAGGCAGTTCGTCAAGGGGACGCGCGAGGCCGGGGAGCGGTCGTGTGAGGGTGCGCGACGGGAGCTCTTTGAGGAGAGCGGCGTTTGGCTTGAGACGGAACCAGTCCTATTGGCGGAAGCGCTGATTGGTGTTCCGTCGCTGCGCTGGATCATCCATGCCTGGGAAACGAAAAGTTTGCCAGATATTTGGGACCATTGGACGGAAGATGGGGGCGGGCACTTGTTTTCGTTTTTCTGGCACCCGCTCAACGTCGATCTTGACGAAGATTGGCACCCGATTTTTCATGAAACGTTCCGGTTGATCCGTGCAACGCTACCCAAGGTCATCGGACAGCAGAATACGTGATCGGCGAGACAAGAGGAGAGCATATTGACTTTGAAAGTGTATCTGTCCGGCGAAATTCATACGGACTGGCGTGACCGGATTATCGCGGGTGCGGGGGACCTGGATATCGAGTTCAGCGGCCCGGTGACCGATCACGACGCCAGCGACGATTGCGGCGTTGCGATCCTAGGGCGCGAGGACGACAAGTTCTGGCACGATCACAAGGGCGCGAAGATCAACGCCATTCGCACCCAGCGGGGCATAAGGCAGGCCGATATCGTGGTCGTGCGGTTTGGCGACCAATATCGCCAGTGGAATGCGGCGTTTGATGCGGGCGTGGCGTCGGCGCTGGGCAAGTCCTTGATCATCCTGCATGGCCCCGAACACCAACATGCGCTCAAGGAAGTGGATGCCGCAGCCCTGGCCGTTGCGGAACGCCCCGAGCAGGTGGTGCAAATCTTGCGATACGTGCTGAGCGGTGCTTTGCCTTGAGTGTAGCGGGATAGTGCGGCTGCGTCCGGACGGAATCAAGAATTTCATCCATCAATTAAAATGGGAACATACATGAAATAAATTCAAGTGTAGTTATCTTGGGTTTGCTTTTTCTGCATGGTATTATCTTTTGTATTTCTCGAAATGCGACTTGTTTTGGCAACACGTCCGGGGAGGCTGAGATGACCGTGTTAAAATTTATTGGAACCTGCTTTGTGGGTGCTTGCGCCGTGGCGCTGTCGGCGGGAATTGTTTTTGCGCAGGCAGAGGCGCCCCGGATCGATTTTCCTGAAGGGTACGAATCCGAGTTTAAGAACTACCTGAGCCTCGATCGCGTACAAAATCCGGATCAGATCATCAGGCTGTTTGCCAATGATATTGCATTGGAGGGCAGAGGAGAGGATGGGAAATTCGCCAACGGCTCCATCCTCGTAGGGGAAATATACGCGGCCCTCAAAGATGACGCTGGCAACATCATGGAAAGCTCCCTGGGGCACCGTATCGCTGGAAATTTTGCTGCCGTCGCCGTAATGGAAAAACGGGAAGGGTGGGGGGATATATTTCCAGAAGGGCTCCGAAACGATGATTGGGATTTCGCGATATTCAGCCCGGACGGGGAGCGGCTGGATCGCGATCTCAACGGCTGCCGCGCGTGTCACGCGCCCTTGACCGATATCGACTTTGTCTTCTCGGTCGAGCATCTCGGAGGCTAGGGCTATTGCTGATCTGATTGGATCAGATCAGGTGCTCTAACGGTTTGCCAGTTCGGGCCATTCACGGAACCGAGCGGACGTCGGATTCGTTTGCGCTATAGAACCAAGGAGTAGCGCGCAATGACCGACCACTCCCACATGCCGCTGAAGCGGCAGACCACGCTTGCCCGCCCGACCAAATTTCTGCTGGCTGTCGCGTCGATTGCCGGAGGGTTACTGGTTGCTTATATCCTGTTTTCACTCGTCTATACGGCGATTGCGCCAGAGCGGATAGCCAATCCGGCGGACATCTTCGACCACCAAAGCCCGTCTGAGGGTGTTGGGGTGCCCGATGGGGGTGAGATGACCAACGCGCCCAATCAGGCAGCCCCGGATTCTCCTGCAAGAGCGAATCCTGCGCCGCAATAAAGGCTTGCGTCCCTATGTGCGTTGCTCGGCTGAATGCAGCTTCTTGTCACGGAAGATCAGCGTGAACTCCATGTCGTCGGCCTCTGGCTTTTCGCGCAAAGTTAGAGTGAGCGTGTCGCCGCGCAGCCCGGCGTTTTCCCATGTCATGGGCTTGCCGTCGCGCCAGGCGTTGCCGGTAATCTGTTGATATTTCTGCTGCAATTCGATGCGGTAAGATTTACCTGAAGTGTCCTGCCACTCCCAGGTTCCGGCGATCTGGGCCGGGACGATCCATTTGAAGAGATTGGTGCCGCTGAGCTTGAGCCATTCGTCGGGGCGCCAATCGCCCATGTCAAAGGCGTGCGATATGACCCGCGAGCCGGGGCGGAGCTGACTGAGCAGGCGCGGGCGCAATTGCACATTGATCGATTGCAGCAGATAGAGCGTCACCACCGTCGCATTGCTGACGTCAACGTCGAACAGGTCTTCTTCAAGAAAATCCACCAGATATTCGACGCCGGAAAAGCCAGCATATTCCATGGCTTCGGCAATGCGCGTGGGATCGATATCGACGCCAATGCCGCGCGTGTTGCGGTCCCTGGCCGCGGAGACCAGAATGCGGCCATCGCCCGAGCCCAGATCGTAGAGGACATCCTTGGGCCCGACATTGCCGAGATCGAGCATGGCCTGAACGACTTCGTCATCGGTGGGGACGAACGGCACGTCGAGATAGAGGTCCGGGTCCTCAGAATAGTTGTTGATGAAGTCGTAAAAATCCAGGTCGCGGTCCACGGGGTGACGTCCTCAAAATCGCATAGTCGCATTTGGCTCGGTCCCCACGATGGAGCACGATGACTCGCGAAAAGCAATGGCGGCAATGCGTTCCATCAGGCCGATAGCCCTCGATCTTGAGGCAGAACCTTAACCGGGGACCGTGGCAGAATGGTGCCAGGGGGCGGCAAGACCTGCCGGATTCCGGGCCTTTCCTAAGCTCTGATTCACCAAACAGGCAGTTTCCTTTCGATCCGTTTGGGCTGGAAAGCATTTCTGAAAATGTTGCCGGGTAGGCTGCCAGCAAAACCGTCCCTGTGGCGTGGCGGGGAGTGCAATGAGCTTGAGCAATTCGTCGGTGGTGGCAGAAGGCCCGATGGGGGGCATGGCGCGTACGCGGGCGGTGCTGCCTGTGCTGGAAAGCCGTGTGGTGGCGGTGTCGGAGTGGGATGGCGCGGTCGCGGGGTTTGACGGGGTGTGCCAGGAACAGCTGGCGGCCTATGCCGGTTTGCGGTGGCCCGGGGTGCAGCTCGAACCGGTGTTGTTTGCGCAAGACGCCAAAACCGTTGGCGGGGCGCTGGTGATGATTCAGCAATTGCCACTTGGGGTTAGCTCGATCGCGCTGGTGAAATGGGGGCCGATCCTCGCCGATAGCGGGGCGGAAAATGCTGGCGATCTGGTTGAACGGATGGTCGAAACGCTGGTGAAAACCTATGCGATTGGGCGCAAGATGATGGTGTCGATCATGCCCCGCGCAGAGGTCGGAGAGACCAATCGGCTGGAAGATATCCTTGTCCGGCGCGGGTTCAAACCGGGGGTGGGTGTACGCTATCCGGACCGATTTTACGTCAAAGTTGGCATGGAAGATGCTCAAAGGTTGACGGCATTCGGACAGAAATGGCGGTACAATCTCAGAAAATCATTGCGTGCCGGGCTCGACTTCGAAATCGGCTCGGCAGAGGATTTGCCAAGGTTCATGGATCTCTATCAGGCCATGAGCGAGCGTAAGCAGTTTCCCGACTTTTCCGGCATCGACACGCTTGAAAGCATGATGGCGCTGCCGGAGGATGGGGGACGCCCAGGCCTGTTCTTTGTCAATCATGGCGAGCGGACGGTGGCCGGGGCGGTCATCTTCGCTTCGGGCGATACGGCTTGTTACCTTTATGGGGCGACCGATGATGCAGCCCTTGGATTGCGGGCCGGGTATTTCCTGCACTGGCATATCATCGGCTGGCTTCGCGACAACAGTGCTGCGCGATATTACGACCTTGGGGGCACGGATGGATTTGCCGGGTTGCACCAGTTCAAGAGCGGGATGGTGGGGGAAGGCGGCCAGATTACGCCGCTGCCGCCAGCCATGAATTACGCGAGCCATTGGTTGCCCTATGCGCTGGGGACAAGCGCATATCGGGCGCGGGAACTTGTGAACCGGACGCGGGACAAGATGCTGGGGGCGCGACTGGCGATGCTGCGGCGACGGCAGAAGGCCAAGGGCTGATCGATGTCAGTCGCCACCCGTCTTGCTTCCAAATCGATGCTGATCTTTGGCCTGCGCATTTTTGGCGCGGGCTTTGTGTTTGTGGTTCAGGCGGCCATTTCGCGCGTCTGGGGCGCCGGAGCGCTGGCGGATTTCCTGCTGGTGACGGCGGCGGCCAATCTGCTGGCGGTCATGATGCCGTTGGGGTTCCAGACGGTGGCGACCTATTTTTCCGCCGAATATGGCTCGCGCGGCGAGGGCAATCATCTGCGCCGGTTCGTGGGGCGGGCCTATGGGCAGATGGTGTTGGTGGGGCTGGCGATCCTTGCGTTCGGCTGGCCGATCACGCTGGTGATGGGGGAGGCGGGGGAGCATTTGCAGCGCCTGTGGGGGCCCACCGCGCTGATCGCTATCGCTACGGCGCTGGCGACCATCAACGGCACGGTGCTGGTGGGCCTCAAGCGGCCCCTGACCGGATATCTGCCGGACATGATGTTTCGACCGGGGCTGACGCTTGCGGTGTTCATCGTCGTAGCGTGGCTGAGCCCGGCGGAGAATATTGCCGGCATGGTGTGGAGTCTCTCGCTCGCGCTGCTGGTGCTGTTTGTTGCCCAGTGCCTGTGGGTGCGCCAGGCCATCGCGACGGTGCCGCAACGGGACGTCTTACGGGAGCGCGAGCCAAAGCGGTGGTGGCGGTTTGCGGCACCATGGGTGTTGATCACGCTGGCAGCGGACTATTTCTTCGATATCAACCTGCTGATGCTGGCCGGACTGCTCGATCGTACCGATCTGGCGATCTTTGGGGTCAGCACCCGAATCTTTGCACTGGCGTCCTTCGGTGTCGTCGCCGTCTATGGACTGACGCTGCCCAATATGTTCGACGCGGAGCGCGATACGGACAAGGCGGCGTTCGGCAAGCGGGTCGGGGAGGCCAATATGGTGGCTACAGGGCTGTCGCTGGTGCTGTTTTTCGGGGTGCTGGTGTTCGGGCGCTATGCGCTGATGCTGTTTGGCGAAGAGTTCGCCGATGGCGCAATGCCAGTGGCGATCCTGTGCCTGGGGTTGGTGGTGCGGGCAGCGTTCGGCCCTGCCTCGCTGGTGCTCTCGATGCACGATCGCCCCTGGGCCAGCCTGCCAGCGGTGGGGCTGGGCCTTGCGGCGCTGGTGATCGGCAACGCAACGCTGGTGCCCGCGCATGGGCTGATGGGGGCAGCGCTTTCGGCGTTTCTGGCCATTTCGCTGTGGTCGGTATCGCTGTGGGCGACGGCGCTGTGGCGGGCGGGGATCGATGTGTCGATCTTTGGCGGGTTGCGCAAGCCAGCAACGGCTTAACGCACGTGTTGCGCCGGGAGACCCGATTGGAAATCAGCGATCGAACAGGGCGCGGGCGCGCAGGGCGAGGCGCTTCTGGAACGGCAGGGTGATGCCGTCATCATAGCCTTCGACCGCTTTCGTGAACGGGCGCTCCATAACGAGGTAATCCTCGCCGAAGATGTGATCCTGGAGGTGGGCGACCTCGGTATAGCCATAGCGCTTGAGAAGGGCGAGGGCCGGGCGGTTGTCCGGGCGCGTATAGGTGGACGCCTTGTGGAAGCGTGAATTGTCCCAATGGGAGATGAAGGCTTGCATGCCGAAGCGGCCAAGCGGAGTCTTGCGGAAGGCTGGATAGACGCAAGACCAGTACTGGAAGATCGTACCGTTGGCCGGGCCGGAAATGAGAAAGCCGCCGGTGGTTCCATCCACCTCCAGCAACATGACATGCCAGGGATCGAGCGCCAGGAGCGTGCGCAGAAAGGTCTTGTCGAGGCGGGCCTTCTCGAACGCCTTGAACCGATCGCCGTAGAACGGCATCGAATCGATCAGGTCCATCAATTCGCGATGGACGGCTGAGATATCGGCAGCGCTGGCTGCCCGCGACGTCATCACCGGCTCGCTCATGGCCAGTCCCCCATTGCTGCGATCGACAGCACTGTAAGCACCCGCAAGCTAAGAAAAGGTGAGGACAGCGGAGGGAAATTCCGCTGCTTTCGCACGTTCCTTTGATCAGGGACCTGCGAATGCTTGCGCGGCGCTGAATCGACAGGGTAAGACAGGTGGAACGGTCTGGACTCCCGGTTCTGGCGGAATCAAAGCGGAGACACCGGACTTTACTGTCTTTGCGTCTTCCCGTCCGCAAGAAGGAACCACTTTCGTGGAGGCGCACAGGAATTGGAGGAAAACATGAGTTCGGAGATAGTATTTGCTCCGTCGGAAGACGTTGTTGCCCACACACGGGTGACCGCCGCGCAGTATGAACAGATGTATGCGCGCTCGATCGCCGACCCGGACGGGTTCTGGCGGGAGCAGGCGCAGCGGATCGACTGGATCAAGCCATTCACCAAGGTCAAGAACACCAGCTTTGAATGGCCCGACGTCTCGGTCAAATGGTTCGAGGACGGGGAGCTCAACGTTTCGGCCAACTGTATCGACCGGCATCTGGCCACGCGCGGCGACCAGACGGCAATCATCTTCGAGCCTGACAATCCAGAGGATCAAGACCGCCACATCACCTATCAGCAATTGCATGACGAGGTGTGCCGTTTCGCCAATGTGCTCAAGGGGCTGGGCGTCAAGAAGGGTGATCGCGTCACCATCTACATGCCGATGATCCCGGAAACCGCCTATGCCATGCTGGCTTGTACGCGGATCGGCGCGGTGCATTCGGTGGTGTTTGGCGGGTTTTCGCCCGAGGCGCTGGCCGGACGCATCAATGACTGCGACAGCGCGGTGGTGATCACCGCCGATGAGGGCCGCCGCGGGGGCCGGCAGGTGCCGCTCAAGGCCAACGTGGACAAGGCTATCGAGCATGCCCCGGGCGTGCGCAATGTGCTGGTTGTCCGCAACACCGGATCGGATATCGCCATGCAGGACGGCCGCGATGTGTGGCTGCACGAAGCGGCGGCCAAGGTCGAGCCGGTGTGCGCGCCAGAGCCGATGAATGCGGAAGACCCGCTATTTATTCTGTACACCTCCGGATCGACGGGCAAGCCGAAGGGTGTCGTGCATACGACCGGCGGCTATCTGGTCTTTGTGGCGCTGACCCATGAACTCGCCTTCGATTATCGTGACGGCGAGGTCTATTGGTGCACGGCAGATGTGGGCTGGGTGACCGGGCACAGCTACATTCTCTATGGCCCGTTGGCCAATGGGGCGATCACGCTGATGTTCGAGGGGGTGCCCAGCTATCCTGATGCGGGGCGGTTCTGGGATGTGGTCGACAAGCACAAGGTCAACATCTTCTACAC
>NZ_DATMGM010000057.1:0-24340 GCF_035555455.1 Pelagibacterium sp. | reverse complement strand
CGATCGCGGCCATGTGTTCACCGATCGGCTCCTGCACGCGCGGGGCCGCTCCGAAACCCTGCTGCTCGGGGCCCAGACCATGGAGCCGGTGATCCGGCGGCTGTTGCCCCATGCGGAGATCACCTTCCGCCCGCGCTTTTCCCAGCTCACCTGGGCCGGGTCGAAAAAGCTTTCTCGCCTGCCCCGCCGGTCGGCCGTTGTCGCCTTCTCCGCCGCCGAGGTGTACGCCATTGCCGAATTGCTGCGCCGTGAGCGCGGCGGGGCGGCTGTAGTGATGGGCGGGCTCTCCCCGCGTACCCGCAATGCGCAGGTCGAATTGTTCCAGAATGGCGACGTCGATTTCCTCGTCGCCACCGATGCAATCGGCATGGGGCTCAATCTCGACGTCACCCACGTGGCGTTCGCCGCTGATTCCAAATATGACGGCCACCAGTTCCGTCCGCTCACCCCTGCCGAAATCGGCCAGATCGCCGGGCGCGCGGGGCGTCACATGCGCGATGGCACCTTTGGTGTGACCGGCGGCGTCGAGCCCTTCGATGATGAGACCATCCAGCGCCTCGAAGCCCATGATTTCGAGCCGGTGAAACAACTCCAGTGGCGCAACCGCAATCTCGATTTCTCCTCGCTCGACGCTCTGCATACCAGCCTGGATGCGGTTCCCACCCATCCGGGGCTCACCCGTGTCCCCGTCGCCACGGACCAACGGGCGCTGGAATTTCTGCTCCGCCGCGAGGAAGCCCGCCTTGCCGACACGCCCTCGCGGGTGGAACTGGCCTGGGCCTGCTGCCAGATTCCCGATTATCGCGACATTTCCCCTGCCGCCCATGGCGAGATCATCACGCGGATTTTCTCCGGTCTGGCCCGTCATGGACGCATCGACGCGGATTGGATTGCCGAGCAGGTCAGGTTCTGCGACAATACAACTGGCGACATCGATACGCTGTCCAACCGGATCCGCCAGATCCGGACCTGGACATTCATTTCTAACCGTAGGGACTGGCTGGAAGACCCCGCACACTGGCAACAGACCACACGAGCAATCGAGGACGCGCTGTCCGACGCCCTGCATGAAAAGCTGATCCAGCGTTTCGTGGACCGGCGCACCAGTGTGCTGATGCGGCATCTAAGAGACAAACAGATGGTATCACCCGAAATTACCGACAAAGGCGAACTCGCGATCGAAGGCCATGTGATCGGCACGATCGAAGGGTTCCGGTTCACGCTCTCGCGCATCGAGGGGGAGGCCGATTCCAAGAATCTGCGCTCCGCCGCCGCGTCGGTGGTCGCTCCGGAGATCGCCCGGCGGGCCGACAGGCTGGCCGGCGCCCCCAACGAGGAATTCGTGCTCACCACCGATGGTGTGGTGCGCTGGCGCGGCGAAGTTGTCGCCGAACTGGCTGAGGGGCCGACGCTGTTCGCCCCGCGCATCATCATCCTTGCCGATGAAAGCCTCACCGGGCCTGACCTTGAGAAGGTCGAGGATCGCCTGTCGCTGTGGC
Organism: Pelagibacterium sp.; assembly: GCF_035555455.1. Lineage (GTDB taxonomy): Bacteria > Pseudomonadota > Alphaproteobacteria > Rhizobiales > Devosiaceae > Pelagibacterium. Next base: position 22,841 of record NZ_DATMGM010000057.1, on the reverse strand, counting down.
TCCGCCACACCGTCAACACCCAGCTCGAACAGGTCGTGTCCCTGCTCGAACCGGCGGAGCTAGAAGGCACCGCCCGCGGTATCGCGTTCCAGCTTGCCGAAAACCTCGGCATCGTCCCGCGCGCTGCGGTGGCCGACGAGGTCAAGAGCCTCGATCAGGACACCCGCGCCAAGCTGCGCAAGCTCGGCGTCAAGTTCGGCGCCCATCACATCTACCTGCCGCTTTCCCTCAAGCCCGCCCCGCGCGAACTCGCGCTGATTCTCTGGGGGCTGAAAAACGGTGGCGTGCGCCAGCCCGGCATTTCCGAATTGCCCCACATCATCCTGTCGGGCCGCACCTCCTTTCCCATCGATCCCAGCTTCGACAAGCGCCTGTACGAAGTCGCAGGCTTCAAGGTCGCCGGCGAGCGTATCGTACGCGTCGATATCCTTGAACGGCTGGCCGATATCATCCGCCCGCTGGTTGCCTATGACGCCAGCCGCCCGGTCGATACCCCTCCGCCCGATGGCGCCGCAGAAGCCAACGGCTTCCGTGTCACGGTGGAAATGACCTCGCTGCTGGGCTGCGCGGGCGAGGATTTCGCCTCCGTGCTCAAATCCCTGGGCTACCGCCTGCGGCGCACCCTCAAGACCCCGGCCACCGACAGCACCCCGGAAACCACCTCAACCGAGGTGTCCGCAGCCGAATCACCCGCGCCCGCAGCCGAGGCCGAAACGCCCACTCCGGTCGCCGACACCGCCAGCAGCACCCCTGCCGAGGGCGATTCTGTTCCTGCCAACACCGAACCCCAGGCAACGGCATTGGCCGCGACCGCCGACGCATCGGCTGATTCTGCTGACACCGACACCGCTGCCGCCTCTGGCGAAGACGCCACACCCGTGTCGCTCACGGGGCAGGAACCGGCTCAGACCTCTACCCAAGCCGCTGTGCCCCACGCCGATGCAACCGCGTCCGCTGCGGACGATGCCGCCGCAACGCCCCAGACCACCACGTCTGAAGCAACTGCGCCCGCACCAATCGCTGCCGATGGCGACGCGACACCCATCGGCGCTCAGGCCGAGCCGGACGCGGCCGCCGAGCCCGAATATGACGAAGTCTGGTTCCCCGCCGGTCGTCGTCCCGAGCGCACCCGCCCTCAGCGCAACCGCGCCAACCCCAGCCGCGGCCCGCGCCCGGATGGTCAGGATCGCGCCAAGAGCCCCGGTCAGGGCAAGGGCGGCAAGGGCGGCAAGCCCGGGCATCATGGCAAGGGCCCACGCGAGGACCATCGCAGCAAGGAGCGTCCACGCCCCGAGCGCCGCGAACGCCCCATCGACCCCGATTCCCCCTTCGCCGCCCTCGCGGCGCTCAAGACCCGGAAGTAATGGGGCACAGCGCAGCCGACAATGTCTGTAGGGGAGCCCCGGCTCCCCTACGTCCTTTTAGAGAGCCACTTCGCCTCGCCCAGTCATCCCGGGCGAAGACCCGGGATCCAGTATCCGGCAGCGCTGTGGTTCTATCTCCACCTCCGCCGCAGACTGAATGCCGACTCAAGGCAGGGTTGCCCCGCTGGAAAATTCTCCACCTCAGCGCACCCCTCACCCCCAGCCCATCTCCCTCAGGGGGCGAGGGGGGCTCGCTTGATAAGTGGTCGGGTTGGACCCTGCGCTCCACCAGGCCCCCCTTCTCCCCTGGTGGGAGAAGGTGCCCCGAAGGGGCGGATGAGGGGGGCGCAGCCTTAGCTTTCTCCGCTTCGAGCCGTGCTCTGGTCAATCGTGCCACTGGCACGATTGGAGGCGAGAGGGCCATGAGAGCTATGCTCGAATGGCTGGGCTGCAAAGCGAAAGGTCGTATGAGGGGTACCCTGCCTTTCAACGCCCACCTCGTCAACCAGATCGCCCTCAGTCCCCCGCCGTCATCCCGGGCAAAGACCCGGGACCCGGTATCCGGCAGCGCTAACACCACATTCTCTGCGCTGCCCCATTCGGCCCGCCGCCATGCCATCTGATCTCCCCGCCCGGCAGCGGCTCGACAAATGGCTCTGGCACGCCCGTGTGACCAAAACCCGCACCCTGGCGCAAAAGCTGGTTGCCTCCGGCGCGGTGCGGGTCAATGGTCAACGCTGCATCGCCCCCGATCAGCGGGTCGGCCCCGGCGATGGTTTGACCATCCAGTTTCCGAACCGCTTGCGCGTCCTGCGCATTGCCGCAATCGCCGATCGGCGCGGTCCGGCGGCCATCGCCACCACGCTTTACGAGGATATTTCGCCTGACCTGCAAAAACCGCAATAGGGATCGCCTGCCATAGCCCCACTTGGAATGCGCGCATCTTGAAAGCCCCGGCAAAAGAGTTTAGCAAGCCTTTGCTTGGCCCTCACGCCGACGGTGCGCCCTGACAGGGGCGCGGTACAACAGTCTGCCCAGCTTCAGGATCGTCCAATGACCTACGTCGTCACCGATAATTGCATCATGTGCAAATACATGGACTGCGTCGAAGTCTGTCCGGTGGATTGTTTCTACGAGGGCGAGAACATGCTGGTCATCCACCCCGATGAGTGCATCGACTGCGGGGTGTGCGAGCCCGAGTGCCCGGCTGAAGCGATCAGCCCTGACACCGAGGGCGGTCTGGACAAGTGGCTCGAAATCAACGCCAAATATGCCTCCTCCTGGCCCAACGTCACCGAAAAGCGTGATGAGATGGAAGGCGCAGCCGAGATGGACGGGGTCGAAGGCAAGTTCGAGAAATACTTCTCCGAGGCCCCCGGCGAAGGCGACTGACGCCCTGTGGCTGACGGACCGCGCCCAAAGCGCCTGCCTTGAAACCCGGCGCCCTCGACACCATATAGCCACTATACGTCCGTGCCGCCGTATTGCGGGGCGGGGCTGATTCGTAACTTTTGATTTTGTCGCCTAACTGTGGTATAGTTCCCACAACCAGTCGTATCAGCCCTCACGCTAACCCGTGCCCACGCAGGGCACTTTTTTGTGACACAAGCCCCAAAAGCGGAATTGCAGGCCGGAACACCTAATCCGGTTGGGAGAGTTGTGCGACTGATCTGAGCCCTTTTGGGGGTGGATGAACGCCGGAGCTCTTTCGATGCCGGAACGGTGCTTATCACCTTTCCGCGCTAGAGTGTGCGCCGGATTATGGAGAGTTGGGGTTTTTCACCGTTTTTGCGGCAAAAATCCCCGGGGCGAGGCGCGTCGGCCAAAACGAACGCACCCGTCATGGCGTCAACAGGAGTAGCCAATATGGCAACCAAAAAGACCACGCAGCGTGCGGGATTCAAGACCGGCGAATACATTGTTTATCCTGCGCACGGTGTTGGCCTCATTCAGTCCATCGAGGAGCAGGAAGTCGCAGGACTTACCCTCGAACTGTTCGTCATTTCCTTCGAGCAGGACAAGCTGACGCTTCGCGTGCCCGTTGCCAAGATCAAGTCCGTCGGCATGCGCAAGCTGGCCGAACCCGACCAGGTTGCCAAGGGTCTTGAGACCGTCACCGGTCGCGCCCGCGTCAAGCGCACCATGTGGAGCCGTCGCGCCCAGGAATATGAGGCCAAGATCAACTCCGGCGATCTGATCTCGATTGCCGAGGTGGTCCGCGATCTCTACCGCTCCGAAGACCAGCCCGAGCAGTCCTACTCCGAGCGCCAGCTTTTCGAGCAGGCCATGGACCGCATGAGCCGCGAAATCGCGTCGGTAAACAAGGTGTCGCTGACCGAAGCCGTCAAGCTCATCACCAAGAACCTGGCCAAGAGCCCCGGCCGCGGTCCCAAGGCGGAAGCCGAAGAAGCCGCCGCCTGATCGACTGGCAAGAAGACCTCATGACAGGCCGCTCCGATCTCGGGGCGGCCTTTTTTTATCGCTTACCAGTCGCTGTCGTCCATCAGCCGCGCCAGGGTGCTGCGGCCAAGAGCGCTCATCGCCGGATTGCTCTTTTCATAATACCAGACAAGGCCCATGGCCTGTTCGAACGCCCAGGCCGCCCCGCGCCGCCACTCCAGATCGCTGACCCCGAGCCCATGGCGCAGATGCGCCCGGCGTTCGCGATCGAGCAGATGCCAGCCAGCCACGAGATCGAGCGCCGGGTCTGCAGGCCCGAACCCTCCGGTATCGAGAACACCGACAAGGCGCTTGTCCCGAACCACAAGATTGCCCGGTATCAGATCCTTGTGGCTCATCACCTCGCTCTCTGGCCGCGCCGCTGTGCGAAATTGTGCCCACATGCGGCGTAGGCGAGCCACGTCAAGCAGCCCGGCACTGCGCTCCAGGCACATATCCATCCAGCCATCATGGTCTGGCAAGTGCCCGCCCCGGCCCGGCCCTGCAAACACACGTCCCGCCAGCGGGGCCGCGCGCAACCCGCTGATCAGCCGCACAAGGTCGCCAGCAAAAGCCGCGCTATCGCTCACTCCATCCGGCGTAGCGATATCGCCCTCGATCCAGGTTTGCACCGACCACGGCAAGGGATAGGCAGGCGTTGGCCGCCCGATGCCCAGTGGACGCGGGCCCGGCACCGGGGAAACCTCTGCGAACTCCACGCTGGCCCTCGCCTCGGCCTGCACCTGATTGACCAGCGCAACCGGGTCTCCTGCCTGCATAGGAAATCTTGCGGCATGGAACGACCCGATGCGAAAAATCCGATTGACCGTCCCCGCCGTGTCGAGCGGCACGATCGGCTGCCCCTTGAACTGGCCAAACTGTTCGGAGATGAGCGCCTCTGCTACCGCAGGTTCAATGTCGATCTGGTCGGCATGCATGGCCGCCGCTATTCCACCCGCACGATCTTGTATGCCGTGCCCGCCTGCACCGGGTCGCCCGGCAACAGATTGTTGAGCACGAGGAACAATTCCCGCCCGCGGTTGAGCTGCCCCATGCGCTGGGCCAGCGTGTCGGCGGTATCTCCGCTTCCGGCCCGCACAAGTCCCAGCCGGATGGTGCGCACCGCCGCGAGGTCCGAGGCCTGCGTGCGCCGCAGGCTGTCGAGGGTCTGCTGCGCAGCAGCCCGAAACGCCTGGGTGTCGTCCTTGTTGGCGAAGATGAAGCGGAACACATTGCCGTCGATCCGCGCCACCGATACATCGAAATGCCATTGGTCGGTGCGGGCCCGCCCGGTCGCTGTCTCGATGCCGTTGACGGCGCGCGTGACCACCGTCTCCGGCTGCAATCCGGCGATCCAGCCCGAACGCAGATAGTCGGCCAGCCCGGTCGAAGCGGGCACCTGCGCGCTGTCGAAGCGCAGCGCCGCCCCATCGGCGGCGACCGCCACCACCGCCTGATTGGATATTTGCAGGCTGTAGCCGTTGGGCACCGAAAAGGTCAGCCGCCATTGCGGGCTGACATAGCTGCGCCCCACCACCGCCCCCTGGCGGTTGGAATCGCCGAACGTGATGCCCTCGATGGCATCGAGATAACCCTGCCGGTCCGTGGTCCCCGTTCCCGGCGCGCCGTAATTGCGCGCTTCGCTGATCGCCTTCTGGATACGGTCGGGCGTCGAGGGGTGCGAGGACAGGAAATCCTCACCGGTGCTCGATGCGCTGACGAATTGCGCAAACCGGCCCATGGCGGTGAGGAAACGCGCCGCCGCATGAGGATCATACCCGGCTCCCGCCGCGATCTTGATCCCTTCCCGGTCCGCTTCCAGCTCCTGATTCTGGCTGAACGCCGCCAGGTTCTGCGCGGTGCGCTCGGCGGTAGCGTTGGGATCGATCACTCCGCCCAGAACACCGGTGATCACCCGGTCGACGAGTTCCGACGTCCGCACCCGCGCCGAGCGCGCCCGCGCATGGCGCAGCGTGACGTGAGCGATCTCGTGGGCGATCACCGCCGCCAGTTCGCTCAGATCATTGGCCAGCGCCAGAATGCCCCGCGTCACATAGATGAACCCGCCCGGCAGCGCGAAGGCGTTGACCTCGCTCGAATCGAGGATGGTGATCGTGAACTGGGTCGAAGGCTGGCCCGCCGCCGCCAGCAGTTTCGATACCATGCGCGCCAGCATCAGTTCGGTCTTGCGGTGTTCATACACCCCGCCATAGGAGGCGATGATGCGCGGATGCTCGCGCAGCCCGATCACCGCATCCTCGGGGTCGGTGCCCGCCGGCACGGCAGGCGCCGAACCGCCGGTGCGGCGCGTGGTGATGTTCGATCCGCCGATCAGGCCCGAACATCCGGCAACCCCGGCCACGAGCACCAGGCCCGTACCGGAGAGAAAGGCGCGGCGGGTCAGCGATTGTCTGCTCATGGCCGTGCGAGAACCTCGATCTGCTCGGGGTGGGTCACTTCGATGCGCGGGCCATCGCCGCTTTCGATCCAGCCGCGCACCCGGATCAGGGCATTGTCGAGGGCCAGCGGATCGAGCCCCGCCGCCGCAAACACCCGCAATCCCGCATTCTCGATCACCACGGTGAAGTCCTCACGCCATATCCGCCCGAAATTGAGATATACCCGGTTGCCCACCGCCTCCGCGTTCAGCACCCGGCCCTCCACCAGTTCATAGCGCCCTTCGCGCTCCAGCAGATCGTCGACCTCGGACGCGTCGCGGATCGCGTAATAGGGATCGCGCCAGATGCCCGCCCGGTCCGCACGTCCTTGCGCTTCGGCGGCATAGAGCACGTCGAGACAGGAGCGATTATCGGCAAAGGAATAAACCCGCGCCAGTCCGTGCCGCAACATATCGGCCTGCACCCAAACCGGCCCGTCCTCGCCCTCCACCGTCACATGGGCCAGCGCCCGCCCGTGCCGGTCACGGGTTTCCCCGCCATAGTGAAGGGTCACCGTTTCGCCCAGAACCAGTTCTTCGATATGGGCTTTTGCCTCTTCCCCCAGCGGCCAGGCTTCAAACCCCGCGCGGCCCAGCGGCAGCTTGGGGGCCTGGATGCCCACCAGCCGCACGGTCAGTCCGGAATCAAGATCGAAGGTATCGCCGTCCGAAATCGTCACCACGCGACCGGACGGTCCCTCCCTGAGCGCCTCACAGGTCTGGGAAAGAGCAGGCTGGATGCCCGTCACGGCCAGAAAAAGAGTGGTCACGAGCAACCGTTTGAGCAAATTTGGCCTCTGCAGCGCGCCGGATTGGCTCCGGCAATTTTCATCCGCGTGAACCGCCGCACACCCCCCGAGATGCTTCGGATTCCGTTTGCCTCACCATGCACCCAATTGCGGCAAAAATCATCCATATTGTCCCGGCGCGGCCAGTTTGTTCCCCCTGTGTTGCCTTTGCGCGGCAACGCGGAGTGCGCGGAGGGCTACAGCCCGGTGCCCAGGCCCTTGCTGGCCTCGATCATCCCCGCCAGCGCCTGCACCTGCCGGTCGGCGATGCCCATCTCCCGCAAATGGCTCGCGGTATTGAGCACATAATCGACATTGGCGCCCGATTGCCCCACCGCCCGGCTCACCAGCCGGTACTGCTCGTCGAGCGAGAGCCGCCCGGCATATTGCTCATGGGTGCGGTCGGTCACAAAGGTCAGCGCCTCGACCTTTTCGCCGCTGGCCAGCCGCACCGGGCGCACCGTCTCCACATAAACGGCGGTGACCTGCTCACGCTCCTGCAGATAGGCCCGCACCGCGTCCCAATCGCTACTGGCCACCTTGAAAGCGGTGCCTACGCACGCCCCGCCCCGTTCGAGCCCGAACACCAGCCCCGGATGGTCGCGGGTGCCGCGATGGATGTGGGAATAGATGCACAGCCTGCGGTGCACGCCCCCGGCCAAGGCCCGTTCCGAGCGTTCAAACGCAAATCCGGGCCGCCAGATCAGCGAGCCGTAGCCGAAAACCCAGTGCGTGGAAGCGGAGGCAGCAGACATGGCGCCTGATGTGACACGGCCCCCGATCCCGTGCAAGCGCCCGTTTCGTCACGCCGCCGCGTTTTGCCTCATGACGCGCGCCGCCGAACCGGCTAAGAAGCCCCCATGAAGCGCTTTATCATCATGATCGTCGTCGTCATCGGCCTTGCCCTGCTGTGGATGGCCGGCTGGATGTTTGTTGCCGGACAGGTTCGCGACGAGGTTGCGATGCTGGCCACTGCCGATGGGGTCAGCGCGCCGCGCCTCGTCTGCGACGACCTCACCGTGGGCGGCGCGCCGTTCTCATTCTCGCCGCACTGCAAGGGCGCGCATCTGGTTTCGGGCGATATCGCCATCGATCTGGCCGACATCACCGGCACCGCGCTGTTTTACCGCCCCTTTCATATCCAGGTCTTCGCCACCGGCCCGGCCATGGTAACCGACGCCTTCACCGGTACCGCACAAGAGGTGCGCTGGTCCAATCTCCACGCCAGCCTGCGCCTCAACGATGGGGCCATCGAGCGGTTTTCCGCCATCGCCGATGATCTGGTCTATGCCGATACCCTTATGGGCGAAACGGTGATCGCCACCGCCGATCGCGGCGAGGTGCATCTGATCGACGCCACCCCGTCTGAGTCCCAGCCGGGCGCCGGGCGCGTCTATGATGCCTATTCCCTGTTCGATGGGATCGACAGCGCCGCCTACGATATTTCCGGCGGCAAGATCACCGTTGACGCACGGCTCTCCGGCCTGCCCGATCCGGCCCTGTGGGGCGATCCTCAGGTGCTGGGCTTCTGGCAGGCTCTGGGGGGCGAACTGACCCTGCGCGAACTCAACGCCAGCGCCGAGGGCCTGTCGCTGGTCGCCACTGGCGAGGCAAAGCTGTCCGAAGCGGGGCTGATCAATGCCAGCCTCGACCTCGCCTCAGAAGGGGTTGCCGAGCGCATCGCGCGGCTGGTGGGCGACCCGTCCATTGCCCAGATCGGTCTGGGCAGTCCCGGCGAAGACGGCGTCGCCCGTCAGCGTCTCACCATCACCAATGGCAATGTGGTGGTCGGCGTGATCCCCATCGCTGCGATCCCGCCGCTGTTTTGAGCCCAACCTGATTCGATCCGGTCAGGAACTCGTCCCGTTCTCGTGCGGACGTCCGAAGTCGGGCGCTGCGGTTTCCTGCCCCGCTTCGATGATCGAGCGGCGCACGGCGCGGGTGCGGGTGAACAATTCCTCCAGCGCCTCGCCATCGCCCACGCGCACTGCCCGCTGCAATACGCTGAGATCTTCCAGAAACCGTCCCAGCATTTCGAGCACCGCGTCGCGGTTGGTCAGAAACACGTCGCGCCACATCACCGGGTCCGACGCGGCAATGCGGGTGAAATCACGGAACCCCGACGCGGAGAACTTGATCACTTCCGATTTGGTCGCGTGTTCGAGGTCGTCCACGGTGCCCACGATATTGTAGGCCACAAGGTGCGGCACGTGGCTGGTGATGGCCAGCACCAGATCATGGTGCCCCGCCGGCATGGTTTCCACATTCGAGCCCAGCCCGCGCCAGAACGCCGCCAGCTTGTCCACCGCTTCAGGGTCCGTTCCCTCGGGCGGGGTCAACACACACCAGCGGTTCTTAAACAGCGCCGCAAACCCCGCCGCCGGGCCCGAATGCTCGGTCCCCGCCAGCGGGTGTCCGGGCACGAAATGCACACCCTCGGGCACATGCGGGCCGACGACATTGACCACATGTTCCTTGACCGATCCGACATCGGAGAGGATCGCGCCGGGCTTCAAATGCGGCCCGATCCGCCGCGCCAGCGCCTCATAGGTGCCCACCGGTGAGCACAGGATGACGAGGTCCGCCCCCTCGACCGCTTCGGCGGCATCGGTGGTGTAGATATCGCCCAGCCCCAATTCCCGCGCTTCATCGAGGGTTTCCTCGCGCCGCGTGGCAATGGCGATGGTCTTGGCGAGGCCTGCCTGCCGCGCACCGCGCGCGATAGACGAGCCGATCAGGCCGATGCCGATAAGAGCCAGTTTTTCGATCATTGTCCGTCCATGAAGTCTGCGAGGCACGCGGCCACCGCTTCCATCGCCTCGGCGCTGCCGATCGAGATGCGCAGCCCGTTATCGATGCCGTATCCACCCATTTCGCGCACCACCAGGCCCCGCGCCAGCAGCGCCGCATTGGCTTCCGCAGCCGTCTGGCCCGGTGTGTCGGGAAACAGCACCAGAATGAAATTGCCTTGGCTGGGCAGCACCCGCAGCCGGTTGGACGCGATGTGTTCCGTCAGCCAGTCGCGCCACTGCCCGTTATGGTCGCGCAGCGCCTTGGTGAACGCCACGTCCCGCGTTGCCGCTTCGGCCGCCACCTGCCCGGGCACCGAAACGTTGAACGGCCCCCTGATGCGGTTGACCGCATCGACGAGATGGTCGGGCCCGTACAGCCAGCCGATCCGCGCCGCCGCGAGCCCCACCTTCGAAAACGTCCGCACCATGACCACATTGTCACTGCGCTCGACCAGCGAAATCCCGACCCCGTAATCGTTTGCAGTCACATATTCCGCATAAGCGGAATCGATCACCAGCAGCACATGGGACGGCAGCCCGGCATGCAGCCGGTCCAGTTCAGCCGCCGACAGATAGGTGCCGGTAGGGTTGTTGGGATTGGCGAGGAACACGATTTTCGTGCGCTCAGTCACCGCCGCCAGCAGCGCGTCGACGTCCGAGCGATAGTCGGCCTCCGGTGCCACGACCGGCTCGGCTCCCGCCGCGCGGGTGATGATCGGATAGACCATGAAGCCGTATTGGCTCATGATCGCCTCGTCGCCTTCCCCCAGATAGGTCTGGGCCAGAAGGTGCAGGATTTCGTCCGACCCGGCCCCCACGATGATCCGTTCCGCGTCGATGCCGTGCACCTCGCCCAGCGCCGTCCGCAGCGCCCGCGAAGACCCTTCGGGATAGATTTCGAGCGCGTCAGCGACGCCGCGATACGCCTCGACAGCCTTGGGGCTCGCCCCAAGCGGCGACTCATTGGCCGAAAGCTTGATCACTTTCGTCTGGCCCGGCGCGCTCGACCGGCCCGGAACATAGGGGGAAATGTTGAGAATCCCCGGCTGCGGAACGGGTCTGTCGGTCATCGTGAAATCACTTGTTGGCGTTGCTTGGGCAGGTAAAGACAAGCCCTCTTGGGCCGCGCGGGACCATAGTGAAACAGCCCCCCGAACGCAATCGCCTCCGTCGTCTGCCGCCTATGATCCCAGCCGCGCCGTCTGCGGGCTCAATTCCGGACTGGCCAGCGCTTTTTCCACCCGCTTGCGCCGCACCACAGCCGGAAACTGTTCCTTTTTGGCCTTCACGCACATCGCCCCGGCAAAGGTCGGCCCGAAAACCCGCCCGATCCGCTCAAAAGCCCGCGCCGCCCGCAATACCGGCCCCGAATGGATCGGCGGCAGGAACAGGCAATCGCGCCAGGCCACGGGGGTAAACGAATGGTCGCGCAACAGCCGGTCCATCTGCGCCCGTGAATAGGGCTCGCCATACCCGAACGGGTTGGTATCGAACCCGGCCCACAGCCCGCGCCGTCGCGGCACGACGATGATCAGATGCGCATTGGGCGCACAGATCCGCCACAACTCGCGCATCAGCTCCTCGGCGTCGGCCACGTGCTCGAACGCATGGACCAGGATCACCATATCCATGGACGCATCGGTAAGCGGCATTTCCAGCGGGTCGCACAGCACCGTGTGCGATGGCCCCTCGCGCGGCCAGCTCGATGCCCCCTGCCGGGCTGGCATAAAGGCCAGCACCCGTTCGGCACCCTTGAGCGCCCCGCGCAGATAGGGTGTGGCAAAGCCCAGGCCCAAAAGGCGCTGGCCGGTCACGTCCCCGGCCAGAGCGCTCACCTGCGTGCGGATCAACTCGCGCGACAACCGCCCCAGCGGAGACTTGTAAAAGGCGATCAGGCTTTCGACGTCCGGAGTCATTGGCGCTCCATCCAGTGATGTGTGCCCTATTTGGGCTTTTGGCGGCTGCGGGTCAAACCGCTCCGTCCGATCCTTGCATGCCCTTGCCCCGCGGCCTATGGTCTGCCCGGATGTTCCTTGGGTCCACGCCCTTGCAGGCGGGGACGAAAAAGGCCAAATGGCAGGTATCGGAGTCCCGTTCCACGCGCTCCCCTCGCCATTTGGCCTTTTTCGTCATGTCCGGGCGCCAGTTCACCCGGCCTTTGTACCACACATCAAGGAGAGCCCCTCATGCCGCTCGAAATCGCCATGTTCCCCCTTCTCAGCGACAATTTCGGCTATCTGGTGCGCGATACCGCCTCGGGCCGCGTTGCGTCCATCGATGCGGGCGAAGAAAGCGCGATCGTGGCCGAGCTCGACAAGCGCGGCTGGACCCTCACCGATATTTTCGTCACCCACCACCACCCCGACCACACCGACGCCATCGCCCCGCTCAAGCGCCGCTTTCCCGATGTGAAAGTCACCGGCCCCAGCCTTGAATCGGGCAAGATTGCCGGCCTCGACACCCTGGTTTCGGGCGGCGACACCGTCAAACTGGGCGAAACCGAATTCGCCGTGATCGACGTCCCCGGCCACACCCTCGGCCACATCGCCTATTTCTCCGCCGACGCGGCGGCGCTGTTTTCCGCCGATGCGCTGTTCTCGCTCGGCGTGGGCCGCATGTTTGAAGGCGACGCCGAAGGTATGTGGAAGGGCCTTGTCCGCCTCAAGGCGCTGCCGGGCGAAACCCGCATCTATTGCGGCCACGAATATACGCTCTCGAACGCAAAGTTCGCCCTCTCGGTCGATCCCGACAACGCCGCCCTCAAGGCCCGTGCCGAAGAGGTTCAACGCCAGCTCGACGCGGGCGAAGCGACCATCCCGGCGCTATTGTCCGACGAACTCGCTGCAAACCCGTTCCTGCGCGCCGACGATCCCGAGCTTGCCAAATCCATGGACCTCGCCGGGGCCCCCGCCTGGCAGGTGTTCGGCGCCCTGCGCAAGGCCAAGGACAATTTCTGATCAATAAAAAAAAGGGGCAGCACACACTGCCCCTTTTCCTGTCTGGCGCTGGACACCCATCACCGGATCAAAAATCCTGTTCTTCCCACAGACGACCCGAAGCGCCTGACGCTCAGCCCGCGTTACAGCCGCTGCCGCAATTCGTCGATTCTCTGGATATGGGTTTCAAGCTCTGCCTTGAGCCTGAGGCGGTCGGCAGGCGTATGACGACTGCCGGCAAGGGCGCGTTCGAGCTCATCGATGGCGCGGGAAAGTTTGGCCAGAACGGCGGTCATCAAATAGCTCCGGGCTGAAAAGAAGTGCCGCCAACGGGCAGCCGAAACGGTCATGCGCCCGGCAGAACAGTCTCCCCCGTTTCGCATTCCGCGCCACCATAGTCGATTTCCCCCGAACCCAAACGGATTTTTACCCCGTTGGCGCAGAACGCTTCCGCCGCCTCACCGGCTTAGGTCCGCCGGGATACATCCGATAACATGTTGCAACGGTTTGGATAGATGCGCTGGCGGTTACCGGCTCCCGGCTCAGGACCGGGATGACAGCGGTGGGGCAAAACGGCCACTGCAGCCCATCAAGACAGCACTGTCGCATCGGAGCATCTTGCGGACACCCGGGGCTCTCCCCACACCCCATCTCCATGCGACACGAGCGCCCCGGCTCTATCCCCTAACCCACATTTCCCCCCTTGCGTTCATCCCGGACCCGATCCGGGATCCAGTAAACGGCAACGCTGCGGGCTATCGTTAGCGATGCCAAGAAAAACGAAAATCCCCGCGCTGCCCACCTTCCCTTCTCCCCGCCGGGGAGAAGGTGCCGCAAAGGGGCGGATGAGGGGCGCCGAGCTTCGCAGAAACGCGGCGGCGGCATAGCGCAACGGGTGTAGAAGGAAACGCTGGCGCCGGCGGTTACTGAATCCCGGCTCACGTCCGGGATGACAGCGGCGGGGCGAAAGGGCCACTGCAGCCCATCAAGACACCACAGTCGCATCGGAGCATCTTGCGGACAGCCGGTGCTCTCCCCACACCTCATATCCATGCGCCACGAGCGCCCCGCCTCTGTCCCCTAACCCAGTTTATCCGCTTGTGGTCATCCCGGACTTGATCCGGGATCCAGTAACCGGCAGCGCTGCGGATTGTCGCTGGCGATGCCAAGAAAAGCAAAAAGCCCAGCGCTGCCTGCCTTCCCTTCTCCCCGCCGGGGAGAAGGTGCCCCAAAAGGGGCGGATGAGGGGCGCTGAGGTCCGGCGGAGCACAGCGATTAAAGGAACACCTGCGGCCTTCGTCACAGCAGAGCAGGTAACAAAATCGCCTTCCCGCCGACGTCGCGCGGTTGCCTTGCCGAAACGAGCCGCCCCCCTGCTCGCTCAGATTCGGACGCCCGCCAGTTTTTCCATCAGCATTTTCCGGTCTTCCATCGACTGGAGCATCACCGTCATGGTCACGGTCTTGATCGGGGTCTGGGGCGGAAGGCTGAAGGCCATGCCGGGGACGTGCGCCTGCGCCCATTGCTTGAAGCGCTGGACCTTGTCAGAGCCGTTGATGGGAAAGGTATAGGTGTATTTGAAAGTCATCGTGGTCACCTTTCGCTGAAGACCCGATTCCTCCGGACGCGCGCCAATGCGCTGCGGTACGGGTGGAACCGGGGCCAGGATTGAGATCATGCTGTTTGCCCCGACGCTGCGCTTGCACTTCGCAGGCAATAACGTCAGGCGCTCAGCCTATTTTGCGGCCGCCTGTATAAAGTCGGAAATAGACATGAGATGCTGTGCGCATGCTCATTATATTGGACTTACGGCGAAAAAAGTCAAATCTGGCCCCACAATGCGGGATTAAAGCGTGTACTTGACTCTATTTGCCCCCGATTTACGGATTTACCGCTGCCAACTTACAGCCAGGCCGAAACGCGCCCTGCATTTTGCCAAAGCCATGCCCCGACATCGGCAAGATGCCGTTTTCACCGCCCGCCCCATCCAACACGCCTAACCGCGCCCCATCCCCGCGTTGCCCTCCTCCCTCACCTCCACGAGCCTCTCGGCTCCTCTCCTCAGCCTCACTCCCGCCGCGCCCTCCGCCCAGCCGGATCCTTACCGCCGCTTGCAGCGCTGCCTCGGCCCGATTTGAGACCTCCCGCGTGGATGATTTAGCCCCCCGGCCTGCCTCTATCGTGCCGCTGCTCCCCGCCCGCCTTCACCGTTTGCGCGCCGTGCCCGTCCGCCGCCCCGTTTGCGCCCCGCATGGCTCTCCCACGCGGCAGACCCTACCGAAACGCGGCACAGCGGTACCGCCCGCGCGAAAGCGCTGCACCCGCAGCCACCTGCGCAAAATCTATGATCGAAGAGAGCTTGACTCCAATGGTGATCCCGACTGGATTCGAACCAGTGACCCTCAGATTAGGAATCTGATGCTCTATCCTGCTGAGCTACGGGACCACGCCCTCCGCTTAGCAAATCACGTCCCCGTTGGGAATAAAATTTCTTATATGCGCCTCCCCAGCCCGCCCCTAGCAGAAACGCACACCCCTATGCCGCGTGTTGGCCTGCACCATCGTGGCTGCCTTCGAGGTCCCACACCAGCGTCATCACCGCCAGCGGATCCGCAGGCGCCACCAGCGACAACAGCCGCGCGCCGGCCGCCATCAGACGCCGGAATCTCGTGCGCGACGTGGAATCGGCAATCAAATCCTCCGCCGTTCCCGCCCAGCGGATCGCCTCTTCCGCTTCGAGCGCATAGAGCCGCCCCGGTGCCAGCGCTGCGCCGGCTTCACTCTCGCGCAACAGCGGATAGCGTCGTCCCGACCGTCCCGTCCACACAACGACCGCAGCCGGTGCCCCCGTGTCTGTCGCTTGTCTCACCCCGATCATGGCCACCTCGCATCCGGCCTTCTGCATCTCCTCATGCTTGTCGCGCCGCACGTCCGGACGGATCGCGTTCCGGCATCAGCCAAGCAAGAAGAACAAAAATAGAACAAATCAGCGCATGCGTCAAGGGCGCCGATGAGTCAGAATCGCACCAGACACCAAAACTGTCAACATATTGTATAAAATTTTACCACACACACTACATGCAGTAGCGCGCGCCGCCTTTCGCCCGATTACAGCTCCGCGCCGATTTCGGCTTCCAGGGCATCGAGGCGCTCGCGCAGGCGCGGTGAAATCGGGCGTGCCAGGCCCTCGCGCGCGTCTTCGAGCACCATGCGGTTGGTCTCGGTTTCGATGCGCTCGATCAATGTGGCGAGAAACTCCTCCCCACTCAGCCCCGGCAGGATCGGTTCGAGGAATTTCGCCCGCGCCGTGCCCGGCCACAGCACGAGGCTGTTGCGCCCCCAATACAGCCCCGAGGTCAGCGCCACCGGCACCACCGGCACGTCCAGCGCCAGATACATCTTGACGATCCCGCTGCGATAGGCGGGCACATCGAGCGGCGCGCGGCGCGTCCCTTCGGGAAAAATGATTACCCGCCGCCCGCGCTCCAGAGCGTCTTTTGCGCCCGCCATCATCAGCGGCAGCGCGTCCTTGCCCCGCTTGCGGTCCACCGGAATGGTGTCCATCCATTTGGCCGCCCAGCCGAACAGCGGGATGTCGAGCAGCTCTTTCTTGGCGATGAAGGCGGGGTGCCCCACATGCGGCAGAATGGCGAAAATATCCCAATCCGATTGGTGCTTGGCCCCGATGATCACTCCGCCTTCCGGGATGTTTTCCGCTCCCGTCACGCGGGTGCGAATGCCCACCAGCCAGCGCAGGAAAAACAGATTGGCGCTGTTCCAGTATTGCCCCAGCGCCCAGCCCGCTCCGCGCCAGCCCGGCGTGAGCTTGGCCATCAGCCCGATCACGATTGCCAGCGGAATCGTGTGGACGAAAAACACCAGATAAAACACCAGCGAGCGCAGAGCCTGAAAGATCATGGGTCAGTCTTTGTCTGATAAAACCGGAAGCGGCATCCCTCTGCGGACAGGCAAACCTGCCCGCTGCGCCGTCAGGAAATCTGGCTGAGAAAGCGCCGCACGGTCAACCGCGAGGTGATGGCCGTCAGCCCGGCAATCACCAGCACCACGCCGATAATGCCGAAAATCCCGCTCACTCCCAGCGCAAACTGGCCGAACAGCACCCCCAGCTGGGCGCTGGAGGTTTCCGGCACCACCGTGCTCATCGCGGTGCCCGCGAAGATGAAAAACACGATCGCCGCCAGCCCGCCCGCCAGTCCGCCCTTGAGGCCGAGCAGCAGGAAGCGTCCCTGGAATTCCCCGGCAATGAACCGGTTGGACGCGCCGATGAAATGCAGCACGTCGACGATTTCGCGGTTGGTCGACATGGTGCCGCGCGTCGCAAACACGATGGCCAGCGCCGTGGCCACAAGGATCAGCCCCAGCACCAATATGCCGGAAATCACGATCGTCCCGGCCATGGTGTTGAGCTGCACCCGCCAGGCGGCGTGGGTTTCCAGCGTCGCGCCGGGAATGGCGGCGATCTCGCTTTCCAGCCGCGCGATATCGGCGGCATTAGGGTCGGCAAGCTGCACGATCACCAGCCGCGGCACCGACAGGTCCGACAGGTCCAGCCCCGGCCCCAGCCAGGGCTCCAGCAGCGCCTCGCTCTCGGCGATGGTGAGCACCCGCGCGCTCGCCACCCCCGGCACCGCTTCCGACAGCGACACCGCCAGCCGCAAGTTGGAATCGATCACTTCCCCGTCGAGCGGGCGGATCTGGATGGTCAGCTCCCGCCCCACTTCCGCCGACCAGCCCATGGCCGATTTCTGCACCAGCAGCACGCCCCCGAAGGTGACGCAGGACAAAAACGTCATGATGCCGATCAGCAGCATCAGGGTGCGCCCCGCCACCGATTGCTCGGGCACGATGGGGTTGGGTCGGCTGAAGCTGAGCTTGATCCCCTCACTCATGGATGGTCAGCTCCCCTTCGTTCAAGAGCATGCGCGGATAGTCGAACTTGTCGAGCAGCGCCACCTCGTGGGTGGCAAGAATAATCGTGGTGCCCATCCGGTTGAGCTGTTCGAACAGATGCAGCAAGCGCTCGGACAGTTCCGGGTCGACGTTCCCGGTCGGCTCGTCCGCCAAAAGGATATCGGGATTGCCGATCACCGCCCTAGCGATGGCCGCGCGCTGCTTTTCCCCGCCCGAGAGCACCGCCGGCTGCGCATCCATGCGGTCGCCCAGCCCGACCCAGTCGAGCAGTTCTTCCACATTGCCGCGATAGCTCGCCTCGGTCTGCCCGCGCACCCGCAGCGGCAGCGCGACGTTTTCAAACGTGGTCAGGTGATCGAGCAGCCGGAATTCCTGGAACACGATGCCGATATGGCGGCGCATCTGCAACAGCCGGTCGCGGTCGAGATCGGTCACGTCCTCGCCGAACATCGAGACGGCCCCGCGCGTGGGCTTGAGCGAGAGCAGCAGCAGCCGCAACAGCGAGGTCTTGCCCGACCCCGATGGCCCGGTCAGGAAATGAAACGACCCCGGCGAAATCGAAAAGGTCAGGTCTTTGAGGATTTCCGGCCCGTGACCGTATCTAAGGCCAACATTGTCGAACGCGATCAAACCGAACCCTTCCCGCGAATCAAATCTGGGTGGCGGCATACTAGAGCGTTTCCAGACCAAGTGTGTACCACTTGTTCGGTTCGCAAGCGCGACAAAACAAGGAGTTCAGGGCGCACAGCCATCCGATGGACTCGATGAAAAACGCCCCTGATTCCGGTCGCCGCGCCGCCCGCAATATCCGCCATGCCCTGCCCATGCCCGCCGATCGGGACGGCTTTGCGGCACGGCTCCGCTTTCCCCAGCTTTTTCGCGCCGACCCGGCCCACGCCGCCTGCTCCGGCCCCCGCGTTTGAGGAGTCTTAACCCCCCATGCCCTAGGTTTCAGGCCAACCTATTGTGCTCAACCGCCGGGCTCTTTTCGCGTGCTCATCACCTGCCCCAATTGCCAGACCCGCTACAGGGTAGCGTCCGATGCGCTCAGCGCCGCCGGGCGGCAGGTCCAGTGCGCCAATTGCGCCGGCCTTTGGTACGCAACGCCGGGTTTCCCCGCTCCGCCCGCGGCCACAGACCCCGATCCCAGCGATGATGAACTGGCGTTCCGCGCCGATCGCGACGTGCTGTTTTCCCCCGCCGACGAAGCGCTGCTCGATGCCGCCTTCCTCCAGATCGAGCCCCAATCCGCCTTTCCGGCATCCGAACCGCCCGAAGCGGACGCTGCACCCGTTTCCCCCGATCTGCCCGCGCCCGAAGACGACGCGCCCTTTCCCCCGCAGCCCTTCGATGCCGCCGGACACTCGGCGCGCACAAGGGCGCTGGCCCGCAGGCGGCGCGGCATGCTGGCCGCCATGCCGCTGGCCCGGTTCCGCCGCGCCATGCGGGTGGTCATCTTCACCGTGCTGATCGGCGTGGTGGCCGCCGGGCTCGTGCTGCGCACCCCCATCGTTGCCGCCCTTCCGCAGATGGACGGGCTCTATCGCCTTGTCGGGCTGGGCACCAATGTGATCGGGCTCGACTTTGTCGACGTTAAGACTTTGCGAACCACCCGCGACGGAAACAGCGTCATCATCGTCAACGCTAAGATTTCCAACATAACGAATCGCTTAGCCTTCGTTCCATCGGTGCTCGTTTCGCTTTTGGATGCCGATGATGAGGTGCTTTACGAGTGGACGGTCAATCCGGCCACCCGCAACATTCTGCCCGGCGACGTGCTTGCCGTCGATGCCCAGCTCACCGGCCCTCCGCAAGGGGCGACCACGGTGAGGCTGAGCTTCGTCGAAGGCAGGCGGGAGCGGAACCGGTGAGCCCGCTCACGGGTTGAAGAACGCACAAGAGTTTAGGATCGGGACGGGCCGTTGGCCGGTTCCAGAAAACGACGGGGGTTGACCCAGCCATGGCACGTATTCTTGTTGCCGAAGACGATGACAACGTCCGCGCATTCGTAACCCGGGCGCTGGAAATGTCTGGCCATGAGGTTATTGAAACCTCCGATGGCGGGCTCGCGCTCGAAGCCGCCATTGCCGAAGAAGGCCGCTTCGACCTGCTGTTGTCCGACATCAAGATGCCGGTGATGGACGGCATTGGTCTGGCGCTCGCTGTCGGCGCGCAGTTCCCCGATATCACCATCCTCCTGATGACCGGCTTTGCCGACCAGCGCGAACGCGCCCACGGCCTCGACGCCCTGATCTATGACGTCCTCGGCAAGCCCTTTTCGCTCGCCCAGCTGGTCGAAAAGGTCAACGACGCCCTCTCCGGCATCCCCGCCGAAATCATCCCCCTCGCCCGCTCGGCGCTGTGAGGGGATGGGCGGGCTTTCCGCCGCTGCCATGTCTCCCATGCCATCCCATACAGGGCTGCAAGCCTACGGATCAATGAGCAGCCGCTGATCGCTTTCGATCCGAGATCAAAACGCACCCAGACGCTCCCCCGTCCGCTTCCGACCCATTCAAGCCGTTCAAGAGCTTGATCGCGGGATCACAAACCGAACATAGAGCGACAGACAAAACGTGTCGCAGGTTTTTGGGATTTTGCGATATCAGCAACGGACTCTGCGCTTCTATGCAGCGTCTCGGAGGTCGAACATCGAGCGGAATTGGCGCAAGCTCGACGGCGTGAATGTGACAATGCGCGTCGATTTGTCCACGCGCGCCCAGCCCATCTCGACAAACCGTGCGAGCATCGCTCGCCCAAGACTGCCCGCCAGATGCGAGCGACGTTCGCTCCAATCGAGACACTCCCGGCATAGCTCCGAGCGGCTGGCGGTTAGCTTACCAACGTCGATACCTAGCCCGGCCGCAAAGTCCCGACCCGGTTCAGTCAGCCGCAATCGGCCGCCATCCCACGCGAGATAACCTTGCGCCACCAGGCTGTCAAACATCTGGACACCCATGTCGCCGGCCAGATGATTATAGCAGATGCGAGCCTGTCGCAGTGCCTTGTCCTTTGGACCTGTGCGACTGCGGAGAAGTCCGGAATCGGCGGCAAGGCCCATAAGAGCCTCCAGAACGCTCGCCACCTCGGTCGATGCGAGCGCGAAATATTTATGACGGCCTTGTTTGCGCGGAAGCAATAGCCCGCCCTCGTGCAGCCGGGCAAGATGCGAACTCGCCGTCTGCGCTGTGATCCCGGCCTCGGCAGCCAGTTCGGTTGCGGTAAGCGCCTTACCGCTCATCAACGCGACCAGCATGTTCGCACGGGCAGGATCACCGATCAAAGCGGCAATGCGGGCGATATCCGGACCTTCTTTCATAGTTCGATCCTAACCGAAACATGTGCGGCACAACATCCCTTATCTTTGGCCTGAATCAACCGGAGAAACCGCCATGCTGACTTGCATCATCCGCTATCACATCGACCCGACCAAGAAGGAGAAGTTCGCCCAATACGCCCGCAACTGGGGGGAGGCGATCCCGCGTTGCGGTGCGGACCTCATAGGTTATTTCGCGCCGCATGAAGGATCGACCACGCTGGCTTATGGTATCTACAATATCGCCAGCCTTGCCGATTACGAGACTTATCGCGCACGGCTGGCCGCTGACCCGCTCGGCCGCGAGAACTACGAATTCTCCATGCGCGAGCGGTTTCTGCTGCGCGAGGACCGGACCTTCCTCAAGCTCGCCTCCGCGCCGCATGGGAGCAAGACATGATCGCGGTCATCTTCGAGGTTGAACCAGCCGAAGGACAGGAAGCCGCCTATCTCGATACCGCCGCCGAGTTGCGGTCGCTTCTCGACGGGTCCGAAGGATTTATTTCGGTCGAGCGGTTCAAGAGCCTCACCAATCCGGACAAGGTGCTTTCGCTATCCTTCTTCGAGAGCGAAGACGCCGTGGTTCGCTGGCGCAATACAGCCGAACACAGACGCGCGCAGGCGATGGGGCGCGGCGGCGTTTTTCGCGAATACCGTCTGCGCATCGCTCAGGTCATGCGCGACTACGGCATGACTGAGCGCGACCAAGCTCCTTCGGACAGCCGAGCCGCGCACAATTCATGAAGGCCGTCGGGAAAGCCACCCGAACAGTGCTGACGCGATTATCCTAAGCCGAAGTCAAAATCGTCGGTACTGCCCGTCCAAGAAAATTTCCGTCGCTAAAGTCAGGCTCGAAAGCCTCTCTTGCGCGACGGTTTCTTGCGTCGCTGGAAGACAACTTCCGCCCCTTCCAGCCCAAAACCCGTCTGTCCCCTTCCCACCCCGCTTCAGCCCCCCTTACCCCAACCACTCCGGCACGCTGTCCAGCCCAATCAGCTCATCAAGCGTCTGGCGCGGGCGGATGGCGTGCCAGCGGGGGCCATCGACCAGCACTTCGGGGATCAGCGGGCGGGTGTTGTAGGTCCCGCTCATTACAGCCCCATAGGCTCCCGCCGTCATTGCCGCCAAAAGGTCGCCTTCGGCCAGCTTGGGCAGTTCGCGATCGAGCGCGAGATAGTCGCCGGTTTCGCACACCGGCCCCACCACATCAGCGCGGTTGAGCTTGGCGTCCGCCGCCGCTTCGCTCACCGGCAGAATATCGTGATGGGCCTCATAGAGCGTTGGCCGCAGCAAATCGTTCATCGCCGCATCGACGATGACGAAGGTCTTGCGCCCGGTGCGCTTGATATATTCCACCTTCATCACCAGAATTCCGGCATTGCCCGCGATCAGCCGGCCCGGCTCGATGATCAGCTTGCAGCCCAGCGAGGCGATGCGGGATTTGACCACTTCGGCATAGGCCAGCGGGTCCGGCGGCGCAGGCGCGTCGTGGCGATAGGGTATGCCCAGCCCGCCGCCCACATCCACATGCTCGATGGTGTGGCCTTCGGCCCGCAGCCGCCCCACCAGGTCCGCCATCAGCGCAAAGGCGTTATCGAACGGCTCCAGATCGGTGATCTGGCTGCCGATATGCATATCGACACCCACCGCCCGCAAATTCTCCGCCTGGGCGATGCGCGCATACACTTCTTCGGCCCGCTCGAACGGAATGCCGAACTTGTTTTCCGACTTTCCAGTCGAGATCTTGGCGTGGGTCCTGGCGTCCACATCGGGGTTCACCCGCATCGACACCGGGGCGACCACGCCCATCTCGCGCGCCACCCGGTCGAGCCGGTCCAGT
>NZ_DATMGM010000056.1:0-9464 GCF_035555455.1 Pelagibacterium sp. | reverse complement strand
AAGGTGGGCTTTCGCGACAGCGAAAGGTCGGATGAGGGGTGCGCAGAGCCCGCCCCACGCACAATCTTTCAAGACTGAACCACCAAGGATCACCGCCATGCTGACCAACGATCAACTCGACCACTGGGACCGGGAAAACTTCTTCCATCCCTCAACCCATCTTGCCCAGCATGCGCGCGGTGAGACGCCCACGCGGATCGTCACCGGGGGATCGGGGGTCTATATCGAGGACCGCGACGGCAATCGCCTGCTCGATGCCTTTGCCGGGCTCTATTGCGTCAATGCCGGATATGGCCGCACCGAAATCTCCGACGCGATCGCCGAGCAGGCGCGCGAGATGGCCTATTATCATGCCTATGTCGGCCACGGCACCGAGGCCTCGATCACCCTTTCGAAGATGATCCTCGACCGCGCGCCCGCCGGGATGAGCAAGGTCTATTTCGGCCTTGGCGGGTCCGATGCCAACGAAACCAACATCAAGCTGGTCTGGTATTACAACAACATCCTCGGGCGGCCCGAGAAAAAGAAAATCATCTCGCGCTGGCGCGGCTATCATGGCTCGGGCCTGATGACCGGTTCGCTGACCGGATTGGCGAGCTTCCACAATAAGTTCGATCTGCCGCTCTCCCCGATCCTGCACACCGAAGCGCCCTATTATCTGCGTCGCAAGGACAAGGCGATGAGCGAGGCCGATTTCGTCGCCCATTGCGCCAATGAACTCGAAGCGCTGATCCAGCGCGAGGGGCCGGACACCATCGCCGCCTTTATCGGCGAGCCGGTTCTGGGCACCGGCGGCATCGTGCCTCCGCCCGCTGGTTACTGGCAGGCCATTCAGCAGGTGCTCGATCGCCACGATATCCTGTTGATCGTCGACGAGGTGGTCACCGGTTTCGGGCGGCTGGGCACCATGATGGGCTCGGACCATTACGGTATGCGCCCCGATATCATCACCATCGCCAAGGGCCTCACCTCGGCCTATGCGCCACTGTCAGGCTCGATCATCGGCGACAGGGTCTGGGAGGTGCTGATGCGCGGCACCGATGAAAACGGGCCCATCGGCCATGGCTGGACCTATTCCGCCCACCCGATTTGCGCCGCCGCCGGTGTGGCCAACCTCAAGCTGATCGATACGCTTGGGCTGGTGAACAACGCCGGCGAGACCGGGGCCTATCTCAACGCCCGGATGGCCGAAGCGCTGGGCGATCACCCCAATGTCGCCGAAATCCGCGGCGAGGGGATGCTGTGCGCCGTCGAACTGGTCAAGGATCGTGACACCACCACCTTTTTTGACGCCGACGAAAAAGTCGCCCCCCGCATCGTTGCCGAAATGGTCAAGCTCGGGGTTATTGCCCGCGCCATGCCCCAGGGTGATATCATCGGTTTCGCCCCCCCGCTTTGTCTCACGCGCGAGGAGGCCGATATCGTTGTCGACAAGACGGCCCAGGCGACGCGGGCGATCCTTGGCTGATCTGAGCGCAACGGGGCGGTGCTGCCGTCCCGTTCACCGCGATGTGAACAGGCCTTGTTTCAACCGCAATAGCACTATATGATGACGCAACACGTTTGATGCTCTTGGCTACCTGATCTGCCGGCTTGCCGGTCACTTGGATATCCTTAAATGCAGGACGTTTAGGCACGGCGTCTATCGTCGGGCCGGCCTTGTCAGCATGTCGCTGGCAAGACTTTCGCCATTCGAAAGGATCCATGATGATCTCGGGCAAAGTTAAGTTTTTCAACACCACCAAGGGTTTCGGCTTCATTCAGCCCGATGAGGGCGGCCAGGATGCTTTCGTGCATATCTCGGCTGTCGAGCGCTCGGGTCTGAGCAGCCTCGTCGAAGGTCAGTCCGTGACCTACGAACTCGAAAAGGGCCGTGATGGCCGTTCGTCGGCGACCAACATCCAGGTCTCCGAATAAGTCTGACAGGCCGCCGCAAGGCGGCCTTTCTTTTTTCCGGAGCACTTCCAGAATAAGTGACCTCACTTATTCGGTTCGGAAGTGCGACCAACAAGAAAGTCAGCACTTCCAGAATAAGTGATCTTACTTATTCGCTTCGGAAGCGCGACCAACAATCAGTCAGAGCGTCTGCTCTCATTCCGTTTCAGGCGCTCAGGGTGAGAGAGTGATGACAACCACCCCGAAAATGAGCCCGAAAAATCGGGCAGCCGAGCTGGAAGCCCGGCAGAAAGAGGCGCTTCGCCTCGAAGATGTCGCTCTGGAAGCGACCCGCGCCAAGACCATCCGCCTGCGCGCCATGCGTCTTGAAAAAGAACGCGCCGACCGGGTCGCAAAAGAGCGCGCCGCCGCTCTGGCCCGTGCCGCTAAACGCCCTGCCGCCAAACGCTGACTGCGCGTCCCCGAGGCCTCAGGCCCATTCCCGTTTCTTCGACGTCTTGCCGATGCCGGGATTGAAGCTGTTGGTCGGGTCGAGCGATTTGTAGAAGTCTTTCAGCGCCGGCTTGGCCTCATAGATATGCCCCACATTGTGCTCGGCGGGATATTCCGCGCCGCGCGTGTCGAGCAAGTCCAGCAATTGCGCCTTGATCGCCTCCACGTCACCGCCCTTTTTCACCATGTAGTCCTGATGCAGGACGTGGCAGAAAAAATGCCCGCAGATCGATTTGTATGAGAGCTGCGCGTCGAGTGCGGCGGGCAGGTCCGGCAGCCAGTCGATCTCGTTGCGCGGCAGCGCCACATCGAGCGCCAGAATGTCCTCGACTTCGTTTGGATGTACGGCGCGATAGCGCCCCGCCGCCCCGCCAAATGCGAACCGGTGCAAAAACGCGTCCGCGCCCTCTTGCGGTGTGCATTCGAAAAATGCCCCGCTCGCCGAGGGCATGATGGCATTGAGATAGGCCCGCGCCTCGGCGACACCCTCGCCGCCCATGCGCAGCATCAGATGGTGCTCGTACCGGTCGCGATAAGCGTTCATCCGCTTGGGCAGGTGTTCGGGCAACAGATTGACGAATATCTGCACGATGCGGTCGGTCAGCGTGCTCCCCAGCCCCAGCTTTTCGGTAATCCCGTCCACCCAGCTTTTGGCCGCAAAGGCCGCTGGCACCCGGTCCGTGCCGAAATGCTTGATCAGCAGAAACGTGTCCTTGCCATAGGTCTGGGTCAGCCGGTAACCGTCGCGATGCAGATACTCCCCGGCGATCGGCAGGTGCTCGAATTGGCTGAGCATATGCCGGCGGATTTCCGCCAGTTC
The DNA here is from genome assembly GCF_035555455.1 of Pelagibacterium sp. Taxonomy (GTDB): domain Bacteria; phylum Pseudomonadota; class Alphaproteobacteria; order Rhizobiales; family Devosiaceae; genus Pelagibacterium. The sequence goes on along the minus strand of NZ_DATMGM010000056.1, from coordinate 6,256 downwards.
GCCCGCATCATTGCTGCCGATATAAAACACCTGCGTTTCGGTATCGGCAGCAAAACTGTCGAGCCGCAGCGCAAACACCGCCAGCTTTCCGGCGCTGCCCGAGGCTTCATAAAGCTTGCGCGGATCGGCGTTGAAGCGGGCCGGGGTCGGCGCTTCGATGTCGCGCACATGGGTGTGATAATCGTGGTCCGAGGCCCGCTGATTGGTCTGATAGGTGATATCGCTTTCGCTGTAATCACCGCCATCGAGCCGGGCGAGAATGGTTTCCGGGTCATCGCCCAGCGCCACGCCGAGATGATTGACTAGTCGCAGCGTGCCCGTTTCATCGACCTGCGCGAACAGGGCAAATTCGGTATAGGCCGGGCCGCGCTGGATCAGCGCCCCGCCGGAATTGTTGCACACCCCGCCGACCACCGACGCGCCGATGCAGCTCGATCCGATCACCGAATGCGGCTCGCGCCCCACAGGCCGCAGCGCTTTTTCCAGCCGGTCCAGCGTCGCGCCGGGCAGGGCGATGAATTGCTTTCCCTTGTCGATCAGATCGACCCGCGCGATGCGCATGGTGTTGATGATGACGATGGGCCGGTCATACCCCTCGCCATAGGGCGTCGATCCTCCGGTGATCCCGGTATTGGCCGCCTGCACGATGACGATCACCCCGGCCTCGACTGCGGCTTTGAGCACCCGCCATTGCTCGACCAGCGATCCCGGTCGCACCACGGCCAGCACCTTGCCCTCACCATAGCGATAGCCCTTGCGATAGCGCCGCGTGGCGCGGTCGCCCACCAGCAGGTGGCGCGGCCCGACAATAGTCCGGAAGGTTGAAAGCAGCGTGTCGGTCATGGGTCATCCTTGCGAAGTCGCCCGGACAATATCCTCATGGCCGCAAAAATGAAGCCCCGTCTTTGCCGCAAGGAAAAAGGGGAGGGCCGGCGTGGCGCTCCCCTTCGATCGTCAAACGGCTTCGAGCACCGCCGCAATACCCTGGCCAACGCCGATACACATGGTGACCAGCGCCCGCTTCTGGCCCGAAAGGCTCATTTCCAGCGCGGCGGTTCCGGCGATGCGAGCCCCGCTCATGCCCAGCGGGTGGCCCAGTGCGATGGCCCCGCCATTGGGGTTCACATGCCCGGCGTCCTCGGCAATCCCGAGTCCACGCAACACTGTGATCCCCTGGCTGGCAAAGGCCTCGTTGAGCTCGACCAGATCGATATCGCTGGCCGAAAGCCCCAGCCGCGCCAGCAGCTTCTGGGACGCGGGCAGGGGGCCGATTCCCATCACGCGGGGCGGTACGCCCGCCGTCGCGCCACCCACGATCCGGGCCAGCGGGGTAAGGCCGTATTTCCTGACCGCCGCTTCCGAAGCGATGATCAGCGCCGCTGCGCCGTCGTTGACGCCCGAAGCATTGCCTGCCGTCACTGTGCCGCCGTCCTTTTTGAACGGAGTGCCCAGCTTGGCCAGCGCTTCGATTGAGGTCGCGCGCGGATGTTCGTCCTTCTCGACGATCACCGGGTCCCCCTTGCGCTGGGGGATGGTGACCGGGACGATTTCCCTGGCCAGCCGCCCGTTTTCCTGTGCGGTTGCTGCCTTTTGCTGGCTGCGTAGGGCAAAGGCGTCCTGATCCTCGCGGCTGACCTTATAGTCCTCGGCCACGTTCTCGCCGGTCTCCGGCATGGAATCGACGCCATGGAGCTTTTTCATCACGGGGTTGACGAAGCGCCAGCCGATGGTGGTGTCGTAGATTTCCGCGTTGCGTGAAAACGCCGTCTCGGCCTTGGGCATCACGAACGGGGCGCGGCTCATCGATTCCGTGCCGCCCGCGATCATCAGTTCGGCTTCGCCCGCCTTGATGGCGCGCGCGGCGGTCAGCACCGCATCGAGTCCCGAGCCGCACAGCCGGTTGATGGTGGTTCCGGTCACCGTTTCCGGCATACCCGCCAAAAGCAGGCTCATGCGCGCCACGTTGCGGTTGTCTTCACCGGCCTGATTGGCGTTGCCGAAGATCACGTCTTCGACGGCCCCGAAATCGACGCCGCCATTGCGCTCCATCAGGGCCTTGAGCACGATTGCGCCCAGATCATCGGGCCGTACCTTGGAGAGCGCGCCGCCGAACCGCCCGATAGGCGTACGGATATAATCGCAGATATAGGCTTCGGTCATTACGCTGCCTTTCCGCCTTCATGGGCGCGCCTGGTGCGCTCCTGAAGGTCACGCAAGGTCGTCAGTTCCAGTTCGGTCGGTGCCGGGGTTTCTTCGAGATTGTCGGCAAACTTCACCGTCCAGCCGCAGGTCTCCTGCACCATTTCGCGGGTCACGCCCGGATGCAGCGATATTACGGTGAATTCCTTGGTCACGGGATCGGGCTTCCAGATGGCAAGGTCGGTAATCAACAGGGTCGGACCCTTGGTGGTGATCCCGAGTTTCTCGCGGTGGTCGCCGCCGTCGCCATGGCCAAACGAGGTGAAGAAGTCGATCTTTTCCACCATCGAGCGGGTGGCCTGCTTGAGCGTGATATAGATTTCGCCGCAGGAGGTGGCGATTTCCGGTGCCCCGCCGCCGCCCGGCAGCCGCACTTTCGGCGCGTCGTAATCGCCGATCACCGTGGTGTTGATATTGCCGAACTTGTCGATCTGGGCCGCGCCCAGAAAGCCGATCGAAATCCGTCCGCCCTGCAACCAGTAGCGGAACATCTCGGGCACCGACACGGTGGTGACGGCGGTTTCGCACAATTCGCCATCGCCGATCGACAGCGGCAGCACATCCGGCGCAGTGCCGATGGTGCCCGATTCATAGATCAGGGTGATGTCCGGGGCGTGGGTCAGCCGCGCCACGTTGCATGCAGCGGAAGGCGCGCCGATGCCCACAAAGCACACATCCTTGGAGGTCAGCGCCCGGGATGCCGCGATCGTCATCATTTCCGTTGGGGTGAAGTTGGTCATCTTAAAGCCCCTTGATCCGCTCGGCGAACGCCTCGGGCGTTGCGTCGAGAACATTGTCTTTCATCCATGCGGCAAACAGCTCGCGGTCGGCTGAAACCTTGTCCCATTCGAGATAGGCGGCGTTGTCGCGGTCGTAATAGCCATGGGTGTAGGAGGGATGCGCGCCGCCCTTGACCACGGCAATCGCCGTCACGGTCCAGTGGGGCAGGACGGTGAGGTTGGGGTGCAGCCCCTCGAAATCGGGCACGATTTCTTCCACCGTCACCACAACACGCTTGGCCGCCAGCGCCGCTTCCTTCTGCACGCCGACGATACCTTCGATCAACACGTCGCCGCGCTCATTGGCCTTCTGGGCGTGAATGAAGGTGACGTCAGGCCGGTGCGCGGGCACCGCTGCCAGCACTTCCCCGGTAAACGGGCAGGTCACCGATTTGATGGACGGGTTCACCTTGGGCAGGTCTGCGCCCTTATAGCCCCGAAACACCGCGCAGGGCAGGCCCGCCGCGCCAGCCTCATAGGCATTGGCCATGGCGGCATGCGAGTGCTCGACGGTTTCGATGGTGCGCGGATAGCCGTTCTCGATGGCATCGCGCATCCGCCGCAACAGGCCCACGCCGGGATTGCCCGCATAGGAAAAGATGACCTTTTTCGCCATCCCCATGCCGATCATCTGATCGTAGATCACGTCCGGCGTCATGCGGATCAGCGTCAGGTCCTTGAACCCCTGCCGGATCACCTCATGGCCCGCGGCATGCGGAATCAGATGGGTAAAGCCTTCAAAGGCCACCGCATCGCCATCCTTCAAATTCTCCCGCACCGCCTGTCCCAGCGGCATCACCTTGCTCATAGCGCTCCATCCCGGAAACATAACTGATGCCTCAGTAAACACTGGCCAGACGGCCCGGTAAAATGATAAAAGGCAGTCAATGTATAACTAGAAAGAATGTTTCGATCCCGAGGAGCGTTCTGAGATAAGGAATTCTTCCGCGTGTCATCCCGGCCTTGAGCCGGGATCCAGTAACCGGCAGAGCTGCGGTTTCCTCCCCAACGGTGCCGCATACTGGTTCCCTTGTCTTCGTCCGGGATGACAGAGGGAGCGCAGTTCTTTCATCCAACTGCTTCGCCGCCCCTTCTCCCCTTGAGGGAGAAGGTGGATCGCCCACAGGGCGAGACGGATGAGGGGTGCGCTGCCTCAACGCCAATCACAAAGGTGCCATGAGCCCAATGCCTCCAATTCCCCCGCTCGACCCGCGCATAAAACTGCGCCACCTCACCTGCTTTATCGAAACCGACCGTCGTGGCGGTGTGGTCCCCGCCGCTGAAGCCCTCGGGCTCAGCCAGCCCGCGGTCTCCAAATCCCTCGCCGAACTCGAATCCATCCTCGGCGTCGCGCTGTTTGATCGCTCCCGGCGCAAGCTGGCGCTCACCGAGTTTGGCGCGGTGTTCCTGCGCTATGTCAACGCCTCGGTCTCCGCCCTGCGCCAGGGGGTGGAGTCTGTCTCCCACGCCCATGGGGCCGATGCGGTCGTGCGCGTCGGCGCGCTGCCCACCGTCGAGGTCGAGGTCGTGCCCCGCGCCGTGGCAAAATTCACCACAGGCCCGCTTGCCTGCCGTGTGCATGTGGAAAGCGGCCCCAGCTCCCACCTGCTGGGCCTTTTGCGCGCTGGCGCCATTGATTTCGTGGTGGGGCGGATGCCCGAGCCCGAGGTGATGGCCGGGCTCGCCTTCGAGCATCTTTACACCGAGCCGCTGGTGCTTGCCGTGCGTCCCGCGCATCCGCTTCTGGCGCAACCGGCACTCACCCTGCGCCATGTCGAGCCGTTCCCTGCGCTGGTCCCTCCGCGCGGCGCGATCATCCGCCCGACGGTCGAAGCCCTGCTGCTGGCCGCCGGTATCACCCGCCTGCCGAGCGAGATCGAATCCGTGTCCAATTCCTTCGGGCGGGCCTATGCGCTGCTCACCGATGCGGTGTGGTTCATTTCCCGCTCGGTTGTGGCTGCTGATCTCGCCAATGGCGCTCTTGTCGCACTGGCCATCGATATGGCGGCCAGCCATGGGGCCATCGGCATCACCACACGGGCCGGGGCCGAGCCCGGTCTGCCCACAGCGGCACTGATCGCTGCCGTACGCGCGGCGGTCGCCGATCGCGAAGGGGTGTAAACGCACGATTTGTGACAGAATTGTCATCAAGCCTGTGGCCAAGCGCTCCGCCGTTCGCTATGGCCTCCCGCATCCGCCCAATAGCTGCGAAAGCGTGCGATCCCGATGTCCAAACCTGCAATCGACAAGGACCTCAAACGTGTCCGGCAGTTGCGCGAGGCGACTCACGCCACCTCCCGCGCCGTCGCGGCGCCGGGCCTGGCGCTGGTGTTCCTGCTCGCCGCCCTGATCTGGGCGACGTTTGCGGTGTCGAGCGGTCCGCAAAGCTATCTGGTGGTCATTGCCACAGTGATTGCCGCCTATATGGCGCTCAATATCGGCGCCAATGACGTTGCCAACAATATGGGCCCGGCGGTGGGCTCAAAAGCCCTCACCATGGGCGGGGCGCTCGCCATCGCCGCCGTCTGCGAGGCGGCAGGCGCGTTGCTGGCCGGTGGCGATGTGGTCACCACCATCTCGCGCGACATCATCGCACCGGGCACCGAATTGGGCACCACCACCTTCATCATGATCATGATGTCGGCGCTGCTGGCTTCGGCCCTGTGGGTCAACCTTGCCACCATTCTGGGCGCTCCGGTTTCCACCACCCATGCGGTGGTCGGCGGCGTGGTTGGCGCGGGGGTGGCTGCGGCAGGGCTTTCGGCCATCATCTGGCCCACCGTGTCACGCATTGCCGCCAGTTGGGTCATCTCGCCGCTGATGGGCGGGCTGATGGCGGCAGGTCTGCTCACCATCGTTAATTTCACCATCCTCACCAAAAAGCAGAAGACCGACGCGGCGCGGGTCTGGGTGCCGGTCTATGTGGCCCTGATGATCGGCGTTTTCGCCATGTATATGTCGATGAAAGGCCTCTCCCGCATCTGGTCTCCGGAGGGGCATATTGTGCTGCTCATCGGTCTGGTCGCAGGCGGCGCAGGATGGGTTCTGGTCCAGCCCTGGGTCCGGGCGCGCACCGAGGGCATGGACAATTCCAACAAGCAGGTCGGCACCCTGTTCCAGCTGCCGCTGATCTTTGCCACCGCGCTGCTCTCGTTCGCCCATGGGGCCAATGACGTGGCCAACGCGGTCGGTCCCTTGGCGGCCATTGTCGAGGTGGTGCGCACCGGCGGCGGGGCGGGCGACAATGTCGAATTGCCCCTGTGGGTTCTGGCCATCGG
>NZ_DATMGM010000055.1:0-10330 GCF_035555455.1 Pelagibacterium sp. | reverse complement strand
GAGACCCATTTTGCCAATGCGGCTGCGGGCGGTGGTGGACCTTCCGGCAGGGAACTCGCTGCGGCGCAGCGGCTAGTGGATTATCGCCGCATCGATCTTGGGGGCCGCGCCGTGCGCTTTGGAGCGCCGGGCATGGCGATCACGCTCAATGGCATCGCGCAAGGCTATATCACCGACGTCGTCGCCGATCTGCTGCGCAATGAGGGCTTCGATCATGTGGTGGTGGAACTGGGGGAAACCCGCGTTCTGGGTACGCACCCGGATGGGCGCCCATGGCGCGTGGGGTTGAGGGATTCTGAGGGCGGCACGGGGCGGACGATCGAACTTGTCGATCAATCCTCGGCGACGTCAGGGGGCTATGGCACGGTGTTCGATGCGTCCGGCCAGCACCACCATATCTTCGATCCGCAAACGGGATTGAGCGCGAATTATCTCACCGAAGCTGTGGTGACCGCGCCGCGCGCCATGCATGCGGATGCGTTGGCGACGGCGCTGTTTGTGGCGGGGGAAGACAGGGCCGCGGATATCCTGGCCACAGCGCACGGTGCCCGGGCCCTGCTGACCCGCACCGATGGGGCGACGGTGACGCTATAGGGCTGTGCCACATAACGAAACCATCTCAGAAAGCGGCAATGGCCGCTCTAATTCTTTGTTCTAGCATCGACTGAAAACCGCGCCTGACCTGTTTGAACCAGATCAGGCGTCGGTTGGGTTGCTTACCCTTCAGCAGGGGGCACGGTGCGGCGCATTTCGACCGAGCGCGGCAGGACGATGCCGTAGTCATTGTCCCAGGAGTTGCGGATATAGGTCGTGATCGCCGCGATCTCTTCGTCGGACAGGATGGCCTCATAGGGCGGCATGCCGTGGTCCATGGCGCCGAACAGGACCTGATAGATAACGGCCGAACGGCTCTGGACGACATTGCTGCCGATCAGCGAAGGGCCGCCGCCGCCAGCACCGGCCGCGCCATGGCAGGCGGCGCAGTTGTTGGCGTAGCCGGTTTCACCTTCCTGCATCAGCAGGTTGAAGGTTTCTTCGTTGTTCGCGTATTCCTGCGCGGTCACAGGGGCGGCGAGCATTAGGCCCGAGGCGACAAGCGCGGCCAGCCCGATACCAAGTTGCTTTTTCAATGTTTCCTCCTTCGCAGTATAACAAAACTCGGATCCAAGTGCGCGTGTACGGGGCCGTTTTCACCACTTGCCGGAGGGCGCACTACTGGCGGTATTCGAGCAATTCCATCAAACGTGGTAATCCTTCTGGGCTGGTTTCGCAACTGACATTCGCACGCGGTTGGAGCTTGAAACTGGTCCAAGGTTCTGCGAGGATTAGCCGCAGAGGCAAATTCCCTCACGTCCTCACGCGGACTCCCGACAAGAGATTTAAACGGAAGCGTGAGCAGGTTTGCCCCGGGATAAATCCGTTGGGAGGACTTTATTAATGGTTATCCGAAATTTGGGATGGCTGAGGACGATGGCGTCCTTGGCATCAATCGTCGTTCTGGGGGCCGCAACGGCGACCGCCAATGACGACGTTCTGGCACTGTCGGCTGACCCGGCCAACAACGTGATGCCCAACATCACCTATTCAGGCCAGAACTTCAGCCAGCTCGATCAGATCAACCGCGATACGGTCAAAGACCTCGTCGTGGAATGGACCTTCCAGCTTGGCGTTGCCGACGAAGCCGAGGCGCCCCCGTTGGTGGTGGGTGACACGATGTATGTCATCACGCCCAAGCCCAACCGCGTCTATGCCCTCGATCTCAACGAGCAGGGCACGATCAAGTGGGAATTCCGCGCTGAAGCGGACAACCTTGAGCAGGTTCTGCCCGTGGCGTGCTGTGGCGCTCAGACGCGCGGCGTGAACTATGCCGAAGGCAAGATCATCTTCCAGTCGCTCAGCGGCCATATCTACGCCCTCGAAGCCGACACCGGAGCCTTGATCTGGGACGTGCAGGCGACCGATATCGACAACGCTGAAACCATGGTCGGCAACGCCCTGATCGTGGACAATCTCTACATCGCTGGCATGGCCGGCGGTGAGTACGGCGTGCGCGGCTATGTCGTCGCCTACGACATCAACACCGGCGACGAAGCCTGGCGCTATTACAGCATGGGGCCCAATGAAGAAGTCGGGATCACCGATCGCTTCAATCCGTTCTATGCGTTCGATCAGATCGACAATCCGGCGGAAGCATCCTGGTTCGAGGACAGCTGGCGCCAGGGTGGCGGTTCGGTGTGGGGATACTTCTCCTATGATCCTGACCTGAACATGTTCTATTACGGCACCGGTAACTGCGGGCCGTGGAACGCTGACTATCGCCGCGAGTGGGGCGAAGTCGATTTCGACGAGAACGGCATTCTGCAGAGCTATCGGTCCAACTATTGCGCTTCGATGCTGGCCCGCGATGCCACCACGGGCGAACTGATCTGGGCCTATAACATGACCCCGCAGGATCAGTGGGACCTGGACGAGCCCGGCGGAACCATCCTGGCCGATCTGGAAATCGACGGGGAACTGCGCCACACGCTGATCCGCGCCGCTCGTAACGGATATTTCTATGTCTGGGATCGTGCCACCGGTGAGGTCATCAACGAACCCTGGCCGTTCGTCTATCAGAACATCTTCTCTGGTTTCGACAAGGAGTCGGGCAGCCCGTCCTACCACATCGAAGCCATCCTGTTCACCGATCCCGAAGATCGTCTGCGCTACACCGAGTCGGGTGCGCTGACTGATGAACAGATCGCAATGAACCAGGAAGAAGCCGAACTGTACGGCGACGACGAAGTTGACGGTCCGATCGGTACTGAATCGGTGATCTGTCCGACGATTGCCGCACGTAACTGGGAAAACGACGCGTTTTCGCCCGATACCGGCCTGCTCTACACCAGTGTGCAGCTCGGGTGCCGTGCAATGCGCGTGACTGAAGGCCAGTACACCTACCCCGCAACGGAAAGCTACACGCTGTTCCAGTGGGCAGGCGAAAAGTTCTGGCTCGATCTCGACGGCAACGATACCGACGTCAAGAACCAGCTGCAGGCCAATGACCCTGTGACCGGCGAAACCGTCTGGAGCGTGGACTATGTCCAGCCGACCCAGGACCCGATCATGGCAACTGCCGGTGGTCTGCTGTTCGTGGGTGGCGACGACAAGGGCGTGCTGCGCGCCATCGATGCGGAAACGGGCGATACCGTCTGGGAATTCCGCACGGGCAACCAGTCCTCCGCGTCGCCGGTGACGTTCCTTGCTCCTGATGGGCAGCAGCGCATCGCCTTCGTCGCCTCGGCTCGTCCGGGCGTGGTGCAGGTGGCAGCTGATGCCGATCCCGATGCCGTCAACCGCTATCAGCGCGAAGGCAGCACTCTCTATGTCTTCAAGCTTAACAACTAAGCTTTTGCCGGGCCCAAAAGGCCCGGCAGTTTGAAGCCTTGGATTTTCTCGCCCGGCGCGCTCCGCTCGCCGGGCGATTTTGTCAGAACGTACCAGCACGATGACTGCGGGTGCGTGTCACGGCGTCACCGGCGTCACACGCACCCACCCCTTGCCCATGAACGATGCCGGAGAAACACTATGACCCCCACGAGCCGGCGCCCCGAGCGCAGACCCATCGGCCGCGCCATCGCCGCTTTCGGCGCCGCGGTCCTCCTTTTTTCCGGCTTCGCAGCCCCCGCCGCCACCGCATGGGAAATGCGTGTGTGCGCCGATGCCGATTACATGCCGCAATCCAATCAGGCGGGCGAAGGCTACGAGAACAAGATCATCGAAGTGCTGGCCGCGGATTTGGGCGCGGAGCTCACCTATCAATGGTGGACGTTGGCGCCCAGCATGGTCAGCGAGCAATTGCGCGAAGGCCATTGCGACATGATGATCGGCGTGCCCGATGGCGGCGACGGCGTCATCGCCACCATCGCCTATTACCGCAGCCCGTACGCTTTCGTTTATCGCGCCGACGAGGATTATGACGTCGCGACTTTCGATGATGAAATCCTCGCCGAGCTGCAACTGGGCACCACATCGGAAGGCACCAGCTCGCATCTGGCCCTGGCGCGCCGCGGGTTGCTCGACCGGATCACAGCGAGTTCCGAATTTGCCGGCACCAATGCGGGAGCCCGGTTTTCCGGCCTGATCGCTGCGGTATCGAATGGCGATATCGACGTTGCCGTGCCATGGGGGCCGGTGGCCGGCTATTACGCGGCGATGCAGGACCCGCCGCTCAAAGTGGTCCCTGTCCCTGAATTCGATATCCCGTTCACGCCGATGTACCACTCCATCGTCATCGCCCTGCGGATGGGCGATGAATCGTTGCGCGACCTGCTCGACGAAGCCATCGCCCGGCGCTGGGACGATATCTATGCCATTCTGGACGAGTACCACGTGCCCACGCTGCCCCTGCCTCGCCCCTCGCTTTCCATCCGGGAGCCGTAATCATGACAACGATCACCAGACGCGGCTTTCTGGCCGGTGCAACCGCTCTCGCCACTACCGGGCTCGGCACGCCATCGCTGGCCGCTACGCCTGCGGCTATCCGGATCGGGACCGTGTTCCCCAACCGCACCGGTGGCTCGTTCATCCGGGCCTCGGTCAATGATTTCATCGGTTCGGCCGGACGGATCGGGGCGTTGCTGGCCGATGCGCAAATCGGCAGATCCGTGGAAGCGGAAGGTTCGCGGCTCGATATCCTGCTCGCGTCCTCCCCAACGCCGGAAGCGGCGGTGCGGGCAGGCGAACGGCTCGTCGAAACTGGCGATATCTGCGCTTTGGTCGGCGGCATCGGCGAAGGGCAGGCCGAAGTGCTGGCCGAAATCGCCGCGCGGGCAAAAATTCCGTTCTTCAATGTGGGGGAAACCTCCGACGCTTTCAGGCGCGAGGCGTTCAGCCCGTATCTGTTCCATATCGAAGCCAGTGACGCGATGTATATCGACGCCATGGGCCAGCTCGCTGCGCAATTGGGCTATACGCGCTGGGCAGTGGTGTCCGACACCAGCGCCCGGGGCGAAGCCATGGCCGATCGTGCGGCACTGGCGGCGGAAAAGAGCGGCTGCACCATCGCCGGGACCATTTTGTTACGGCCCGCCTTTCCGGTCTATTTCACCGAGATCGACGAGTTGGCGACGATCGAGGCGGACGTGATTTTCGTGCTGGTCAATTATCAGGACCAGTTTCCGTTCACGGTGCAGATGGAAGAGAGCGGCATCCAAACACCGGTGCTGTTTTTCCCCTATACGATCACCCAAACCCGCGATTTCATCGCCGCGTCGCGCAATCGCCTGCCGATCCTCAACCCGCGCCACCGGGTGGCGCTGTGGGATACGACCGACACCAGGCCGGGGGCCGAGGAGTTCAACCTGCAGGTGCGGGCCCGCTATGCCGAGCCCGCCGACCCGACAGCGTGGTCGGCCTTCCACGCCATCAAAATCATCACCGATACGGTGCTGGCCACCGGCTCGACCGACGCCGAGGCGATGATTGCCCATCTCGAAGACCCGCAGACCAGTTTCGACGTTGCCAAGGGCGTCGGCGTTTCGTTCAGGCCGTGGGATCATCAGTTGCGCCAGCCGCTGGCGACTCTTGAGGTCGATGAGGACATTGTCTGGCGGCAGCTGGAATTGTCGAGCCGGATCGATATCGCCCGCTATACGGGCAGTCTGCCGGCAGGCGAGCCGGGGCCGGATGCTGCCGAGTGGCTCGATAGTCTGGGTGATGGACCGCAGACTTGACGCGGGCGTCGTTGCAACACAGGTGACCCTTTTTTGCGGGCGCATCGGAATGGATCCGGTGCGCCCGTTTTCGTGTCAGCGGCGGCGATTGAGCATGCGTTTGATCGACCACGCGGCCCAAACGGTCATCACCGGGGCGAGGCCGAAGGTGACCCAGAGGTCGGCCCAAAGCGGCAATTGCTCGAAGTCGAGCAGGACAAACCGCAGCAGATCGAGCTGGTAGCTGACCGGGTTGATATAGACCAGCGCCTGTATCCAGACAGGCAATTGCACGATCCAGCCGCCGCCGATGGCAAAGATGCCAAGCTGGCGCAGCTGGTCCCGTAGGGAAGCTGGAATGTCGAGAAACCCGACGCCGCCGATCACCCCGCGCAGCGGGAAGATCGAGCCCGAAAGAAAATAGAGCGGCTGGATGATCCCGTTCGAGATCGAGCCAAACCCTTCAAAAGTGCGCAGGCGCGAGGCGATGACCAGCCCGCCTGCGGTGATCGCCATGCCCATGAAAAACATCACCACCAGCGCCATGCCGATGGCTTGCGGGGTGACATGCATGTCGAGAAAGGGAATGAACAGCAGGGGGATCGAGCCCTGGATCATGGCGATGGTCGCGCCGCCCAGAACCTTGCCCAGCGTGACCGAGAGCATGGGCGCTGGCGACACGATCACGCTGCGTAGCAGCCCCACCTCGCGATCCCAGACCAGCGCTACCGCGCATTGGAGGGAACTGAACAGGATGTTGAGGGTGATGACCCCCGGCAGGATGTATTGGGAATAGGAATAGCCTTCGATCTCGCGCAGGGCGGCGCCAAGCCCGAACCCCAGGATCACCAGCCACAGGATGGTGCGGGAAATGCCGCCGAAAATCTGTGAGCGGTCGCGAAAATAGCGCAGCATTTCGCGCCGCCACATGATGGCGATGACATCGAAATCGAAACCGAGCGCTTTGATCATGGGTTACCGCGTGTGTTCGCCGCCGCGTTTGGCGAAATCGACGAGACGGTCGCGGCCGGTTGCACTTTCGTCGAACAATTGGTTGCCGGTCAGGGCGATGAAGACATCCTCCAGCGTCGCAGAGGGGCTGTTTCCGTAAGTCTCGATCAGCGCCATCGGGGTATCCACAGCCACCATCCGCCCCCGATCGATGATGCCGACCCGGTCGCACATCTGGGCTTCGGCAAGATTGTGGGTGGTCATCAGCACCGTCATGCCACGCTCGCGCAGGCTGGCAATCCGTTCCCACAAATGCCGCCGTCCCTGCGGGTCGAGGCCAATGGTGGGCTCATCGAGCAGCAGGACGCGCGGGGTATGCATGAGCGCCCGCGCCAGTTCGAGCCGCCGCTTCATGCCGCCGGAAAAGCTGCGCACGGGCTTGTTGCCCGCCTGGGTGAGGGAGGCCCATTCGATGGCCTGCTGCACCGCAGCGGCGCGCTCCCGGCGGGGCAGGGAATAGAGAACCGCGTGAATCTGAAGATTTTCCGCCGCCGTCAGGCGGTCATCCAATGCCGGGTCCTGAAACACGACGCCGAGGAGACGGCGCACCGCATCGGTTTGGTTCACCGCGTCATGGCCCATGACGGTGATGCGGCCCGCGCTTGGGTGGGTCACGGTCATCAGCATGTTGAGCAGGGTGGTTTTACCCGCGCCGTTGGGGCCGAGCAGGGCGAAAAATTCGCCCTGCTCGATGGTCAGCGACAGGTTGTCGACCGCCGTGTGGTCGCCATAGCGATACGCAACATCTGTGATCTCTATGGCGGCCACTTACGCTTGCTCCGATCAGCCGCCCAGGGCTGTGCGGATATTGGTCAGCGCGGTCTGCAACTGGCCACATGCTTCGACGGCGGAGATGTCATCGTCATCATCATCGTCGTCGTCATCATCTCCATCGTCCGCATCGTCGTCATCGTCGTCCCCGACATCGATCAGGGCTTCGAACATCTCAGACGCGGTGTCCTCGTCTTCGGGAACGAACAGGCTGGCAATACCCGCCAGTTCTCCGTCAAAGAGGTCGTAGAGCGCATAGATGGTTTCGCGCGCCACGGCTTCATTCTCGTCATAGACGGCGCAGGCCTCGCCGGCGAGCTCAGCCAGATGGCCGGCCAGCCGTCCGCCGTTCCGTCCCGGATAGAGGTTGGCATCGACCACCGATTCGATGATGCCGCCCAGCCGCTGGGCCGGGGCTTCGGCTTCTTCGGGGTTCCAGCCAGCCACCGATTCCGGCGGCTCGGCGACGGGATAGAGTTCATCGAGCGCGGCGATCATTTCCAGCGCGTCGGCGGCGTGTTGTTCGGAGGCCTCTGCTTCGATCTCGCCCCAGAGAACCTTGACTCGCTGCAAGGCTACCCAGCCATTGGGGTATTCCCAAGGCTCGTTTTCTTCGACGGCTTCCTCATAGCCTTCCGCCACGCCTTCTTCGGCAAGCAGAAGCTGGATGATGACGCCGCCGGTAAACGCCGGGGTGCCTCGCAGGTCCGCAGGGATCACCAGATCATAAGCTTCGGCTAGCAGGGCCCGGGCCTCTTCGATGGCTTCGGACGGGTCTTCGCCATCTTCGGCGGCATCGGCCACTTCTTCAAGGGCGTCGCGCAGGTTCTGCGCCAGCTCGGGATTGGCGGCAGCGAGCGTTCCTTCGAAGCGTTCGAGCGGCGCGCCCGTGACGTCTTCGATCGTTTCGACGAGTTCCTCGTGGTAGGGCACGTTGAATGTCGTTGCCAGATCGAGGCGCAGCCCGATCGATTCCAGACCATAGGCCTGGCTCATGGCCACCGTATTGTCAAAGAACGGATCGCCCGAATATTGCGCAAATCCGGCAGAGGGAGCGAGCGCGGCGGACAGGGCAATGACACTGAAAGAGAGGGAAAAACGCTTAATCATTGGATGGTACCAACCCGACTTCGACCGAGTGAGCACCACGGCCCACAGCGATGTTGTTGATGACAGTGAGGCTCTCGGTGTCGATCACCGATACGCTGTCCGACAGCCCGTTGGCGGTGAACACCCGGCTGCCGTCGGGGGTGATGGCGATGCCCCAGGGCCGGCGGCCCATCTGCTCGGTGATGGTGTCGATCACCTGGTTGGTTGCGGTATCGACCACATAGACCGCGCTGGTGCCGCCACCGGCGACATAGAGGCGGCTGCCATCAGGCGCGACGGCGATCTCCACCGGGCGCGAATCGAGGCCCAGATCGATGGTCGCGACGACCGTGTGGTTTTCGGTTTCGATCACCGAAATCGTGCCGCCGATCTCGGCAGTGACATAGGCAAAGGCACCATCGGTCGAGAACTCGACGACGCGGGGGCGGTTGCCGACCATCACGTGCTTGACCGATTCCATGGCCTGGGCGTCGATCACCGTCACTGTGTGGGTGGCTTCCGCCGTCACATAGACCCAACGCCCATCGGGGCTGACAGCGACGCCTTCGGCTTCGATGCCGACCCGGAATTCGCCCAGCTTGCGCCCGGTCTGGGCGTCATAGCCCGCGCCCAGCGCCAGCGCTTCGAGCGAGGCCCAGATCTGGGTTCCGTCGGGGCTGACGGCCAGGCGCTCGGGATTGCCGCCGGCGTTGAATTCGTTGACCACTTCGTTGGTGGCCACGTCCACGGCGATCACCTTGTCCTCGGGCGTCTGGCGCTCGGGATAGAAATCGCTGACCGAGATATAGACGATCGAGCCGTCGGGGCTGACGGCCATGCCGCGGGGGCGCACTTCGCCGGCGCGGTCGGAAATGACGATGGTGTCGATCACCTCCATGTTCGCGGAGTCAATCACCGAAATATCGGCGCTGAATTCGTTGGCGACATAGACCCGATACGCTTCTTCCTGGGCCCAGGCCGCAGCGGGCAGGGCCAGCCCGGCGATGCCGGCTAGTGCCATTGTGCGCAAAATGCGCGTTATCGACTGCATGGAAGTCCTCCTGATATATTTAGTCTTTCAAAAGTGGCAGCGGCTTTGCGCGGCGAGATCGCCCAACTGGTCCAGTCGTTCGACCGGGTCCGTGCCGGGCAGGTAAATGGCGGGCAGTTCGCCCACCAGCTGGGCCGCCAGCCGGGGCTCGGTGGCGTCCGGGTCGATATCGACAAGATAGAGCGGCTGGCGCATCTGATGGTCCCAGGGCCGGAACGAGGTGCCGATCCCCTTCCAGACGTCGAACACCGAGCCGGGCGCCGTGAGATAGGCAAAGACGCTTTCGGGGTCGGTTGCGCCGGTGAACATCGCCGCCTCGAAGAAGGCCTTGACCGCCTGGTAGGTGGCCCAGGCCGCCTGTTCCATGGGTTCGTTCCAGCGCTGCATGTAGCGCGCATTGAGTTCGCGCGCGCCATAGGCGTCCAGCGTCGGTTCCCAGGCAATGGCGCGCATGCCCGAGCCCAGAACGGGGGCTACAGCGCTCGATTGCATGAAGAATTCCCGCGTCTGGGCGGCCGGATCGGGAAAGCCGGTGACCATCAGGTCGAGCCCGGCCGCTTCGAGCGCCCCAAGGGCGGTGAGCTGAGCCTGTGCGGGCATGAGCAGCAGCACGAAATCGGCGCGGGAGCGCTCGATCGCGGCGATCGTATCGGCGTCGGGCGTCCCGTCCGCGGCCAGCGTGGCGGTGCCGACCTCGCGGGCGCCGAAATGGCGG
>NZ_DATMGM010000054.1:0-3313 GCF_035555455.1 Pelagibacterium sp. | reverse complement strand
TGATGCGGGCGTCGCGATTGATCTGCGCCCTGCCCTCGTGGACCCGCCACAACAGGTCCGGCTCCAGCCCGATGATCGAATAGCGCCCGCGGACGGCCCCGCCTTCCACCGATTCGAACAGGAAGGTGAAGCTGCGGTCCTGGGCCAGCTTGAGATAGGTGCCGATCGGGGTTTCCAGATCGGCAACCACACGCCGATAGAGCACCTGCCCCTCGCCCGAGGCGTAGGTTTGCGCAAAGGCGTCAAAGTCGTAGCCGTCGGCCATGGTGCGCCTATTCGAGCCCGATAACGCGGTTGACGGCTTCTTCGTTGATCCTGACGCTGAGGTCTTCGCGCAGGCCGGTGACAAAGCTCATCAGCAGCAGATTGGAGAAGTCCGATTCCAGCGTCTGGGCGACCTGCGAGGGTGCGTCGGCCGGAGCCGGGTCAACCTCTGTCACCTGATAGACAACGATATCGCCGTCGCGGGTGGGAACGTAGCCGGCATGGCCCTCGCCTCCCTGGAATGCCGCCTGCATCACGTCGGGATCGAGCGTTGCGTCGCCGCCATTGCGGGTAAAGGGCGCCGAGCTCTGCGGCACCTGGCCGAATTCGAGCGCGACGCTGAACAGATCGCCGCCCTCATCGATCGCCGCAACCATGTCTTCGGCGGCGCGGGTCATCGCCATGTCGGTCTGAAGCTCCTGCCAGGCAACGATCACCTCGTCCCGCGCTTCGTCGAGCGTCCGGTCGCGCGCCTCGCGCACTTCCTTGAGTTCATAGAATACGGTGCGGTTCGAACCCAGATTGATGGCCGGGGTCACCCGCGCATCGGGCGAGGCTGCAAACACTGCATCGACGATGGTGCGCGTCGCGCCGTCGGGCAGGTTCTCGACCGTGGCCAGTTCGGCCCCCGACGCGGTCAGCTCCAGATCGTACGTCGCCAGCCCGTGGCGCTCCGCAACGTCAGCGACCGGCAGGAACGCCGCGCGGGCCTCCTCGATCTCGTCATAGACGGTGAACAGGATTTCCTGCGCCTTGCGGCCGCGCAGCGTGGATTCCAGCTGGCCACGCACCACATCGAGCGGCGCCTGACCGGCTTCGGTGATGGCGCTCACCCAGATGACGCGCGGGCCATTGGTGCTCTCGACCACGGCGTAGCCATTGGCGTCGAGCGCAAAGGCCGCTTCGGCCAGCACCGGATCGGTCAATTCGGCTTCGGCCACCGTGCCGATTTCGTTCACACCGGTCTGCAATCCGGCCTGTGAAACCGCGGCGGCAAAGCTGTCCCCGGCCTCCAGCGCATCGGCAAACACCTGCGCAGCGTCCTCATCTGGCAGGGCAAGCTGGTGGATGGTGCGGCGCTCGGGGGCGATGAACTGTGCCGCGGTGCGCTCATATTCGGCGACGACCTCCGCGTCATCGAGTTCCACGCCACGCGCCAGCGCGTCGGCTGTCAGCGGCAGCAGCGAGACCACGCGGGTTTCCACAGTGCGGAACCGGCTCTTGTTCTCCTCGAAGAACTGCTCAAGGTCCGCCTCGTCCGGCTCCCCGCTTTCCTCGAACAGCACCGGGTTGAGGGCCGCGAACTCGATGGTGCGGGCATCATTGTCGAAGGCCCGGGCGATATCGAGGCCCACCTTGGGCATCACCGCGCCATTGAAGATCACGCCGATCTGCTGGCGCATTGCGAATTTGCGCTGGGTGTTGAGATATTCCGCTTCGGTAAAGCCCGACTGGCGCAGCATGGAGCTGAATTCGCGCGTATCGAACAGCCCCAGCGCACTGGCGAAATTAGGATCGCGACGCACCAGTTCGGCAAGCTTGTCATCCGACGCGCCCAGTTGCAGGTCGCGGGCGAGGATTTCCAGCGCCACCTCATTGGCCAGCGAAGCGATAGTCGATGTGGGCAGGCCCATGGCCAACGCCTGCTGCGCGGTCGGAGCCATGCCGGTCTGCTGGGCAAACTGATTGACCTGTCCGCGATAGAGCCGGTCGAAATCGCGCACCGTGATGTTCTGGTCGCCGACCCGCGCCACCGTATTGGCGTTCATGTCGAGAAAGACGCTCGGAATTCCGAAACCGGCAACTGCGATAACGAGGACGCCCAAAAGGATCTTGGCAGTCCAGGAGCGGCCGAAATGGCGAAAATTGTCGAGCATTGTGTACCGATCGGTTTTGATGCGGCGCTAGCCCATGGTCTTAGGCCGGCCCCTATGGCGTTCGAAGCGCGCGCATAATAAACAGGGTGTATCCGGCCCTGCAAGGCGCACACAGGATGCCCGGTTAAGCCATTGTGCATGTGCGCGCAAGGAGTTGTTGGGTTGGCAATGGATGACGGTTTGCAACCGCTGATCGCGGGAAACTGGAAGATGAACGGCACCGGCGCCGCGCTCTCGCAGCTTGAACGGCTCGCAACGCTGCTCGAACAAGCCGGCCCGCGCCGCCCCGATATCCTCATCTGCCCGCCGGCAACCCTGATTTCCCGTGCCGCCGAGACTACTCAGAGCACCCCGATCCGCATCGGCGGACAGGATTGCCACCCCGCCGAAAACGGCGCGCATACCGGCGATATCAGCGCCCCCATGCTGGCCGACGCCGGCGCGTCCCATGTGATCGTGGGACATTCCGAACGCCGCGCCGATCACGGGGAAACCAGTTCCCTCGTCCGCCAGAAAGCGCAAGCGGCGCTCGCCGCCCAGCTGGTGCCGGTGATCTGCGTTGGCGAGACCGAGGCCCAGCGCCTCGCGGGCGATGCGAATCGCGTCGTGGCTGATCAATTGGCCGCCTCCCTCCCCGACGCTTTTGGCGATGCCCCCATCATCGTGGCCTATGAACCCGTCTGGGCCATTGGCACCGGGCGCACCCCCACCCTCGACGATATCGCCGCCATGCACGCCCATATGCGCCTCCTGCTCGCCGCGCGCTTCGGCGCTGCTGGCGAGACGGCGCGGCTGCTCTATGGCGGATCGGTCAAGCCCGACAACGCCCGCGACATCCTCGCCATCCCCAACGTCAATGGCGCGCTGGTCGGCGGCGCGAGCCTTCTGGCCGATGATTTTTTCGCGATCATCGCGGCGGCCTGATACTGCACTTGCCCAACCCG
This sequence comes from Pelagibacterium sp., assembly GCF_035555455.1. Lineage (GTDB taxonomy): Bacteria > Pseudomonadota > Alphaproteobacteria > Rhizobiales > Devosiaceae > Pelagibacterium. The sequence goes on along the minus strand of NZ_DATMGM010000054.1, from coordinate 228 downwards.
GCGCGGTTGCGCTACCCCACAGCACGATCCAAAACAGCGACAGGCACGGCCATGGATATCAAGGGAGCACTCGCCCGCATCGCCGAGGGGAAAGACCTCACCGGCACCGAAATGCGCGACGTGATGGAGATCATCATGTCGGGCGAGGCCACGGCGCACCAGATCGGCGCGTTCCTCATGGGCATGCGGGTCAAGGGCGAGACCGTGGGCGAGATCGCCGCCGCAGTC
>NZ_DATMGM010000053.1:0-5965 GCF_035555455.1 Pelagibacterium sp. | reverse complement strand
CCGTGGTCCTGCTCGATGAGCGCCCTTGTCCCACCGGCGGTTTTATCACCATCGTCACCGATATCACCGACCGCCGCGCCGCCGACCGCATGCTGGGCGCGATCCGCGAGGAACAGCGCCTGCTGGCCCGGCGCTATCATGAGGAAAAGATCCGCGCCGAAGCGTCCAGCCGCGCCAAGACCAGCTTTCTTGCCCACCTTTCCCACGATATCCGCACCCCGCTCAATCACATCATCGGCTTTGCCGACCTGATCCGGCTCGAAACCTTCGGGCCTTTGGGTGATGCCAAATACAAATCCTACGTGGCCGACATCAAGCGCGCCGGGGAAAAGCTGCTCGATTCCTTTGGCAGCCTGCTGGAATTTGCCGAGCTGGAAGGCGGGCGCAAAGAACTCAAATGCGAACCGATCGCACTGGATGATCTGCTCTGCGGCTGCGCCGCGCGCTTTGACGCCCGCGCCGCCCAGGCCGGCATCCGCCTCAATGTGTCCACCGATGCACAGGGCTGGCTCTCTGCCGATCGCCACTATCTCGACCGCATGCTGGCCAATCTCGTTGACAATGCCCTTCGTTTCACACCGAGGGGCGGCCAGGTCCGCGTTGCGGCGTGGCCAGCGGGCGATGGGGTGGTTCTTGAAATCACCGACACCGGTAAGGGCATGAGCGAAGAGCTGATGTCGAAACTCTCCCAACCCTTCGTCCTCTCCGATGCCACCTTTGCCCGTCCCCATGAAGGTGTCGGTCTTGGCATCGCTGTAGCGAGGGCAATTGCCGAGCAAAGCGGTGGACGGCTCGCGATAGATTCACTGGAAGGGGTCGGCACCACCGTCGCCATTTCCCTGCCGCTGGCCACCCCTTCCGCTGGCGAACACCCCCACACGATCGTCAGCGCCCGGGCCGCCTGAGCCCGTCTCAGCCCTCCCTTATCCGCGCATAAAACGTGGTCGCCGCCGCCTTCACCTCGTCCCGCATCACCGTGACATCGGCCTGAAGCCGGGAAAAATCGGGATAGTTGGTGCGCCTGGCCAGAAGCTCGCGAAACCCTTGCGTCCAGTCATCATCGCGCAGCGGGTCGATCAGGCAGGCCGCCATCAGGTGCTCGATGGCGGTATAGGTGGCGTGGATTTCGGCCAGCCGTTCTCCCTGCGGCAGAAGCGCGGTTTCCCCCAACCGCGCCAGCACTGTCGCGGTCGGCGCCTGCGGCACCCCAAGCCGCTGCCCTTCAAGCAATTGCGCCGTCTGGGCGATGAATTCGAGATCGACCAGCCCGCCCTGGTGCAGTTTGAGATCGAAAGCATGGCGCGCTGGGCGCTCCCGGGCCATCAGGCTGCGCATATCGATGACGTCATCGACCACCTTCGCACGGTCGCGGCGTAGCGCCATGATCCCGGCAATCTCCGCATCCACCGTATCCGCCAGTCCCTCATCGCCAGCCACCATCCGCGCGCGGGTCAGCGCCAGATGCTCCCAGGTCCAGGCTTCGTCGCGCTGGTAGGTGACGAACCGCTTGAGGCTTGTGGCCAGCGGCCCGGCATTGCCCGAGGGCCGCAGGCGCATATCCGCTTCATAGAGCACCCCTTCCGCCGTCGGCGCGGAAATGGCGGTGATCAGGCGCTGGGTGAGACGGATGAAATAGGTCGACACATCCAGCCCCCGCTCCCCGTCGGAGACCTCGCTATGGTCCGGTGCGTAATAGATGAGGATCAGGTCCAGATCGGAGCTGAACATCATCTCCCGGCTGGCCATCTTGCCGAACGCCAGCAGGCCAACCCGCGCGCCCGCAATCACCCCATGACGTTCGGCAAACGCCTCGCGCACCGCCCCGAACAGCCGTGTCACCAGCGTTTCGGCCAATGCCGTGAACCGCCGCCCTGCCTGCTCCGCGCTCAGGGCTCCGCCGACCAGCCCGGCGGCGATAAGGAATTTCTGCTCCTGCCCGATGATCCGCGCCCGGTCGATCAAATCCTCAAAACTGCGCGCCTCCGCCAAAAAACCATCCACGCTGGCGACAAGCGATTGCGATGTAGCGATGTCCCCCGCAAAAGCGGGATCGATCAGCCCATCCATTACATGGGCCCGGTGGATCACCGCTTCGGCCAGTCTTGGTGCCGAGGACATGAAATCGAGCAACAGCTGACGCAGATCGGGATGATTGCGCAACAGCGCAAACATCTGCACCCCGGCGGGCAGACGCGTGAGAAAATCATTGAACCGGGCAAAGGCCGTATCGGCGCTGCCGCTTTCGGCAAAGGTCCTCAGCAGCCCCGGGATCAGCTCGGTCAGGTGCTCGCGCGCCTTGGCCGCCCGCGTCGCCGCGTAGCCCCCATAGTGCCATGTGCGGATGGTGGCCGAAACCGCAGCCGGATCGGAAAAGCCCAGCCGCTCCAGCGTCATCAACGTGTCCGGATCATCCTCGCTGCCGGTGAACACCAGATTGCCCATGTCACCGGCAAGGCTTTCGCCTTCGGAAAACAGGTCGCCATAATACCCCACCACCCGGGCCAGCGCTGCGCGGTAATCGGCCTCGAACGCCGCCCTGTCGCCATATCCCATCAGCAGGGCGATCGCGCCGATGCCTTGAGGCGTTTCGGGCAGGATATGGGTTTGCTCATCCCGCAGCATCTGCAAGCGGTTCTCGACCCCGCGCAAGAACCAGTATGTCTGTTCGAGATCGCGGGCCGTGTCTTCGCCAATCCAGCCGCCCTCGGCCAACGCCCATAGCGCCGCAGCCGTCGGCCGCGCCCGCAGGTCAGGATCACGACCACCGGCGATCAATTGCTGGGTCTGGGCGAAAAATTCGATCTCCCTGATCCCGCCTCGTCCCAACTTGACGTTGTGGCCCGCCACCCGCTCCCCGCCAACCTTGCGGTGCGTATCGATCTGGCGCTTCATCGCCTGAATGTCGGCGATCATCGCGAAATCGAGGTGCTTGCGCCAGATGAACGGGGCAAGCTCGCGCAGGAATTGCCGCCCCACCGCCGCGTCGCCAGCGCATGGCCGCGCCTTGATCCAGGCCGCCCGCTCCCAGTTCTGGCCGCGCGCCTCATAATAGCTCAGCGCCGCATCTACCGAAATCGCCACCGGCGTCGATCCCGGATCGGGGCGCAGGCGCACATCGGTGCGAAACACATACCCGTCTCCGGTGCGCTCCTGCATGATGGCCACCAGCTTGCGCACCAGCCGGACATAAAATTGCCCCGGATCGACGCCTTCAGCCAGCACCGGGCGATGGGGATCGAAAAAGGCGACGATGTCGATGTCGGAGGAAAAATTGAGTTCCTGCCCGCCATGCTTGCCCAGCGCAAAGATCGCCAGCCCGGACCGAGCCCCATCTGCCGTTTGGGGATCGCGTAACCGTCCCTCGCGCGCCGCCTCGGCCATGAGAAATTCCAGTGCAGCCTGTAACGCGGCATCGGCCAGATCGGACATGCGGCGGGTCGTTTCCGCCACCGTCCACACCCGCCCGATTTCTGCCACCGCCAGCAGCAACGCTCCACGCGCCTTGCCAATCCGCAGACGCCGGGACAGTTCTGCCTCATCGACAGCCGGACGGCGCATCGCGGCGATCAGGTCTGCAAAGCTGTCGTCCGCAGTACGGCGCAGCACCTGCGCGAACCATTCGGCATGGCGGGTAGCAAGGTCGCGAAGGTATGGGGCAGCAGCCAGTACGGGCGCCAGCGGATCACCGTCATCTCCGCCCATCGGCAGGGGACTGAAGGCTGCAAAGAGGTCAGTCATCCTGACGCCCCGGTCGGGCCCTTGGCAAGCTCGGCGCCCGCCTTTTCCCACCAAGGGACAAGGAAGGATTGATGCAAGCATCCGTTAAATGAGCCCCCTCTCTCCTTGAGGGACTTCGAGGCGGTAGCGTAGCTGTCAAGCGTGCCAGTGGCACGATTGGAGCCGAAGAAGGGCTGGGGGTGAGGGGTGCCCAGCGCTTGCCAGAGGTATCGACGCCGAAAACTCTACCCCGGAAACTCGATAATCGCCCGTGCACCGGGATGGTTGTCCGTGAACCGGATGGTGCCACCATGCAGTCCCACCACCGCAGAGACCAGCGACAACCCGAGCCCGGCCCCCGGTTCGGTCCGGCTGCCTTCGAGACGCGCGAAGCGATCGAAGACCCGCTGGCGGTCGTCCTCAGCAATACCCGGTCCCGTATCGGCAACTTCAATGACGATCCCTTCCGGTTTGCGCCGGGCGACAAGGCTGATGACCCCGCCGTCCGCACCTGCGTCCTTGCCGTACTTTATGGCGTTTTCGACAAGGTTCACAAGGGCTTGTCCGATCAGTTCGCGGCTGGCGTCCAGCCGGATGCCCGGCTCGATATCGGCTTCGAGCGTCAACCCGGCATCCTCGGCCACCGGAGTGTAGAGCTCAGCCACATCGGTGACCACTTCGCTCAGATCGATATCGGAAAACGCCTCCGTTGAGGTCCCCGCCTCGGCCCGCGCGATCAGCAGCAAGGCGTTGAAGGTGCGGATCAATTGATCGGATTCGGCAATCGTCGTTTCCAGCGCCGCCTGCCTAGCGTCGGGATCGGTGTTGCGCAGCGCCGCCTCGGCCCTGTTGCGCAGGCGGGTGAGCGGTGTTTTGAGGTCGTGGGCGACGTTGTCGGTCACTTCCTTCAGCCCGGCCATCAGCCGTTCGATGCGGTCGAGCATGGCGTTTAGACTGCGCGCGACGGCATCGAATTCGTCATTGCGCCCGGTAACCGGGATGCGCTCGGAAAGGTTGCCGGACATGATCTTGCCCGACGTGTCGGTGATGGCATCGATACGGCGCAGCACGTAGCGGGCGGTCAAACCGCCAGCCAGCACCGAAAGCATGAGGATGCCCACCACACCGGCAAAAAACGTCCGCAGGATGATGGCGTTGAACCCGCGCCGCTCGCCGACATCGCGCCCGATCACCAGCCGCAGCCCGTTGCTCAATTCAAGCGACACAACGAACGCCACCCCTTCCGTGGACACCTGATTTTCCGGGCCGCCATAGATTTCCCGCCCGCGCTGATAGGTCAGTTCGTAGCGGCCTGGTTCGGCCAGAACGGCAAGGGGAAAATCGCTGACATTGCCGGCGATCATCACCCCGGTCGGATCACCCAGATAATAGATGCCCGGTCCGGGCCGGTCGGCCAGCCTTTGAACGGCAAAGGCGATCGTGCGCACCCCGGACTGGCTCGCCAGCAGCCGGATTTGCGCGATCTCGCGCTCCACCGCCCGCATCTGTTCGCGCTGTATCTGCACCGTGCCCTGATAGGCGATCAGCGCCAGCAGCACGACCGCAAACCCCACGAAAATGGCGATGAACATCGCGGTGAGCCGCACCGTAGTGGTGCGCCACACATTCCCGCGCCGCAGCTTTTGCACAGGTTCGGTGCCGGTGGTGCTCATCGCGCGCTTCTAGTCACGGATCACATAACCCACGCCGCGCACGGTCTGGAGCAGCTGATGGTCATGGCCTTTATCGACCTTGGCCCGCAGCCGCGACATGTGCACGTCGATCACATTGGTCTGGGGATCGAAATGATAATCCCAGACATTTTCCAAAAGCATGGTGCGGGTCACCACGCGCCCGGCATTTTTCATGAGATATTCGAGAAGGCGGAATTCGCGCGGTTGCAGCACGATGACCTCGCCGGACCGTTCCACCTTGCGGGCCAGCCGGTCGAGCACCAGATCGCCGACCTGATAGGCGGTTGCCGCCTCGGCAGGCGCATTGCGGCGCGCCATCACTTCGATACGGGCCAGCAATTCGGAAAACGCGTAAGGCTTGACCAGATAGTCGTCGCCCCCGGCGCGCAGGCCCTTCACCCGGTCATCGACCTCGCCAAGCGCCGACAGGATCAGCACCGGCGTATTGTCGCCCTCGGCCCGCAGGGATTCGATCACCGAAATGCCATCGCGGCGCGGCAACATTCGATCGACGATGAGCACGTCATAATCCATGGCCGAGGCCATGGCATAGC
>NZ_DATMGM010000052.1:0-13108 GCF_035555455.1 Pelagibacterium sp. | reverse complement strand
ATCATTTCACCCGCGTTCTCAAGGGCATGATTGCCATTTCCCGGGCCCGCTTTCCAAAAGGCACCACCGGAGCGCAGATCGATATCCTCGCCCGCCAGTTTCTCTGGCAGGTTGGCCTCACCTATAATCATGGCACCGGCCACGGCGTCGGCGCGTTCCTCTCCGTCCATGAAGGCCCCGCAGGCATCGCCCCGCGCTACACCGTACCCTTCGTGCCGGGCATGATCCTTTCCAACGAGCCGGGGTTCTATCTCGAAGGCGCCTACGGCATTCGCATCGAAAACCTGATCGTCGTGCAGGACAGCGAGATCGCCCCCGGCTATCTCGATTTCGAAACCCTCACCCTCGCCCCCATCGACCGGCGGCTGATTGCACTCGACCTGCTCGACCCCGCCGAGCGGGACTGGCTCAACGCCTACCACGCCCGCGTCGCCCGGGAGATCGGCCCGCATCTTGCATCCGAGACCCGCGCCTGGCTCGATCAGGCCACAGCGCCGCTATAAGGCCAGCGCCATAATCTCGGCGGGAGAGCGTCCATCTCCCGCCCAGCCAGACGATAGCAAAGCACGAGGAAACAAGGGCTTACCCCCCTGATCTGATTCAATAGATCAAAAATGCCTTCGTGCGTTATCCCTGCCCCACCCTCTCGAACCACTCGTCCTCGGAGATCACCTCCACACCGAGCGTTTCCGCCTGTTTGAGCTTGCTGCCGGCCCCCGGCCCCGCCACTACCAGGTCAGTTTTGGCCGATACCGAGCCTGAAACCTTGGCGCCGTGGCGCTCTGCCATGGCTTTGGCCTCAGCACGGGACATGCGTTCGAGGCTGCCGGTAAACACCACCGTTTTCCCCGCCACCGCGCTTCCCGCCGCAATCGTCACCACATATTCGCGCGGCTGCACTTCGGCCAGCAGCGCATCTATGGCCAATTCATTGCGCTCATTGGCAAAAAACGCACACACCGACTGAACTACGGTTTCTCCGATCCCATCAATCCCGATCAGCGCCGCATGCGCTTCCTCGTCGCCCAGCGCCGCCTTCCATGCCGCATCGCGGAACGCACCGAACGTGCCGAAACTTTTGGCGAACAGCGCCGCCGTAGTTTCCCCTACATGCCGAATGCCCAGCGCAAAGATAAAGCGGTCGAGTTCCGGCGCGCGCCGTGCATCGATGGCCGCGAACAGCTTTCTGGCCGAAGTCTCGCCCCACCCCTCCTGATCCTTGAGTTTCTTAAGGCTTTTCGCGTCCCGCTGGGCCAGCGTGAAGATGTCGGCCGGGTGGGCGATGCTGCCATTGGCGAAAAAGGCGCTGATCTGCTTTTCGCCCAGCCCGTCGATATCCATGGCGTTGCGCGACACAAAATGCCGCAAATTTTCCACCGCCTGCGCCGGGCAGATCAACTCCCCCGTGCAGCGCCGCCGCGCATCCATGCGCCCGGTTTTCGGATTGGTCTCGCGTACAGCCGGCGAGCCGCAGATCGGGCAAACGTGAGGAAAAACATAGGGTTGAGAGTCCGCAGGCCGCTTCTCCGGCACGATTGCGACAATCTGCGGGATTACGTCCCCGGCCCGTTGCACAATCACCGTATCACCGACGCGAATGTCATAGCCGTCACGGATCGGAGCCCCGTTGCCGTCACGTCCGGCAATATAATCCTCATTATGCAGCGTCGCGTTCTCGACCACCACGCCACCCACCGTCACCGGCTGCAACCGCGCCACCGGCGTCAGCGTACCCGTTCGTCCCACCTGAATATCGATAGCGTTGAGAAGGGTCGTTGCCTGTTCGGCGGGAAATTTGTGTGCAATGGCCCAGCGCGGCGCGCGCGCGACAAAGCCCCAGCGCTGCTGCAAATCCAGCCGGTCAAGCTTATAGACCACCCCGTCGATATCGTAGCCAAGCGTGGCCCGCTGCGCTTCGATCGCCCGATACTGCTCAAGCAAATCTTCGACCTTGGCCGTGCGGATCATCAGCGGATTGGTCGAAAACCCCCATTCCCCCAGCCTTTCCACCGCCTCATATTGCGTTGCCGCAAACGGCGCACTGGCTTCTCCCCAGCCATAGGCGAAGAATTTCAGGTTCCGCCGGGCCGTCACCGTCGGGTCCTTCTGGCGCAAGGATCCCGCTGCCGTGTTGCGCGGATTGACGTAATCCTGCCCGCCCTCTTCCACAGACCGTGCCTTGAGCGCCGCAAAATCCGCATGCGTCATATAAACTTCGCCACGCACCTCCAGCACATCGGGCCACCCCTCGCCGTCCAGTTTCTTGGGCACCTGATCGATGGTCCGCAGGTTTTCGGTGATGTCTTCGCCAACGGTCCCGTCCCCGCGCGTCGCCCCGCGCACGAACACTCCGTGCTCGTAACGCAGCGACGCCGACAGCCCATCGATCTTGGGTTCGGCGGTAAACACCAGTTCGATACCCTTGTCGCGCTCGAAAAACTTGTGCGCCCGCGCGACGAAATCGGCGACATCCTCATCGTCGAACGCATTGCCAAGACTGAGCATCGGCACCGCATGGCGCACCTTTGCAAAGCCTTCCGCCGGGGCCGCCCCCACCCGCTCCGAAAGCGAATCGGGCCGCCGCAACTGCGGAAACCGGCTTTCGATCTCGACATATCGGCGCTTGGCGGCATCATACTCGGCGTCCGAGATTTCAGGCGCATCCTCCTGGAAATAGGCCCGGTCTGCCCGTTCGATCAGCGCATGCAACCTGTCGAGTTCCACCCGCCCCTCCTCGGACGACAGAAGGGAAACAGGTCCATCAACACTCATCGATTTATCCTCAAACTCAAACGCCAACTTCGTCCATCAGCCGCTTGGCTGCTGCACGGGCTTCCTCGGTGATGGTTGCCCCGGCCAGCATGCGCGCCACTTCTTCGTTGCGCGTCTCGATATCGAGCGGACGGACATGGGTGCGCACGAACGCCCCCTCCTCGATCGCCTGCTTTTCGATCAGCAGATGGGTCGCGGCCCGCGCCGCCACCTGCGGCGCGTGAGTCACCGTCAGCACCTGTACCGATTGGGACAGACGGCGCAAGCGCTTGCCGATGGCATCGGCCACAGCGCCCCCCACGCCAGTGTCGATTTCGTCGAAAACCAGCACCGGCACCGATCCCTTGTCGGCCAGCACCACCTTGAGCGCCAGCAGAAACCGGCTCAATTCACCGCCCGACGCCACCTTCATCATCGGCCCGGGCGACGTGCCCGGATTGGTCTGCACGTGGAAGGCGATCTGGTCATAGCCATGCGCCGAAACCCGCTCGGGATCGATCTGCTGATCGACAATGAAACGCGCCGACCCCAGCTTGAGGTCCGGCAATTCCGCGCCAACCGCCGCGTTCAGCGCCACCGCTGCCTTGCCCCGCGCGGCGCTGAGCACTTGCGCAGCCTTGCGATAAGCGGCGTCCGCTTCATTCAGCGCTGCTTCAAGCTCTGTCAGCGTTTCCGAACCGGTCTCCAGAGCCTCGATCTCGGCGGCATATTGCGCCAGGATCGCAGGCAGGCCATCACACTCCACCTGATGCTTGCGCGCTGCGGCCCGCAGGGCAAACAACCGCTCCTCGGTCTGCTCCAGCTCGCGCGGATCGAACGCCATTTCGCGGCGGACCGCTTCCAGCGCCTCGCTCGCCGCATCCAATGCCACCAGCGCCTGATCCACCGCTTCCGCCATCGGCGCAAACAACTCGGCCTCGGCGTCCGATTTGCGCGTCAGCCGCCGCAGCAACATGGCCAGCGTCGGCCCCGGCGCATTGGTGCCGTTGAGGATTTCGTCCGCATCGCTGACTTCCCCCGCCGCCTTTTCCAGCCCCATCAGCCATTGCCGCCGCTCGGAAAGACCCGCTTCCTCCCCCTCTTCCGGCTTCAGAGCTGAAAGTTCCTCCACCACATGGCGGGCGTATTCTTCCTCCAGCGCCGCCTTTTCGACACGCGCGCGCTGCACATCCACCGCCTTGCGCGCCGCCGCCAGCGCTCCATGCGCCTCGGCGACCGCCGCCAGTTCGGCGTCATATCCGCCGAAACTGTCGAGCAGCACCCTATGGGTTGCGGCGTCGACCAGCGCCCGGTCGTCATGCTGGCCATGGATTTCCACCAGCAGCATCCCCACAGCCTTCAACAGGCCCGCAGAAACCGGCTGATCGTTGACGAAAGCCCGCGTCCGCCCATCGGCATACTGCACCCGGCGCAGGATGATCTCGGCATCGTCAGCGATTTCGTTGTCGCGCAGCAGCACCCGCGCCGGATGGGTTTCGGGCAGCGCCAAAACCGCAACCACCTGCCCCGTCTCGGCGCCCTTGCGCACCAGCGCCGCATCGCCACGCCCGCCCAAAGCCAGGGTCAGGGCGTCGAGCAGGATCGACTTTCCTGCCCCGGTTTCCCCGGTCAGAACGGTCAGCCCCGCCTCGAAGGCAAGGTCGAGTTGATCGATCAGGACGATATTGCGGACCGACAGCGTGTTCAGCATCGCTTCGGCGGCTCCCTCAAATTGGCGCACTGCCCGTATGTATCCCCACCGCGAACCTGCCTGCAAATGCCCGATCGCATCCTCAGCCGCGATTCACAGATTCGATTGCTTTTCGGCGCGCAATACGGCGATCTTTCCCTTGTCGTCTGCCATATCCCCGCTTCGCAGCCGATGTGAACAATACAGGAACAAACGCTGTTCGACAAGCCGATATGAAAATGCCCCGGCGCCATGGCCGGGGCATTGAATTGTCCACAGGTACAAATCTTACCGCGACATCCAGTTTCCGGTCATCATCTGCGGTGACAGCCCCTGCTTTTGCAGCAGGGCGAACCCGCGCTGATACCAGTCGGAATTGGGATAGTTGGTGCCCAGCACGGCCACCGCCGTCTGCGCTTCCCCCACAAGGCCGAGCGTAAGATAGGCTTCGCCAAGGCGGTATAGCGCTTCTTCCACATGGGTTGACGTCTGGTGTTCCTCGACCACCACCCGGAAGCGGTTGATCGCGGCGGTATAGCGGCCATTGCCCAGATAGTAGCGGCCAACGCTCATTTCCTTGCCGGCCACCTGATCGCGGGCGACCAGCAGCATCTGCCGCGATTCGTCAGCATAGCGCGAATTGGGATACGCCGACTGAAGCTGCGTGAACGTCTCGATGGCGTCCTGCGCCAGCTCCTGATCGCGCGTGATATCGGTGATCTGCTGATAATACGCACTGCCCTTGAGGAACAGCACATACGGGGCTTCCGAAGAGCGCGGATAGAGTGCTAGGAACCGGTCCGCCGCCATCACCGCCTGCGGGAACTTGCCCGAACGGAAATTGGCGTAAGTCAGCATCACCTTGGCGCGCTCGTTCATATCCGAGAACGGGTTCTGCCGCTCCAGCGTCTCAAGGTCCTCGATCGCTGCGTTGTAGCGATTATTGTCCATATTGGTGACGGCGCTAGCATAAAGCTGCTCAGCGGGCACCAGCGGCTTGTCATCGGTGCGGGTAAACAGCCCCATCGGCGAACAGGCCGCAATCACTCCGACAATCGCGACAGACGCCGCCACCCGCAGAACCGCTGGCATCTTGGTTGGTCTGGCTATGGTCTTCACGAAAAACTCCGTCCTCATCGCCGGGGCAGATCCGTGCCCATTGCGCTCTGGCCCAACCCGCTAGCGGGCAATATGTTCAAAACTGTGACGGCGGTTATCGCTCATTCACCCAATGGAACGCAAGTAGGGCTCGACCGTGAGCCGATCCGGCAGGTCGCCAAGCGCCTCCATTTCGAGCGGCAACGCGTCTGCTTCCACGATTTCGAAATTGAGTTCGCTGGCAAAAAGCGACTTGAGCACCAGCGCATTGAGCGCATGCCCGCCCTTGTAGGAGCGGAACCGCCCATAGATCGGCAGCCCGGCCAGCGCCAGATCGCCCACCGCGTCGAGCAGCTTGTGACGGACGAATTCGTCCTCGAAGCGCAGCCCGTCTGGATTGGCGATTTTATCCGCTTCGATGGCAATGGAGTTTTCAAGGCTGGAGCCGAGCGCATAGCCCGCCTGGCGCAACACTTTGGCCTGGGCGACAAACCCGAATGTGCGGGCCGGTGCCACATCGATGGAGAACCGGCGCGGCGACCAGTCAAAGATCATCCGCTGACGCCCGATCACCCGGGAATCGAAATCGATCTCTACATCGAAGGCCCGCCCGTTATAGGGCTCCAGCATGGCGAACGCATCATTGTCGCGCACCGTCACCGAGCGCAGGATGCGGATGAATTTCTTGCGATGAGGCTGCATGGAAAGCCCGGCGTCGAGCACCCCCTCGACAAAGGGCTCTGCGCTGCCGTCGAGAATGGGGCATTCGTCCCCTGCCACCACGATTTCGGCATTGTCGACGCCCAGCCCGTTCAGCGCCGCCAGCACGTGCTCGACGGTCGCCACACTGATTGATTGCCCAAGGTCGATCACGGTGCACAGCGCCGTCCGGCTCACCCGCGAGTGATCGATGCGCACGCTTTCCGAGAGCGTTCCGTCTTCGAAAAGACGCCGCAGCATATACCCTGTGTCGGCGGGGGCCGGGTTGATGGTCAGACGGGACGGCTTGCCGTTGTGGACGCCTATTCCCGCGAATTCCACAGGCCGTGCCAGTGTGCTTTGCCGCACGATATTGTTCTTCATTGGTACTCCGGGCCCATGTATCTATGGCGGCTCCCCGCCTTACTAACGAAAATCGGCCTGACACGAAAGCCGTGTCAGGCCGATTTAGATCGTAATTTGTAAATTTATATCAACCGTGGCGCTTGAGGAATGCTGGAATTTCCAGCTGCTCCTTTTGCGGGGCCCGTGCCGGCGCGGCCCGACCGTGCTGGTCGAAGTGTCCGGCGGCGCCTTCGGCCTGTGGCCGGGGGGCTGCGGCGCGCGGGCTGGCGGCCTCGATTGCGCTGCGGGCGGCCGCATCGTCGAACTGCGGCTGCACACGGTCGTCGGCCTGCGGCTCGGGCTCCGCGCCCAGATTCAGACCCACATTGGACGCCAGCCTGCGGAACAGGGCACGGGCATTGCGCGGCTCGTCCGTGCGCTGCGGCTCAAGCTGGGCCCGCGCCACCGGCGGCAGGTCCTCGGCGCGCGGAATGCGGCGCTGAAGCTGCGGGCGTTCGGCTCCCGAAGGCACATAGGGCTTCGGCATTGCCGTTTCCGGCGCACGCTGGTTTTCCTCGACCGACTGGCGCACCGCAGCAGCCGGAACATAGGGTTCGATGGTCACGCCATCAGTCTCGTCGCTGGCATAGGTCGCGGCGGCAGCTTCTGTCGCAGCATTGCCATTGCGGATCGCCTGCGCGACAGCAGCTTCGAACTGGTCGTCATCCATCTGGGCAGCGACCGGAGCCGGTGCTTCAACCGGCTCTGCCTTGGCGGCAGGTGCCGGGGCATCGCCCGGGCGGCGAGCCTGCAACGGCTGGCGCGTCGTGCTCGGCTTAACCGGATCGAGCGCCTGCACCATCATCGCATCAGTGCCAGTGGCGACCACCGACACGCGGACCTTGCCCTGCAAACTGTCGTCGAAGGTTGCGCCCAGGATGATGTTGGCGTCGGAGTCGACTTCCTCGCGAATGCGCGATGCCGCCTCGTCCACCTCGTAAAGCGTCATATCCTTGCCGCCGGTGATCGAGATCAGCAGGCCGCGCGCACCCTGCATCGAAACATCGTCGAGCAGCGGGTTGGCGATGGCGGCTTCCGCGGCGTGGCGCGCACGCTCTTCGCCCTCGGCCTCGCCGGTCCCCATCATTGCCTTGCCCATGCCGCGCATCACAGCGCGCACGTCGGCGAAGTCGAGGTTGATGAGCCCTTCCTTGACCATCAGGTCGGTCACGCAGGCCACGCCCGAATACAGCACCTCATCCGCCATCGCGAACGCATCGGCAAAGGTGGTCTTTTCGTTGGCGACCCGGAACAGGTTCTGGTTGGGAATAACGATCAGCGTATCGACGTGACGATGCAACTCGTCGATACCCTCATCGGCCAGCTTCATGCGCCGATTGCCTTCAAACTGGAAAGGCTTGGTAACGACGCCGACCGTCAGGATTCCCTGCTCGCGCGCTGCGCGGGCCACGACCGGAGCCGCGCCCGTACCGGTGCCACCGCCCATTCCGCCGGTGATGAACACCATGTGCGATCCCGAGAGGTGATCGTTGATCTCGTCGAAGCTTTCTTCGGCTGCGGCGCGTCCCACTTCCGGATGCGACCCCGCACCCAGACCTTCGGTAACACCGACGCCGAGCTGGATCACCCGCTGCGCGCGGCTGAGCGCCAGCGCCTGGGCGTCCGTATTGGCTACGACGAACTCGACCCCTTCAAGGCCCGAGTTGATCATGTTGTTAACTGCGTTTCCGCCCGCTCCACCGACGCCAAAGACGGTGATTCGCGGCTTGAGTTCCTGGATTCCCGGAATCTGTAAATTTATTGTCATCTCTGGCCCCGTGGTGGCTGTGTGACCAAGATGTAGCGCTCAATTCGTTAACCGTACCCTAACAAAGCCGTCTATTTCGTTAACCCTTCTGCAGATTGCGAGACTTGACAGCCACAAAGTCACCATGTGTTAAGCATGATTTGCCGCCTGCTTTTCGCCACGCGTCTGCGTCACACTGCGCGATGACCGGGCAAGGCCCGCTTGTCCGGCCGCCCCCTCACCCGGCCCAAGCATGGACAATGGCACATGAGCACGATCACCCCCTGCCTCTGGTTCAATAACAATCTCGAAGAAGCGATGGAGTATTACGCCTCCATCTTCCCCCAAACCAAGCTCTTGGGCACCACGCGCTATACCGAGGGCGGCATGGGCGAACCCGGCACTGTAATGACCGGCGACTTCGAGTTGCTGGGCCAGAGGTTCACCGCCATCAATGGCGGCCCCGCCTTCACCTTCAGCGAAGCGGTCTCGTTCGTCATCGATTGCAAGGATCAGTCGGAAGTCGATTACTACTGGGACAAGCTGACCGCCGATGGCGGCGCCGAAAGTCAATGCGGCTGGGTCCGCGATCGCTTCGGCCTCTCCTGGCAGATCGTCCCCAAAGCGCTCTACGATACCGTCACCGGCACCGACCCCGCCGGCGCCCAACGCGCTACCCAGGCGATGCTGAAGATGAAAAAGCTGATCGTCACCGATCTGGAAAAGGCCTATCGCGGCGATTAATAAATTGGGCTGATCAAACGAACCCGGATTTCAGCCAGCTTCCGACCCGTGCCAGATAGCCGTCCGAGCCGGTCAGCTTGCGGTTCGGGCGCGGCAGCACATATTCCGCACCGCACACCTGCGGATAGACCAGCATCCCCGCCACCGTCGCAAAGGCCGGGCCCTTGGCGCGATCGGGCAGCCCCGAAACGCCCAGCGGTCGCCCGTTCCTCACATTGCGCGCCAGCATCCGCCGCGCCAGTTCGGGCAGTCCCGTCAACTCCGACCCCCCTCCGGTCAGAACGAACCGTCTTCCGGAAACGTCCATCATTCCCGTGGCCTGCATCCGGTCGCGAATCGCATTGAGGATTTCCTCCACGCGTGGCCGGATCACCTGCGTCAGCATTTCGCGTGAGATCGAATTGGGGGATTCGTGGGAATTGGCCCCGATCGGCATCACCGTGATCACATCGGTTTCGTCGGTCTGCCCCGAAAGGCACGAGCCGTAGAGGGTTTTCATCCGCTCGGCATCGGCCACGCTCACCGAGAGCTGCCGCGCAATGTCGAGCGTGATATGGTGCCCGCCGATGGCCAGTGCGTCAGCATAGACCAGATGCCCCTCGCTGAACACCGAAACCGTTGTCGTCGCTCCGCCCATATCGATGCAGGCAACGCCCAGATCGGCCTCATCATCAACCAGCGTCGCCAGCCCGCTGGCATAGGGTGTCGCCATCAGCGCTTCGACTTCGAGGTGACACTTGTTGAGCGCCAGTTCGATATTGCGCATCGCCAGCGTTTCCGCCGAAATTACCGCAACGTCCACGCCCAGCGTTTCGCCGACCATACCGCGCGGGTCTTTCACGCCTTTCTGTCCGTCCAGCGCATAGCCGATGGGCAGCGCGTGAATGATCGAGCGCTCTTCGCGCACGCTGCGCTCGTTGACGGCAATCAGCACCCGCGAAATGTCGGCCGGCTCCACCTCATGCCCGTCGAGCGACACCGAGGCCGAAAAGGTTTCCGAGCCCAGCCGTCCCGCCGTCACATTGACCACCACCGACTGCACGGTGATTCCCGCCGCCCGCTCCGCCATGCCAACGACCGAGCGAATGGCCTGTTCGGCCTTGTCGAGATCGGTAACGATTCCGCTTTTGACCCCCGCCGAAGGCCCATAACCAAAGCCGATGATTTCCGCGACGTGGGTACGCCCACGCAGCGCCCGGCCTTCGGCACGCGGCACCAGCCGGGCAATGATGCAGCAGATCTTGGTCGAGCCGATATCGAGCACTGTCACCAGCGAGGAGCGTCCCAGCTGCACCGGCTTTAACCGCGCTGTCATCGCAGAGGTCATCATTAGCGTTCTTCTTCCCGCACAGTTGGCCGCACGGCCACATATTGCGCGACCCGCATGTCGATCAGGTCGAGATCACGTTGCAGCACCTGGTGGTCGAGCTGATAGCTATTGAGCCGGCTCAACGCATCCACCACCCCCGTCTCCGGCAATTGCACCCGCAGGCCTGAATAGAAAATCAGGTCCCAGCGCCGGTCGGCCACGCGGTTGAGCGCCGCCAGATCGAAGGTCAGATCGGGATAGCGGTTGATGAGATTAATCATCGCCATGGCATTGTCGCCAGCGCCCTCCCCGATGACCAAGGGCAGGTCAGCATTCTCACTGCGCGCTGGGGCGATCGGCGATCCCGAGGCATCGATCAGCATTGTCGCCCCATCGACCCGCCACCGGGCGACCGGCTGCTTCTCGCTGATCGTCACCAGCAACGAGTCCGGATAGACCTTGCGGATCGTCGCCGAGGCAACCGACGGGATTTCCTCGATCCGCAACCGCGCTTCGGCGATATCGAATCCGAGGCTCGTTTCCCCCTCCGCAATTCCCAACGCCCGCGCCACATCCGCTTCGCGCGTCAGCGCCAGTCCGGAAATCTCGATCTTTTCGATGCCAAATCCGGCGTCAGCGATCTGCCCGGTCACGAGGCTGGCGACAATGCCCCCACCATCGGCGAGGTCGTCACGCATCACATAGGCGCCACCCGCCAGCATCACCAGAACCGCCAGCGCGATCATGCGCAGCGCGAACTTTCTGTGCAGCACCCACCAGTTGCCGAGCGTGACCAGCGTACCGCCGCGCCTGCGAACCGGCACCAGCCGCGCCCGCTTGCTGGGCACGACCGCACGATTCGCCGGTGACAGGTCCGACACCACGCGCAGCGCGGGACGCTGAATGCGGGGCGCGGGCGGCGCGAGAACGCTGGCGACAGGCGCGACGTCGAACGAGTCTTTGCGCCTCACCTGTTGCAACTCGCATCCTCCACGATCCAGCTCACCAGTTGTTCGAAACTATGCCCGGCATGGGCTGCCAGTTCAGGCACCAGCGAGGTCTTGGTCATCCCCGGCTGGGTATTGATTTCCAGGCACACCAGTTCGCCATCATCGCCGCCGCGCGGGTCGTACCGGAAGTCCGAGCGTGTCACCCCGCGACAACCCAATGCGGCATGCGCCTTGAGCGACATTTTTTGAACTTTTTCGTAAATTTTTGGTGAAACCGGCGCGGGCAGCACATGCCGCGATCCACCGGTCTCATATTTCGCCTCGTAATTATAGAAGGCGAGATCGGTGTCGATTTCGATCACCCCAAGCGCAACCCCGCCCATCACCGCGCAGGTCAGTTCGCGCCCCGGTATGAAGCGCTCGACCATCAGGTCCTCGTCGCCCTGCCAGTCGCTTCGCAGGATTTCCTGCGGCGGATGCTCTTGGCCGTCCTTGACGATGAACACGTTGACGCTCGACCCGTCATTATACGGTTTCACCACATAGGGCGGAGCCATCACGTGGCTGCGCGCAATCTCGTCACGCGAGGCGATCACGTGATCGGTCACCGGCACGCCCGCCGCCTTGAACATCACCTTGGCCTGATGCTTGTCCATGGCCAGCGCCGAGGCCAACACGCCCGAATGAGTGTAAGGGATGCCTTGGATTTCCAGCAGCCCCTGGATCAGCCCGTCCTCCCCGAACCGCCCATGCAGCGCGTTGAAGGCGACGTCCGGCTTCACCTCTGCCAGCACCCGGGCGATGTCCCGGCCCACATCGATCTCGGTGACCCGGTATCCCGCGTTCCGCAGCGCCTCGGCGCATTGGGCACCCGAATTGAGAGAAACCTCGCGCTCGTTCGACCATCCGCCCTTGAGCACCGCTACATGTGTGGCCATTACTCTGCCTGCCCTGTTACTCTATTTGCCGGTATTCCGGCCTGTGGCTCACCCTGCTGTTTCCCGCAAATGGCGGGAACAGTCAGGCGCTGGCCCGCTTGCGTCCGGCCAGTTCGGCCTCCAGTTCACCCGGCAGTGCCCCTGCCCATAGCGTGATATTGCCCGCCCCGAGAAACACCACATAGTCGCCATCTTCCGCCCGGTCCGCGATCAGTTGCGCCAGCCCGTCCGGCCCGGCGATCGCCCGCGCATCCCGGTGCCCCAGCGCCCTGATCCGATCCACCAGCTCCGTATGGCTGACCCCGTCGATGGGCGCTTCACCCGCCGCATAGACCGGAGTGACCAGCACCGTATCGGCCTCGTTGAAGCACGAGGCGAAATCGTCGAACAAATCGTGCAAGCGCGAATAGCGATGCGGCTGTACCACGGCAATCACATCGCGCTTGGCCGATTGCCGCGCCGCATGCAGGGCCGAAGCGATCTCCACCGGATGATGGCCGTAATCGTCGATCACAGTGATCCCCTCGACCCGCCCGGTACGCGTAAACCGCCGGCTGACCCCGCCAAACCCTTTCAGGCCCGCCCGGATCTGCTCATCGCTCATTTTTAGTTGCTCGGCTACGGCAATCGCCGCCGTCGCATTGAGCGCGTTGTGCAGCCCCGGCATCGGCAGTTCCAGATCGGCAATCATCCGCTCGCTTCCGGTTGCCCGGTTACGCACGACCACCGAAAACCGGCTCGTCCCATTGTCGTTGCTGACATCGACCAGCCGTACAT
>NZ_DATMGM010000051.1:0-21916 GCF_035555455.1 Pelagibacterium sp. | reverse complement strand
CCGCCGCTCGCCTCGGCGATGGCGCGCGCCGCCTCCAGCACCGCAATCATCTCCCGTGACGCCCCCGGCAGGACTCCATCGCGATTGAGTTGGGAAATCTCGCTATCGGCACGGTAGAGGCTGAAGCTCGCTTCAAGCCGGTTCACCTCGGATGCCATGCGGGCCAGCGTACGCCGTGCATGGCCGGGATTGGCATGCCAAAGCTGCATCGAGGCTTGTGCGCCCAGCGCCTCGCCGTGCCATTCGTGGAACGTTGCCTTGGGCCCGATCAGGCGAAATCCCGCCACGCCCACCGGCAACACTGCACAGGCCGCGAGAATTTTCAGCGCCTGCCGCCGCGATGGTCCCTTGGCGCGGCTGGATCCGGGCATGACTTGTTCCTCACGCATTGACCGCCGGCACCTTCCCGTTGAGCGTCATCACCAGCGGCTCACGCACACCGCGATCAGCGCGCTCCCGGCGCTTGCGAGCCTGCGCCAGGGGCGGGCAGCGATGATCGTCATAATATTCAACCTGGCAATCGAGGCACTGGAAACACTCGGCCATGATGATCTTGCCACTCGGCTCGATGGCCTTGACCGGGCAGGACCGCTCGCACAAATGACACCCCCCGGTGCCGCATTCGGGCCGGCGCTTGAGGAAGGTGAACAGATGCAGCCGGTCGCCCAGCGCCAGGATGCCCCCCAGCGGACACAGGAACCGGCAAAAGAACCGTTCGGTGAACAGCCCGATGCCAAGCAGCAGCACCGCATAGGTCACATACGGCAAGGGCCGGGTGAAGGCTGAGGTGATCGCGGTCTTGAACGGCTCGACCTCTTCGACGCTGGCCAGCGCCTCCGGCACCACGAACGCCGTACCCACGATCAGCGCCGCCAGCCCGTATTTGGGCAGCCACATCCAGCGCTGCATCTGCACAGAGGGATTCCACACCGGCAGCTTGAGCAGACGCGCTATCCGCGAGGTCAACTCCTGCAACGCCCCGAACGGGCACAGCCAGCCACAAAACACGCCCCGCCCGATCACGATCAGCGACAACAGCACATAGATCGAGATGACGACAATCAGCGGCTCGGCCAGATAGAACCCCAAATCCGCGCCCTCGAACGGCGCCTTGATGTAGTTGACCAGGTGAACGATCGACAACTGCCCCCCGGCCATCCAGCCCAGCCAGATCAATGTGAAGGCCAGAAACCCGGTCCGCACCGACAGATGCAGCTTGCGCCGCCGCGACAGCTGCGCCTGGAATACAAAGATCAGTGTCAGCGCGACCAGCATGACCCCCAACACGGCCAGGTCCGGGATCGACTCCAGCCATGCCTCCGCCCAGGGCGGCAAGGGTTCGACATAGGGCATCAGCACCGCCTCGGCGGGCAATTGATAGCTGGCCGGAAACTCAACCGTGCGTGTGACACCGGTTGCGTCGGTGGCATGCACCATCAGCACCACGTCAAATGGCGCGAGGGGATCAAACCCGGTGTCGAGCGGGATGGCAAACACCCCCGCATGCCGCAGGATAGGACCACCCGAGCGCTGGACGGTCGGCCCCACATGGGAAAAATCGTCCTGATACAGGCTCAGCTCCAGGCCGCCCTGAACCAGCTTGATCCTGTCAAACCGGTTCTCGAACTCGGCGGATTGATAGCGCGTGCCCAAAAAGTCGTAATAGCCGCCTGACATCACCGCGATCATCGCCACATCGTCGCCGGTCGGCTCGACCACGCTGGTGTAACCCGTGGCCGCGATCATGTTGCGGCCGATCAGCGGCGGATTGGCCACCGCAACCACCAGTTCCGCATAGCGGCTGTCGGCGCTGCCCCGGTCGAGCGGCACATCCATGCCAACGGGGGTGATACCCTCTCGGGCAAATGCCTCGCTCACTTCGCCAAAGGTGACGAGGCGATCGGCAACGCCTCCCATCTCCAGCATCTGTTCCCAATCGAGCCATTCGAAGGTGAGCCGGTCGATGGTGGGCTCGGTGATCGGCGGACGCGGATCGTTGGCCTTCAGAATGATGCGCCCGGCATCGAGGATGCCCGCCCGGATGTTGCGCGCCGAAATCGTGGTGCTCTGGATGAAGTCGGGCTTGAGCGGTGCCGGTTCCGTCGCTTCCACCGAATACCCGATATGGCGGTCGAGAAACTCCCCCAGCCGCTCCACCCGCTGCGGAAATCCCGTCAGATACGGATCGTGCTGGCGGATGACCTTGGCACCGGTGAGCTTGCCGGCAAGGTCCATCCCGACAATGGCGTCGAACGGGGTGGGCGAATAGGAGCGCGCCCGCACCACATCGAGGGTCGAAAAAATATAACCGACCGGCTCGTCGCCTTCATAAACGCGCAGATAGGACGGGGTGCCCTCCGTCAATTCAAACCGGTCAGCGCCGGGAAACAGCTCCTGCCGCAAGTCCGCACTGGCCCGCACGCCAAGGGGCGCGCCCTGCGCCCAGGCAGCGCTCGCCGCCATCGCCAAAACCAGCGCCGCTACCAGCAGCCTTGCGAGGAAAAGCAGGGCATTACTGCTTTGCCCGCTCGTCACCGCCCCTTTGCGAAAGGCTTGCCGCACCTGTGGATCGAATTCTGGCCTCATGGCCCCATAAGGCCGAGAACGGTTATTGGCCGGAAGTCCGACGCGCGCCGCATAATAGTCCATACGCCTTCCCCTGCCCCGGATGGTCTCCCCCGGCCCGAGGCTCAAGTTTAGACGGCTAACACGCGCTTTGACCGCCCGCAAGCGTGCAACGACGCCCGACGCCAGCGTCCCTGCGGCAAACAAATCTGCGGCTCGATTGCAAACTGAGGCAATGGTTGACGAAGCCGATCAAGCAGGCATACGATCTGAACTGGCCGGCCTCACTCAACAATTTGAGATTAGCTGTCACATTATAGATTTTGAAGTCGCACCTCTCAGCTGTTGAAGCCGGTACTACCGTATCTGGAGGAGATTTTCATGAGAAGAACCAGAAACCTGGTGGGTTTGCTTGCCATCGCGGCCTCGTCTGTATCCATGCTTACGATGCAGACTGCGATTGGTCAGGACAACCCGATCGACAACCTGACGCCCGTCACCGATGAAATGCTGGCCAACCCCGCCGATGGCGACTGGCTGATGTGGCGACGGACCTATGATGGCTGGGGTTACAGCCCGCTCGAAGAGATCAACAAGGACAACGTTGGTGATCTGCAACTCGCCTGGGCGTGGGGCATGTCTCCCGGCGGGCGGACTCAGGAAACCCCGCTCGCCCATGACGGCATCCTCTATCTGCAGAACTCGTCCCATGTCATTCAGGCCCTTGATGGCGCCACCGGCGACCTCATCTGGGAATATGAATATGACCTTGCGGACGGGATCAGCCCCAGCGGCATGCGGTCCAAGGCGATCTATCAGGACAAGCTCTATATCGCCACGCGCGACGCCCACCTGATCGCGCTTGACGCCAAGACCGGCCAGCTTGTCTGGGACAAGCAGGTCGCCAATGCCGCTTACGGCTACAGCTTCTCCAGCGGTCCCATTGTGGCCGATGGCGTCGTGGTCCAGGGCATGACCGGGTGCGGCAGCGGCCAGCCAGGCGGTTGCTTTATCACCGGCCATGATGCGGAAACCGGCGAAGAGCTCTGGCGCGTCAACACCATTGCCCGCGGCGATACCCCCGAGGGCAACAGCTGGAACGGTATTCCGCTCGAAGCCCGTCACGGCGGCTCGGCCTGGATCAGCGGGTCCTATGACCCGGATCAGAACCTGATCTTCGCCGGCGTTGGACAGCCCTATCCGTGGATCGCCGAGATCAGCGGCCTGCTGCCCAAGAGCTCGGATCCCAACGTCACCAATGACGCGCTTTATACCGACTCGACCCTCGCCATCGATCCCAAGACCGGTGAGCTGAAGTGGTACCACCAGTACCTGCCAAATGACTCCCTCGACCTCGACTATGTGTACGAGCGCATCCTCGTCGATCTGCCGTTCAATGGCGAAGACCGCCAGATGGTGGTGACGACCGGTAAGCTCGGTATTATCGAGGCAATCGACCGGGTCAGCGGCGAGTGGCTGTGGGCCGAAGAGACCGTACCCCAGAACGTTGTGCAGTCGATCGATCCGGAAACGGGCGAGAAGACCTTCAACCCTGACACGGTTCCCCATATCGGCGAAACCACGTTCAACTGCCCTGCCGACCCCGGTGGTCGCGCCTGGCAGTCCACAGCCTACAGCCCGCGTACGCAGACTCTCTATATGCCGACGGTGGAGTTCTGCTCCAACACCACGCCCAATCCGCTCGATCCGGGCGAAATCTATACGGGCGGCGGCATGGCGACCTTCTCGCGGGTTCCCACCCCGGATAGTGACGGCAATATCGGTCAGGTCCGCGCCATCAACATGGTCGACCAGTCCGAAGTCTGGCAGTACCGTCAGCGTCCGCCGGTGACCAGCTCCACCCTGCCCACAGCAGGTGGTGTGGTCTTTGTCGGCAGCCTGGACCGCAAGTTCATGGCTCTCGACGATGAAACCGGTGACGTGCTCTGGACCAGTCCGACGCTGAGCAACTCGCTGGAATCGTTCCCGATCTCCTACGAGGCGAACGGCAAGCAGTATGTCGCCGTTGTTACCAACTGGGCTTCGGGTCTGGGCCGTCTGTCGTCCCTGACGCCAGAAATCCGGCTTCCTCAGGACAATCCGGCCACGCTCTACGTGTTCGCGCTGCCTGAGAACTGATCCTGGTGAGGTGACCAATTGAGTGCGGGGCGGACTGGGCTTTTCCAATCCGCCCCGCTTTTTTTCTACAGGAGGCGAGCGCATGTCCATTATCGGAAAAGTGGCTGGTTCACTGCTGACCGCAGTGCTGGCGCTGGCGGCCGTCGTGCCGCCCATCACTGCGGTACAGGCGCAAGAGCCCGAATTCTACGACGTACCTTTCGCGCCCGGCCAATGGAACATCGGCCGCACCTTCGATGAATCCCACCTGCGCTACTGTGTCGACCAGCGCGATCCCGATTGGGAACTCGCCGCCGATATCGCCGACAATATCGCCTCCGGCCTGCTGCTCACACCCGAGCGCTATACCGTCGAACGCGACATGATCCGTGAAGACATCACCGTCATTTACGGAATTCTTCTCGAACACTGCGACGTCTATATGGGCTTCAAGCTGATCCCCGAAGGCATTCCCGAATGGCTGACCGCCACGCGAGCGTATTATGAATCGGAATATGTGTTCATCACCAGCGACCCCGATCTCAACACTCTGGCCGACCTCGCCCCCGGCAAACCCATTGCCGCGACCCAGGCGACGTCCGCCCATCTCCAGCTTTTCACCTATATCCAGACGCTCACCCCGGAAAATCGCTGGCCGATCTACCCGATGGGCACCAGCGATCTCACCATTGAGTCCGTGATCAACGGCACTGTGGACGTTTCCCTGGTCTGGGCGCCCAGTTTCTGGGCCATGGCCAAAGCCGATCCAGCCATCGCCGAGCTGCGGGTAATAGACCCCAGCCCGCTGGCCCCGATCCGGCTGGGCGTTGGCGGCCTCCTGCTGGCCAATCAGACGTTCCTGCGCACAACAATCGACGAAGCGCTCGCCGCGCTCACCGCAGATGGAACGCTGGCGGGAATCATTGAGGAATATGATTTCCCGGCCACGCCGCCCCAATAGAACCACCGCCCCGTCCGAAGGCGGGGCGGCAAGGCTTTATTTCTCGACGATCAGATTGTTGAGCGCATCGACGTCGGATGGCAGCGACGCTCCGGGCTGAAAGCCGTTCTGCTTGAGAATAAACGCCATCAGGTCCGCATAAACGTCAGCCGAAAAGCGGCCCGGCGCGTTGGGGGGCATGGTGGTGCTCATGAACATGAACATGGCCGACGCGGGGGCGCCATTGGCAAATTTCTGTTCAAACGCCGCGCCCCGCAACGGGGGCCCACCAATCAGTCCACCGCGCAGATCGGCGCCATGGCACTCCTCGCAATCGCGCGCGTACCGTGTCTTGCCACGGTCGGCCTGATCGTTCGAGTAGGTCACCGGGCTGGTGGTGCTTGCATCCTGGGCGAAGGCCACTGCCGGCATGGCCAGCATCGCACCGCCCGCCAGTCCCGCAGCAAGAATCAACCGCGGCAGGAAACCGCCATTATCTGGGGCCATTAGTTCTCTCCTCCTCATACGCGACTACCGACAATACCCGCGACGCGGGCCACAGTAGCGATTGACTAGACAGCCAGCAAAGCTGAGGCAGTTTGCAATTGCAACCCCAATAAAGACAGAACCGTCCTCCACCAGGAACGCCCTGCACCGCTGCCCCGCGATCCCGCTTCATCCCTCTGACGTGTCGGAAGTATCCGGAGTCTTGGGCGCATCCCGGTTCCAGGCGATGAAAAAGATATAGACCGCATAGGCGCCGAGTCCGCCAAAAATCAGCGCCCAGCCAAAATTGCCGTTATAGAGGTCCCACCCCGCCAGTCCCGCGCAGATGACCACCATCAGCGCGCGACGCCACAGCGGACGAAACCAGGGGTGATTGGCATCATTATTCATGGGCGTCCTCCTGTCACCTTGGTGCCACGGGCGCGCGCCTCGCTCAAGGGGCGACCTCGCCATCGACATAACCGGCGAGGCGCTGGGCCCGCCTTGCGGTTTCGTCCAGCAGGCAACCCGCATGGACGACACCGCGGATGGTGCCCTCGCTCCACAGATCGTATTCGAAGCCGCAACCGGCATCGCGATAGGCGATCCAGGCCCGTTGTGCCTCACGCAATGCGGTCGCCAGCTCCGCCGAAAGGCTGGTCTCAAGGCTGCTGTAATGGGCGTTGAGCTGGCTGTCCCACCACGCGGTTTCCCGCGCCGTGCAGGCAACCATCCCAACCGTCGTTGCCCCATCCGGTTCGGTCTCCATGCAGGCCCTTGAAGCGACCCCGACGCAATCGGTTGCGTTTTCGCCTTCCCCGACGGTCGAGCCATCCAGGCACGACACCATCAGCCGCGCATCCTCGGTGGTGAACGTGGGCGCGTCCTCTGCGAGCGCAGGCACTGCGCTCAAACCCAGCATCAGGGCTGCAATGCGGAACATGGTATCCTCCTCGCTAGTGGGGTGTGATACGGGCGACCATCCAGCGCGCATCGGAGAAATACTCACGATGCAGCAGCATGATAACCGTCCCCACCGTCACTCCGATCGCCAGCCAGCCGGACACGAACCAGGACACCATCGGAATGGCGAAATAATAAGCGCGGATTCCGGCATTGAAGCGCTGCGCCGCCATGGCGTTGATCCGCGCGATGATGCGGATGTCCTCGGGCGGTGCCGAAATGCGATGGTCGAACGTGCCCAGCATAATGCAGAAATGGTTGAACTGGCGCAACGACAGGGTGAAGGCGAGAAACGCATAGACGAACAGGATCAGCATGACGAGGGTGTGAATCTGCAAGTCGAGTTCCGAATGCTTCGGGCCGAAACTGATCAGCGACAGCGCCGGCGCGTACTGGGGCATCTGCCCGACCACCGCAAACAGCGCCAAAATCAGCAGCGCAGTGGTCGAAGCGAAAAACGATACCGAACTCATTAGGTTCCCCGACAGGATCGCATCGAGCGGGGTATCCCTGCGCGTCGCCTGGGTCACCCAGTTGAACCGCTGCTCATTCATCAGTGAGGCCAGCGATGGCCGCCGCCGATCGAGTATCTTCGCCGCCCATCCATAAAAAAACACCGCCGCCAGCGGCAGGACGGATGCAAAAATCGCAAACCCGTTCATCGGCCAACCCCCTCGCATTGTGTCGTCTGGCGCACCCGGTCCGTATTCCGGAGCCTCTGGCGCGCGCAACACCTATATACGGCTTGGCCTGGATAACAATCGCAGGTCTCTCCAGCGTCCCCCTGCCCCGTTCACGCCTCCAGCTTGGGAACGGCATCCAGCAGCATCTGGGTGTAGGGGTGGCGGGGGGCGTGGAACACCTGCGTGGCCGTGCCTTCCTCGACAATCTCACCGTGGCGCATGACAACGACACGGTCGCACAGGTGATGGACCACCGACAGGTCGTGGCTGATGAACAGCAGGGTGATGTTGAGCGTGCGGCGCAGTTCCATCAACAGGTTGATGACCTGTGCCTGAATCGAGACGTCAAGCGAGGCCACCGGCTCGTCGCAGACGATCACTTCGGGTTGCAGGGCCAGCGCCCGGGCAATGGCGATGCGCTGTCGCTGTCCGCCCGAGAACTGGTGCGGATAGCGATCGGCCAGCGCCGGATCGAAGGCCACCGCGCGCAGCCACCGGTTGACATACTCGCGCGCCCCGGCGCGGGTGCAAAAACCATGCGCGATCGGCCCATCGGAAACCGACTGGAAGATGGTGCGGCGCGGGTCGAGCGAGGCGAAAGGGTCCTGGAAGATCATCTGCACATGGGTGCCCAGCTTGCCCTTGTCCGAGCGGACCGGCTTGCCGCCAATGCTGACGGTGCCCGCATCCGGCGAATAGATGCCGCACAGGATGCGCCCCAGTGTCGATTTGCCAGAGCCCGATTCCCCGACGAGGCCAAGGATTTCGCCTCTGGCGATGGTCAGGCTTGCCGATTTCACCGCGCGCACGGGGCTGGGCTCGCGCATTACGCCCCATCGGATTCCGAGCCGGTGGAAAGCGCCGATACGGGGCGCAAAAACCTTCTCGATGTTCTCGGCCTTCACGAACGTCTCGTCAGGCGCGGCGTCGATCGCACCCGATCCCAGTCCGGTCAATTCCATGGCGCCCGCCGCTTCGGTCGCGGCAGATGCCAGCAATTCGCCGGGCTTCGAGCGGGACGGCAGTGCGTCCAGCAGCCCCTGCGTATAAGGATGCCGGGGATGGTGCAGAACTTCGCGCGCCGGCCCGGCTTCGAGGATTTTTCCGCGCCGCATCACCGCAATGGTGTCGGCGATGGAGGATACCGTGGCCAGATCGTGGCTCACCCAGATCAGCGATGTGCCCATCTCGGCAACCAGCGCCTTCACCATGGTCAGGATTTCCGCCTGCACCGACACGTCGAGCGCTGTGGTCGGCTCATCGGCGATCACCAGTTGCGGCCGGTGCAACAGGGCGATGGCGATGGCCACGCGTTGGCGCATGCCGCCCGAGAACTCGTGCGGATATTGATCCACCTTGTCCTGCGGATCGACGATCCGAACCCGGTCCAGCGCCTCGATGGCGCGTTTCCTGATTTCGGCATCCGACACCTTTTCATGGGCCCGGATCGCCATGCCGATCTGGTCGACGATCTTCACCACCGGATTGAGCGTCATCATCGGGTCCTGGAACACCATGGAGATGTCCTTGCCCCGGATCGCGCGCAATTCCCTTTCACTGAGCCCGACCAGTTCGCGCCCGTTGAAGCGGACCGAGCTGCCCTCCTGGATATGGCCGTTCTCGTCCAGCAGCCCGATCAGCGAGAAGCCGGTGATCGACTTGCCCGAGCCCGATTCGCCGACCAGCCCCATGACCTCGCCGCGCCCCAGCTCAAAGGAGATGTCGTCCACCGATTTGACGACGCCTTTGTCAGTCTCGAAATAGGTCCGCAAGTTGCGGACATCCAGAAGGGGAGTCATTTGCGCAGCCTTGGGTTGAGCTGGTCTCGGATCTGGTCGCCGACCAGATTGATGGCCATGATGAGAACGATCAACGCCACGCCCGGATAGATGGCGATCCAATAGCGGCCCGACATCAGGTACTGGAAACCGTTGGCGATCAGCATGCCCAGCGACGGTTCGGTTGGCGGCAGCCCCACCCCGAGGAACGAAAGCGTGGCTTCCAGCGAGATGGCGGACGCGATCTGTACCGTCGCCACCACGATCAGAGGCGGCAGTGAATTGGGCAGGATGTGGCGGGTGATGACGAACCAGCCACTCATCGGCACCGAAAGCGCGGCCTGCACATAGTCCTTCTGCCGCTCGGCGGCAGCGGCGCCATGCGCCGTGCGGACGAAATAAGCGTATTGGGCAAAGACCAGCGCCAGGATGAGCTGGGACTTGCCCTGCCCCAATATCGCGGCCACGACGAAAGCAAGCAGGATCGCCGGAAACGACAGCTGCACATCGACGATGCGCATGATGATGCTCTCGACGCGCCCGCCGACATAGGCGGCAAAGCTCCCCACCACCGCGCCGATGGTAAAGGCGATGCCACCGGCCACCAGTCCCATCTGGAGCGAGATGCGCAAGCCATAGACGATGGCCGAAAGCAGATCGCGGCCCTGGCTGTCGGTGCCCAACAGATGCACGATTCCGGTCGCCCCCACATGCCCCGGGGGTCGGCGCGAGTCGCGCAGCACCAGCGATTTGAGATCAAACGGATCCTGCGGCACGATGAACGGCGCAAACACCGCAACGATGATGATGGCGAGCACCACGCATAGCGCGGCGACCGCGATTTTGTTGCGGCGGAAGGTGCGCCAGAATTCGGTCAGCGGCGAAACCGCCTTTACCGCGCGAGTGTCCATGGCCATCTCAGCGCCTCCCCTGCCGCAGGCGCGGATCGAGCACCGCATAGGTCAGATCCACGCACAGATTGATGAACACAAACAGCGCCGAAACCAACATCAGATAGGCGACCATCACCGGACGGTCGAGCGAGGTGATGGAATCGATGATCAACTTGCCGAGTCCCGGCCAGCTGAAGATCGTTTCGGTGACCAGCGCGAAGGCCAGCGTCGAGCCCAACTCCAGCCCGAACACCGTCACCAGCGGGATCGAAATCAGCTTGAGCACGTGCCGGCGCAGGATCGTGCCTTCGGAAATCCCCGCGGCCCTGGCGAATTTGATGGTGTCGGTCAGCATGATCTCGCGCGTGCCCGAGGCCGCCAGCCGGCACATCATTGCCAGCTTGAACAGCGACAGGTTGAGAGCCGGAAGCACGAGGTGCGACCAGCCATTTGCCGTCAGGAAGGAAAACGGCACGCCGAACAGGTCCGCCGTCTCACCGCGCCCGCCCGCTGGCAGCAGGCCAAGCTGGACGGCAAACACCATGATCAGCATCAGGCCGATCCAGAAGGTGGGCACCGAGAACCCCAGAACCGAAACCGCCATGATGACCTTTGCGGCGAGGCTGTCGGGCTTGTAGCCGGCATAGACCCCAAGCGGAATGCCAACGATCGAGGCGAACAGCACAGCGGTGAGCGTCAGCTCCAGCGTCGCGGGCAACCTCTGGCCGATCAGGGTGAGCACCGGCATGTTGAAGACAAACGAGCGTCCCAGATCGCCGGTCAGAAGCCGCTGCAGGAACTGCAAATACTGCTGCCACAACGGCAGGTGCAGTCCATATTGCTCGATCACCTGCTGGCGCATGGCCTGCGTCACATCGGGCGAGATCAGCACGTCGATCGGATTGCCGATGACATAGACACCCGTAAACACCAGCATGGACATGACCAGCAGGACGAACAGCGCCTGGACCAGTCTGCGAAGAATGAAGGATGCCATGGTCCGCCTCCCTGGGCGCGTGTGACGGCGGAGCCCTCAGGGCCCCGCTGTAAAACTCAGTGCCAGCCGTGCTCGATCTCGTCACGGGTTTCCGCGACACCCACCTCCCAGATGGCGAGCATATCCTCATCGGGCCGCTGAAAGACACCGTGATAATTGCCTTCGCCGACCCGCTCGCGCTTGCGTCCCGCATCAACGCGCATTGTGGCAGAAAAATCTATGGATTCCTTGCGGAAATTAGGAATCGGCGCCCCTTCGAGTCGCGTCCAGGGGAAGTTTTCCATCCAGCTCGCATGGGAGGCCGCCGGATCGATCTCCTGCACCTTGGCCATGGTCTTGGGCGCGCGCCACCAGTCATGGAGCTTGACGGAAGCGTCACGATTGCGGTTCAGCCATTCGCTGATCACCGGATTGACGGGCGTGTTGCCGCCATGACCGTTGACAATAAGGATGCGCCGGAAGCCTGAGCGATAGAGGCTGTCGAGCATGTCTTCCATGATGCCGATATAGGTGCGCAGCGAAAGCGTGACCGTACCGGGGAAATCGGCAAAACCCGAGGCCATGCCATAGGGCAGGCACGGGAACACCGGCACCCCCAATGGCTCGGCGGCCTCAACCGCCACCCGCTCGGCCAGGATCACGTCGGTCGCGAGGCTAAGATAAGCGTGCTGCTCGACCGAGCCGATCGGCAGAACGCAGCGATCGTCCTGTTTCACCCGCTCCTCGACCTGGCTCCAATGCATGTCCTGAATGCGCATTTTCTGTCCTTCGCTTCTGTGCGGCTGCGCTTTGGCGCACCCGCTCGACCTGTCCAACGACCTTCAAAGCGGGCCGCCTATTCTCGAAATTGGTTCTTTATGGATCAGAAATTGCAGTTGACGCAAGGCAGAGCTGCCGAATAATGTCTCATTTGGAATTAATGCCCCATTGGAACGGTGGAGGTGGGAATGAGCGGCGCGCAACGTCAGGCGTTGTTTGAGAGCAGAGCAGGATGGGAAACGCCCCCCAATTTTCCCGGCTCTGATGTCGACGCCCTGATGTATGCAAAGCTGTGGGAAAACCCCTGCTGGTTCTCGTTCCGCCTCAACTACCTGGCGCTGCATTTCAACAATCCGGTCTATGGCTATATCCAGCAGCATCTGGGCCTGTTGCGGCCGGAATTTGTGGTGCTGTGGTCACTTTACCTGGGTGGCATGTCCACGCCAACCGAAGTGGTGCGGTCCTCGGGGTTTCCGAAAAACACCCTCAGCCGCGCCACCACCAGCCTTGACCGGCAGGGCATGATCACCCGCCAGACCGACCCGGACGATCAACGGCGCATCACCCTGATCCTGACCGAAAAGGGCAAGCAGGCCGTAGAGCGCGCCAAAGGCATCATGATCGGACACGAACGCCTGATGCTCGATTGCCTCAGCCCCGCCGAACGGCTCAGCCTGTCCGAGATCATGACGAAACTCGTCACCGCCTCGGGCGGATGGCCGCAGTCGATCGACGAGGATCAGGCCAGAAATATCGACGTAACCCCTTAATTCCTCAGGAGGAACCCTTGCACAGACATCTCAAATCCTTGTTCCGCAGCACCCTCGTGGGCGCGCTGCTCATGTCGCCGGTCAGCGTCTTTGCCGCCGATCTGGTGATCGCAACCATGTCGGGTCCGGCGTCCATGGACCCCCATTACACCGCAACGGCGGCCAATGCCGAAGCGACCAAGCACGTGTTCGACACGCTGCTGCGCTCGGGCAACAGCCTGGAAATCCTGCCGTCTCTGGCCACCAGCTGGGAAGCGCTGGACGATACGACCTGGGAATTCAAGCTGCGCGAAGGCGTCAAGTTTCACGACGGCTCCGATTTCACCGCCGAAGACGTGAAATTCTCCATTGAGCGCATCCCGGACGTTACCGGCCCCAACCCCTCGACCATCTATATTCGCCGCGTCGCCGATGTGGAGATCATCGACGACTATACCATTCGCGTAATGACCAATGGCCCGGCTCCCACCCTGCCCAACGATTTCGTGCGCCTGTTCATCGTCTCGCACACCGCCGCGGCTGACTATTCGACCCAGGAAACCTCTGCCGAGGGCTTCAACACGGGCAAGGCGACCATCGGCACCGGCCCCTACAAATTCGTCAGCTGGGCGCCGACCCAGGACCTGATCCTGGAGAAATTTGACGGCTACTGGGAGGGTGCGCAGCCGTGGGATAAGGTCACCCGCAAGGAGATCCCCAACCACGCAGCCCGCGTTGCCCAGCTGCTCGCCGGTCAGGTGGATATCATTTCCAAGGTCCCGGCCACCGATCTGGCCAGCATCGAATCCGCGCCCAATCTGGAGATTGTCAAGACGGAATCCGTTTACATCCCCTATCTGGAATTCGACTTCCGCGAAGACTCTCCGCAGGTCTGGGACAATGCCGGCAACAAGCTGGCCGAAAACCCCTTCCGCGATCCTCGGGTGCGCGAGGCTTTCGATCTGGCGCTCGACCGCGAGTCCATCGTGGAGTTCGCCCTTGAAGACATGGGCATCGTGGCCACCCAGCTCGTGAGCACCAGCATTTTCGGTTACAATGACCAGATCGCCCCGCCGGTCTATGACGTCAACCGGGCGCTCGAACTGATGGAAGAGGCCGGCTATCCGGAAGGCTTCAGAGTGGCGCTGAGCTACTCCAATGACAGAATGCCGACCGAGCTTGGTCCCACCGTCGCCCAGATGCTGGCCTCGATCAACGTGACCACCGACGTTCAGGGCGTTCCTGCCGCCGTGTTCAACCCGGCCAAGGCCCGGGGCGAATATTCCCTCTACATGGCGTCGTGGGGCACGCTGACCGGCGAAGCCAACTACATGCTGTCGTCGCTGATGCACACCAACGATCCGGAAACCTCGCTCGGTGCCTTCAACACCCGGGGCTATTCTAACCCGACAATGGACAAGCTCATCGAAGACGCCGCTGTCGAAATGGACGAGGACACGCGCCGCAGCCTGCTTGAAGAAGCCAATATGCTGGTGGCGACCGACCGGCCCGGCCTGCCGCTGGCCACCAACCTGTCCGCCTGGGGCATCCGGGCCGACAAGCTGACCTACGATCCGCGTTCGGACGAGGACACGCTGGCCATGGATATCCATCCCATCCAGTAAGCCAGCCCCTATGAAGGACACCGGCGCGGGCCGGTGTCCTTTTTATTTCGGAGACCTCCAATGACGAATTTTTCTCTCGCCATTCATGGCGGCTGTGGCGTGATGGCCAAGCTCGATCTCAGCGAGGACGAGTGGATTGCGGCACGGCGCGATCTCGGGCGCGCTCTGGAGGCCGGCTATGCCGTCCTGTCGGGCGGCGGACACGCCATCGATGCCGTGCAGGCCGCTGTCGTCGTCATGGAGGACAGCCCCCATTTCAACGCCGGCCACGGGGCGGCGCTGAACGAAAACGGCATCCATGAGCTGGATGCCTCGATCATGGACGGCACCACGCTGGCTGCCGGTGCCGTTTGCGCCGCGCGCCATATCCGCAATCCCGTGCTCGCCGCCCGCGCTGTCATGGAGCATGGCGACGCCGTATTGCTGGCCGGCCCCGCAGCCGACCACTTTGCCGAGGCGCAGGGACTGGCGGTAGAAGAGCAGGGATATTTCACCACCGAGCGGCGGCGGCTGGCGCTCGCTGCGATGAAGGCCCACGCAGCCGCGGGCACCAGGGCCAGCGCCAGCGAATCCGAAAAACACGGAACCGTCGGCGCCGTCGCGCTTGACCAGCACGGCCATCTCGCAGCCGCCACGTCCACCGGCGGCTACAACAACAAGCCGGACGGGCGTGTCGGTGATAGCCCGATCATCGGCGCGGGCACCTACGCCCGCGATGGTGTCTGTGCGGTTTCCGGCACCGGTCAGGGCGAGTTCTTCATCCGCCACGTGGTCGGTCATGAAGTCGCCGCCCGCATCGCCTATCTGGGCGAAGATGTGAAAACCGCCGCCGCCCGGGTCATCATGGAAGACCTCAAGTCCTATGATATTGGCGCGGGACTGGTCGCGGTTGGTGCCGACGGCGCGATCGCGGCCCCCTACAATACCGATGGCATGTTCCGCGGCTGGGTCACCCAGTCCGGCCAGTTCCACGTGGCCTCGCATGACCTCGTCTTGCCCTATGAGCCACACTAAAAAGACCAGCCCAGCCGTGCGATAGCGGCGGGCCGCATCGGCAACTCCTCATTTTCGCTTGACCGCAAACAGTAAAGCCGGAAACCTGCCATACTCGCAGCCTCGAATGGGCACCCCGCGGTTTGTCGCTTTTGCGGCACTGCGGGTGCCCCTTCCTGCAAGGAGTTTGCCATGTCCGCCAATAGCCGCTCGCGTCACATCACCCAGGGTGTAGCCCGCTCGCCCAACCGCGCCATGTATTATGCGCTTGGCTATACCAAGGCCGATTTCGACAAGCCCATGATCGGCATCGCCAACGGGCATTCGACCATCACGCCCTGCAATGCCGGATTGCAAAGGCTCGCCGATGCCGCCAGCGCCGCCATCAAGCAGGCCGGCGGCAACCCGCAGATGTTCGGCACCCCGACCATTTCCGATGGCATGTCGATGGGCACCGAAGGCATGAAGTATTCGCTGGTCTCACGCGAAGTGATCGCCGATTGCGTCGAAACCTCGGTGCAGGGCCAGTGGATGGATGGCGTCTTGGTATTGGGCGGCTGCGACAAGAACATGCCCGGCGGCATGATCGGCATGCTGCGCGCCAATGCCCCCGCCATCTATGTCTATGGCGGCACCATCAAGCCCGGCCATTGGAAGGGACAGGACCTGTCCATCGTCTCCGCCTTCGAGGCGGTCGGTGCCTACATGGCCGGCACCATGAGCGAGGAGGATTTCGAGGGCATCGAGCAGAATGCCTGCCCCGGCACCGGCTCGTGCGGTGGCATGTACACCGCCAATACCATGAGCTCGTCCTTCGAGGCGCTGGGCATGGCCCTGCCCTATTCCTCCACCATGGCCAATCCCGACGCCGAAATCGTCGAGCGCGCCGCCGAGGCCGGGCGGGTGCTGGTCGATGCCGTGATCCATCAGCGCACCCCGCGCAGCATCGTCACCCGCGAGGCGATCGAAAACGCTGTAGCGCTGATCATGGCGGTGGGCGGCTCGACCAATGCCGTGCTGCACTATCTGGCCATCGCCCACGCCGCCGAAGTCGAATGGACGCTCGATGATTTCGAGCGCATGCGCCGCAAGGTGCCCGTGCTGTGCGATCTCAAACCTTCGGGCCGCTACATGGCCGTCGATCTGCATCAGGCGGGCGGCATTCCCCAGGTGCTCAAGCAGCTGCTTAACGCCGGTCTGCTGCATGGCGATGCCATGACCATCACCGGCCAGACGCTGGCCGAGCAACTGGCCGACGTGCCCGATCAACCGCGCGCCGACCAGGACGTGATCCGCCCCTTCGACAAGGCGCTCTATCGCGAGGGCCATCTGGCCATTCTCAAGGGCAATCTGGCCGAGGATGGCGCTGTGGCCAAGATTACCGGCCTCAAGAGCCCGGTGATTTCGGGCCCGGCGCGGGTATTCGATGACGAAGCCTCGGCGATGACCGCCATTCTGGGCGACCAGATCAAACCCGGCGATGTGGTGGTTCTGCGCTATCTTGGCCCCAAGGGCGGCCCGGGCATGCCGGAAATGCTGGCCCCCACCTCGGCCATTGTCGGGCGGGGACTGGGCGAAAGCGTCGGGCTGATCACCGATGGCAGGTTTTCCGGCGGCACCTGGGGCATGGTGGTGGGCCATGTCGCCCCCGAAGCCTATGTCGGGGGCGCCATTGCACTGGTCCAGGAAGGCGACCGCATCACCATCGACGCCCACCGCCAGGTGCTGCAACTGGAGGTCGATGACGCCGAACTCGCCCGCCGCCGCGCCGCCTGGGTCCAACCCGCTCCGCGCTACACCAAAGGCGTCCTGAGCAAATTCTTTGCCCTCGCCCGCCCGGCCAACCAGGGCGCGGTCACAGGTTAGGCAACGCAGCCGACGCTCGGGGCCCCCAATTATTCCGATGCGGGTGAATCGATGACCCAGGTGACTCCGAACCGGTCTGTCGTCATGCCGAAGCCTTGCGACCACGACTGGGCCTCGAAGGCCATGAGCACCTCGCCCCCGTCGGACAGGGCCTCGAAAATACGGCGGGCCTCGGTGACGGAATCGGCAGCGACGGTGACGCTATAACCGCTGCGCCCAGAGAAATCCTGCATGTCCTGGCCCATCAGCGCCTGATCGCCGATATCGATCCAGGCATGCACGATGCGGTCGAGACGATCTTCGGGAACGCCGTGCGAAGCCTCGGGCATATCGCGATGGCTGATCATGCCACGGATTTCCCCGCCGAGAATTTTGGCATAGCTGGTGAATGCCTCGCGGCAATCGCCATCGAAATCAATATTAGCAACGACTTTCATGGGTTGCTCCTCTCTCACAACGCCCGAAAATCTAAGTGCGCATTTGAACGAGAATGTGACGTTGAACACCGCTCTTTCCCTGCACCATGTGGGCCGGGCGCTCGTTCATCTCAACCAGCGGCGCGGGTTCAAAGCCAACCGCAAGACCGACGATCCCGGCGAACGCGGCAAGATCGCCTCGGCAAGCGCGCGGCTGGAGATAAAGATGGCGGGGTTCGAGACGCCTGGCGCCTTTCTGGCCGCGCGGCTTCGCATTTACAGCAGATCGGCCACAACAATAGCCTGAAGAGCGCCGCGCTTCTGACAAGATTGCCATCAAGAAGGCCTGTGCGGCTTCATCCCGGATGAAGCATGGGCTATATGATCGGCAAATCCATAAAGGGCGTCATCCAATGAAACTCACCATTTTCGGCACCGGCTATGTCGGCCTCGTCACCGGCGCCTGCCTGGCCGATGTCGGGCACCATGTGGTGTGCGTTGATGTCGATGCCGAAAAGATCGCGCGGTTGGAGCGGGGCGAAATTCCGATTTACGAACCGGGTCTCGAAGCCGTGGTTGAGCGTACGGTAGCGGCAGGCAATCTGGAATTTTCCACCGATGTCGATCGGGGCGTTGCCCACGCCCAGGTGCAGTTCATCGCCGTTGGCACGCCACCCGATGAAAACGGCGCCGCCGATCTGCAATATGTGCTGGCCGTCGCCCAATCCATCGCCGGAGCCATGGACGAACACAAGGTGGTGGTGGTCAAATCCACTGTTCCGGTCGGCACCAGCGACAAGGTGCGCGACAAGCTCAAGGCGGTGCTCGCCGAGCGCGGTACAGGCCACACCTTCGACGTGGTCTCCAATCCCGAATTCCTCAAGGAAGGCGCTGCGGTCAATGATTTCCTCAAGCCCGACCGCATCATCATCGGTGCCGCAACCGATCGGGCCCGCGCCGTGATGAAGGAGCTTTATGAGCCCTTCAACCGCAATCACGATCGCACCCATTATATGGACGTCCGTTCGGCCGAACTGACCAAATACGCCGCCAACGCGATGCTCGCCACCAAGATCAGCTTCATCAACGAAATTGCCAACCTCGCCGAGCGGCTTGGCGCCGATATCGAAGAAGTGCGTCGCGGCATCGGCTCCGATCCCCGCATCGGCTATCACTTTATCTATCCGGGGCTCGGCTATGGCGGCTCGTGCTTCCCCAAGGACGTGCAGGCGCTGGGCCGCACCGCGACGGAAATCGGCTATGATGCCCCCCTGATCGCCGCCGTCGAAGCCGTCAACAACCGCCAGAAGACCGCGCTATTTGACAAGATCGCCGCCCATTTTGGGGGAAAAGACAAGCTCGCCGGCAAGCGGATCGCCCTGTGGGGCCTTGCCTTCAAGCCCAACACCGACGACATGCGCGAAGCGCCCTCACGCGTGCTGATCGAGGACCTTTTGGCGGCAGGCGCGACCATCACCGCCTATGACCCGGTGGCCATGGATGAAACCCGCCGCCTCTATGGCGATCGCGCCGGCCTGGCGTTGGCAGCCGATCAATACTCCGCGCTGACCGGGGCGGATGCCCTTGCCATCTGCACCGAATGGCAACAGTTCCGCGCGCCCGATTTTGACCATATGGCGGCCCGCATGGCCTCGCGCCTCATTTTTGATGGCCGCAACATCTATGCCCCCGACCGCCTGCGCGAAGATGGCTGGAACTATTACAGCATCGGCCGTGCCCCCGCCTTCGCCCGCCCCGAAGCGGTCGGAAAAATCTCGTGAAAGTCCTCGTCACAGGCAGCGCTGGTTTCATCGGTTTTCACGTGGCGCGACGGCTGATCGAGCGCGGCGACACCGTCGTCGGGTTGGACGTGGTCAATGACTATTACGACCCCGCGCTGAAAGAAGCGCGCCTCGCCGTCCTTGATGAACTCGCCTCCCGCCAGGGAGCAGATTACCGCTTCATCCGCGCTGATATCGCCGACCACGAGGCAGTCGACCGCACTTTCGCCGAGACGAAATTCGATCGGGTGATCCATTTGGCCGCGCAGGCCGGTGTGCGCTACAGCCTTGAAAACCCCCGCGCCTATGTGAGTTCCAATCTCGCCGGCTTTACCAACATCCTCGAAGCCTGCCGCGCTCACCAGATCGCGCACCTCACCTACGCCTCGACCTCGTCGGTTTACGGTGCCAACACCAAAATGCCGTTTTCCGAACATGATGGCGTCAATCATCCCCTGCAGTTCTATGCGGCCACCAAGCGCGCCAACGAGCTGATGGCCCATTCCTATTCCCACCTGTTCGGACTGCCGACGACAGGATTGCGATTTTTCACCGTCTATGGCCCGTGGGGACGACCGGACATGGCCCTGTTCAAATTCACGCGCAACATCATCGAGGGCAAGCCGATCGACGTGTTCAACCACGGCAACCACACCCGCGATTTTACCTATATCGACGACATCGTCGAAGGGGTGGTCCGCGCCTCCGATCGCCCGGCCACCCCCAACCCGGACTGGACTGCCGCCGCCCCTGATCCGGCAACGTCCAACGCCCCCTTCCGTCTCTACAATATCGGCAACTCCGCCCCGGTGACGCTCGGTGCCTATATCGACGCCCTCGAATCCGCCCTGGGCAAACAGGCCATCCGCAACCTGCTGCCCCTCCAGCCCGGCGATGTCCCCGACACGTTTTCAGACACCACCGAACTCACCAACGCCACCGGCTATGCCCCAAAAACTACGGTTGAAGAGGGGATCAGCCGGTTTGTGGAGTGGTATCGGATGTTTTATGATGGCCTGTCTCAAACGGAACCCGCACCTTGAACCCGCTGGCCCGAACCCTGTCGGCCTTCAGGTCCGACAAGGGCCTCAAAGGGCAATTGTTGCGCGGCGGGGTCGGCTCGCTCGCGGTCAAGCTTGGCTCGACCCTGCTCAACGTTATTCTGGCCGTCGTCCTCGCACGCACTCTGGGGGCTGAAGGGTTCGGCATCTATTCCTTTGTCTTCGCCCTGATCACCATCCTGGCCATTCCCGCCCAGATGGGCTTGCCGAACCTTGTGGTCCGCGAAACGGCCAAGGCCCAGGCGCATGAAGATTGGAGCCTGATAAAAGGCCTCTGGCGTTGGTCGACCCTGATGGCGCTGGCCATGTCGGTCGCACTGATGGTGCTTGGTGGTGTGGCTGCGTGGCTCTTTGCAACCCGCCTGCCCGATGGTGGCCTTGTTGTCTTCTATTGGGGCCTGATCCTGATCCCACTTGTCGCTTTGGGAAATCTGCGCGGGGCCGCGCTGCGAGGGCTTCGTCACGTCGTGCAGGGCCAACTGCCCGAATTCATCCTGCGCCCGGCCTTCCTGATCCTATTGGTGCTTGGCGCCCATTTCGGCCTCTCCACCCATGCCCTCTCCGCCTCCGACGCCATGATGCTGCACGCCCTCGCCAGCCTCATCGCGTTTGTTATCGGAGCCTGGCTCCTTCTCCGCGCCCGCCCCGCCGCACTGCTGTCCGAACCCGGCTCAAAATCACATCCCAGAGCGTGGCTGGCCAGCGCTCTGCCGCTAGCTCTTTTCACGGGTGTCCAAGTCGTCAACATGAATGTCGGCCTTGTGACCACGGGCATGCTGTCCTCAAATGAGGAGGTGGGCTTCCTTCGCATAGCATTGCAGGGCGCGACGCTTGTATCCCTCGGCCTTGCCGCCGCAAACATGGTCGCCTCGCCCTATATTGCCCAAATGATAGAGAGCAGAGATCTGGAGAGACTTCAGTCCTTCCTGACATATACCGCAAGAATTGTCACCATCATATCCATTCCAATTATTGTTGCCTATGTATTTCTGGGAAAGGAGTTGATATCCATTGTTTTTGGAAGAACCTTCTCCCCTGCATACGTCCCTCTTATCATATTGGTTTTTGGACAATTATGGAATTCCATAATGTCTTCGAACGACGTTTTGTTAAACATGGCCGGAAGGGAACGTATTGCTGTTCGCGGTGTCATTGCAGGAACTCTAGTTAATTGTTTTTTCTGCGTGGCATTCATACCAAATTTCGGCGCCTCTGGAGCAGCCGCAGCCTTTTCGGCAAGCCT
>NZ_DATMGM010000050.1:0-14924 GCF_035555455.1 Pelagibacterium sp. | reverse complement strand
TTGGCCAGCGCCTCGTCGTCTCCGCCAATGATGACGATGCGCCGACCATCCACCTTCATCGAAACCGGAAATGTACCGAGCCGCACCACCAATGCCGCCTCCTGCCAGGGTCATCAAAGCCCACATTAGGAACAACAAGGCCAGGCTCTTCCACAAAGCCTGGCGCGTTCAAACCTACTGTAAAATAAGGGCTTTTTCCTTAGCCAGCAAGCGCACTCCGGTGCATCGGAGAGTTATTTCCCCCCGCGTTTCCCGCACGAAACTCCCGACACGACGCTTCCCCGCGCGCAGAAAATAATTCCGTTTTGTCGGTATGCAGGAAAACACGACTGGACAGGTCGTCTATCGACTTTCCCCGTCCCTCCCGCCTCCGCCGCCCCCAGCTATCCCCGTCGTCCCGGACTTGATCCGGGACCCAGTAACCGGCAACGCAAGAAGTTCCTCACAACGTCGCCACCAACCCACCCTTCTCCCCTTGAGGAAGAAGGTGGTTCGCGAAGCGAGACGGATGAGGGGTGCGCTAAGTTCGCACCGCTCACATGCGATGACAAGAGGCCGCTGACGGCCGCTCATCACCCCTGACGGCTCGGCACGTTGACCACGAGCCCGTCGAGTTCATCGCGAATTTTGATCTGGCAGGACAGCCGGCTGGTTTCGCGCACGTCAAAGGCGAAATCGAGCATGTCCTCTTCCATCGACGAGGGCCCGCCGGTCACGCCGAACCACTCTTCGCCCACATAGACATGGCATGTGGCGCAGGTGCAGGCACCGCCGCATTCGGCGACGACCCCGCGCACGCCGTTGCGGATTGCCGTTTCCATCAATGTGGACCCGTTCTCCGCCTCGACTTCAACGCGCGTTCCATCGGGTTCGATGAAGGTGATGGCAGGCATGGGAAGGCTCCGGGACAATATAGGTGAGGTGCCCCGGATATAGGACGCGGATTGGCGTCACACAAGGACGTCACTATTGGGGCAATTTGACGCTCGAATGCCCGCAACTCCATACATTTTTCAGCCAATGTTTGCCGAAAATTGGCTCAGTCGCGCACGATCGAGGCGATATAGGCGCAAACCTCCGTTACAGCCATTTCGAGATCGGCGAGCGTTTCCTCGTCGAGCGCACCATTCTCGGCGAACTCCGCCTCGGCGGCGCGGGCCTGCTCGGCCAGCGCCATGGCGCCCACGCCCTGCGCCGCGCCCTTAAGTGTATGCAGGCCCAGGGTTATTTCGAACTCATCGCTCGACGTGCGCACGCGCTCGAAATAGTCGATGACCTGCTGCTCGAACATGCGCAGCACCTCGCCCGCCAGGCCGTCATCGCCCAGCGTCTGCCTTGCCAGATGCATCAGATCTATGGGGCGGCTGGTCCGGTCGACCCCCGGGGAATCGAGCCCCTGCCCCTGGCTTGGCCGCATCATGATCTTCCCTCGTGCCACTGTCTCAAACCGTCTCCAACCCTTAACCCTGATTGGATAAAAAGACCCTTAACAGCCGATATCGTCTATGCTTTCCGATTGAGGGCGAACTTGAAAAAAGTCGTTAACGGTCTTTTAATAAAGATTTCAGCAATGGCGCCAAACCGTGTATAACTCTATGGTAGAGCAGGCGGCAGTGTGGGCCACTGCGGGGGACGTCTCCGCGCTTTCATCCCACCATTACCGGCAACGCCACGGTGGCGGCATATTTATGCCGCGGTGTTGTCGCAAAAGCCGCGGCTCAAAGTGCGGCGCAGAGTAAAGAGTAGTTAGTGTAATGGCGAATAAGGCGACCCCCCCAAAGGACGATCCGGCAGCGCTTGCGTTTTCCGCTGTCGAAAACGCACTCAAGGATTCGGTCTTCTCCATGGATGACAAGCCCGCCCGAAAGGTCGAAAGCCAGCCAGCCCGGCGCGAACCGCGCAAGGAGCCGCGCCCGGCCGCCACCAATACCGAACGTCTGCGCGCAGCCGACAAGATCGCCGCGCAGGCTTCAACCGTCGCCAATGACGACCGCTCGCCCGCCGCGTCCGCTTTTTATGCCCTGCAAACCCGCGCCTCCAACGCGCCCCTGTGGTTCGCCATCACGGCTTCGGTGCTGTGGCTGGCCGGTGTCGGGCTGATCGCAGCTCTGCGCTATGGCGGTCAGTTCAGCGAGGGCATGACCTTCGGCCACTTCGTGCAAAGCCTTGATTTCGCTGCGCTTGCTGCGATTGCCTTCCTGCCCGTCCTGGCGATGATTTCTATCGCCTTCCTCGTGCGGCGCGCCCAGGACCTGCGCCTTGCCGCCGCCTCGATGACCCAGGCGGCCATGCGGCTGTCGGAACCTGAATCCGCCGCCGCCCACAAGATTGCCACGGTCGGCCAGGCCGTGCGCCGCGAGGTCAACGCCATCGGCGACGGCCTTGAACGCGCCCTGTCGCGCGCCGGCGAGCTCGAAGTGATGGTCCACAATGAAGTGACCGCCCTTGAGCGCACCTATTCCGACAACGAAACCCGCATGCGCCAGCTCATCGAGGAACTGGCCAGCCAGCGCGATTCCGTGGTCACCAATTCCGAGCGCATGCGCGACGCCATCGCAGCTGTGCACGGCACCGTCACCACCGATCTCGACCAGATCGGCACCACCCTTACCGAGCGCCTGCGCAGCACCGGCGGCGAAATCACCGACGCTATCGCTGAACGTGGCTCTGCGATGGCCGAGACCATCGAATCCGCCGGCTCCGCCATCGAAGCCAATTTCGACCGCCGCAGCCGCTCCTTTGCCGAAACCATCGAAGGCCGCACCGCCGAGCTCATCTCCGCGCTCGATGACAGTTCCAGCCGTCTTGATGGCACGCTGACCAGCAAGGCCGATGCTCTGGCCAGCGCCATCGACG
Organism: Pelagibacterium sp.; assembly: GCF_035555455.1. Lineage (GTDB taxonomy): Bacteria > Pseudomonadota > Alphaproteobacteria > Rhizobiales > Devosiaceae > Pelagibacterium. The sequence goes on along the minus strand of NZ_DATMGM010000050.1, from coordinate 12,068 downwards.
CCTCGACCGACCTGCTCGACACCACCCTCACCTCCAGCGCCAGCAGCGTGCAGATCGCCCTTGAAGGGCATGCCAATATGGTTGAATCCGCGCTCACCGATACCACCGGGCGCCTCAACACCCTTCTTGACGAACGCACCGAGACCCTGACCAGCGCGCTCGATGCCCGCAACGCGGCGCTCGCCGAAACCCTTGGCGGCGGTGCCGACCGTATCGAATCGACCTTTTCGGGCCGCACCGAAGCGCTCACCAGCGCCCTGTCCGCCCATAATCAGGCGCTTTCCGAAACGCTGGGTGGCGGCGCCAGCCGCATCGAAGCGACGCTCTCGGGCCGCGCGGAAGCCCTCGCCAGCACCCTCGACACCCACAATGAGGCTCTGGCCGAAACCCTTGGCAGCGGTGCCGAGCGGATCCAATCCACGCTCTCCGGTCGCGCCGAAGCTCTCGCCAGCACGTTCGAGGCGCACAACCAGGCCCTCTCCGATACCCTTGGCAGCGGCGCCGAACGCATTGAATCCGCGTTCTCCGACCGCACCGAAACCCTGTCCGACGCCCTCGACATGCGGGCTCAACAGGTATCCGAAACCATGGATGCGCGGATCAATTCCCTGGTCAACGCGCTGGATTCACACACCATTTCGATCTCGGCAGCCATTGAGGAAAAATCCGCCTCGCTCGGCGACGTTCTCAAGGATTCCACCGAATCCATCCTGGTCGATTTCTCGCGGCGCTCGGAAGTCCTTGGCTCCACCTTCGCCGCGCTGGGCGAAAAAGTGTCGGGCGACATCGTGGGCCATGCCGAAGAAGCGCAGGCCACGCTGGGCCGCATCACCGAGCGGCTCGACGAGACGTTCTCGATCCAGTCCAACGCGCTCGAAAGCCAGATTCAGTCCATGAGCCTGCGCCTCGACGATGCGCTCGAAGGCACCGCGGAACGCACCCGCGACGTCCTCACCCGCGCTGGCACCGATACGCTGGCGCAGCTTGATGCGCGCGTTGACGAAATTTCCGTCATCCTCGACAGCCGCATCGGCCAGGTGGATTCCATCGTCGGCGACAAGGGCGAAAAGCTCATCGCCTCGCTGGATTCCCACACTTCCGAAATCGCCGACCGCTCCAACCGCCTCGAAACCCTGCTCGACGAAAAAGGTCGTGCGCTCAGCACCGCGCTGGACGCGGGCACCGAAGGCTTTGCTGCGCTGGCCGACGCCCGCACCGCCGCGCTCTCCGAAGCGCTCGACAGCCGCTCGGAGGCCTTCACCGCCAATATCGATGCGCGCACCGACGCGCTGGCCGCCGCGCTCGATTCCCGCGCCGATTCCCTCAACGCCAGCCTCGATATCCGCACCGAGGCGCTGACATCGGCGTTCGATGGCCGCGCCGAACAGATCGGGGCAGCGCTCGATGGTCGGGCCGAAGAAATCGCATCCGCCATCGACAGCCGCACCGAACAGTTCACGTCGGCCATCGATACCCGCACCCGTCAGCTCACCTCGGCCCTCGACAGCCGCTCGGCAGACCTCAACGCCTCGCTCGAAACCCACACTGGCCAGTTCACCTCCGCCCTTGACAGCCGGGCCGAACAGCTCACCGCGGCGTTTGACGAGCGGACCGGACAGTTTACCGAAGCCCTCGACAGCAAGAGCGAGCGTCTCACCGCCACCCTGGACGACAAGACGGCGCACTTTGCCTCCGCCCTTGACGGCAAGGCCGAACAGTTCACCTCTGCCCTTGATGGCAGGGCTGAACAGTTCACCTCGGCGCTCGACAGCCGCAGCGAACAGCTTACCGCGGCGCTGGATGCCCGCACCGTACAGCTCGATACCACCATCGCGGCCCGCACCACCCAGATCGACGATACGCTGGCCGAACGCGCCAACGCGATGAATTCGATGCTCGACATCACGGCGAGCCAGCTGTCGGAAACGCTCACCGAACGCACCCGCTATATGGGCAGCGTCATCGACGAATCCTCCGACCGTCTCGATCGCACCATCACCGACAAGGCCCGTGGACTCGAAGAGGCCCTCGACGAGAAAACGCATCATATGGCCGAGGCCATTTCGGGTCGCACCAGCGATCTGACCAGCGCCGTCGATGCTTCGGGCGAGCGCATCCGCGCCACCATCGATGGCAGCCTGGCCCAGGTTGCCCAGTCCATGGAAGACCGCTCCAGCCAGGTGTCGGAGCTGATCGAAAGCAAGGTGTCCGAGCTCAACTCCAATATCGGCCGCGAAATCGACACCGCCGTCGCCCGCATTGCCGACGCTGAATCCGGGGTCACCGCCCGCATCGATCAGGCTGCGACCACCGTGGGCCAGAGCGCCCGCGACGCTGCCGATCTTGTGGAATCGCGCCTCACCGAAGCCCGCAGCGCCATCACCGAAATGGTCGATGACCGCCTCGGCACCCTGCCCGAAGCGATCACCACCCGCGCTGAAATCACCGCCGAGCGGCTGGCCGGCCTCAATGAGGCGATCCACGGCACCATCACCGACTCCATGCGCGATCTCGAATCCGGGGCCGACCGCATCGAATCCACCCTCACCGGCTCGATCCACAGCGCCATCGGTCAATCCATGGCCGATCTGGAAAGCGGCGCCAACCGCATCGAAACCGTGCTCAACGACAAGCTGGCCAACGTCACCGCCAATATTTCTGCCGATGTCGAACAGACCGCCATGCGCATGGACGCCGTGGTCCGCAAGGCCATGGAAGAGCTGCGCACCGCCGCCGTCCATATCGAGGATCTGGTGGAAGTGAAGGCCGTGCACACGGCTGACGAGCTTGGCCGCAAGGCGTCCGAGATCAACCGCATCGTGTCCGAGCATACGGACCGGTTTGCCGAGATCATCGACACCAAGCAGAATCAGCTGACCAATGCACTGGGCAGCCAGACCAATTTGCTGCGCGCCGCCATCGAGGCCAATGCCCGCGATTCCGAAGAGATCATGGCGGAATCGACCAACCGCATTCAGCACGAGGTCACCGAGTCGCTGCGCAAGCTCAACGACGCCAACCTGCTGCTCCAGCGCGTGCTCGAATCCTCGACCGGCAATCTGGCCCGCCTGCAAGGCAATGTGGCCGAGCAGACCGCCGGCTACTCCAACGCCGTGCGCGATGCCCTCTCGGGCACCGAGCAGGCTGGTGTGGTCATGGGCCAGCACGTCGAAGCCCTGCAATCGACCATTTCGACCATGCTTGAGCAGTTCAGCCAGATGTCGGGCAAGCTCAATGCAGAAACCGATGGGTTCACCAGCGCCGCTGCCTCGCTGGCCGAAGTGTCCAATTCCACCGTGGACACGCTCGAAAACCGTCGCGGCGCCATGGATGCACTGGCCGATGGCTTTGCGGCCCGCACGGAAGAAATCGACAATCGCCTGCGCGGCTTCGCCCAGTCGATCGCCGATACCGTCAACCAGACCGAACGCCGCCTGATCTCGGCCCGCAAGGCGATGGAAGAGGCCCTCACCTCGACCTCTGATGCGGTCACCGGACAGATCACCACCATTGGCGATCTGGCCACCGGCGAAGGCCAGCGCGCCAGCGAAGCCCTGCGCCAGAGCCAGACCGATCTGCTCGGCGACATCGAGCGCGCCTATGCCGACGCCACCCGCCGGTTCACCGACACCGCCGACGCCATGCGCATGACGGCCTCGCAGCTTGGCCAGGAACTGGAAGCCACCCGCAACGAATTGCAGCGCTCGGTACTCGACCTGCCCGAGGAAACCCGCGCCAGCGCCGCTGCCATGCGCCGCGTCGTGGCCGAACAGATCGAGGCCCTGTCCGAGCTCAATGCCATCGTGCGCGCACAGCCCGGCACCCACGAAGTCTCCGGTCGCTCCGCGGCTCCGCGCACGCCTTCGGCCCGCCTTGCCGCCGCCGAGCCGACTCGCCGCGCAGAGCCCGCGCCCGCTCCTGCTGCCCCCGCGCCGCAGGCGAGCCGCCCTGCCCCGGCCTATCGCACGGCGCCGCAACCGGCAGCTCAGCCCCAGCGCGAGCAGGCCCCGGTTATGGCTCCGTCCCGTCCGGCTGCGCCCCAGCAGAAGTCGCCGTCTGAGCGGCTCAACGAGGCCCTCGCCCAGTCGCGTCCGGCTGCTGAACCGGCCACCCCGGCAGCACCCCAACAACAGCAGGAAGGCGGCTGGCTCCGCGACGTGCTGCGCAACGCTTCGGCCAGCCAGGCCGGCAACCAGCGCCCGCTGAACCTTTCCAGCCTCACCGAGGACATCGCCCGCGCCATCGATGATGATGCGCTGGCCGCTGCCTGGAACCGCTATCAGGACGGCGAGTCGGGTTCGTTCAACCGTCGGCTCTACACCATCACCGGCCAATCGACCTTCGACGAGGTGCGCCGCAAGCTCCAGCGCGATCCGGAATTCTCCCGCACCGCAGGGGCCTATATGGGTGAGTTCGAGCAGTTGCTGGGCGAAGCCGCCAACACCCCAAATGGCATGCAGCAGACCTTCAACCTGCTCATGAGCAACCGGGGCAAGGTGTACACCATGCTCGCCCACGCCAGCGGTCGAGTGAACTGATAGCCGCCTACCCCGCCGCAAGCGGGGTCCCGCTCAAAACAAAAAACGCGCTCCTTCCGGGGCGCGTTTTTCGTTTGTAGCCGAGCTGTCTTAAGAGGCTTGCCCGGCCTGCTCGCTGCGGGTTTGCTTGATGGCCAGCGACAGGACGATCATCAGCGCCCCCACCCCCGAAAGCGCCGCCGCGGCGTAATAGCTGTTCATCCCGAACAGCGACACCAGCCGCCCGAACACCACCAGCGCCGCCACCGATGCGATCTGTCGCAGCACCACATAAAAACTCTGCGCTTCCGCTGCGATGGCTTCGCTCGTCCAGTTGGCGATGAAATTGACGATGCCCATATAGGCCAGCCCAAAGGTCGCCATATGCAGGCTTTGCAACAGCGCGAGCTGCCAGATTTCGGTCGAAACAGCCATGCCCGTCCACCGGATCACGCCGCCCGCGCACGCCGCCAGCAGCAAGTGCCGCGCCGAAAACCGCCTGGCGAAATGGGCGAAAAACAGCATGGTGACGATCTCACCCACCGGCGCGACGACCCACAATATTCCCAGCGCTGCCTCCGGCACCCCCGCCCGCACCCACAGCAGCGCCCCAAAGCTGATCATCAGCATATGGCTGGCCTGAAGCAGCGCGGTGCCGATCAGCGCCAGCACGAACCAGGGCCGCAGCACCTGGCGCATCGTCATCGCCATTTCCGGTGACAATGCCGCCGCAACCGCCTCAGGCGCCCGCTCGTCGACGCCCCGAAACAGCGGCAGCGGCAGGGAGAGCCCGCCGCGCAACATGCACGTGGCGATAAACAGCGGCACGAACACCGCAATGCCCAGCCACCCGAACAGCCATCCCGTCAGCGCGACCATGCCGATATAGCCGAACGTTCCCCAGATGCGCACTTTGGCAAAATCTGATCCCCGCCGCCGCGTCATGCGGATGGCCGCCGCGTCGATCACCGGCTCGATGGCCATGATGGGAATGACCACCAGCGTGTTGAACAGCAGCACGCCCCAGAATTCATCGACCAACACAAAGCCCAGCGACACCACCGCGCTCACCAGCGATCCTGCGATGATGACGCTGCGCCAGTCTCCGGCCCGATCGGCAATCCGCCCGACCACAAGATTGAGCACGATCATGATAACGATCGGCATGGCGCTGATCAGGGAAATTTCTTCTTCGCCGATCCCCCGTGAATCGAGCCAGATCGGCAGCAACAGCGTGGAGACGCCCGCCGGCAGGAACAGCGCGGCGTAATAAAGGCCCGTCCGCATTTCAGGCGTAGCAAACCGGGCTGACAGGCTCGATGGCATCAGGACTTCATCCGCAAGGCTGGAGCGTTCCGAGGTCAAGTGGAACCGGATTTCCGGTTCGGAAACGCGATATAGAGGGAGATCGGCAGCGCCCGAGCATGCGCTGCCGCACCCGTTCTGACAAGCGGGCCCTTGCGTCAAAATCGTAAGATTTCCGGTGCGTCAGGGCGTTTCCAGAGCGCCGCCCGTCATTGTCCCGAAAGCGGCCTCGCGCCGCCCGTCAGAAGCGCTTGGCCAACCGTGCCAGCCGGTGCACCGATCCGGATTGCCCATTTTCGGAAACACCATTGCCCGCCCGCAATTTGCCCAACCCGCGGCGCTTGCGCGGCGGTGCCGTAAGCTCTTTCCAGCGGATCAGCTCGAACGCGCCGTCATGGTCCTCGACGATAGCGGTACAGCTTTCCACCCAATCGCCGGAATTGATGTAGTGGATGCCGAATTTGTGGTGCATGGCCGCATGATGGATATGGCCGCAAATCACCCCATCCACCTGGCTGGTGCGCGCTTCGAGCGATAGCGCCTGCTCGAACCGCCCCATCAGGCTCACGGCATTCTTGACCTTGCGCTTGGCCCATGCCGACAGCGACCAGTAGGAAAGCCCCAGTCGCCTGCGCACCCAGTCGATCGGCGCGTTGACCTTCAGGGCAAGATTATACGCCCAGTCGCCCACATGGGCGAGCCATTTGGCGTTGGCCACCACCACGTCGAACTGATCCCCATGGATGACGAGATAGCGCTTTCCGTCGGCGGTGATATGGACCATGCGATCGACGATCTCGACCCCTTCGAAATAGGTGCCCAGATAGTCCCGCAGGAACTCATCGTGATTGCCGGCCAGATACACCATGCGCGCGCCGCGCCGCGCCTTGTCGAACAGCATATTGGCCAGTTCGTCATATTCCGGTGGCCAGTGCCATTCCTTTTGCAGCCGCCACCCGTCGATCAGATCGCCGACGATATAGATCGTGTCGGCGTCATGAACGGCGAGGAATTTCAACAATTCCCCGATCTGGATCGTCTGCATCCCCAGATGCACATCGCTGATGAACAGCGCGCGCACGTGCCGGGGAGTCTGCGTTTCTTCCATACGGAAAGAAGTCTCCGTTATGCCTCTCCGCCAAACCGATTCCCGGCCTGCGCGGCGCCGCCACCATAAGGTGAGATGAAATAAATTTGCAGGCTTTTCCGGTCACAGCCCAAGATTAATGGCTTGTCGTGCCGCAATCGCAACGATCACGGAAGGATGCCGGTGCCGCGCTTGAGCGCCAATATCCGTTGATAGCTCTGGGCGATCCGCGCAGCAAACTCTGGTCGCTGACGCCCTTCATTGACCAGAATGGCGTGAATTTGCGCGCCCAGTTCCGGATCATACGCCGCCGTGTTGGAAAACAGCAGGATATCCACCCCGGCCTCGACGGCCCGCACCACAGTATCGTGGAGGTCGAAGCGCGATCGGATGGCGGCCATTTCCAGATCGTCGGTGATCACCACGCCCCCAAACCCCAGTTCCCCGCGCAATATATCCTCGATCCAGGTGCGCGACAGGCTGGCTGGCAGACGCCCGGCGCCGCCCTGCTGAATATCGGCGTTATAAAGATGCGCCACCATCACCATGTCGGCCTCTCCACCCCCCACCAGCCGACGATAGGGCTCCAGCTCGCGCGGTTCCCACACCCCCGTAATATCGACAAAACCGTCATGGGTGTCGTCGGCGCTCGATCCGTGTCCGGGGAAATGCTTGAGCGCGGTCGCTATGCCATTGGCCCTGTGGCCCGCGACAAACGCCCCGGCAAATGCCGTCACCCGCTCCGGATCGCTGCCATAAGCCCGGTCATACCGGGCAATGATCGGATTGTCGGGATTGAGGTCGAGATCGACTACCGGACCGAAATTGAGATTGAAGGCCAGCCGTTTGAGGTCCCGCGCCATGCCCGCATAAATGGCTTCGGCCCGCTCCGGCGTGCCCGCAGCGATAGCCTTGGCCGACGCGATTTCCTCAAATCCCACTGCTGCGGTCAGCCGCTCGATGTCACCGCCTTCCTGATCGAGCGCGATAAATGGCGGCAGCCAGGGCCGCGCCATGATCAGCGACCGGTTGATGGCCCGCACCGCGCCCAGGCTCTCGACATTGGTGCGCAGGTACATCACCCCGCCCACCTGCCCCCGGGCCACCTGGTCACGCACGGCTTGTACGCCCGCGTCATCGATCCCCGTCCCCGAAAACCCGACCATGACCATCTGCCCGGCCTGATCTTCGAGGCTTTGTGCGCCAACCGAAATCGGAAAAAGTGCAACACCGACTGTAAGACAGATCGACAGGAACAAACGCATGATCAACTTTCAGTCGCAACGAATTGGGCCATGGACAGTGCCCGATGACACTCCGCCAGCGCTCACACTTTCTCAATTTTAGGGCAGAACTCGGTCATGTTCCATGCGGGAAAGAAATCTTCTTCCGCCAGCGTCAACTTGGTCAGAATCTCGGCGGCAGGTCCTGGACGAGAGAAGAAATAGCCCTGCCCAACCGTGCAGCCCCCCAGCCGCAGCAGCCAGGCCTGATCCTGCGTTTCAATGCCTTCCGCCACCACGTGCTTGCCCAGCGATTCCGAAATCATCAGCACCGCCCGCACGATGGCCGAGGCCTCCGCGTCGTCAGGCAACCCGCGCACGAAACTCTGGTCAATCTTGATGGTATCCACCGGCAGACGGCCCAGATAGCTCAGCGACGAATATCCGGTGCCGAAATCATCCAGGGCGATTCGCACACCTTCGGCCCGCAAGGTTCGGAGTGTGTCGATAACCGGCGACGTCTCCGCCACAATGAGATTTTCCGTGATCTCGATATAAAGCCGCTCGGGCGCCATGCCTGACGTCGCCAGCGCCAGGCGGACATCCCCGATCACGTCCCCATGCTCGAACTGCAGCGGCGAAACGTTCACCGACAGCCGCACCGGCTTGGGCCAGGATGCAACCTCCTGGCACGCGGCATGCAAGATCCACCGGCCTAATTCGATGATCAGACCGGTTTCCTCTGCTGCAGGAATGAACTCGGCTGGCGAGACATTGCCCAACTCGGGATGGGTCCAGCGCGCCAGCGCCTCCACCCCGATGATTTCACCGGATTCAAGATCAACCTGCGGCTGGTAGTGAACCGAAAACTCTCCCCCGTCGAGCGCCGCCCGCAGCGCAACTTCCATATCCTGCTTGCTCTTGATCCGCGCATCCATCTCCCTGGAAAACACCAGCGGGCCGGTCCCCGGCCGGTCCGAAGCGATCGAGAGCGCCAGCCCCGCATGGCTGACCATGGTGTCGGCGCTGCACCCCGACAGGTCGGAATCGGTCATCCCTACCCTGGCCCCGACGATGGCGTGGTGGCCGTTCAGCGTATAGGGCCGCGCCACTTCGGCGATCAGCCGCTCGGCATAATCGCGCCCCTCGTCAGCGCCCAGAACTCCCTCGCGCAGCACCCCGAAGGCATTGCCTTCCAGCCGCGCCACGCTGACCGCCCCCATCTGGCCCAGCCGTTCCGCCACCTGTCGCAACAGCGCGTCGCCATAGGCGTGGCCCAGCGTATCGTTGACGACCTTGAGCCGTGACAGGCCCACAAGGAAAATGCTGGCACCCCGCCCCCGGCCCGCCGGCGTCGCCAGCAGCTTTTCCGCGTCCTCGACAAATTTGACCCGCGAGGTCGCCCCGGTCAGCGGATCGTGCTGCGCCAGATAGGTGAGCTGCTTTTCCACCGCTCGCCGTTCGGTGATGTCCCGGAACGTCAGGCACGCCACCCGCCCGCCTGAATTCGAATTCACCTCCCCCGCCTCGACCGTCGAGAGCGTCACCACGAACTCGACCAACCGCTCCCTCTCGCCGCAGGCGATGACCTCCTCCGAGACCCGGTCCATGATGGTGCCGTCATCGAGCGCTTTTTCCAGCGCCGTGCGAAACACCGGCGGCAGCACCCTGTCCATCGCAGAACCCAGAAGGCCCGGCGAAAGCACCTCTTCGGCCAACCGGCTCGCCGCGCGGACGGTCCGCGTCTGATCGACCACCACCACGCCGTCGAAATTGTCCGCCACCACCCGCATCAGGATTCCCCGCATCGAATCGCGCTCCCGCGCTGCGCTGTCGAGCGAATGCCCCCGCGCTTCGAGCTCATACCAGAACGCCGTCGCCACGAGCCCCAGTTGCGCCAGATGAATCCCCGCCGTATCGATCAGCAATCCCGCATGCACCTGCAAGACCAGCGCGGTGAATTCGAGAATTCCGCCATAGGTCAGCGCCCCGGCAATTGCCGCATGCAACGTCATTTGCCGTCGAAAGACCGCGAACAGCAGCCACACCCCGGCTATGATGGGCATCACCGGCAGGGGCCCGGCCTTGATCAGCATCCGGTCCTGCCGCACCGTTTCCGCCGCCAGCAGCTGCACCGATGGCGTCGAGAGCATCGTGTAGCGCGGCACCGAGCGACTCGATTGCTGCGAATAATATGCAAACCCAACCAGAACCTGCCGCCCCTTGAACAGTCCCGGTTCGAACCGCCCCGACAGCAGGTCCGACAGCGTCACACGCGGCACCGTGTCCAGATCGATGGCGAAGTCGATGAGAAATTCCGTTTCCGGCACGGCCCGTTCCGGCGTCAGCGCGGTCGCCAGCGATTCGATCATCCACCCCTGGTGGGAAATCCGCGTGGTATAGGTTTCGCTGGTGAACTGTCGCAGCCCGGTATCGATGAACACCGGCGGCGCCAGCGCCGCAATCCTGTCGGGCGGCATGTCGACGACCGGCTCGCCCTCGGGTCCTTGCGAGAGGGTGGCCACCGTTCGTGCCTTGCCCTGCGCCCGCATCAGCGCTTCAACCAGCGTCATGTCCCAGGGCGCATCGAGCGCGTCCCCCAGCGTCCCGTCCAGCACGATGGTCCGCGCGCCCTCGGCGTCGAGCACATCCACCGCCCTTGCATACAGGCCCCGCGCCGCTGTCGCGCTGCCCGCCAGCCGGATCGCGGAGTCATCGATCGCCACGAAGATGATGTCACCGCTCGCCGGCCGCGACGTGAGCGAATAGCGCAAATCCCGCAATGCGGAATCGACCGACGAGAGCCAGCCCATACCCACGGCGATGATAGCGAAGGCACAGACGATGGCTGTAACGATAAGATGTCGTGCTCGCGTCACCGTCTGCCAACGTCTCCCTGCCGTGTCCGCCGGTGGCCATGCGGATCGGCTCCTTTATCTCCCAGCCGGTTGAACAAGCCGTAAATGCAAAATGCCGAACACCGTGGATTTGGTGTCCGGCATTCTCGGATTTGCTCGCGGGATCGGATCAGCTGTGCTTGGAATTCGCGATCAGATCATCCACCACGCTCGGGTCGGCCAGCGTCGAGGTATCGCCGAGCGTCTCGTAATCGTTTTCGGCCACTTTGCGCAAAATCCGCCGCATGATCTTGCCCGAGCGGGTCTTGGGCAGCCCCGGCGCGAACTGGATCAGGTCAGGCGAGGCAATCGGCCCGATTTCCTTGCGCACCCAGTTGCGCAACTCCACCGCGAGTTCGTCCGAAGGCTCGTCGCCATCCATCAGCGTCACAAAGCAGTAAATACCCTGTCCCTTGAGGTCATGGGGATAGCCGACAACCGCCGCTTCCGACACTTTGGGGTGCGCCACCAGCGCGCTTTCCACTTCCGCGGTGCCCAGCCGGTGCCCGGAAACGTTGAGCACGTCATCGACCCGCCCGGTGATCCAGTAATAGCCGTCGGCGTCGCGCCGCACGGCGTCCCCCGAGAAATAGAACCCCTTATACTGCTCGAAATAGGTTTCCTTGAAGCGCTGGTGGTCTCCATGCACGGTGCGCATCTGGGCCGGCCAGCTATCGGAAAATGCCAGCACCCCGGAAGCTTCGCCCTCCAGCACCTTGCCGGATTCAGGATCGAGCACCACCGGTTGTACGCCAAAGAACGGCTTGGTGGCCGACCCGGGCTTGGTGGGAATGGCACCCGGCAGCGGCGTGATCATGAAGCCGCCGGTCTCGGTCTGCCACCAGGTGTCGATCACCACGCAACGCTCGCGCCCTACATAGCGGTGATACCACAGCCAGGCTTCGGGGTTGATCGGCTCGCCCACCGAGCCCAGCAGCCGCAGGCTGGAAAGATCGGCCCGTTCGACGAACTGATTTCCGGCCCCCATCAGGGCGCGGATCGCCGTCGGGGCCGTGTAGAAGATGTTGACCTTGTGCTT
>NZ_DATMGM010000049.1:0-15383 GCF_035555455.1 Pelagibacterium sp. | reverse complement strand
GGTTCCAGGGGGGCGAGGTCTTTCGCTCGGGCCTGACCTATCGCCGGGGTGCCGGGAACATCTTCTATTTTCGCCCCGGTCACGAAACCTATCCGACCTATCATGATGCCACCGTGGGCAAGGTGCTGCGCAATGCAGTGCATTGGGCCTACAACCCGCAGGGGCGCTACAGTGCGGTGCATGATGCACCCAACGTTCCGGTCGACAAGGCGCTTGAGCCGATCGAGGAGCGGGGCGGCAAGCTGCACAAGCCGGGCGAGGAAGGTTTCCGATAATAACTGTGTTGTTCACTCCAAATCGCGGGAGCGCCCTATGCGTCTTGTGATCCTCGGGACCGGCAACATGGCCGCCGGTCATGCCGCCCAATTTGCCGCCATCGACGGTGTGGAAATCGTGGCGGCCATCGATGTCGAAGTTGACCGGGCGGCGACGTTCGCCGCCAGCTACGACATTCCGCGCACCTTCGGCTCGCTTGACGAAGCGCTTGATTGGGGCGAGTTCGATGCGGTTACCAATGTGACCCCGGACCGCTTCCACCACCCGACCAGCATGCAGGCGATTGCGGCAGGCAAGCATGTGTTTTGTGAAAAGCCGCTGGCCACCCATTACGACGACGCGATCGAAATGGCCGAGGCCGCCGAGCGGGCAGGCGTGATCAATATGGTCAATCTGACCTATCGCAACGTTGCCGAATTGCAGAAATTCCGGGAGTTGGTGGATGCGGGCACCATCGGGGCGATCAAGCATGTGGAGGCGAGCTATCTGCAAAGCTGGCTGGTCGCCAAGGCGTGGGGCGACTGGCGGGTAGAGCCTACCTGGCTGTGGCGATTGTCGAAGGGGCACGGGTCGAACGGGACCCTTGGCGATATCGGTATCCACATTCTCGATTTTGCTGCCTATGGCATCAACTCGCCGGTTGAAAACCTGTTCTGCCGTCTCAAGGCGTTCGACAAGGCTCCTGATGGCCGAGTCGGGGACTATGTGCTCGATGCCAATGACAGCTTTGCGATGAATATCGAGTTTGGCTGTGGCGCGCTGGGGGTGATGCACGCAACGCGCTGGGCGTCGGGTTATCTCAATACGCTGCGGCTTCGCGCCTATGGCGAGAAGGGCGGGCTCGAAGTCCAGCACGGGCTGGATGGATCGTCCTTGCAGATCTGCGCGGGTGATGATGTTGAGCTGGCCCAATGGAAGCCGGTGCAGGTAGAGGCGGTGCCGACCAATTATCACCGGTTTGCCGACGCGGTGCGGACCGGAATCAACGGCGATCCGAGTTTCCGTTATGCGGCTGACCTGCAAAAAGTGCTCGATCTTGGCTTTGTGTCGGATGCCGAACGTCGCGAAGTTGCGGTGATCTGAATGGCAAACGCCCCGGCGCTCAGGCCGGGGCGTTCGTTTATCCTGCCTGTTGCCGGCTACTTGATTTCCGTAATCCGACCATCGGTGTAAGGCGTATAAACGCCGCCCAGACCGGCGATGTAATCGGCCAGAACCTGCTCAAGCGGGGGACCGAAATCATACGGATTGTCGCCATCGGCAAACGTGGTGTAACCATCGCCGCCGGCGCGGTTGAAGTCATTGGTGACGATGGTGTAGGTGGCGTCCTCATCGATCGGCACCCAGTCGTCGCCGTCACGCACCAACACTTCCAAGATGCGGCTGCCAACGGGCTCGGCCAGGGTGAAGGTGTACTTCATCCCCGCGACCTGCGGGAAGCGACCGGCTCCGTTTTCAACATCGCTGACCCCGTTTTCAAGGGCTTCGATGACGTCGGCTCCCGACAGATCGACGGTGGCCAGAGTGTTGGAGAACGGCAGCACCGTAATGACTTCGCCCATGGTGATCTCGCCGGCATCGATCGATGCCCGCAGGCCGCCACTGTTGGCAAAGGCAATGCTGGCGCCCTGTGACGCCACGCGGTCGAGCATCGCGTCGGCGACCAGGTTGCCCATCGAGCATTCCATGGCGCGGCAGATTTCCCGCGATCCCTCGATGACATCCGTGCTTGTGCCGATAACTTCGCTCATGACCGCATCGATCGGCCCTGCCAGATCGGCAAGCTGGGCGACGAAGCCGTCATTGGGATCGACCGAGGCATCGATGAGATAAGGGTCGCCTTCCGCCGAAATGACATTGCCATCGGCGTCCCATGTCACAGAGATAATGCCCAGATACTTGCCGTACTGATTGGCCTGGACCACCGGCACTTCCTGGCCCGCAGGGTTGGTCACCATGGTGGGATAGGGCCCGACAGCGGCGGCATCGGTATTGGACAGCAGGCTGTGGGAGTGGCCACCGACGATCACGTCGACCAGCGGCAGGGCGGCGGCGACCTCCATGTCTTCGTTATAGCCGATGTGGCTGAGGAGAATGATCTTGTCGATGCCCGCAGCGTCAAGGGCTTCGGATGCGCCACGGACATACTGCACCACGTCGAAAAATTCCACATCGCCAACCGATGCGATCTCGGGTGTGTCTTCGGTGGTCGCCCCGATAATGCCGATGCGCTCGCCTCCGACTTCGACGACGATCGATCCCTTGATCTTGCCGCGCAGGTCATCGGAGCGGCTGACATCAAAATTGCCACCGACGATGGGGAATTCGGCGGCATCTATGAACGCAGCGAACTCTTCGGGGCCGTCATCGAATTCGTGGTTGCCGGTGGCGACCACATCAAAGCCCATCTGATTGAAGAAATCCGCGACGACTTTTGACTTGTAGGTCGTGTAGTAGATCGATCCCTGGAAGTTGTCGCCAGCGGACAGCAGCAGCACGTTTTCGCCCTCGTCCTCAAGCCCGTTCCGCGTGTCGTCGATGATGGTCTTGAGCCGGGCAATGCCGCCAAAGCACTCACCGGCGGCGTCACTTTCGACGCTGCAATCAGAGTTGCTCCCGGTGATTGGATCAAAGCGTGAATGGAAGTCGTTGATGTGCAGGATATTGAGCGTGAAGTCCCCGTCCTGCGCATGGGCCGGGGCGCCGAGCCCCAGAGCCAATGCCAGCGCCGAGGCGCCAAGCAGCAGATGTTTCATTCCCTTGTTCCCTCTCATTGAAAAGCGTTGACCGCTTCCATCTCATGCCCTTGCGACGGAGAGATTACAGTGCCACGAGGCATGGGAGGCAAAGTCAAACACGTTTGATCAACGCTGGAAAGCAAGATTTTGACCGGGTGGTCAATTATGCCGGACCGCTTCGCGAGGCTGTGACCCGAAAGTGAGCGCGGGACGCTGTCGCATGAGGCGGGGGCGGCATATGATGAGCACAATGAGGAGAGACTGATCAGCATGACCAGGATCATAGTGCAGCCACAGGGGGAGGGGGATAAGCGCCCGAAGGGGAACCTTGTCAGGCGGCAATCAATCTGGACGCGGCTGACCCATTGGCTGTGGGTGCTGTGCCTGTTTTTCCTGCTGTTCACCGGTTTGCAGATCTTCAATGCCCACCCCAGCCTCTATGTCGGCGAACAGTCCGGGTTCGAGTTCTCCAACTCGGTGTTTTCGATCCACGCCGAGCGGATGCCGGACGGATCGATTGGCGGGTTCACGACGATCTTTGGCAACAAGTTCGAGACCACGGGCTTTCTGGGTTATTCCGGACCGGAAGGGCGCGAGCAGGTGCGTGGGTTTCCGCAATGGCTGACCATCCCGACCTATCAGGACCTGGCGACGGGGCGGGTCGTGCACTTCTTTTTTGCCTGGGTGCTGGTTGGGACCTTGGCGGTGTGGGCTTTGGCCAGCCTGGTCAACGGGCATTTGCGGCGCGATATCGTGCCGGGCCGGGCCGATTTGCGCGGGGTTCCCGGCGATGTCGTCCGTCATGCGCGGTTCCGGTTTGTGCGTGGGCGGCGGTATGGGCCCTTGCAGAAGCTGAGTTATTTTGTGGTTTTGCTGGTGCTGTTTCCGCTGATCATTCTGACCGGGCTGACCATGTCTCCGGGGATGAATGCGGCCTGGCCGTGGCTGGTGGATATCTTTGGCGGACGGCAGACCGCGCGGACCATCCATTTTGTCGTTATGGTGTTGCTGGTGCTGTTCTTCGTCATTCATGTGGCGATGGTGATCCTGTCGGGGCCGATCAACGCCATGCGCTCGATGATCACCGGGCGGTATCGGATCGATGCGGAAGAGGAGGAGCGGCCATGAGCGGATTGAGGATAAACCGGAGGCGGTTCCTGACCGCATCGGCCGCGGGTGTCGCCGCGACGACCCTCGTGGGGTGCGATCGGATCGACGCGGTGTTGCGGCCCGGGCATCCGGTGCGCGAGGCGATGGCTTCGGCCAATGGGCTGACGCTGGCAGCGCAGCGGACGCTGGCGGACCGGGAGGCGCTGGCCCGGGAGTTTTCCGAGAGCGAAATCCGTCAGGGCATGCGGCCCAATGGATCGACCAACCCAAACAGCCTCGAATATCTGATGGTGAGGCAGAGCAATTTCTCGTTGTACCGGCTGGCGATCGACGGGCTGGTGGATGCGCCGCAAAGCTATTCGCTTTTTGATTTGCGCAATATGCCGGCGCGCACCCAGATCACGCGGCACGACTGCGTGGAGGGGTGGAGCTGCATCGCCAAATGGACCGGCGTGCCTCTGTCGGCCCTGCTCGATGAGGTAAAACCGCGCGCGAACGCCCGCTATTGCGTGTTCTATTGCTACGACATCTATGGCGATGTGCCGGGCGGCGCACCGTATTATGAAAGCATCGACATGATCGATGCGCGCCACCCCCAGACGATCCTTGCCTATGGCATGAACGGGGCGGACCTGCCCGTCGCAAATGGGGCACCGCTGCGGCTGCGGGTGGAGCGCCAGCTCGGCTACAAAATGGCCAAATACGTCAAGCGCATCGAACTGGTCGAGAGCTTCTCCCAAATCCACGGAGGCAAGGGCGGGTTTTGGGAGGATTATGGCTATGACTGGTATGCCGGGGTTTAGGCGCTGACCGTATAGGGCTCGTCGAAAAAATACTCCTCCAGATTGTTGCCATCGCCGCCGCGATCCACGACCAGAAAATCGCCCTCCGCGTCCAGTGCGGTGAGCACGCCGTGCCAGACATTGCGCCGGAAACTGACGCCGATCCCCGGCTGGGTGCGGAACGCCAGCGGGGTGCCGGGCCTGTCGCCGATGTCGGGCGCAACGATCACCAGAAAGGGCCGCTGGTGCAGCGGCATGAACGCCTGACTGCCGAGGGGATGGCGCTCGACCATGGTGAGGGTGAGTGGCAGCGCATAGGGCTGGCCGCGAAAGATCGAGATCAGCGGTCGCCCGTTTTCGCCACCGATTTCGATGGCGGCGAGGTCGTGATAGCGCTCGGTCATCCCGTTATTGATGGGGTAATGATGGGCGCCCTCGGTGGTCAAAACCTCGCCAAACGGCGCGAAGGCCTCTTTGGTCAGGGGCAGTATCGAAAGGGTGCGGCTCATGGGCGGCCCAGCTTCATATGGCGGTTGACGTCCTTGTAGAGCAGGTAGCGGAACTTGCCCGGCCCGCCCGCGTAGCAGGCTTGGGGGCAGAAGGCGCGCAGCCACATGTAATCGCCCGCCTCGACCTCGACCCAGTCGCGATTGAGCCGATAAACGGCCTTGCCTTCGAGGACGTACAGGCCGTGTTCCATCACGTGGGTTTCGGCAAACGGGATGACGGCGCCCGGCTCGAAGGTAACGATGTTGACGTGCATGTCGTGGCGCACATCGGATGGATCGACAAAGCGGGTGGTTGCCCATTTCCCGTCGGTTCCGGCCATGGGGTAAGGCGCGATGTCGGTTTCCGAGGTGACGAAGGCCGAGGGCGTCTCGATGCCCTCGACGGCTTCGTACCGCTTGCGAATCCAGTGAAAGCGGGCGGGGACAGAGCCCGTGTTCTTGACGCTCCAGGAGGCCGAGGGGGGGATATAGGCATAGCCGCCGGGCGCGAGGGTGTGGTCGGTCCCCTCAAGGGTAAGGGCCACTTGGCCAGAGACGACAAACAGCACGCCCTGGGCTTGCGGGTCGGGTTCGGGCCGGTCGCTGCCGCCACCGGGTGCGACTTCCATGATGTATTGGGAGAAGGTTTCGGCAAAACCCGATAGCGGTCGCGACAGCACCCAGAGGCGGGTTTCAGACCAGAACGGCAGGTTGCTGGTGACGATATCGCGCATCACGCCCCGGGGGATTACCGCATAGGCTTCGGTGAACACCGCTCTATCGGTGAGCAATTGCGTCTGGGGCGGATGACCGTCGCTGGGCAGCGCGTAGGGGTTTTGCATCGTGTCTGCTCCCTGTTGGTTCTTTGACCTCTTGTGTTGTTGATAGCGCACAATTGCGGGAGAGGACATGGGCGCTTGGCGGACGTGCGTGCGGGCACGCCAATTTTCCCGCAGGCTGGAAAGCCCCGGGCGATGCTGGAATGAACGGCATGGGGCGATGAACGCTCCGCACGATTTTGTTTAGTATGAAGCGATCATCGCCCCACGCGTCCGGGGTTTTGGGCCTGGTCGTCCACTGAGGCTGGGGCCAATCCCCGCCGGGTTTCCCCGGTTCACCCGCGGCCGTGCCGTGGGCTGGCACTCGGAACGTTTCTGCCTTCGCTGACGCGACCGCCAACGAACCCGAACCGACCCTGCCCAAACGTTCGTTGCGCTTGCGTCCATGTAAGCGGGGTCGTGAGGAGAGTATGGGGGAGATTTTGGGTGCGGGGATAAGTGGAGGGGTGGGAGCCGTGAGGATGGAGTTGCTGGCGCTGCCGGTTACTGGATCCCGGATCAGGTCCGGGATGACGCGGCGTGGGGAAGTGTAGTGTGTCAGGCTTTGCCTTGGGTTGAGGTTGGAGACTCAGCGCCCCCTCATCCGCCCCTTCGGGGCACCTTCTCCCACGAGGGGAGAAGGGGGCTGGCGGAACGCCGAGTTTGAGTCCTGAACAGTTGAGGCTCGATCTGCAGCCTGAGCCAATCACCAGCGTGTCATCCCGGGCGAAGACCCGGGATCCAGTATGCGCCAGGGGTGAGGAAAGAGCGCAGGCGCCGCGAGGTGCGCTGAAGTTCAGCGCGCGCGGCGGTGAGCGAGGATGCTCAGCGCACCCCTCATCCGTCTCGCCCTGCGGGCGATCCACCTTCTCCCTCAAGGGGAGAAGGGAAGTGCGGCAGCGGTGGGGATGGGGCGGCGTGGGGATGGAGGGGGCGGGCGGTTGGCGCTAGAGCGTTTCCAGCAAAAATGGACACCACTTTACGGTTCAGAAACGCGATAAATCAAAGACTTAGAGCTCCTGTTTTGATACCATCAAAACAGGAGCTGCGCTAGGTGAAGAGGGCTTCGAGGCGGAGTTGGGCGATGCGTTCGACCTGGGCGCAGGCGGTGGCGAATTCGGTGGGGCGGTCGTTGTCGATGCGCTGCGTGAAGGCGGTGAGGATAGAGGATTTGGTGTTGTCGCGCACAGCGATGATGAAGGGGAAACCGAACTTTTTCACGTAGCGGGTGTTGAGATCGGTGAAGGTGGCGCGCTCCTTGTCGGTGAGGGCATCGAGACCGGCGGAGGCCTGTTCGGCGGTGGAATCGGCGGTGAGCCGGCGGGCGGCGGCGAGTTTGCCGGCGAGATCGGGGTGGGCGCGGAGGACGCCGAGGCGCTCGTCGTCGCTGGCCAGGCGGAACTGGTTGCGCAAGGCGAAATGGATGCCGAAGGCGCTGTCGTGGGTGGGGCCCAGTTCAGCGTCGAAGGCGCGCTGGGCGATGAAAGGTGAATGCTCGTAAATGCCGCCAAAGACCGCCATGAACTGCTCGACGTCCATCAGGGACGGGGCCAGTTTGGGCGGGGCGTAGGGGTGGCGTTCGGCCCAATGGCGGGCGATGTCGATGCGGCGGGGCACCCAGACCTTTTCAAAACCGGCAATGTAATCAAGGAAACGCCGCAGACCCTCGACGCGGCCGGGCTGGCCGACAAGGCGGCAATGCAGGCCCACGCTCATCATCTTGGGATTGCC
This sequence comes from Pelagibacterium sp., assembly GCF_035555455.1. Classification (GTDB taxonomy): domain Bacteria; phylum Pseudomonadota; class Alphaproteobacteria; order Rhizobiales; family Devosiaceae; genus Pelagibacterium. The sequence continues at coordinate 7,440 of NZ_DATMGM010000049.1, read as the reverse complement.
CTCCTGGCCTTCGCGATAGAGGCAATCGAAACTGTCTTTGAGGGCGATGAAGAAATCCTCGCCATTGGCAAAGCCGGACGGGGTGACGAAGCGCATGTCGTTGTTCGACAGCGTATAGGGGATGACGAGTTGCGGCTGGGCGCCATGTACGCGCCAATGGGGCAGGTCGTCATCGTATGTGTCTGAAACATAGGCAAGATCGCCAACTTCAGAGACGAGGTCGACAGTGTTGACCGAGCAGCGACCGGTGTACCAGCCGCGCGGGCGGGAGCCGGTGGCGATGGTGTGCAGGCGGATCGCTTCGGCAATCTGGGCGGCTTCCTCGTCGCGCGGCATGTCCTTGTGCTCGACCCATTTCAGCCCATGGGAAGCGATTTCCCAGCCAGCGGAGAGCATGGCTTCGACCTGTTGCGGGGCGCGCATGAGGGCGGTGGCGACGCCATAAACCGTCAGGGGGAGTTCCCGTTCGGTAAACAGCCGATGCAGGCGCCAGAAGCCAGCGCGCGCGCCGTATTCATACATGGATTCCATGTTCCAGTGGCGGGCGCCGGGCCAGGGGGACGCGCCGACGACATCGGCGAGAAAAGCCTCGGAGGCGGCGTCACCATGCAGGACGCTGTTTTCGCCGCCCTCTTCGTAATTGAGCACGAACTGGACCGCCACATGGGCACCGCCGGGCCAATCGGCATGGGGCGGATTGGGACCGTAACCGGCGAGATTGCGGGGATAACGCATGGCAAGGCTCCAGAAAAGTGCATCAATCACGGGGAGATAGCATAGACACAAAAATTTGGACCATGTGGTAAAAATTTTTGTCCTTCCCCCTTTCGCGGGGCGGAGTTTGGGCCGATAGTTACACGATATCTGATTGCGACTGGGAGGAAGCATGAACGAGATTGGGCGGCTGACGACACATGTGCTCGATACCGCACATGGCAAGCCGGCGGGGGGAATGCCTATCGAGCTGTTCCGCGTTTCGGGAGGGGAAACCTCCCTGATCAAACGCGTCGTGACCAATGCCGACGGGCGGTGCGACGCGCCGATGCTGGAGGGGGACGCGATGGCGGCGGGCAGCTATGAACTGGTGTTTCATGTCGGAGAATATTTCAGCACTTTCAACGGGTTGAAGACTGATTTCCTCGATGTGGTTCCGGTGCGGTTCCAGATTGCAGCGCCCGCAGAGCACTATCACGTGCCCTTGCTGGTGTCCCCTTATGGCTATTCTACCTATCGGGGGAGCTGAAATTGGAACCCCGCAACGCTATCCGCTTCTATCTCAACGATAATCTTGTGGAATTGAGCGATGTGGAGCCCGACCGCACCCTGCTCGATTTCCTCCGCATCGACCGGAGCCTAACAGGCACCAAAGAGGGGTGCGCCGAGGGCGATTGCGGCGCATGCTCGGTGATTGTTGCCCGGAAAATGGATGAAAATCTGGACATTCGCACGGCAAATGCCTGCATCATCATGCCGGCGATGCTCGATGGTACCTATGTGGTGACCGTAGAGCACCTTAAGGGGAAGGACGGCGGGCTGCATCCGGTGCAGCAGGCCATGGTGGACTACCACGGGAGCCAGTGCGGATTTTGTACGCCGGGGTTCGTGATGAGCCTTTATGCGCTGTGGCTGGCGCAGCCGTCGCCGAGCGTTCCAGCGGTGGAAAAAGCGTTGCAGGGCAATCTGTGCCGGTGCACCGGCTATGCGCCGATCATTCGCGCCGCGCAGGCGGTGACCGACTATGGCGATGTGATCGACGATGCGCTCAACACCGAGCGGGCGGAGATTCTGGCCAAGCTTGCGGCGCTGGGGGATGGCCGCCGGGTGGTGGTGCGGGGGGCGCGTGGGGAAACGATCATCCCCGCCGATGTGGACGATCTGGCGGCGGTGCTCGACGAACGGCCCGAGGCGACTGTGATCGCCGGGGCCACCGATGTGGGGCTGTGGGTGACCAAGTTCATGCGCGAGATCGCGCCGGTGGTCACCATCGGGCATTTGATGCGCGACATCACGGTGGCGGACGGGCGGATCGAGATCGGGGCGGGGGTGAGCTATTCGCGCGCCTTTGCCACGATGGCCGAGCATATCCCGCCGATGGGAGAACTGATCGACAGGATCGGGGGCGAGCAGGTGCGCAATATGGGCACGATTGGCGGCAACATCGCCAATGGCTCGCCGATCGGCGATACGCCGCCGCCGCTGATTGCGCTGGGGGCCAGTATCACGTTGCGCAAGGGCAGCGCGCGGCGGGTGGTGCAGCTGGAGGATTACTTCATCGACTACGGAAAGCAGGACCGGGCCAAGGGGGAGTTTGTGGAAGCGATTTCGGTGCCCGTGCCGGGGAAGAACGATATTTTCGCCATTCACAAGGTCACCAAGCGGCGCGACGAGGATATTACCGCAACGCTCGGGGCATTTTGCATTTCGCTCGACGGTGGCACGGTGACCGATGCGCGGATCGCCTATGGCGGGATGGCGGCGACGCCGAAGCGGGCGCGGGCGGTGGAGGCGGCGCTGATCGGCCAGCCATGGACGATGGAGACGGTCGAAGCGGCGATGGAGCGGTTTGAGGAGGATTACGCGCCGCTCAGCGATTGGCGCGCCAGTGCGCAATACCGGATGCTGGCGGCGAAAAACCTGCTGATGCGGGTGTATCGCGAAAGTGGCGGGGAGCGGGCTAGGATCGTGCGCCATGAGGAGGCTCGGGGCAGCGCAATGCCGGAGGGGTTGCAATGACGGCACTCGATGCACGGCCCGCCATTCGCGGCGGGGTTCACGTCTCGCAAAAGCACGATTCCGCACATAAGCACGTGTCGGGCACGGCGGAATATATCGACGACATGCCCGAGCCGGCGGGAGCGCTGCATGCGTATCTGGGCCTGTCGACGGTGGCGCATGGCACCATCGTTTCGCTCGACCTCGATGCGGTGAAGGCTGCGCCGGGGGTGGTGGGCGTTCTGACGGCGCGGGACATTCCGGCCAGCAACGACATTTCCCAGCCCGGAAAGCATGATGAGCCGGTGTTTGCCGATGGCATCGTCGAGTTTCATGGCCAGCAGATTTTTGCCGTAATCGCGACCAGTCGCGAGGCGGCGCGCCGGGCGGCGGCCTTGGCCAAGGTCGAATATGGACCACTGCCTGCCATGCTCGATATCGGGGCGGCACGGGAGGCGGGCGGCACTGTGGTGACCGACCCGATGAAGCTGGAACGCGGCGACGTGGCGGCGGGACTGGCCGGGGCGCGGCACCGGATTTCGGGCTCGATGGACATGGGCGGGCAGGAGCATTTCTATCTCGAAGGCCAGATCGCCATGGCCATTCCGGGTGAAGATGACGAGGTGACCGTTCATTCCTCCACCCAGCACCCGAGCGAGGTGCAGCATATGGTGGGGCATGTGCTGGGGGTGCCCTCGAACGCGGTCAATATCGTCGTGCGCCGCATGGGGGGCGGATTCGGCGGCAAGGAAACCCAGGGCAATCTGTTTGCCGTGGTGGCTGCTGTTGCTGCCAAGCGCTACGGGCGGGCGGTGAAACTGCGGCCCGACCGCGACGACGACATGGTAATGACCGGCAAGCGTCACGATTTCCGCGTCGATTACGAGGTGGGGTTTGACGATGAGGGCCGGATCGAAGCCGTCGATGCGGTGTTTGCAGCGCGGTGCGGATTTTCCGCCGATCTGTCCGGTCCGGTGACCGACCGCGCGCTGTTTCATGCGGACAACGCCTATTATTATCCCAATGTGCGGCTGGTTTCGCAGCCGCTGAAGACCAACACCGTCTCCAACACCGCGTTTCGCGGGTTTGGCGGGCCGCAGGGCATGGTGGGATGCGAGCGCTGGATCGAGGACATTGCCTATGCGCTGGGCAAGGACCCGCTTGATATCCGTAAGGCCAATTTTTACGGCGAAACCGACCGCAACGTGACGCCCTACCACCAGACGGTGGAGGACAACATCATCGCGCGGCTGGTCAACGAGCTTGAGGAATCGAGCGAGTATCGCCAGCGGCGCGAGGAGATCATTGCCTTTAACCGCGAGCCGGGGGTGCTCAAGCGGGGCATTGCGCTGACGCCCGTGAAATTCGGGATCAGCTTTACCCTCACCGCCTTCAACCAGGCGGGGGCGCTGGTGCATGTCTATCGCGACGGCTCGGTGCATCTCAATCACGGCGGCACCGAAATGGGGCAGGGGCTGTATGTGAAGGTGGCGCAGGTGCTGGCCGACAGCTTTCAGATCGACCTCGACAAGGTGCGGATCACGGCGACCACCACCGGCAAGGTGCCCAACACCTCGGCGACGGCGGCTTCGTCGGGCTCGGACCTCAATGGTATGGCTGCCGCTGACGCCGCCGAGCAGATCAAGGACCGGCTGGTGCGGTTCGCGATGGAAAAATTCGACGTGCCCGAGGACGCGGTGAGCTTTGAGCCCAATTGCGTGCTGGTGGGCAATCAGCGGCATCAATGGGCCGATTTCATCGACATGGCGTATCTGGGCCGGGTGCAGCTTTCAGCAGCGGGGTTCTACAAGACGCCGGGCATCCACTGGGACCGGGCGGCGGGCAAGGGCAAGCCATTCTTTTACTTCGCCTATGGCGCGGCGTGTTCGCAGGTGCTGGTGGATACGCTGACCGGGGAATACATGGTCGAGCGGACCGATATCCTGCACGATGTGGGAAAGTCGCTCAATCCGGCCATCGATATCGGGCAGATCGAGGGTGGGTTCGTGCAGGGGATGGGCTGGCTGACCACCGAGGAATTGTGGTGGGACGACAAGGGGCGGCTGCGCACCCATGCGCCCTCGACCTACAAGATTCCGCTCGCTTCGGATGCGCCGAAGGTTTTCAACGTTAGGCTGGCGGATTGGTCGGTGAGCAAGGTACCGACGATCCGGCGCTCCAAGGCCGTGGGTGAGCCGCCATTCATGCTGGCGATGTCGGTGCTGGAAGCGCTGTCGATGGCGGTGGCCAGCGTTGCCGATTACCGCATTGCGCCGCGGATGGACGCTCCGGCCACGCCCGAGCGGGTGCTGATGACGATGGAACGGCTCAAGCGTGCGGCGGCTGCGGTGTGAGGGGCCATCACCAAAGCCGGCGGATACATATAGGCCGCGCCCCCCTCATCCGACCGCTTCGCGATCACCTTCTCCCACCAGGGGAGAAGGGCAGTTTGGCGCCAGCGCTTGCTCAAAACGCCCCCTTCTGCCCTGGTGAGAGAAGGGCCGGGGATGAGGGGGGAACTGAGTTGGCAGGGGGATACCCCGCATGAGCGTAACCCCTCTTCAGTTGCGCGATTTTCTTGACCGACACCCTGAGGCGGTTCTCGTTGAGGTGACCGAAGCCAAGGGCTCGACCCCGCGTGAGGTGGGAGCGTGGATGCTGGTGACGCCGGAGGCTGAAATCGGCACGATCGGCGGCGGGCAGCTTGAGTTTCTGGCCATGGCGCGGGCACGTGAGGCGCTCGAAAGCGGGGAAGCGGCGGCGGCGCTGGATATTCCGCTGGGGCCGGAAATCGGCCAGTGCTGCGGCGGACGCGTGGCCATCGGGATGCGCGCGCTCAACGACGATGTGGCGCGCGGGCTAAGGGCAAAGGTCGAGGCGGACTATCGGGCGCGGCCACATGTCTATGTGTTCGGCGCGGGGCATGTGGGCAACGCTTTGGGCAAGGCGCTGGCGTTGTTGCCGGTGCGGGGATTGCTGGTGGATAACCGGGCGGCGGAAATCGCGCGGGTGCCGGTGGGGGTGGAAGCGCGGCATGTTGCCGTGGCCGAGGCGCTGGTGCGCGAGGCCCCGCCGGGTTCGAGCTTTGTGGTGATGACCCATGATCACGGGCTGGATTTTCTGATTGCCGCCGAGGCGCTGACGCGGAACGATGCCGCCTATGTCGGCATGATCGGCTCGAAGACCAAACGGGCGACGTTTAAAAGCTGGCTGCGCGACATGGGGTACGATCCGGCGCTGATCGGTCGGCTGGTGCTGCCGGTGGGCGGGGCCGAGGTGCGGGATAAACGGCCCGAGGTGATCGCGGCGCTGACCGCGGCGGAGCTGCTACGGGCGATAGCGGATTGGGGGGCGGACGGGACGGTGTGAGGGGGCTGCGGTTGGGGCGGATGCGGGGGGAGGGCCGAAGCGCTGCCGGTTACTGGATCCCGGATCAAGTCCGGGATGACAGGGTGGGAGTTGGGGGAGCGAGGTGGATCGCCGCGGTGGGTGGTTGAGCGAGTGTGATGGTGGTGGAGACTGGGGGCTGGGCTGGTGGGTGGAAGGGGCCGGTGATGGAGAGGATTGCGTGGGGCTAAGCAGGTTCGTTGGATGGGACCGAAAGTGGCGGCACAGCTCCGATGTCATCCCGGGCGAAGACCCGGGATCCAGTAACCGGCAGATGGGGTGATGGGGGATTGCGGTGGCGGGATGGGGCGTATGGCGGAGCGGTGGTGAGAAGACGCGAGCGCTGAGTGTACTGGATCCCGGATCAAGTCCGGGATGACAGGGTGGGGGTTGGGGGAGCGAGGGGGATGACAAGGTGGGGAATGACGGGTGGCGCGTAGGGTGAGCGGGGGTGATGGGGCGTGAGTGGGTTAGGTGTGCAGGTTTTTCTAGGGCGGATGGATAGATGACGGACTTTACGCTGTTTTGGGAATGGATGGCTTTTGCGGTGCGCTGGACGCATGTGATCGTGGGGATCGCGTGGATCGGCTCGTCGTTTTATTTCATCGCGCTCGATCTGGGGCTGCGCAAGACCGACACCCTGCCCAAAGGGGTGCTGGGCGAGGAATGGCAGGTGCATGGGGGCGGGTTTTACCACATCAACAAATATATGGTGGCCCCGCCGAACCTGCCCGAGCATCTGGTCTGGTTCAAATGGGAGAGCTATTCGACCTGGCTGACCGGGTTCGCCATGCTGATCATCGTCTATTACGCGGGGGCCGATCTCTATCTGATCGACCGGAGCGTGTTCGACGTCGATGCGCCGATGGCGATCACCATTTCGCTGGCGTCGCTGGCGCTGGGCTGGGTGCTCTATGACCTCTTGTGCCGCTCGCCGCTGGGCAAGAGCCAGAACGGGTTGATGGTAATCCTGTTCGCCATTCTGCTGGTGATGGCCTGGGGCTATAATCAGGTGTTCACCGGGCGGGCGGCGTTCCTGCATATGGGGGCGTTCACCGCGACCATCATGTCGGCGAACGTGTTTTTCATCATCATCCCCAACCAGAAAAAGATCGTCGCCGCGATGAAGGCGGGGGAGGCGCCCGATCCGGCGTTGGGGGCGCAATCGAAGCAGCGCAGCGTGCACAACAATTATCTGACGCTGCCAGTGCTGTTCTTTATGCTGTCGGGTCACTATCCGCTGGCGTTTGCCACCCAGTACAGCTGGGCCATCGCCGGGCTGATCTTTCTGATCGGGGTGCTGATAAGGCATTTCTTCAACACCATGCACGCGACCGGGCG
>NZ_DATMGM010000048.1:0-48083 GCF_035555455.1 Pelagibacterium sp. | reverse complement strand
CAAACCGCTGCATGAGGGCGTGAGCGTTGCGATCGAGGATCGGCTGGCGGTGATTTCAGCGGAAGCGGGGCTGACGCTTTCCCGCGACGATGGGGTACGGTTTCGCACCCCCGAGATCGTCAGCGAAGCCGCCCTCGACCTGCGATCGGTGATGGCGCCCAATCCCGATGCCTTCCATGCGGCGCGTAGTGAAATCCTAATGCGGACCGCCGAGGCGGAAGGGCGCGAACTGGACCGGGCACGGCTCGAACTCGCACAGTTTTATCTAAGCAACAATCTTGCAGCCGAAGCTATTGGCGTTCTCAATGTGTTGGCCGAAGATTTGCGGCAGACCAGCCTCGAACCGAAGGTGAATATCCTGCTGGCGGCAGCCAATGCGCTGGCTGGACGCAGCTCCGAGGCCGTGGCGATGCTCAACACGCCCGCGTTCCGCGACGATGCCGACGCCATGGTGTGGCGCACCATCGCCCGGACGGAAAGCGGCGATTTCGCCGGAGCGCGGGTCGATGCCTTCGGGGCCGATCTGGTGATCGACAACTATCCCAATTGGCTGCGATCGAAGTTCCACATGGCGGCGATCCGTGCCGCGGTGGAGCAGGAAGATGCCGAGATGGCGGCAAAGATGCTGCGGGCGGTGGACCTGGCGGCGCTGACGCCCGAACAGGTGGCCGAATATGAACTTTTGTCGGGTCGGCTCGACCATGCCAACGGCAATGTGGCCGAGGCTTTGGAGAGTTATGGAAGGGTGATTGCGGCTGACCACCGGGCGCAATCGGCGGAGGCGGTGCTGCGGACGATTGAGTTGCTCGACGAGATGGGGCAGCTCGATCTTGCGCAGGCGATCGACACGTTGGGGGTGCTGTCCACGATCTGGCGCGGGGATCAGGTGGAAGTCGATACCGTCGCCAAGCTGACCGACCTCTATTATCGCAACGGAGAGTATCGCGAGGCGTTCGTGCTGACGCGGCAGATGGCGGACGAGTTCGAAAACAGCAGGGTGCTCGATGGGCTGATCAGCCGGGCGCGCAACGAATTCGCGGGGCTGTTCCTTGACGGACGGGCGGGCTCGCTCGATGCCGTTTCCGCGCTCAGCATCTATTATGATTACCGTCATCTGACCCCGCCGGGCACCGAAGGCGACACCATGATCCGCAACCTGGCCCAGCGGCTGATCGAGGTCGATCTGCTGGCCCAGGCCGCCGATCTGCTGCGCTATCAGGTCGATAACCGGCTTGAGGGGGCAGCGCGCGCCCAGGTCGCCGCCGATCTGGCGGTGGTCTATATCGCCAACCGTGATCCGGGCGCGGCGCTGCGCATCCTCAACGACACACGGCTGGCGGAACTGCCGCAAGGGCTGGAACGGCAGCGGCGCGTGCTGGAAGCCAGCGCGCTGATCCATGCGAGCCGCCACGATCTGGCGCTCGATCTGCTATCGACCCTGTCAGGGCGCGATACAGAGCTGCTGCGTATCGATGCGTTGTGGCGGGCGGAGCGCTATTCGCAGGCGAGTGAGCGGATCGAGGCGCTTTACTCACCCGATGTGGAGAGCGGCACACTGAGCCCGGTGGCGCGGACCAATGTGGTGAAAGCGGCCGTGGGCTATGTGCTGGCCAATGACCAGATCGGGCTCTCGCGCCTGCGCAGTCGGTTCTCCGAGGTGATGGTCAATGCGCCCGAATGGCCGATGTTCGCATTCGTTACCGAAGATGTGGACGCGACGGGATCAAGTTTCCGCCAGATCGCACGGCAGGTGGCCGATACCGGCGCGATCAATGGATTTCTCAACGCCTATCGCGAAATCTATGCTGGCCAGAATGCGGTGACGCCATTGCGGGCAGCGCCTGAAACCGGGCCGGTGGCGAGTTTATAGGATATCGTGGGCGTGCGTGCGTTGGGCCATTCTAAGGCCCGGCATTCGATGCTATATTCAAAAGCGAAGGAGGTGTGGCATGCACACACTGATCGCAGTTGATGATGAACTCGTCGAAAAAGCACGCGCACTGACCGGAGTACAAGAGAAGTCCGCATTGATCCGCGAAGGGCTCAAGGCGCTCATCGCACGAGAAAGCGCTCGGCGGCTGGCGCAACTGGCCGGATCCGAGCCCAATCTTGGCGACATACCGCGCCGGCGAAACGACGCGGAGTGATCCTCGTAGATACCTCGATCTGGATCAACCATTTCCGGGGCGGGGATCGGGAATTGATCGAGCATTTGGAAACCGGTCTCGTGACCATGCACCCGTTTGTCATCGGTGAGCTTTCGCTCGGCAACCTCCAAAATCGCGATGAAATTCTTACTGCACTAGGCAATCTTGCTCCGGTAAAAAGGGCTACGGAAGACGATGTCCTGAAGCTGATCGCCAATAGAAATCTTTGGGGCCGGGGAATTGGCTATATCGATGCGCATTTACTTGCGTCGGCTATAGAGCAGCCCGGTGTGAGGCTCTGGACTGGCGACAAAAGGCTGGCAGCCTGTGCACTCGAAATGGGGATCGGGTATCAGCCTACCCAATAAAACTTCGGATCAGCGAGCCTGCCACCAGGTGCCAGCCATCGACGAGCACGAAGAAGATCAGCTTGAAGGGCAGGGAGATGATGACCGGGGGGAGCATCATCATGCCCATGCTCATCAGCACCGAAGCGACCACCATGTCGATGACCACGAACGGCAAAAAGAGCAGGAAGCCGATTTCGAAGGCGCGGCGCAGTTCGGAGATCATGAACGCGGGAATGAGGATGCGCAGTTCGATCTCTTCGGGATTGTCCGGAACGGGAGCGTCGGTGAGATCCATGAACAGCATCACATCGCGCTCGCGCACGTGGTTGCGCATGAATTCGTGCAGCGGTCCTGCGCTGAGTTCCAGCGCCTCGGTCATCTCGATCTGGCCAGCGATCAGCGGCGCGATGCCCCGGTCGTAGCTGTCCTGAAGCGTGGGCAGCATGATGAACGCGGTCAGAAACAGCGCCAGTGAAATCATCACTGAATTGGGAGGCGCGGTTTGCAGGCCGATAGCCGTGCGCAGCAGAGAGAGCACAACGACGATGCGGGTGAAGCTGGTGACCATCACCAGAATCGAGGGGGCCAGCGCCAGAACGGTGATTAGACCGATCAACTGAATGGCGCGCTCGGTCAGCGTCGTCTCGTCGCCGAAGTCGATGGAGATGTTCTGGGCTAGCCCGGTCGAGGGCAGAAGCAGAAGCGTAGCAGCGGCAAGGCCCAGGGACAGCAGCAGTGTTGCGCCGGGGGAAAGCCCGCGACGCCTTGTTGCGTTACGATCTGCTGGCAGCATCCTCGAAATGATCGTCCCTCGCCTCAACGCGCGGTTCCGAGTCCACAGTGCTGGAAGCGGATACCGATACGCTTGTAGCTGAGTCGGGCACCGAGCGGGCCGGATTGTCGGGCTTTCCCCCAAGCAGGTCGGGTTCATCATCGACGGCGCGCAAAAGGCCGGTGTGACGCAACGAGGTTCCGGCGGGCCGAGCGGGTGTCGCAACGGGCTCGGGTGAAACGGAAGGTGCCGATTCAGCAACGGGCTTGCGGCGCTGCACGCGCTGCATCTGATGAGCCGCTGGCGCTGCAAATCCGCTTTCCACCACCAGATCATTGGGGCCGCCGATGACGATCAGATGCTCAGTCTCGTCGCGACGCACGATGACGGCCTGGCGCTTGTTGTCGATGGCGATCGAGTCGACGATCATCAGGCGGCGATTACGGCCACGGCCCACGCTGCGCGAGGCGTCGCCCACCAGCTTGATAAGCCAGACGGCGAGCACGATGAGCACCAGCACAATGGCAAGTGCGATGATCATGGTGAGGTAGTTGGTTTCCCCGCCGAAGAGGCTGGTCAGAAATCCCACAGGCTAGCTCCCTGGATGTGGCCCTCAGTCGCCAGACACATAACGGCATGAACCGCGGCGGGCAAGACTTGCCTACCATACGCCGCGATTGGGCGAAATTGGGGAGAGATACAGGGGGCCGTCCCGAGGGTTAACGCGCTGTTAACCATGTGGTGGGCAGAATTTGCCCAGTTGGTGGCAATTTCGAGATTCGGGGAGCCCACATGGCCATTGGCGATCTGCCGATCTTTGCGGCGCTCAAAAACAAGATGCAGTGGCATCAGACGCGCCAGACGCTGCTGGCCGAAAACGTCGCCAATGCGGAGACGCCGGGATATCGCGGGCGCGATCTGGCGCAATTTTCCATCGAGGACACGGTGCGCAGGCCCGGCGCGATGGTGACAACGGCGGCGACCAACAAAAAACACTATTCGGTCGGGGGCAATCCGGCCCGGGCCATGGGCGCGCGCACCATGAACAGTTTTGAGATCATGCCCGAAGGCAACGGCGTGACGCTCGAAGAAGAGATGATGAAAGTCACCACCAACCAGATGGATTATCAGGCCGCAACCACGCTCTATTCGCGCTCCATGCGGCTGATGAAGCTGGCGCTCGGAAAGCAAGGCTGACCGGGGCCATAGGGGATTACAGGCGCAATGAACGACTTCATGACATCGATCAAGATTGCCGGTTCCGGGCTCAATGCCCAGACGGCGCGCATGCGGGTGATCGCCGAAAACATGGCCAACGCCGATTCTGCCGGGCGCACCCCGGATGAAGACCCGTATCGGCGCAAGGTTCCGACCTTCCACGCCATGCTTAATCGCGAACTGGGCGCCTATGAGGTAGGTGTGGGATCGCTGTCGATGGATATGAGCGATTTCGATGCGCGGTATGAACCGGGGCACCCGGCTGCCGATGAGAACGGTTATGTCCGCTATCCCAACGTCAACACACTGATCGAAACCATGGATATGCGGGAAGCCCAGCGGACCTATGAGGCCAATCTCAACGTGGTGACCGTATCGCGCCAGATGCTGGGGCGGACCCTCGATATTCTGCGCGGCTGACGCACACACATAGATCTGGAGGGCATATGGCCACCCCATTCAACGCCGCTGTTGCGGCCTATGGTAATGTTTCCCGGCTGGTGAACGATCAGGGCGCTGGCAAAATCGCGGGGGCAGGGGCGGCGGCGTCCGGCCCGAATTTCGGGCAAATGCTGGCCGAACAGATCAATTCGGTGGTCGAGGCGGGCCAGCGGTCCGACCAGGCGAGCATCGACATGGTCAATGGCAACGCCAACGTGATCGACGTGGTGACAGCGTTGGCCGAAACCGAATCTGCGATCGAGACCATGGTGACCGTCCGCGACCGGGTCATATCGGCCTACGAAGAAATCATGCGTATGCCCATCTGAGATTGCATGATGATGGGCTGCAAATGGCGTTTATCTGCGCTTCCGGTGCTCACGTACAGAAAGTACGTTCCGCTCCGGTTCTCGATCAACACCATTTTCGCTCCATCCTGACGCAATCTCGGCTCAGCGGGTGTACCTTGTGGTTAACGAATCGCGGCGGAGCGTAGCGCCATGACAGGGGCGGAAACCCTCGATATTGCCACTTCGGGAATGTGGACCCTGATCCTCGTGGCGGCACCCATGATGATCGTCGGGCTTGTGGTGGGCGTGGTGATCGCGCTGTTTCAGGCGTTGACCCAGATTCAGGAAATGACACTGGTGTTCGTGCCGAAAATCATCGCGATCTTTATCACCATGCTGCTGATGCTGCCCTTTATGGGCGCGACGATGGGGGCGTATATGAACCAGATCGTCGATCTGATCATCCGGTCCTGACGATGGCGGTCATCTGGGGCCCGGATGTCGCCTATTATTTTTTCCTGATCTTTTCCCGGATCGGCACGATCCTGATGCTGATGCCTGCCCTTGGCGAGCAGACGATTCCCGCCCGGATGCGGCTGTCGTTCGCGCTGATGTTCTCCTTCATCCTCTATCCGGTGATCCTGCCGCATCTGGGGGCGGTGCCGGGCAATGTCGCGGGGCTGGCGGCAGCGCTGGGCCATGAGCTGGCCATCGGGTTCATCATCGGAGGACTGACGCGGCTGATCCTCACCGCGGCGCAGGTGGCGGGAGCGGTGATCGCCTATCAGATGGGCCTGTCGATGGCGCAGACCGCTGACCCCACCCAATCGGGCGTGCAGGGGGCGATCGTGGGGAACTTCCTCGCCATGCTCGGCGTGGTGCTGATCTTCACCACTGATCTGCATCACATGCTGCTGGCCGGTGCCTATGCGAGTTATGATTATTTCCCCCCCGACCAACCCTTGATGCTGGGGGATGCGGCCGAAATGGCGGTGCGCATCATCGCCCAATCGTTCATCATCGGCGTGCAGATGGCGGCGCCGTTGCTAGTGTTCGGGCTGGTTTTTTATCTGGGGCTGGGAATATTGGGCCGGCTGATGCCGCAAATCCAGGTGTTCTTCATGGCCATGCCGGCCAACATCATCATCGGGCTGATCCTGTTCGCGATGCTGCTGGGCCTGATGATCGGGCTGTATATGACGCATCTGGAAGATCACTTCGCGCAGTTTCTCGGGTAGGCCATGAGCGACGACAAACCCGAACAGAGCGAAAAGACAGAAGACCCGTCCCTCAAACGGCTGGAAGATGCCCACAAGAAGGGCGATGTGGTCAAAAGCCAGGAAGTCACGAGCTGGTTCATGGTGCTCGGTTCGGCGATGGTGTTTGCATTCGTTGCGCCGATGACCGGTGGCTCGATCATGGAGACGCTGGGGGAGTATATGGCGCGGGCCGATCTCTATGAGGTGGGCGGGCCGGGCTTTAACCAGTTCGTCTATGGCGCGGCGGTCAGCCTGCTCGGCGCGCTGCTGATCCCGATGATCCTGCTGGCGCTCTGCGGCATCGCGGGGAATATGGTGCAGCACAGGATGGTGTTTTCGGCGGAAACGCTGAAACCCAAACTGAGCAAGATTTCGCCGATATCCGGGGCAAAACGGCTGTTCTCCATGGAGGCGCTGGTCAATTTCGGCAAGGGGCTGTTCAAGCTCACGGTGTTTTCCACCATCATGGTGATGGTGGTGTGGCCGGAGCGCGATCGCCTCGACACCATCGTCCACGGTGAACCGTTGATGGTGCTGGAGCTGTTCCAGGAGGTGGGGATAAAGATCTTCATCGCCACGCTGATCGCCATCACCATCGTCGCGCTGCTCGACTATCTTTACATGCGCCACAAATGGTGGAAGCGGCAGATGATGACCGTCAAGGAAGTGCGCGACGAGTATAAGCAGATGGAGGGTGACCCGCATGTGAAGGGGCGCATCCGGCAGATTCGGCTGGAGCGCAGCCGCAAGCGGATGATGGCGGCGGTGCCCGACGCGACAGTGGTCATCACCAACCCGACGCACTACGCGGTGGCGCTCAAATACGATAATGAGATGGCGGCGCCCCAAGTGGTGGCCAAGGGGGTCGATGCCATCGCGCTGCGCATCCGGGGGCTGGCGCGGGATCACGACGTGCCGATTGTCGAAAACCCGCCGCTGGCCCGCGCGCTGCATGCGGGCGCAGAAATCGGCGATCAGATTCCAGCCGAACATTTCAAGGCGGTGGCGCAGGTGATCGGCTATGTGATGCGGCTGAAGCAACGCTCGAGCTGGAAGAGCGGTTAGGGTGAACTCTGACGGCGAAATCCGTCTATCGACCTCGGCTCGGTGCGGGTCAGCGCCTTTTAACCGAGATTGTTAACACTGAGTTAATCGATACTACCCAAGGCAAAGCGCGGTTTGCTACCAATAGAAGCCCGATTCGAACGGTGCGAAAGTTTGTGACGAGGAACAAAGCGATGGCCATGGCCCCGATCCACGAGGACAGCTATCCAGAACCGGTGGTGGCGCGTCCGTCCTCGAACGCGGCGCTGTGGCGCGTGCTGGTGCTGTCGCTGCTGTTCATCGGCGTGGCGGTGGCGTTTTCGCTGATGGGCGAGGTCATTTCGCCGGAAATGGTTGTGCTGTTTCTGGGCCTGCTGGCGGTTATCGGCGTGTTTTCGCTGTTCGCACTGGCGGCGGGACTGTTCCGCTTCGTGGGGGGCAAGGAAAAGCGCACCCTGTCGCGCGCCATCGTCGACAGCCTTCCTTATGGCGCGGTGGTCACCGATCGCGATGGCAAGATATTTTATGCCAATGCCTATTACGCGGAGCTTTCGCGCGGAGTGAGCCGGGGCATGCCGGTGGGGCTGCCGCGTCTGTTTGCCAGCCAGCCCGAAGCCAGCGAGGCGATTTATCGCTTGTCCCGCGCTGCTCGCGACGGGCGCTCGATCATCGAAGACGTCCGCATTGCGCGCGGGAATGACGCCGCGCTGTGGTTCCGGCTGGCGGTGCGCTCCTTGCCCGATTTCGACGGCGCGCCGGGAAAATCGGTGATCTGGACGGTCGAGGATATTTCTCGCGACCGCGAAACGCAGGAAAATTTCTACGTCGAATTGCAAAAGGCTATCGATTATCTCGACCACGCGCCGGCGGGGTTCTTTTCGGCTAATGCGCGCGGGCGCATCCAGTATATCAACTCAACGCTGGCGGACTGGCTCGGCTACGACCTTGCCGCGTTCGAAGCGGGTGATCTAGACCTCAACGAAATCGTCCACGGCGATGGCGCCGGGCTGCTGATGGGCGGCGGGCAGGACGGAGCGGTGCGGACCGAAATCGTCGATCTCGATCTGGTACGCCAGGATGGCACCAATCTGCCGGTGCGGCTGTTGCACAGGGCGGCGCGGCTGGCCGAAGGCGAATTGGGCGAAACGCGCACCCTCGTGCTTGACCGCTCGCGCGGGGTGGACGGTGAAGAGGCGCTGCGGGCCGCGGAAGTGCGGTTTTCGCGGTTTTTCAACAACACACCGATCGCCATCGCAGCGCTGGACAGCGAAGGGCGAGTGGTGCGCACCAACGCGCCGTTCACGCGCATTTTCGGGTTGGCCTCGGGGGAACGCGGCATCGAGGGGCTCGATGTCTCAACGCTGATCGATGCGGAAAACCGCGACAAGCTGGCGGCGGCGCTGGCCGATGCGCGGGCCCACAAATCAGAGATCGCCCCCGTCGACGCGAGCATTCCGGGCGACAAGCAGCGCAGCGTGCGCATGTTCATCTCCGGCGTGGAGCCGGGGGCAGACAGCGATGAAGCGGCTATTTTGCACGCGCTGGACATGACCGAGCAGCGGCAGCTGGAAGAACAGATCGCCCAAGGCATGAAAATGCAGGCCGTGGGGCAGCTGGCGGGCGGAGTGGCGCACGATTTCAACAACGTGCTGACGGCAATCATCGGGTTTTCCGACCTGTTGCTGCTCAAGCACCGGCCTTCGGACCCATCGTTTTCCGATATCATGTCGATCAAGCAGAGCGCCAACCGCGCGGCGGGGCTGGTGCGCCAGTTGCTGGCGTTTTCGCGCCGGCAGACGCTGCGGCCACAGGTTCTGGAAGTGCCCCAGCACATCGATGATCTCACCGTGTTGCTCAAGCGCCTGATCGGCGAGCAGGTGACGCTCGATGTGGAGCATGAGCGCGATGTGTGGCCGATCCGCGCCGATCTGGTGCAGCTCGAACAGGTGATCATCAACCTCGCTGTCAATGCGCGCGACGCCATGCCGGATGGGGGGCAGATCACCCTGCGCACCCGCAATGTGGGCGAAGCGGAAGCGGAAAGCCTTGCCTATCCGGGCATGCCACCGGCGGATTACGTGCTGATCGAAGTGGCCGATACCGGAACCGGCATGCCTGCCGACGTGATGGAAAAGATTTTCGAGCCGTTCTTTTCGACCAAGGAACTGGGCAAGGGCACCGGGCTGGGCCTCTCGATGGTCTATGGGATCATCAAGCAGACCGGCGGCTTTATCTATCCGTTGTCGGAGATGGGCAAGGGAACGACCTTCCGCATCTTCCTGCCGCGCCATATCCCGGAAGAAAAAGACGAGGCCACGCCCAAATCTGTGGCCGCACCGGTGAAGGACCTCACGGGCAATGAGCGCATTCTGATCGTCGAGGACGAGGAAAGTGTGCGCATGTTCTCGGCGCGGGCCCTTGCAACCACGGGCTATGAAGTGTTCGAGGCCGGTTCGGGCGAGGAAGCGCTGGAGGTGATCGAGGAGGTCAATGGCGAACTCGATCTGATCATTTCCGACGTGGTTATGCCGGAGATGGACGGGCCGACGCTGCTGACGGAAGTGCGCAAACGCTATCCCGATCTCAAGGTGATCTTTGTTTCGGGCTATGCCGAGGAAAACGTGCGGCAGGGGCTGGCCGACGACCGGAGCGTGGAATTCCTGCCAAAACCCTATACGCTCGACCAGATCAATTCCAAGGTGAAGGAAGTGCTCTCGGGCAGTGTGCCGGAGAAGTACGAGTAGCGGGGGCGGGCGGGATCAGTCGCGCCCGGATTTCCCTTTCCAATCGAGCGCCGCACCAACGGCGAGGCCGAGGGCCAGCCCGATGCCGATGCCAATGGCGACATTGTTGAGGACCAGGCCGAGCCCCACACCAAGGGCGATGCCGATGGCCACTCCGATGCCCAGTTTCGATCCTTCCATGTCGTATCCTTTCATCGGGCCTTTGCCCGTTGCGTCGTTGCTCGCGTTTCGATTCGCCTGAGCCGGGCCGCTGTTTCTAGCGCTTGTAGCCGAGGCGCGTCGTGGCCGATGGCGCCCAGACTAGCGGATTTTGCATTGCGGGCGCAAATCGCATCGACTTTTCGAGCTTGACATACCGGAAACAAAATGAGAACAAATATGAAACAAGCAATTATATGTCGAGCACCGTCCCTTCGCGTTGCCGCACGGGGCGAATGGTGAAATAAGGAGAACGAGAATGGCGGTTTCACAGCTTCGCGTTATAGACGGGGGTTCGATGGACAAGAACAAGGCGCTTGAAGCAGCGCTCGGGCAGATCGAGCGCAGTTTCGGCAAGGGTTCGATCATGCGGCTGGGGGAGAATACCTCGGTCAATGTCGAATCGATTCCAACCGGTTCGCTGGGCCTCGACATTGCGCTCGGAATTGGCGGATTGCCGCGTGGGCGCATCATCGAAGTGTTCGGGCCGGAAAGCTCGGGCAAGACCACGCTGGCCCTGCATGTGGTGGCCGAGGCGCAAAAGGCGGGCGGCATTTGCGCGTTCATTGACGCCGAACACGCGCTCGATCCAATCTATGCCCGCAAGCTGGGCGTCAATGTCGACGATCTGCTGATTTCGCAGCCGGATGCGGGCGAGCAGGCGCTGGAAATCGCCGATACGCTGGTGCGTTCGGGAGCGATTGATGTGCTGGTGGTCGACTCGGTGGCAGCGCTCACTCCGCGTGCCGAGCTTGAAGGCGAAATGGGCGATTCGCTGCCTGGCCTGCAAGCGCGGCTGATGAGCCAGGCCATGCGCAAGCTGACCGCCTCGATCTCGAAATCCAAGACCATGGTGATCTTCATCAACCAGATCCGCATGAAGATCGGGGTGATGTTCGGCTCGCCAGAGACCACGACCGGCGGTAATGCGCTCAAGTTCTATGCCTCGGTGCGTCTCGATATCCGCCGCATCGGCTCGATCAAGGACCGCGATGAAGTCGTGGGGAACCAGACCCGGGTCAAGGTCGTCAAGAACAAGCTTGCGCCGCCGTTCCGCCAGGTCGAATTCGACATCATGTATGGCGAAGGCATTTCCAAGACCGGCGAACTGCTCGATCTGGGCGTGAAGTCAGGGATTGTCGAGAAGTCGGGTTCCTGGTTCTCCTATGACAGCCAGCGGCTGGGGCAGGGCCGCGAGAACTCCCGCCAGTTCCTCAAGGACAATCCCGAGATTGCCATGCAGATCGAAAGCGGTGTGCGTGAAAGCGCCGGGCTGATCGCCGTCGATCTGATCGCGGCAGGTGGGGAAGACGACGAAGAAGAATAAAAGGCTGGCGGAACGCAGATGTGCACGAATGCCAGCTTGATGAGGGGCGCCGGACATCCGGCGCCTTTCTTGTTGGGCCGAGGCCAGATCACATTGCGCTTGCCGGACGCACGCGATAGAAGGCTTGCTCAGTTTTTGGGCCCTGCGGCATGTGCACGATGCCGGGGCGGCCTTCTGTAACAGACAATGCGGTTTTGGGCCGCAGACAGGGTTTCCGGGCTCGATCATGACAAGCGTAAACGATATCCGTTCGACCTTTCTCGACTTTTTTGCCGTCGAGGGGCACGAGAAGGTCGCGTCGAGCCCCCTGGTTCCACGCAACGATCCCACGCTGATGTTCACTAATGCGGGGATGGTGCAGTTCAAGAACGTGTTCACGGGCCTTGAAAAGCGCCCCTACAGCCGGGCCACCAGCTCGCAAAAATGCGTACGCGCCGGTGGCAAGCATAACGACCTGGACAATGTGGGATTCACGGCCCGGCATCTGACGTTTTTCGAGATGCTGGGCAATTTCTCCTTCGGCGATTATTTCAAGGAACAGGCCATCGAGATGGCCTGGACTCTTGTCACGAAAGAGTTCGGGCTCGACGCGTCGAAACTGCTGGTGACGATCTATCACACCGACGATGAAGCTGCTTCGTTCTGGAAAAAAATCGCCGGGCTGAGCGATGATCGTATCATCCGTATCGCAACGGCCGACAATTTCTGGACCATGGGCGATACGGGCCCGTGCGGGCCGTGCTCGGAAATCTTTATCGACCGTGGTGACCATATCTGGGGCGGCCCTCCAGGCACGCCGGAAGAGGATGGCGACCGGTTCCTTGAATTCTGGAATCTGGTGTTCATGCAGTATGAGCAGACCGGCGACGGGCGGCAGGAACCGCTGCCGCACCCGTCGATCGACACCGGCATGGGGCTGGAGCGCATGGCTTCGATCCTGCAAGGGGTCGAAAGCGTCTTTGAAACCGACATGTTCCGCCACATCATCGATTCCACCGCTTCGGCTGTGGGGCGCGCGCCAACACCTGAGACGGTCGCGTCTTACCGGGTGATTGCCGATCATCTGCGTTCTATGGCGTTCCTGATTGCGGAAGGTGTGTTGCCGGCCAATGAGGGGCGGGGCTATGTGCTGCGCCGGATCATGCGGCGGGCCATGCGCCATGCAACGCTGCTCGGATCGAACGAGCCGGCGATCTTCAAGATCCTGCCATCGCTGGTGCGGGAAATGGGGCAGGCCTATCCTGAGCTGGTGCAGGGTGAGGCGATGATCTCCGAAACCATCCGGCTTGAAGAAGAACGGTTTCTCAAGACCCTCAGCCGAGGTCTTCAGATTCTGGAAGAAGAGACTGTGGGCTTGGGCGAAGGCGATACGCTGGCCGGCGACACCGCGTTCAAGCTCTACGATACCTATGGTTTTCCGCTCGATCTGACCCAGGATGCGTTGCGCTTGCGCGGTGTCGGCGTCGATCAGGCTGGATTCGATTCCGCGATGGAACGCCAGAAGGCTGAGGCCCGCAAGAGTTGGTCAGGCTCAGGCGACGCGGCGACCAGCGCTGTGTGGTTTGCGGTGGCCGACAAGGCCGGGCCGACCGAATTTCTGGGCTATGAGAGCGAAGAAAGCGACGGCGCGGTGTCTGCGTTGGTCAAGGACGGGGCGAGCGTTGAGACGCTGGGGCCCGGCGATGAAGGCTTCATCGTGCTCAACCAGACCCCGTTCTACGGCGAAAGCGGTGGCCAGGTCGGCGATACTGGCACCATGGACAGCGAAGACGGCGCCAAGGTCGTGGTGTTGGATACCACCAAGCAGGCGGGCGGGGTTTTCGCGCATCGGGTGAAGGTGGAGGCTGGCACGATCCGGATCGGGGATGCGCTGACCCTGCGTGTCGATCACGGACGGCGCACGGCGATCCGTGCCAATCACTCGGCGACCCATTTGCTGCATGAGGCGCTGCGCGAGGTGTTGGGCACCCACGTGGCGCAGAAAGGTTCGCTGGTCTCTCCCGACCGGCTGCGCTTTGACTTTTCCCATGCCAAGCCGATGAGCGAGGCCGAACTGGCCGAGGTCGAGCGCATGGCCAACGCTATCGTCTTGCAGAACGCGCCGGTGGAAACCCGGCTGATGGCGGTCGATGATGCGGTCGAAGCGGGCGCGATGGCGTTGTTCGGCGAAAAATATGGTGACGAGGTCCGGGTCGTGTCGATGGGTACGGCGCTGGATGGAGACCGGGCAGGCAAGACCTATTCGATGGAGCTGTGCGGGGGCACCCATGTGCGCCGCACCGGCGATATCGGGCTGGTCAAGATCGTGCAGGAAAGTTCGGTCGCCGCTGGTGTGCGGCGCGTCGAGGCGCTGACTGCGGATGGCGCCCGGGCGCACCTCACCGAACAGGAAGATCAGCTCAAGGCGATCGCAACGGCGCTCAAGGTGTCACCGCGCGATGCCGCCGCGCGGGTCTCGGCGCTGGTCGAGGAGCGCAAGGGGCTAGAGCGCCAGCTTGCCGAAGCGCGGCAGAAGCTGGCCATGGGCGGCGGAACGGCGGCCAATGGTGCAGCGAGCGAAACCATCAATGGTGTGAACTTTCTGGGGCGCGTGGTCGAAGGTTTGCAGCCTAAAGACCTGCGCGGGCTGGTCGATCAGGGCAAGAAGCAGATCGGCTCGGGCATCGTCGTGATCGTGGGAACCACTGAGGACGGCAAGGCCGGAATCGCTGTGGGCGTGAGCGAAGATTTGGTCGGGCGCTACAGCGCGGTCGATCTCGTACGGACCGGCTCGGCGGCGCTGGGCGGGCAGGGCGGCGGCGGGCGGCCCGATATGGCGCAGGCTGGTGGACCGGACGGTGCCAAGGCGCAGGCGGCAGTCGACGCTGTCAGGGAACAGCTCTAGACGTAACGGGCTGGCTGTCGGTTTCCGGACCGGCGGCCTCCTCTGAAGCGGAGACAGGCGCTTGAGCCGGGCGGCGGCGGGCGAAGCGTGCCATCCGCGTTCCCAGAATGGCGCGCGCCGCATCGACGCCGGGTGTGGCGATCCCTGCGGCAACCACGATGGTAAGCCCGATGACGGCAATCGCGTCCGGGTGTTCGCCATAAAAGATGCCGCCGAGCAGGATGGCCCAGAAAATCTGGCTGTACTGGGCCGGGGCGATCTGGTTGGCTGCAGCGCGGCGGGTGGCGGCGATCATCAACAGATGGCCGGTGCCGATGAACAGGCCGATCATGGACAGCATGGCGAATTGGTGTGCCGTCGGCACGATAAATTCTGGAATCATGGCGATGCCGTTGAACACCAGGGCGTAGGTCAGCAGGACGCCGAGCAGCGAAATGCGGCGCTCGGTAGCTGATACCTTCTTGAGCACGATGGCTCCGCCGGAGGCGCCGATGGCCGCGATGACAGCGGACAGATGGCCAAATTCCAGGCTACGGAAACCGGGACGCACCACGAGCATCACGCCGCAAAATCCAATGGCCAGCACCACCCAGCGCATCGGGGACATATGCTCGCGCAGGATCACCACGGATAAAATGGTGACCAGAATGGGCGTGAGGAACACCAGCGCATAGACTTCGGCCAGCGGGATGGTGGTGAACGCGACGGTCACCATCACCATGGAGATGATGCCAAAGACGCCCCGCAGCTGCATGAGCCAGAAATTGTTGAGCTTGAACACGTCACGCCAGCGCTCGCCGCGTGGATTGGTGAGAAGCGCCGGGACGAAGGAAAATGCGGTGATGAAAAAAGCGATCTGGAACACCGACATGGTGTCGCCAAAGCTCTTGATCGCAGCATCGCCGAAAGCGAAGCTGGCATAGGCCGCAAACGCAAACAGGACGCCAACCGGCATCTCGACTACCCAAATCTGAAATGAATGCTCCCGAGATAAAGGGAGCCTTGATCGTTCATAGGCCGGATGGGGCGGATAGTCGAGTGCGGTCAGTCGTTTCGGGCTTTTGGGCCGATCTGCTCGATCACATTGGTCCAGATGAGGCCGGGAAACCCGGCGGGAACCTGTGCCAGGGTCTCGATATCGTCAATCCCCGCCGTGCCGGTATCACCGGCGCCGAATGGGCCCGTGAGAATGATGGTGGTGCCGGCGTTGGTGAAGCGTTCGATGAACAGGTTGGGCCATCCCCACAGGAAAGGCGCGATGTTGATCGGCACCATGATAGCGGTATTGGTGCAGGCTTCGGGCATGATACCGGTCCAGCCATAACCGATATAGCTGCCGAGACAATCGACGAGGCCGCGCCTTGTCCAGACGGTCAGGCCGGGCAGCAAGGCGGCGGCGCGCAAGGTGGGGGCATCGCCGCCATAAGCGCCCCAGAGAGCATCGCGCCATTGAGGGTTTGCGGCGACTAGGGAAGCGAGACGGTCTGCCTCTGTGGCGTCGTTGGATTTGAAATTGACGATGAAGCGGCCGTCGGGGATGGCGGAGAGCACGTCGTCCAATGAGGGCATTGCGCCCGTGCCGGTGCCACGCAGTGGATAGGTCTCGCCGCCGTCCGCGGTATAGCCAAAGCCGATGTCGAGGGTCTTGAGATAGGCCATGGTGTGGCTGCGGGTCTCGCCCGTGCCCGCGGTGCGGCAGTCTATCGTCCAGTCATGGAAAACAGCGAACTGGCCATCGGTGGTGGGGTGGACGTCGAGTTCGACGATTTGCGCACCCGCTGCGAAGGCGGCTTGCATCGAGGGAATGGTATTTTCGAGCAGGGCATGGCGGGGCGGGTAGATGCGCTCGGCGGTGCAGGTGTCGTTTTCGATGCCATCCCGGTCAAAAATCTGGTGCACGCCGCGATGGGCAACGAAGACGGGCTCTCCGGTGGGCGCGGCGGCGCGCCAGGACGCATTGGCCAGCCAGACGCCAAACACGAAAAGGATGACAAAAGCCAGCGCGCCTAGCAGGACCTTTTTCATGTTCGACTCCACTTATGACATTGCATCTGGCACAAAAAAGGCGGCGCTGGAAGCGCCGCCCATATCTCGGAGCAGGGCGGGGTTATTTGCCCATTGCCTTTTGCAGGTTCTCGTCGATGGCGTCGAGGAAACCCATGGTGGTCAGCCAGGGCTGATCCGGGCCGACGAGCAGGGCGAGGTCCTTGGTCATCTTGCCTTCTTCGATGGTATCGACAGTGACCTTTTCCAGCGTGGCGGCGAAATCAGCCAGTGCGTCGTTGCCATCGAGCTTGGCGCGGTGGGCGAGGCCACGGGTCCAGGCGAAGATCGAGGCGGTGGAGTTGGTCGAGGTTTCCTTGCCCTGCTGGTGCTGGCGGTAGTGACGGGTGACGGTACCGTGGGCGGCTTCGGCCTCGACCGTGCGTCCATCGGGGCTCATCAGCACTGAGGTCATGAGGCCCAGCGAGCCAAAGCCCTGCGCAACGGTGTCTGACTGCACGTCACCATCATAGTTCTTGCAGGCCCAGACATATCCGCCGCTCCACTTGAGCGAGGCAGCGACCATGTCGTCGATCAGGCGGTGTTCGTACCAGATCTTGGCGGCTTCGAACTTTTCCTTGAACTCGGCTTCGTAGATTTCCTCAAAAATGTCCTTGAAGCGTCCGTCATAGGCCTTGAGGATGGTGTTCTTGGTCGAGAGATAGCACGGGACGCCACGGCCCAGCGCATAGTTCATGGAAGCGCGGGCAAAGTCGCGGATGGAATCGTCGAGATTGTACATTGCCATGGCGACGCCGGAGCCGGGGGCATCGAAGACTTCGTGCTCGATCTCGGTGCCATCATCGCCGACGAATTTGATGGTCAGCTTGCCCTTGCCGGGGAAACGGAAATCGGTGGCGCGGTACTGGTCGCCGAAGGCGTGGCGGCCGACGATGATTGGCTGGGTCCAGCCGGGGACGAGGCGCGGCACGTTCTTGCAGATGATCGGCTCGCGGAAGATGACGCCGCCAAGGATGTTGCGGATGGTGCCGTTGGGCGAACGCCACATCTTCTTGAGGCCGAATTCTTCGACGCGGGCTTCGTCAGGCGTGATGGTGGCGCATTTGACGCCGACGCCGTGCTTCTTGATGGCGTTGGCCGCATCGACGGTGATCTGGTCGTCGGTCTCGTCGCGCTTTTGTACCGAGAGATCGTAATATTCAAGATCGATGTCGAGATAGGGGTAGATCAGCTTGTCCTTGATGGCCTGCCAGATGATCCGGGTCATCTCATCGCCGTCGATATCAACGACCGGATTTTCGACTTTGATCTTGCTCATACGATACTCCTCTATTGGTGCGGGTGGTGGTTGGTGAAGCCAGCGCCGCCCCTATAGCACTGGCGGGGTAAAGCGCAAAGCTTATGAGCGGCACAAGCGCGCAGGGGGGCGCGCGTAATTCTTGCCATCGCGGGTTGGTGGGATTAGAGCTTTGGCGATTTTTGACCTATTGGGGGCGGCGGGACATGTCCCGGCCGTTCCTCGGCAAGCGTTCAAGCCAGAGTGTGGCGGGCGCAAAGGAGCGCTGGCTGATGGCCGGAACTGACAGCAGCAAGGAATTTGTGTTTCGTCCCGTCCCGGCGGTTATTCTCGTCGCGCCGCAACTGGGAGAAAATATCGGCGCAGCGGCGCGGGCCATGGCCAATTTCGGGCTTTGGGATCTGCGATTGGTCAACCCAAGGGACGGCTGGCCGAATGAAAAGGCGCTGGCTTCTGCGGCGAAAGCCAGCCATGTGATCGAGCGGGTGCGGGTGTTTCCCAGCGTTGCCGAGGCGATTGCCGATCTGCATTTTGTGCTGGCGACGACGGCGCGCAACCGGGAAATGTACAAGCCCGTGATCGGGCCGGATGAGGCGGCGAACGGCTTGGCTGAGCGCATCGGAGCGGGGCAGAAGGCCGGTCTGATGTTCGGGCGCGAGCGCTGGGGGCTCGATAATGACGAGGTGGCATTGGCCGATGCCATTGTGACCCTGCCGGTCGAGCCGGCCTTTGCGTCCCTCAATATCGCGCAGGCGGTGCTGGTGATGGCCTATGAGTGGCGGCGGGCCGCGCTGCGGGACCAGCCATTGCCGTTTGCGGGGGATGCGGGCGAGCCGGCACAGCGCGAGCAGCTGGTGGGGCTTGTCGAGCAGTTGGGCGAAGCTTTGGACCGGGCGACATTCTTCAAGACGGCGGCCAAGCGTCCCGGAATGATGAACAATATCCGCGCCATGTTTGCCCGTGCCGGGTTCAACGCGCAGGAGGTGCGCACCTTGCGCGGGATCGTGGCGGCGCTCGACCGACGCCATGAGAGGGCCAATCCCAACAGGCCGCCCAAGCAGGAAAATGGCGACGACTGAACCCCTCAGTTGCCGGGGGCGGGGATGGGCGATACGCTTGGCGTCTTGAACCCGCCTCGATCTGATCTCAGGATTTTCATGGCAAAGCCAGTTCCGCCAGTCGGGGGACTTAGTGTCGGTACACCGCAAAGCGGCATGGGGTTCATGCTGCTGGCGGTCCTGCTGGTGCCGTTCAGCGATGCCCTGTCGAAAAGCCTGACCGGGGTTCTCAGCCCGTTCGAGATTGCGTTCTGGCGTTATGTCTTTCAGATGGCGGCGCTTGGGCTGGTGCTGATCGCGTTGCGGCGCAGGCCGGTGTGGGGGCCATGGCACCTGATGGTTCTGGGCGGGTTGACATCGGCGGCAACGCTCGCGGCGCTGATCGGCGCGTTCGTGACCATGCCCATCGCGACAGCGATTGCGATCTTTTTTGTCGAGCCGTTGATCCTGACGGTTCTGGCGGGACCATTTCTGGGTGAGCGCGCCGGAGCCCGTCGCTATGTGGCCGTTGGTGTGGGGTTGATCGGGGCGCTGATCGTTATCCGCCCGAGCTGGGATATTTTTGGGTGGAGTTCGCTTCTGCCGCTGATCGCCGCAACTGCATTTGCTGGCAATGCCATCGTGATCCGCAAGCTCTCGCCGGTGATGGATGCGGTATCGATCCAGTTCTGGTTCGCAGTGGTGGCGCTGATTGCCATTGGTGGCGGACTGCTGGCGTTGGGGCGGTTCGAGCTGATCGGTGGCATGGGCGGGTATGATCCTGATGGCCCGTGGGGGCAGCTTCTGTTCATGGGAATGCTGTCGGCCTTCACGTTCTTCCTGTTTTCCGAGGCGTTTCGCCGGACCCCCGCAAGCACATTGGCACCCTTTCAGTATCTCGAAATTGTCGGGGCAACGGCGGTGGGCTATGTGTTTTTCGGTGATTTTCCTGACAAATGGACCTGGGTGGGGACCGCAGTGATCCTCGCTTCCGGATTGTATGTGTTCCAGCGGGAGCGCAAACGGGGAGAAATCATCGGCCCAGCGACCTATGGCGAGGCCAAATAGCCCGGCGCGCTTGACTTTCCGGCCATGGCTTCATAGAAACCGCTCATCCCGAATGGCCTTGCCGTCCGGGAGAGCCACCCGGGACCGTCGGTTTGCCGTATTCGGTCCGGCCTTTATGGCTGGACCCGTTCACGTTTTTCGCACGGTCTGTCGGTTTCGCCCTTTGGGCGGAGCAGAGGAGGGGCGCTGTCTTTAACTCTGATTCTGAAGAGGACATGCGATGTCAAAACGTCATACGCAGAAGCATAAAATCGATCGCCGCCTTGGCGAAAACATCTGGGGCCGTCCGAAGAGCCCGGTCAACGCACGTGCCTATGGCCCCGGCCAGCACGGTCAGCGCCGCAAGGGCAAGCTTTCGGACTATGGCATTCAGCTCCGCGCCAAGCAGAAGCTGAAGGGCTATTACGGCTCGATCACCGAAAAGTCGTTCCGCCGCGTTTATGAAGAAGCTGCCCGTCGTCGTGGCGATACCGGTGAGAACCTCATCGGAATTCTGGAAAGCCGCCTGGACGCGATCGTTTACCGCGCCAAGTTCGTGCCGACCGTCTTTGCTGCGCGTCAGTTCGTCAACCACGGCCACGTGCAGGTGAACGGCAAGCGGGTCAACATCCCGTCCTACAACGTGCAGCCCGGTGACGTGATCTCGGTGCGTGACCGCTCCAAGCAGCTCGTTGTGGTTCTCGAAGCCGTCCAACTCGCCGAGCGCGATGTTCCGGATTATATCGATGCCGACCATTCCAAGATGACCGCGACCTATGTGCGCGTTCCGGCACTGGGCGATGTGCCCTATCCGGTGCAGATGGAACCGAACCTCGTCGTCGAATTCTATTCGCGCTAAGCGAATATCAGAGTTTCAAAAGAAAGGGCCGCCCGGTGGGGCGGCCCTTTTTTGTTGGTTCAGATGGTCTGCGGGGTGGGCAGATCCCCGTCGATGGGAGGGAATTCAACCTCGGTGTCGAGGAAGCGCGGATCGTCATAATCGACCCCCAGATCGGCCTCATAGGGAATGTGCGCTTCAAAGGCGCGCAGACGCTTGTAAACCGAGATCAGCGCGATGATCGTGGTCCAGGAGTTGGCGAGGAACTGGAAAGAATTCTCGACCTGATTGAAGGCATTGCTGATCTGCTGGAACAGACCAAAGGTCAGCGCACCCGCCGCGATGGTCGGAGACATGGCGATCAGCGGTACAAAGTTCGACCCCTGAAGATAGATGTATCGCGCGACGTTGAAATAAAGGTAGTGCCAGTAGAGGCGGAAGTAGTTGCGCTGGACTGCCTTGAAAAAGTCGCGGGTCCGGGTGGGACGGGCGCGTTCGGCATGGTCTTCGCCATAGACGAGTTCCTTGCGGAAGGCGGCTTCCACCCGCTGGTTCTGAAACTCCAGCCCCGGCAACCTGACGCCGACCAGACCCAGCAGAACTGTGCCTGCGGCGGCGGAAACCAGGGCAACCCACACCAGACTGCCATCCACGGCACCGACCAGCGGAAGCACGGTAATATTCTGTGACAGTTCCCAAAGCAGTGGCAGGAAGACCAGCAGCGTCATGATCGAGCCGATAAGGGTGACGGCCAGACCTTCGACAATTGCCGCAAACCTCTGGGTATCTTCCTGAATACGCTGGGCAGAGCCTTCCACGTGCCGGAGGTTGGTCCAGTTGGACATGTAAAAGAACGTCATTGCGCGGCGCCAGCGGAACAGATAGTGCGCGATGAAGAAGGCATTGAGCACCAGTGCCCCGATGCGGGGTAACAGGACGTAAAGCACTGTCCACAGTTCGGACGCCAGGGTGTCGAGTGAGACTGAACCGGGCTCGGTCAGCGCTGTCTGGATAAGGTTGTAGAACTCTCCGTACCAGGCGTTCATCCATGCGCCGATCTGCACGTCGAAAAAGACGATCTCGACGATGGATACGCTGCCGACGACCGACCACCAGAACCAGCGCCTGTTGCCGCCAATCCAGTACCAGGGAATGCAGAACAGATAGCCGGCTAATAAGATGTATTGATAGAGCCAGACCCGGTCGGCCGTGAGGAATGGATCGGGATCGAGTTCGGTTGGTGTTTGGCTCAGGATATTGCCGAGCGAAAACAGAGCGCCAAGATCGTCGCCGATCGTGAACCAGGCGAGCATGCATAAGCCCGCCCAGATGAGGGCGGCGGGGAAAAATATTCTGGGATTGGGGAAGAACGATCGAAACATGGCGTCCTCTGGTTAGAAAGAGGAGACTCTTGGTTCAAACCCGCCTCCCTAAGGTGATGTAAAGCCTCGTTAACGGCACTGACAAGACCAACCAGCGCTGCCAATTTGGCCAATGCCGGGCAATTGAGCAGTTTTTGAAAAGAATCTCGGCAAGCGGGTTCAATGGGCCGCAAGGGTTCGCTGTCACTATGGCGCGGACCGGACAGCCCCACATGTGCCGGGCAGACCGGTGCCTCAACGGTTCAATGCAACCTTGTACTGCGTCACTGGGCCGGGTGGACCCTGCAAGAGGATTTCCCACCCGGCCTGTTTTTTTGCATTCCGGCTTGCCTGCCCTTTCCCGCCAGACGCGCGGCATGTATCAACATGGCGTGCCGGGCGGTCCGGCACACGACCTATTCGCGGGTGTGCTGCCATGAGTGTTGCCGAGCCGATGAGCGCTTCGGATGAAGCCTGTCCGGAGCTGTTTCTGAATGCGCCGGGAACGGTTGAATTCAACAAACTGCGCAAGCGCCTCAACCGGCAGGTGCTTGAAACGATGGGCACCTATGGCATGGTCCGGCCCGGGGCAAAGTGGCTGGTGGCGCTATCGGGCGGCAAGGACAGCTATGGACTGCTGGCGGTGCTGCTGGACCTAAAATGGCGCGGATTGCTGCCGGTGGAGCTGTTGGCCTGCAACCTCGACCAGGGCCAGCCGAACTTTCCCAAACATATCCTGCCCGATTTCCTCACGCGCAATGGTGTTCCCCATCGCATCGAATACCGCGACACCTATTCGGTGGTGACCAGCAAGCTGCCGCAGGGCGCAACCTATTGTTCGCTGTGTTCACGCCTGCGGCGCGGGCATTTGTACCGGATCGCCCGGGAGGAGCGGTGTTCGGCGCTGGTGCTGGGGCATCATCGCGAGGATATCCTCGAAACGTTTTTCATGAATTTGTTCCATGGCGGCAGGCTGGCCGCGATGCCGCCCAAACTGCTCAACGATGACGGGGATGTCGAAGTCCTGCGACCGTTGGCGCAGTGCGCGGAGCCCGATCTGGCCCGGTTTGCCGAGGCCATGGAGTTTCCGATCATTCCCTGTGACCTGTGCGGATCGCAGGACGGCTTGCAGCGCAATGCGATGAAGGCCATGCTCGATGATATCGAACGCAGGATGCCGGGGCGCAAGGATGTCATGCTGCGGGCTCTGGGTAATATCAACGCCAGCCACATGCTGGATCCAAAACTGTTTGATTTCGCCATGTTGTCAGCGGAGGCAGGGCAATGAATATCGAGCGTCTGACGGCGATTTTGCGCGAGGCGGCAGCAGCCGAGATCATGCCGCGGTTTCGCCGGCTCGATGAAGGCGATATCCGCACCAAATCCCATATCCACGATCTGGTGACCGACGCGGATGAACAGGCCGAACGGGCAATTACCACGGCCATCAAGGCCGCTTCGCCGCATATGGTCGTTATTGGGGAGGAGGCCGTTTCGGCAAACCCCAGGCTGCTCGACACCGATTTCGGAAACGATACGGTGATCTATGTCGATCCCGTTGACGGAACGTGGAATTTTGCCGCCGGACTTCCGCTGTTTGCGGTGATGGCGGCGGTGGTACAGCGCGGCGAAGTGGTCTCGGGCGTCATCTATGATCCGGTCGGTGATGACTGGGTGATGACCGAGCGCGGCTGTGGGTGCTTCCAGGTGTTTCCGGACGGACGGATGGTGCGGCAGCACTTTGCCGAACCGGTATCTGTCGATCAGATGGTGGGCACGGCTTCAACGGCCTATATCCCGAGCGCAAAGCGGGCGGAAGTGCTGGGCAATATGGCCAAAGTGCATATCATGGCCAGCTATCGCTGCGCCGGTCATGAATACCGGCTGGGGGCCGGCGGGCACCTCGATTTCCTGATGTACAACAAGCTCACACCTTGGGATCACGCGGCGGGCTCGCTGATGATGGCGGAGTCGGGGGCTCACGTCGCCCATCTGGATGGGACAACCTATCGACCGGCCCATCTCGAAGGCGGCCTGCTGGTCGCCTCCGACATAGAAAGCTGGGACGCGCTGCGCCGTGAGGTGTTCACGATCTGACGCTGACGCAGTGCTGCGTGTTAGTGAAGATCGGCTGGCGGGCCGTCCTTATATTCTTCGCCGACCCCGAACAGCTTGCCGTTCTCGGCGATGAGGACGCAGCCGATGGCGAGCAGGCCGAAGATGAAATAGCCGGCCGCGATTGGGGTAACCGACCCATCGAAAAAGCTTCCGATATAGGTTCCGAGCAGGGCGCCGCCTACGGTCTGGATGAAGCCGAAGACCGAGGACGCGGTGCCAGCGACGGCGCCAAGTGGTTCCATGGACAGCGAATTCATGTTTGAGGCCGTCCAGCCGAACATGAACATGATCATGCACAACAGCGTCATGAACAGCCAAAGCGGCATATCGATGGTCATTGCGAGAACAAGCCAGATGGCGCTCAACGCGGTGAATACCAGAATGGCCCCATGGCTGAGCCGGCGCATGCCAACGCGGCGCACCATGCGCGAATTGGTGTAGGACGACACCGACATCAGCGAGGCCTGGAACGCGAAGGCGACCGGAAACAGCGTGCCCAGATCATAGACCCCGACATAAATCTGTTGCGAGGTGTTGATGAACCCGAACAGCGCGCCAAAGATGAAAGTGCCTGCCAATCCATACATGATGGCCATGCGGTTGGTCAGAACGATGCGGAAACCGTCCAGAACTACGGCAGGCCGCAAGGGCCGACGATGCTGGGGGGCAAGCGTTTCGGGGAGACGCAAGAAGGTCCAGATCGAAATGACCAGCCCGAGCACCGCCATGAAAATGAAGATATATTCCCAAGGTCCGGTGAGTAGGATCACCTGTCCGATGGCCGGCGCGATGACCGGAATGATCATAAATACCATGAAAACCAAGGACATAACCTCAGCCATGGCGCGGCCCCCGAACCGATCACGCACGATGGAGGTGGCGATGACCCGCGTGCCCGCCGCTCCCATTCCCTGCACAAACCGCAGCACCAGGAGGGTAGCGAAATTGGGAGAGAACACGGCGGCAAAGGCAGCGACCACATAAACGGCCAGGCCGACAAAAAGCGGTGCTCGTCGGCCAAACCGATCGGACAGCGGTCCGAACGCGAGTTGGGCTACGCCGAACCCGAGCATATAAGCGGTCAGGACGAACTGGCGGTCATTTTCATGGAGAACGCCGAGCGCTTCGCCCATGTAGGGCAGGGCGGGCAGCATCACGTCGATGGCCAGTGCGTTGAGAGCCATCAGCCCGGCGATGAGGGCAATGAATTCTGGCCGAGATACATCTCGGGTCGCTGTCGCAGTGGTTGTCATGAAAAACCTTGAAAAATGGCAAGGCCGGGACACCATAGCCCAGCCTTGTCGTTCAAGACTGACTGTCAATGGCGGATTTGGCAACCCCTCGGCATTTGCTTAGCTGGGGCTGCTCCCAACAGCTTGATCTTCAACATCAATTCGGTTGAAAGCAAAAGGCCCCGCGCGGTGTCGGGGCCCTCTGGTCTGCAAGATTGGAACGGTGATCAGGCGGTTTGCTTGACCGTAATGCCGGCCTGTTCGAGATGAGTCTGCAACTCGCCCGCCTGGAACATCTCGCGCACGATATCGCAGCCACCGACGAATTCGCCCTTGATGTAAAGCTGGGGAATGGTTGGCCAGTTGGAATAGTCCTTGATGCCCTGGCGCAGTTCGTCGCTTTCCAGAACGTTGGCGGACTGATAGTCGACGCCGAGGTAGTTCAGGATCTGGACGACCTGGCCGGAAAAACCGCATTGCGGGAAATCGGGGGTGCCCTTCATGAACAGGAAAACATCGCTGGACTTGACCTGCTGGTCGATGAAGGTGTTGGTTTCGCTCATGGAATTGTCCTTTCGGCGCTGGGTGGGCGCATCGGTCTTTACCGATAAATAGGATATCGCCGGGGCGGTGTCGAGGGTTGGGCGGGGATCAATTGCCGCGCCGGGTCGCGCCGAGGCCGTTGAGGACTGCGCGCGGGATGGAAAAGTCGGCAATGACATCGTTGTGCTGGCGGAAACCGCACAGTTCGCGCTGGACGAAATAGGCCCATACCGCCTGCTGTGCGGCGGCAAGTGCTTGTGGATGCTGATCTTTTTCAGCATCTTTGTAGGCGGCTACGGATTGGGCAACGCGCTTTTCAGCGGCCCCGAGCGAGGATGCCCGCTCGGCGGCGATCTCGTGTTCGAGGACGGCATAGCCGCCCTCGGGGTTGATGGCCCGGATCAGATCGAGGCTGTCTTTAAGGCTCATTCGAGCCTACTCCGGAGCACTTGTCTGGAGAGCAAGGGCGTGTAATTCACCGCCCATATTGCCCTTAAGTGCTTGATAAACCATCTGATGTTGCTGGACACGCGACTTGCCCCGGAACGCTTCGGAGACGACGGTGGCAGCGTAGTGGTCGCCATCGCCGGCGAGGTCACGGATGTCAACGGTGGCATCTGGCAGAGCCTGTTTGATGAGACTCTCGATTTCGACGGCATCCATTGGCATGTCGCGCTCCATATTCAGTGGTTTGAGGAGATTGTAGCCTCCATGAAGGTGGGAAACCAGCCTTCGTAGGCGGCTTCCAAGTCCTTGATGGATATGGGCTTTGCGTCTCCCAAATTCAAGGTCTGGCCGCCAGTGACGCCGATCGCGACGGCGCTGACCGGCGCATCGGCAACGATCCGACCGGCTTCGCCAGGAGTCGCGGTCACAATGTAGCGACCCTGATCCTCGGCAAACCACGTAGGCAAATGTTGAGTGGAAAATGAGTGGACTTGTGCCCCCATCATACCCGAGATGGCAGATTCTGCGAGCGCAACTGCGAGGCCACCATCCGAGAGGTCATGGACCGAGCGAACCCGGCCCGAACGGATGAGGGACAACACGTAGAGCCCGGCCTGCTTTTCGTGATCGAGATCGACCGGGGGAGGGGTGCCTTCATCGCGGCCGAGAATGTCGCGCAGATAGGCGGATTGCCCCATATGCTCGCCCCAGCCTTCGGGGGCGCCGATAAGGATGATGACATCGCCTTCGCCGGCAAAGCCCAGGCGGGCCATTTTCGCATGATCCTCGATCAGCCCGACACCGGCAATGGTGGGGGTGGGCAGGATGCCGCGCCCGTTGGTCTCGTTGTAGAGCGACACGTTGCCCGAGACGATGGGGAAATCGAGGGCCGTGCAGGCCTCGCCGATGCCTTTGATGGCATGGACGATCTGCCCCATGATTTCGGGGCGCTCGGGATTGCCGAAATTGAGGTTGTCGGTAGCGGCGAGAGGCTCGGCACCGGTAGCGATCAGGTTGCGCCAGCATTCGGCAACGGCCTGCTTGCCGCCCTCATAGGGATCGGCCTCGCAATAGCGGGGATTGACGTCGGAGGAAAAGGCCAGCGCCTTGCTGGGGTGGCCATCGACGCGAATGACACCGGCATCGCCGCCGGGGGTCTGGAGTGAATTGCCGCCGATCAGCGTATCGAACTGCTCATAAACCCAGCGCCGCGAGGAGTTGTTGGCCGAATTGAGCAGGGCCAGAAGACCCTTGGCAACATCGCCTTCGGGAAGGGTCGAGTTGTCGAACGGAGCAGGCACGGTGGGCGCAACCCAGGGACGATCATATTCCGGGGCTTCGTCGCCCAGATCCTTGATCGGCAGGTTGGCGACTTCCTTGCCCTCGAACAGCACACGGAAGCGTAGATCGTCGGTTGTGCGGCCAACGGTGGCGTAATCGAGTTCCCACTTTTCGAAGATCTTTTTTGCGGATTCCTCGTGGTCGGGATGCAGCACCATGAGCATACGCTCCTGGGACTCCGAGAGCATCATCTCATAGGGCGTCATGTGCTCTTCGCGCACCGGGACGGCATCGAGGGTGAGTTCGATGCCCAGATCGCCCTTGGCGCCCATTTCCACGGCAGAGCAGGTGAGGCCCGCCGCGCCCATGTCCTGAATGGCGATCACCGCGCCGGTGCCCATCAGTTCGAGACAGGCTTCGAGCAGGCGCTTTTCGGTGAACGGATCGCCGACCTGAACCGTAGGGCGCTTTTCATCGATGTCGTCGCTGAATTCCGCGGACGCCATGGTGGCGCCGCCAACGCCATCGCGCCCGGTGCGGGCACCCAGATAGACGACGGGACGGCCGACGCCCTTGGCTTCGGAGAGGAAAATCTTGTCGGCATCGGCGAGACCAGCGGCAAAGGCGTTGACGAGGATGTTGCCGTTGTAGCGTTCGTCGAACTGGACTTCACCGCCAACGGTGGGCACGCCAAAGGCGTTGCCATAGCCGCCGATGCCGGAGACGACGCCGGAGACCAGATGACGGGTCTTTTCGTGGCCAGGTTCGCCAAAGCGCAGGGCGTTCATGGCAGCGACAGGACGCGCGCCCATGGTGAACACGTCGCGCAGAATGCCGCCAACGCCGGTCGCCGCGCCCTGATAGGGCTCGATGAAGCTCGGGTGGTTGTGAGATTCCATCTTGAAGACGATGGCCTGTCCGTCCCCGATATCGACGACACCCGCGTTCTCGCCCGGCCCCTGAATGACGCGCGGGCCGGTGGTGGGCAGGGTGCGCAGCCACTTCTTGGAGCTTTTGTAGGAGCAATGCTCGTTCCACATGGCCGAGAAGATGCCCAGTTCGGTGTAGGTGGGCACGCGCCCGATCAGGTCCTGAATCTTCTGGTATTCCTCAGGGGTCAGGCCGTGGTCGGCGACGAGTTCGGGGGTGATGTCGATGTCGTTGCGGAATGTCATGTCAGCCATGGGGAAACTGGAGTGGAAAGAGGTTTGGGGCGGCGAGGGTGGACAGAGGCCCCCTCATCCGAGTTTTCGCTGTTGCGAAAACCCACCTTCTCCCCGAGGGGAGAAGGGAGCGGAGGCTGTGGGAGCGTGGGGGCAGAGCCGGGGCGCTGCCGGTTACTGGATCCCGGATCAAGTCCGGGATGACGGGGGTGGGTGGGAGCCTCTGAAGCTGATCACACTCACCGGCGTCGTCCCGGGCGAAGACCCGGGAACCAATATGCTCAGTGGTGCGGTGGGACTCGGCGCTCCGCTCATCGCCATCCCTTCTCCGACGAGGGGAAAAGGGGGCTCTTTTGGCAAGCAGATGGGCAAGGGCCGGGGCGCTGCCGGTTACTGGATCCCGGATCAAGTCCGGGATGACGGGGGTGGGTGGGAGCCTCTGAAGCTGATCACACTCACCGGCGTCGTTCCGGGCGAAGACCCGGGAACCAGTATGCTCGGTGGTGTGGTGGGCTGAGCGTCCCTCAACCCCGGTCCGTCGTCCACGATTACAGGCGAGCGGTGTGGGGGCGTGCAGGGCAATCCCGGGATGTGAGGGGAGGGATGCGCTGGGCCCGGGCATGGCGGTCAGCCCAGAAGGCCGGTGAACAGGGCTCTGCCGTCCACGCCGCCGTGGGCGGGTTCGATCAGGTTTTCCGGGTGGGGCATCATGCCAAGCACGTTGCCTGCGCGGTTGGTGATCCCGGCGATGTCGTTGAGCGACCCGTTGGGGTTGGTTCCCTCGGCGTAGCGGAACACGACCTGGCCGTTGTCTTCGATCTGTTTGAGGGTATCGGCGTCGGCGAAGTAATTGCCGTCGCGATGCGCGATCGGGCAATTGATCACCTGACCCTGGGCGTAGCCACGCGAGAACGGCGTGTCAGCATTAGCCACTTCGAGCCGAATCTGGCGGCAGACGAAGTTGAGCGAGGCGTTGCGCATCAAGACGCCGGGCAACAGACCAGCCTCGGTGAGGACCTGGAAGCCGTTGCAGACGCCCATGACCCGCACGCCGCGCTCGGAGCGCTCGCGGATGGTCGCCATGATGGGGGAGCGGGCGGCAATCGCGCCTGGACGCAGATAGTCGCCGTAGGAAAAACCGCCGGGAACGACGATCAGATCGACGTCGGGCAGGTCGGTGTCCTTGTGCCAGACGACGGTGGGGGCGTTGCCGCTGACACTGGTCAGGGCGGCGATCATGTCGCGTTCGCGGTTAAGGCCGGGAAAGACAACGACAGCGGACTTCATCGCGCAGGTCTCGCTTTTGAAAAATGGGGGCTGTACCGGATGGCCGCCTTGTCGGGATTCTTGCGGTAAATTGCAAGGGGAATCTGGTGGCGCGCGAATTTGTATCAGCGGCGCGGGAAATAAAGAAAGGCCGGAAGCGGTTCCGGCCTTTTCTTGTGCTTATTGCCCTGACGGGCCCTGGCAGGCGCTCAGACGACCGGAACGGTCCCGTAAGCGGCGACCATGACGCCAAGGGCGATAAAGAACAGGGCCGAAAGGGAAAGGGTTTTCAGCATTGCAGGCATACTCCATGGCGCGCGCGGAGCGCGACAAACTGTGCGGACTTACAATAAAATTGAACAGTTAACCGATGATCTCTACGGCGTAATTTTCGATCACCGTGTTGGCGAGAAGCTTCTCGCACATCCGTTCGAGTTCCGCCTTGGCGGAAACGGGATCGGTGGCGGAAAGTTCCAGATCGAACACCTTGCCCTGTCGGACCGAGTCCACGCCGGAAAATCCCAATCCTTCGAGGGAGCCTTCGATGGCCTGACCCTGGGGGTCGAGCACACCGTTCTTCAGGGTGACGATGACGCGGGCTTTCATGATGCTGTCCGGGTATCCTTTATGGGAAGGCGGGGCGGGGGAAAAACGAAAAAATTACTGAACGAGACGGGGGCCGGTGGTGAGGGCATTATCCGCCTCAACCAGAATGCCGAGCCGCTGGGCCACTTCGCGATAGGCATCGACAACGCCGCCAAGGCCCTCGCGGAACCGGTCTTTGTCGAGCTTGTTGCGGGTCTTGACGTCCCACAGGCGGCAATTGTCGGGGGAAATCTCGTCGGCGAGCACGATGCGCATCATGTCGCCTTCATAAAGACGCCCGCACTCGATCTTGAAATCGACGAGCTGGATGCCGACGCCCATGAACAGGCCGGTGAGGAAATCGTTGACGCGCACGGCCAGTGCCATGATGTCGTCGAGCTCCTGCGGACTGGCCCAGCCGAACGCGGTGATGTGCTCTTCCGACACCATCGGATCGCCCAGGGCATCGTCCTTGTAATAGAATTCGATGATCGAACGGGGCAGCTGGGTGCCCGATTCGAGACCGAGCCGCTTGCACAGCGACCCCGCCGCCACATTGCGCACCACCACCTCGATGGGGATGATCTCGACTTCGCGGATCAGCTGCTCGCGCATGTTGACGCGGCGCACGAAATGGGTGGGGATGCCGAGCTGGTTGAGACGGGCGAAAATGAATTCGGAGATACGGTTGGTGAGCACACCCTTGCCGTCGATGATTTCGTGGCGGGTGCCGTTGCCAGCCGTGGCATCGTCCTTGAAGTGCTGAATCAGCGTGCCGGGTTCGGGGCCCTCGTAAAGGTCCTTGGCCTTGCCTTCATAAATCTTGCGACGACGGTTCATTTCACCTGTCCGTGGATTGCGCGGCGAGCGATAGTTGGATTTCGGGGCACTCATGCGCCCTTTTGACGGCTCAATGCAAGCCCTTTCATGGGCTGCGACCGTTCGCTGGGAACCAGTATAGCGATTCCCCGCGCGGGAGGGCGCGAAAAGCTGTCGCAAGGGGGAAATGCCCGGATGGCGGGCGGGTGCGCGGCGGGTTGCGGTTGAATGTGGGGTGGGGAACGCATATTTTGAGAGGGACCCAAACGCGACGCCAAGGAGCCGCAGATGTCCTCATTCGACGACCGCCAGAAGGGCGAGGAAGCCAAATTCGCCCATGACGCCTCCCTGCGGTTTCGGGCAGAGGCGCGCCGCAACAAGCATCTGGCCCAGTGGGCCTGTGGGGAACTGGGGATTGCCGATGACGACGCCATCGCCAATTACCTCGCGGAAGTGATCGCCATTGACATGACGCAGGCGGGCCACGCGGACGTGGTGGCCAAGCTGCGGAGCGATTTCGAGGCCAAGGGGCTCGATATCAGCACCCACGCGATCGAGGCCAAGGTGGCCGAGTTCGATATGCGGGCCAAGCAGGAAATCCTGTCAGAGGGTTGAGGCTCAGGTCGCGGCGATCAGCGCCTCGACCTCTTCAAGCCGGGCTGCTTCGGCAGCCGGCTTGTCCCAGCGGATGCGGTTGATGCGGGGAAAGCGCAGGGCGACGCCGGATTTGTGGCGCGTCGAGGGCTGGGCGCTGTCGAAGGCCACTTCAAACACCAGGGATTTCTGCACCTCGCGCACCGGGCCGAAGCTCTGGAGCGTGTGGGAGCGGACCCATTTGTCGAGTTCGGCCAGTTCGGCGTCGGTGAAGCCGAAATAGGCCTTGCCGATGGGCACGATCTCGTCGTCGCGCCAGACGCCGAAGGTGAAATCGGAATAAAACGACGAGCGACGGCCATGGCCGCGCTGGGCGTACATCAGCACCGCATCGACCAGATTGGGATCGCGCTTCCACTTGAACCAGTTGCCGCGCGGACGGCCGGGCACATAGGGCGCGGCGCGCTGCTTGAGCATCACCCCTTCATGGCCGTGCAGCGTCGCGCCTTCACGGCGCAGGGCGGCGAGGTCATCCCAGGTGGAAAAATCCAGTAGCGGGGAAATATCGAGGCGGGTCTGCACGGTGGTGGCGAAGAACGATTCGAGGCGCTGGCGGCGCTCAGTCCAGGGGAGCGCTCGGATATCCGTGTTGCCGTCGAACAACATGTCATAGACGCGCACAAAGGCCGGGGACTCGGCCATCAGCCTGGCGCTGGCAGTCTTGCGGTTGAGGCGCTGCTGGAGGGCGTTGAACGAGGCGGGTTCGAAATCATGCCCGACCAGCAATTCGCCATCAAGAACGCCGTGACCGAAGGCGGCGTCGGCGAGATCGGGGAAGGCGGGGGCGATATCGTCGCCGGTGCGCGAGAACAGCGAGACGCCGTGGGGCCCGAGGATGAGCTGGATGCGGATGCCGTCCCA
Organism: Pelagibacterium sp.; assembly: GCF_035555455.1. Taxonomy (GTDB): domain Bacteria; phylum Pseudomonadota; class Alphaproteobacteria; order Rhizobiales; family Devosiaceae; genus Pelagibacterium. The sequence goes on along the minus strand of NZ_DATMGM010000048.1, from coordinate 14,856 downwards.
CTTCCATTCGGCGGCGAAATCGGCGGGGTCGAGTTCGGCGAAATCGCGGGCCTCGTCGATGGGGTTGGAGAGCATGAGGGGATGGAAACGGGCGGCGTGGTGGATGGCGGGTTTCTCGGCCTTGCCTTCGAGCCAGGCGAAGAGAGGTTCATACGGGCTGGCGATGCCGTGCCAGATTTCCTCGATGTCCTGAAGCTCGACGCCGCTCATTTGCGCGAGCGCGGTCTTGGCCAGCCGGGCGGAAACCCCGATGCGCAGGGCGCCGGTGGCGAGCTTGACCAGCGCCCAGCGCTCATTGGTCTGGGCGCTGGTGAGCAATTGGGCGATGAGGGTGGGGAGTTCCGATCTGGCGGTGGTGTTGAGCAGATCGACCAGCGCGCCAAGGGTGGGCAGATCGCGGCCCTCGCCGGAGTGCGGCCAGATCAGCGCGATGGTTTCGCCCAGATCGCCGACATAGTCGTAGGAGAGGGCAAAAAGGTGTGGATCGACTTCGGCCAGAACCACATCCTTGAGCCGAGAGGCCTTCACCTGATCGAAGCTCAATTCGCCGGTGAGCACGGCCAGGGCATAGCCGCGATCGGGATCGGGGGTGGTGGCGAAATAATGGGCCAGCGCCTCGATCTTGCGGTTGCGCGAGGGGGTGAGGACGAGGGTTTCGAGCAGGCGGGCGAAGGCTTTCATGCGTCCTCGTCTTCTTCGCCATAGCCCTGAATATCGAGCGGTTCGGCGGTCAGTCCATCCTTGCGGCACTGATAGACGAGCGCATCCTCGCGGCCATGGGTGACCCAGATGGTCTGGGCACCGGTATCGGCAATGGTCTGGAGCAATTCGGGCCAATCGACGTGATCGGAAATGACCAGTGGCAGTTCGACTCCGCGCTGGCGGGCGCGCTGCTTGACGCTCATCCAGCCCGACGCCATGGCCAGAACCGGATCGGGGAAGCGGCGGCTCCAACGGTCCTTGAGCGCCGAAGGCGGCGCGATGACGACAGCGCCGGCAAGCTCAGAACGGTCGGCCTCGGTGGCATGGCGCAACGGGCCAAGGGGGATGCCGCGTTCCTCGTAGAGCGCGCAGAGGCGCAGCATGGAGCCATGCAGATAGATGGGCAGATCATAGCCGGCGGCGCGCAGCAGGCCGATGACCCGTTGCGCCTTGCCCAGCGCATAGGCGCCAACGATATGGGCGCGGGCCGGATATTCGGCGAGGGAGCGGAGCAGGCGGGCGATCTCGGAGGCCGGATCGGGGTGCTGGAATACCGGCAGGGCAAAGGTCGCCTCGGTGACCAGCAGGTCGCATTGCACCAGTTCAAACGGCTGGGCGGTGGCGTCAGGCCCGCGCTTGTAATCGCCGGTGACGACGACCCGCTGTCCATCCTGTTCGATGAGCACCTGCGCCGAGCCCAAAATATGACCGGCGGGATGGAGCGAAATGCGCACGCCATCGATATCGAGGGGTTTGCCATAGGGCAGGGGCTGGAAACTGCCCGCGCAATCGGGGCCGTAACGCGCCTGCATGATGGCAATGGTATCGGGGGTGGCCAGCACGCTGCCGTGGCCGGGCCTTGCGTGATCGGCGTGGCCATGGGTGACGATGGCGCGGGCGCGCGGCGTCAACGGATCGATATAGGTGTCGATCCGGGCGATGTGGAGATTGCGGTCTAGGACGGGTGCGCGCGCCATGATGGGGCAAACGCGCGGCGAACCGTTCGGTTCAGTTCGTCATGCGCGGTGGCACGAAGCGGCGTTAAAGCCGCCCCATCAGGCGGGTGAACATCAGCAGCCCTTCGGGCCAGGGACCGTGGCCGGATGCGACATCGATGTGGCCCACATCGCCAGCGATATGGAAATCCGAGCCCCAGCACGACGAAAACTCGGCGGCGCGCTCGACGGTGCACCATGGATCGTTGGACGAGGCGACCATCATGGAGGGAAATTTCAACGGATCACGGGGCAGGTCCTTGAAGGCGGCGGTGGCTTCGGGGACGTCCGGATGTTCGTCCACATCGGGCGGAGCGACAAGAAATGCACCGCGCACCTTGGTATCGGTGAGGCGGGCGCTGGCGGCGACGATGGCGGACACGCCGAGCGAGTGGCCGACAAGGACCACGGGGCGGGTTGCCATCATGATGTCGCGCTCGATGGCGCTCACCCAATCGTCCAGCGCGGGCTCGTGCCACTCTTCCTGCTCGACGAAGCGCGCGTTGCGGATGCGGCTGGCCCAGCGGTGCTGCCAGTGGCCGGGGCCAGCATGGCCCAGCCCGGGAATGATGAGAATGTCAGCGTCAGCGGTTTTCATATCTCGACTACTTGGTGGATTTCCCGCGCCGGTGCAAGGGGTGATGATTGCTGGCAGGACATGGGAGCGTGTTTCGTCGTGATGAGGAGGGCGGCGAAGAGTGGTTCGATTGCGGGTGCGGGTGTGGAGGAGAGGCTGCGGCCCCCTCATCCGACCGCTTCGCGGCCACCTTCTCCCACGAGGGGAGAAGGGGTTCTTGGGGGGGACGCTTGAGTTTTTTCGATGGGCTGCGGTGTGCTTGTCTGGTGGGCTCGACAAGCGCTCCGCACCGCTCACCCCGCCCTTCTTCGTCTCACCTCCACTGGAGCGATTTGCGGCTGCGCCATCGGCTCGAAGTCCCTCAGGGGGAGAGGGGGGCTCTTTTGGTGGGCGCTGGTGGCTTTCGATGCGTGGAAGCGAGCTTCACTTCTCCCACGAGGGGAGAAGGGGTTCCTCCCACGAGCGGGAGAAGAGACAGGGGCCTTGGGCGTCTATTCTCCGAACACGCGCCTGAAGATCGTATCGACGTGCTTGAGGTGGTAGGCGTCGTCGAAGCTGGCGTCGATCTGCTCGGGCGTGAGTAGCGCTGAGACTTCGGGGTCGGCCTTGAGGAAATCGGGGAACGCGCCTTCGCCGCGCCAGACTTTCATCGCGTTGCGCTGCACTGCCGAATAGCTGTCCTCGCGGCTCATGCCAGCCTGGGTCAGCGCAAGAAGGAAGCGCTGAGAATTGTGTAGGCCGCCGAGCTTGTCCATGTTGGCCTTCATGGTCTCGGGATAGACCACGAGATTGTCGATCACATTGGTGAGACGTGCCAGTGCGAAATCGAGGGTCACAGTGGCATCCGGGCCGATCATGCGCTCGACCGAAGAGTGCGAAATATCGCGCTCGTGCCAGAGGGCGACGTTTTCAAGCGCCGGAATGACCATGCCGCGCACGAGGCGGGCAAGACCGGTGAGGTTTTCCGTCAGCACCGGGTTGCGCTTGTGGGGCATCGCCGAAGAGCCCTTCTGGCCGGGGGAGAAATACTCTTCGGCTTCCAGAACCTCGGTGCGCTGGAGGTGGCGGATTTCGGTGGCGAGCCGCTCGATGGACGAGGCGATGACGCCAAGGGTTGCGAAATACATGGCGTGACGGTCGCGCGGTATCACCTGTGTGGAGACCGGCTCGACTGCGAGGCCCATCTGTTCGGCGACATATTCTTCGACCGAAGGATCGATATTGGCAAAGGTGCCGACCGCGCCGGAAATGGCGCAGGTGGCGATTTCCTTTTTCGCATTGACCAGCCGTTCGCGGCAGCGGGAAAATTCGGCATAGGCCTGCGCGAGCTTGACGCCAAACGTGGTGGGTTCTGCGTGGATGCCGTGGCTGCGGCCAATGGTGATGGTGTTCTTGTGCTCGTAAGCGCGCTTTTTGAGCGCGGCGAGCAGGGCGTCGAGATCAGCCAGTAGCAGATCGGCAGCGCGGGAGAGCTGGACCGAGAGCGTGGTGTCAAGCACGTCAGACGAGGTCATCCCCTGGTGCACGAACCGGGCTTCAGGGCCGACGATTTCGGCCAGATGGGTCAAAAAGGCGATGACGTCGTGTTTGACCTCGCGCTCGATCTCATCGATGCGGTCGACGTTGAAGCTGGCATCCTTGCCCTTGGCCCAGATCTCGTCGGCGGAAGCCTGCGGCACGACACCGAGCTTTGCCTGCGCGGTGGTCGCGTGGGCTTCGATCTCAAACCAGATCCTGAACTTGGTCTGCGGGGACCAGATATCGACCATTTCTTTGCGGGAATAGCGAGGGATCATAAGGAGATGTGCCTTGGTTCTGAGAGGGAGATTCAGCCTTGCCGAGGGGCGGCATAGCGTTTCATGCGTGCGTCGAGGGTTCCCGTGTGGAGCTCGAACAAATGGTTGTCATGGTCGTAGAAATAGAGGGAACGGCCTTCGCCCTCAACGCGGGGGCGGTCGGGCAGAAGAGTCGCGCCCAGCTTGGCCAACCGGTCGCGATAGGTGTCGAGGTCGGACTCGGCGACCTTAAAGGCGAAATGATTGTAGGTGCGGGTGGGGAGGGGATCGCCCTTCATCGTGGCGATCCAGATGTCGGACGCGCCGAGCAGGAAAAAGCGTTCCTCGGAGTGGGAGAACTGTTCAGCACCACTATCGTAGATCTTGCGTGCACCGAGCCCATCGACCAGCAGTGTTTCAGCGCGGTCGAGGTCGCTGACGATCAGGGTGATGTGGCTCAGCGCTTCGATCAAGATCAGCCCTCCATGGCGGCGTCGCGGATGGCGGAGATGCGGGGGGCGTAGGTGGTGGGATCGTTGCCTTTATAGACAGCGGACCCGGCGACCAGAGCGGTGGCACCGGCGGCGGCCAGTGCGCCAGCATTGGTGGGATCGACGCCGCCATCGACTTCGATTTCGATGGGGCGGTCGCCGATCAGCGCTTTGGTGGCGCTCACCTTGGCGATAGCTTCGGGAATGAAGGCCTGTCCGCCGAAGCCGGGATTGACGCTCATGATCAATATAAGGTCAAGCTTATCAATGACGTGCTGGATGGCGGAAACCGGGGTGGCGGGGTTGAGCGCGACGCCAGCCTTCTTGCCCAGCGCTCGGATCGCTTGCAGCGAGCGGTCGAGATGGGGACCGGCTTCGGCGTGGATGGTGATGATATCGGCACCGGCTTTGGCGAAGGCTTCGAGATAGGGATCGACGGGAGCGATCATCAGGTGAACGTCGAGAATCTTCTTAGTCACCGGGCGGATGGCCTCGACGATCAGCGGACCGATGGAAATATTGGGGACGAAATGACCGTCCATCACATCGACATGCACCCAGTCGCAACCGGCCTCGTCGATGGCGCGGACTTCGTCGCCGAGCCGGGCAAAATCGGCCGACAGAATGGAGGGAGCGATCTTGACGGAAGGTGTGGACATTGAAGCCGCCTATATTGTGGGATTGAGCGCTTCTTAGACCGGAAGAGGGGCGGATCACAAGGGATGAGGGGCCGAATGGGGGCGGTTCTCACATCCACGTCATGCGTCCCCGCAACGCATTGCGGTTTCCGCCGCAGTCAGTAGAAGTGGCCGCAAACAAGGTTCGGAGTGGTCATGTTCGGATTTGAGTTGCCGGTGGTGTTCGGGGCGGGCGTCCTGAGTTTTTTGAGCCCATGTGTCCTGCCGCTGGTGCCAGCCTATCTCACCTATATGTCGGGCGCGACGTTCGAGCGGCTGCGTGAGGAAGGTGAGGCGGGCGGGCGGCTGTACGGGCGGACCGCGATCACCGCGCTGGCGTTCGTTCTGGGCTTCTCGCTGGTGTTCATCGCGTTTGGTGCGACGGCGACGTTCTTCGGGCAGGCGCTGCGCAAGGCACTTCCGGTGCTGATGCCGCTGGCGGGCGTTGTGATCATCGCCATGGGGCTGCATTTCCTCGGGGTGTTCCGGATCTCCTGGCTGTATCGCCAGTTTCAGATGGAAGGCCCGAAAATGGCCAGCGGGCCGCTGGGCGGGTTCCTGCTCGGGCTGGCGTTTGCCATCGGCTGGACGCCGTGTATCGGGCCGGTGCTGGCGGCGATCCTGACGGTGGCAGCAAGCCAGCAGACGGCCTGGGAAGGCGCGGCGTTGCTCGGCGTCTATTCGCTGGGACTGGGCGTGCCGTTTCTTCTGGCGGCGCTGGCCCTGGGGCCGTTCCTGACGTTCTTCGATGGCTTCAAGAAGCATCTGGGGACGGTGGAAAAGGTGATGGGCGGGCTGCTGGTGATCGTCGGAATCCTGTTCCTGACCGGCAATTTTACCCGTTTGGCTTTCTGGATGCAGGCCAATTTCGAGGTGCTCAACCAGTTCGGATAATGAATCCGGATTGCCCGGCAAGGGGCTGGAATTACAGCAGTTTCATGCCGCGCAGCGAGGTGTGGCGGGATTTGCCCACGATGATGTGGTCGTGCACGGTGATGCCCAGCGGACGGGCGATGTCGACGATCTGACGCGTCATCCGCACATCGGCGGACGAGGGCGCGGGATCGCCTGAGGGGTGATTGTGCACAAGGATCAGCGCGGTGGCCGAGAGTTCGAGCGTGCGCTTGATGACTTCGCGCGGATAGACGGGGGTGTGGTCGACGGTGCCGGTCTGCTGGACTTCATCGGCGATCAGCCGGTTCTTCTTGTCGAGGAACAGGATGCGGAACTGCTCGATGGTTTCGTAGGCCATGGCGGTCTTGCAATAATCGACGACTTCGGCCCATGAGCCCAGGATCGGGCGCTCGTGGATGGCATCCTTGCCGATCTTTTGCGCGGCAGCCAGGACGACCTTGAGCGAGAGAACCGAGGTGGGGCCCAGCCCCTTGATCTCTTCGAGCAGGTTCGGTGCGGCACCAATGGCTTCGGAAAACGTGCCGAACCGCTTGATCATGGCCTTGGCGATCGGCTTGGTGTCCCGGCGCGGGATGAGGGCGAACAGCAGCAGTTCGAGCAGTTCGTAATCGTGCAGCGCCTCGGCGCCGCCGGTCTTGAAGCGCTTGCGCAGGCGGTCGCGATGGCCGTGATAGTCCGGCGTGTCTGTCTCTTCGCGGCTGTCGGCGATGTCGTCGGGGGCGACATCTTGGAGGGGAAGAACGGGCGAGGGGTCGGATATCAGTTCTGATTCCGACAAACCGCCGATGGTTTTTTCCCCCTTGTCCGAAGTCATGCCGTGTCGCGGGCCTCCAGCGGGTTGAACAGGCCGCGCGGCGAGAGCGTGAAAATCTCGTGGCCGGTTTCGGTGATGCCGATGGAATGCTCGCATTGGGCCGAAAGGGTGCGGTCGCGGGTCACGGCGGTCCAGCCGTCATTGAGGATTTTCACATGCGGCTTGCCCAGATTGATCATGGGCTCGACGGTGAAGATCATCCCCGGCTTGAGCTCAACCCCGGTGCCGGGGGTGCCGAAATGCATGATGTTGGGCTCGTCATGGAACAGCCGACCGATGCCGTGCCCGACGAAATCGCGCACCACCGACGCGCGCTCGCCTTCGGCATAGCGCTGGATGGCAGCGCCGATATCGCCGGTGGTGTTGCCGGGCTTGGCCACTTCGAGACCGAGACGCAGGCTCTCATAGGTGATCTCGATCAGCCGTGCGGCCTTGCGGGAAATGTCGCCGACCGCATACATGCGGCTCGAATCGCCGTGCCAGCCATCGACGATCAGGGTCACGTCGATGTTGACGATATCCCCCTCGCGCAGGGGGCGGTCTGACGGCATGCCGTGGCAGACCACGTGGTTGATCGAGGTGCAGGTGGAATAGCGGTAGCCGCGATAATTCAGTGTCGCCGGCATCGCGCCATTATCGCGGGCGAATTCATAAACAAAGCGATCGAGCTTATCGGTGGGAACGCCCGGCTCGACCATGGGGGTGAGCAGATCAAGCGCTTCGGCGGTTAGGGCGCCAGCCTTGCGCATGCCGACAAAGCCGTCTTCGCCATGCAGGGGAATGACGCCGTGCATGCGTTTGGTCTTGGCCGATGCTTCGACATAGGTGGTCATTGGATTCTCCGTATTGCAACGAAGGTAATCGTCTCAATGCCGGATTGGAAGAGCGCGGCCAAGGCGGATGGCCTGCGGGGAGATCACAGTATCGTAGCACAGGGCCTCGACGCCTGCTTCGCGGGCGCTGGAAAAGGCGGTGGCATAAGCAGCATCGATGTCGCTGGCGAGCGCAAAGCCGGTGCAATCGGCGCGCTGCACGAGATAGAGCATCACGGCGCGGTGGCCTTCTGCGACCATGCGGGCGAGGTCGACGAGGTGGCGCGCGCCGCGAGCGGTAACCGAATCGGGGAATTCGGCCAGACCGGGCGCGCGGACCAGATGGACGTTCTTGATCTCAAGATAGCAATCGGGCAGGCCGTCACCGGTCAACAGAAAATCGACGCGGCTCTTTTCGGCGTATTTCACCTCCGGGCGCACGGTTTCGTAGGCGGCCAGTTCGGGGATGGCGCGCGCGGCAAGGGCGCTGGCAACGATGCGGTTGGGGTGGGCGGTGTTGATGCCCACGGATCCGGTGGGCAACTCCACCAGTTCGAGCGAGAAGGCCAGCTTGCGCTTGGGGTTGTCCGATTTCGACAGCCACACGGGCAGGCCCGGCATGTTGAGCCCGGTCATCGCGCCGGGGTTGGCGCAATGGACGGTGATCTCTTCGCCGGTTTCAAGGACGACATCGGCAAGGAAACGCTTGTAGCGCCTGACGAGGGTTCCGCGGATCAGCGGGGAGGGAAAGAGCATGACTGGCCTGGATGGAATGGGGGTGAAGGCCATTCATAGCGGCAACATGGCAGCCCGGCCAGCCAGCCGCAGTCGCGTTGGGTGTATTGCGCCGCTCGGCGCGGGTTAGCGTGTCCAGAGCGCGATCTGGATGACATCTGGATCGAAGGGCACGCTTTCATCGCGGGTTCCTTCGAATTCCATCCAGCTTATGCGCGCGGTCACGGTCGTGGCGTTGAGGAAAAACAGGGGGCCGCCGGGCAAGGGGAAGGGCATCGACGGACTGGACATCGTGAACCTGCCTGAGGGAAAGGACGCCTCGACGGTTTCCACCCGGGTCCAGGGTTTGCCGCTGATCTCTTCCACCGGGGGATGATCGGGCTCGGACTCGTGGATCGCGATGCGGATGTGCTGGTTGAGGCAATCCTGGGTATAGATGACGATCCCGGCGGCGGGGACGAAGAGGCTGCGCCTATCCATTTCGGCGGTGATCTCAATGGGCGCCTCGAAGCCGGCATCCTCGGCATCGATGAGATAGAACTGGCCGTAATCGGCCTGCCACGCAAACCTGGCCCATCCGCGCAGCGCCATATCACGCGTCCATTTCGGGTTTGCGTCCGAACCCAGTCAGGTCACTTCCATCGTTTTGCTTGCATAGTCTCGCTTGATTTTCCAAGCCAGTGCGGGCATCCATGGCGCTCCCTTTGCAAAGTATGGCACCCATGGACGAACCCGCAGTTACCGCAGGCCTTATCGTCATAGGCGACGAAATTCTTTCAGGGCGCACGCACGACGTCAATATCGCGACGACAGCGCAGTTCTGCACCGATCTGGGCATCGAGCTGCGCGAGGTGCGGGTGGTGGCGGACGATACCGACGCCATCATCGAAGCGGTCAACGCGGTGCGCGCGCGCTACACCTATGTGTTCACCACCGGCGGCATCGGGCCGACCCATGACGACATCACCGCCGATGCCATCGCAAAAGCGTTCGGGGTGGCCCTGCCGGTCAACGAGACGGCGCGTGCCATGCTCGAAGCACGCTGGGCCGAGACCGGGGCAGAGGCGACGCCGGCAAGGATGCGCATGGCGCGCATCCCCGAAGGTGCGGACCTGATCGTCAACGCCATTTCGGCAGCGCCAGGATTCCGGATTGGCAATGTGCATGTGATGGCCGGTGTGCCTAAAATCATGGCGGCGATGCTGGAATCGATCGCGCCGACGCTCAAGGGCGGGCGCAAGGTGGAAAGCCGCACCGTTGCCGCCGCGATCGGCGAGGGTGCGATCGGCGATCCGCTGGCGGAAATCCAGTCGCGCTATGACGACGTCAAGATCGGCTCCTATCCCCAGATGGGGAATACCTCGATCATGACCTATCTGGTGATGCGCAGTCACGCTATACCCCGGCTGGAGGCGGCGACCGCCGAGGTGCAGGCGCTGGTCGACAGGCTGCACGCCGAAAGGAACATCGTTTTGCCCAAGGAACCTTACGCATGAACCCGCAGAACAAATCCTTCCCCGTTTCCTGGGATCAGTTTCATCGCGATTCCCGCGCGCTAGCCTGGCGGCTGACCAGCGAGGGACCATTCCACGCCATCGTCGCCATCACGCGCGGCGGGCTGGTGCCCGCGGCGATCATCGCGCGCGAGCTCAACATCCGCATGATCGAAAGCGTTTCGGTGAAATCATACGATCACCAGAACCAGGGCGGGATCATCGTGCTCAAGCCGATCAGCACCGATCTAGTCGCTGCCGACGCCGAGGGCAAGAAACTGCTGATCATCGACGATCTGGTCGATACCGGGGCGACGGCGCGGGTGGTGCGCGAAATGCTGCCCAATTCGCACTTCGCCACTGTCTATGCCAAACCGCAGGGGCGCGATCTGGTCGACAGCTTCATCACCGAAGTGAGCCAGGACACGTGGATCTACTTCCCGTGGGATCTGGATTTTACTTATGCGCCGCCCATCACCGGCGGAACCGACTGATGCTGATCAAGCTCGAAGTTCTGGAAAAGATAAAATCGGGTGAGATTACCCTGCAATTCCGGCGCTGGCGGCGGCGGACGGTGAAGGCCGGCGGGACGCTCAAGACGCGGGTGGGGGTGCTCCAGATCGGCGCGATCAACCCGATAATGCCCGAAAATGTAACCGAAGCGGATGCGCAGCGGGCCGGGTTCAAAGACGTGGCCGATTTCCTCAAATGGCTCGATACGATGAAGCCGGGGGACCTTGACCGCATCGAGGTGAGCTACAAGGGAGAATAACCGCCATTTCTGGCGGCCACGCGGGCGTGGTGGAATTGGTAGACACACAGGACTTAAAATCCTGAGGAGGTATCTCCGTGCGGGTTCGATTCCCGCCGCCCGCACCATCTCATCACTCACGCTAAACACGCTTTGCTCGCTGGCTGTGCGGGGCGGGCGAAAGCCCGGGCCGCAGTCGCGGCCTTGGGCCGATTCGCAGCTTCTCCGCTCACCCGCACCGGTTCCCGGATTGAAGTGTCGCTCAGTCTTCGGGGGGCAGAAGAAGCGCGGTCAAGGACTCTTCAAGCCATTCGGCGAAGTCGTCGACGGAACGGCCTTCGACGCTTGTGAACAACAGGAACAATTCGGGACTTGCCAGCCGGAAAATGGTGTCGGTCGCTGTGTGTTGGTCGAGGCCATCGCGCAGGGGACCGTTAGCGGTGAGCGCCAGGGCGACGAATTCCAGATTGCGCCGCCGACCTTCGTGGAGCCCGCGATAGAGATCGCCCAGACGCGGATCGCTTTCAGCGGCAGAGCGGGCGGTGGCGATCAGCGGCGCGACACGATGCAAAATAGCGGCGATGGAGTGGGCGAACATCCGGATTTGCGCCGGCTGACTGGATAATTTCTTTATTTCCTGAACGCCGGCCTGTTCGAGAAGGGGGACCTGCGGTTGGGTGCCCCGGATAGCGTCGCGAACCAGTCGCTCCAGCAGCGCGCGCTTGTTGCCAAACACCGCATAGATGGTCTCGTTCGATACGCCAGCCTTACGCGCTATGGCGGCGATGGTGGTGCGCGCCCAGCCCTGTTCCCTAAACAAGGTTTCCGCCGCTTTCAGAATGGCCATTTGTGTCTGCTCCGCCTGATTGCGGCGCAGATCGGAGCGATAGGGCCGGCGTGTATTGACATTATCGGTCATTTTGATACACTTATGCTGTATTCAATATATCGTTGGTCAATGATGGCGAGGAATCTGCAAGATGCAAGCCTCCCGAACACTGTCCCGGTCCGGAGTGGCCGTTGCGACTGCGCGCCCGGTCCTGCAATTTCTGGCGATTATGCTGATCGCGCTGGTGGCAGGAAGCACATTCGGCATCTGGAGGGGGTATGATCCGGGTGGCTATTCCGCGCTGACTTTTCTCGAAACCCTTCAGGGGGCGGTCGGCGGGCTCAACGTGACGTTGCCGCTAATGGGGGCTGGCGCGCTGGTGATGACCGGCATTCTTGCGGTGATGGCGCGGCGGGACCGTCCGGTGGCCGTTGCCTATGCGTTTGCGTTCGTTCTGATGGCGGTGGCGGCTGTGATCACCCGGTTTGCCAATCAACCGATCAACGCCGACGTGGTGACATGGACGCCGGATTCGATGCCAGCCAACTGGACCGCCATTCGCGATGTCTGGTGGCACTGGCATGTGGTGCGGACGATGTTGAGCATGCTGGGACTGGCCGTGCTGGTGCTGGCGATCATGGCCGACCGGAACCGGAGCAGCGCTCCTTCAGCCTAGGCGCTGATCAAGCTCACATCTGTGCGCAGCGGGAAAACAGGGTGGCGTCGGGGCCGCGATCGGGCCAGGTGATGGCGATGTCGGCACCGGCCTGGGAAAAGAGAATCGGCTCGCGAACGGTTTCGCCTTCAGCCTGACACGTGAGATCTGCCGTCGCTCCGCCTTCGGGGGTGGGGGCGATGTTGCTCATTTCGCAGATGTTTTCACGCCCTTCAAAACGGGTCGGCGTGATGGTGATGGGGAAGCCTTCACTCTGATCGGTGCACCAGACCGGATCGGCGGCCCAGCGGCCGACGTAAAAGGGTGTCGGTTCCGGCGATTCGCCTTCGCTGGTGGCCGGAGAGGGGGCTTGCGGTGTCTCGGAGCAGGCGGCAAGGAGGCCGCAAAGGGCGACGAGCACTAGGGCGGAGGGGCGCAGGGCCATGGCGGATATTCCCGATATTCTATGCGATTGCGTTGGACCAGGAACATCTTAGAGCAATTTCTGATCTGATTGAATCAGATCATGCACGCTACGTCCTTGTTTTGGCGCGCTTCCTTGGTCCGGGGGGCGCTCCCAAACAAAATCGACCGCTCCGCGCAAGGCGGAACGGCCGATCGAAAAGGAGGTCGTGAAACCCGCTGGGGCTTACTGGACGGCGGGGGCTTCCATCGTCTCGGCCGGAGCTTCGGTCGCGGCGGTCAGCGCGGCGAATTCCTCAGGCGACAGAACGCCATCGCCATCGGTGTCGAGCATCGCAAAGCTCTCAGGGGTCAGATCGGGAATCGCCGCCTGGAGCTCTTCAAGCGTGATTTCGCCGTTCTGATCGGCGTCGAGCGCGTTGAAATCGAGGGCCTGGGCAAAAGCGCCTCCGGTGGCCGAAAGACCAAGGGCAACGGCAAGGGCGATAACGGTTTTTTTCATGGGTTCAGTGCTCCATGTGAGAGATAACGCGGACAGTGCCGCACTGTAAGAATTCAACCGGGATTGGGCCCGGTCGCCGGATCCGCCTGATCGCGAAACCGTGAACACAGGGTGGGTGCGCCGGGTGGCGAGGATGGGACCTCTAAAGGGCTATGCCGAGGAAATTGTTGGGGTTTTTTGAGGCGGAAGCGGCAAGTATGGCGGCAATGGGATCGGTGCAAACGGCGCTATGCGGTGCAGAGCGGGCGGTTGGCGCGTTTGCGTGCCACAATCGGGGCGGAGTGGCTAAAGTGTTGCCTCAATCACGCGGACGTGATCGACCTTCGCAGGCGGAGCATTTTCGGCGCGCGGCCGTTGAGAGACCAACAAGGAGAGCGATCATGGCGTTTGGACGATGGACATTGGGTGCGGCCCTGCTGGTGCTGGGAGTGGCTGCGACGCCGAGTGCCGCGCAAACGCCACAGCCGCCGATCTGGGTCGTGGGGGACGAGGATTCGACGATCTATATGATCGGCACGGTGCACATGATGCGCGATGGCGTGGACTGGGAAAACCCGAAGCTGGAGGCGATTCTGGGCGAGACCGACGAGGTCTGGCTAGAATTGTCGGACTTCGAGCCGCCTGCGGACCTGTTTTCCAAGATCATGCGCACGGCAATATCGCCGTATCGCCCGCTGTCATCGCTGCTCGACGCCGATGAGATGGCGGGGCTGGAGGTGATTCTCGACCAGCACGGGGTGCCGCTGGACAGTTTTGACGAACTGCGTCCCTGGTATGCCTATCTTCAAATCTCAATGCTGGCGCTGACCCAGGCCGGGTTCGACCCGGAAGGGGGCATCGATGTGCGGATCAAGCAACGGGCCGACGAGCTGGGCGTGCCGGTGAGCGGGTTTGAAACCTTCGATGACCAGTTCGACATGCTGTCGGGCATGTCAGAGGAGGTGCAACTGGACCTGCTGCGCCAGACGATCATCGATTACGACGAGGCACAGGGCGGCCTCAGTGACGAACTGGAAAGCTGGATCGATGGTGATCTGACGGTGCTCGAACAGGAGACAGCGACGATCGCCGCTGAAATGGAGGAATTTTACGAGGCGCTGTTCGTCAATCGCAACCGGGGTTTTGTCGACGGGATCGAGGCCATCCTGGCTGGTGAGGGCACCGCCCTGGTGGCGGTGGGGCTGGGCCATTATGTGGGGCCGGATTCGATTCCTGCCATGCTCGAAGCGCGTGGGCATGTGGTGGATACGCTCTGACAGCCCGGCGGGCCCCTCAGGAGGCGAGTTGGGCTTTGGCCTCTGCGACCAGGGCATCTACGCTCAAGGCGACATCGAGCACGATGCCGTGTTCGTCGGGTTCGAACGGTTCGAGGGTCGCGAACTGGCTGTCGAGGAGCGCCGGCGGCATGAAGTGGCCGGGGCGGTTGGCCTGACGTGCGGCGATCACCGATTTGTCGCCGGTGAGGAGCACGAAGGCGATCGGCTCGCCCGCCCGGTTACGCAAGCAATCGCGATAGGCGCGGCGCAGGGCCGAACAGGCACATACGGCGCGGCCATTGGTGTCGGCGGTGTTGCGCATGGCGTCGGCGACGATCTCCAGCCACGGCCAGCGATCGGCATCGACCAGCGGTGAGCCGCCGCGCATTTTTTCGACATTGGCGCGGGGATGGAGATTGTCGGCGTCGATGAACGGCGCGCCAAGCGCAGCCGC
>NZ_DATMGM010000047.1:0-17368 GCF_035555455.1 Pelagibacterium sp. | reverse complement strand
TGACGATCTCGAGATTATTGTCGATCGCCTGATAGACATTGGCGAGCGTCTGCGCCTCGACGCCTTGCGAGGCATCGACCACCAGCAGCGAGCCCTCACAGGCGGCCAGCGAGCGGTTCACTTCATAGGCGAAGTCGACGTGACCCGGCGTATCGATCAGGTTGAGCACATAGTGCTCGCCATCGGTGTGGGTGTATTCGAGCCGGACGGTCTGCGCCTTGATGGTGATGCCGCGCTCGCGCTCGATATCCATCGAATCGAGCACCTGCTCTTTCATCTCGCGATTTTCGAGCCCCCCGGTCGACTGGATCAGCCGGTCGGCAAGCGTCGATTTGCCGTGGTCGATATGCGCCACGATCGAAAAATTGCGGATATGGGAAAGCGGAGTTCTGTGCGGAGTCTTCATGGTCCGAGCGTTTAGCAGTAAACCCATCGTCTCGGAAGATGGTTTGTGCATCGTTAAGTCATGAGGGGCCCTATAAGCGTGGCTTTTGAGCCCCTCATGGCGGCGATCACCAGCGCGGTGATCAGTCCTGGGAAAAGGCGAGGGCGATCAGTGCGCCCTGCTGCATCTGCGGCACCAGGACCGTCGAGTCATAGGCGGAGATATCGGCACCGCCGGCACCCACATTGCCGATCTCGACGGCGTCTTGTCCCGGCTGCCAGGAGTAGATCGCGCCGGTGGGGTTGTCGTTGAAGACAATCACATCGCCGATGGCAGCGACCCCGTCGATGGCGCCGATTTCCGTCGCGCCTTCGATCGGGGCGATCGAGGGATCGGCAATATCGATGGCGAGCAGCCCGCCGGGGGTGCCGAAGGTGAAGTTGTCGCCCATATCGGCCCCCATCGAGCCGACGATGACCTGTCCATCATGGACCAACAAACCGTTGGGGAAGCTCATGCCATCATCGGGCCCGAACCAGAGCGTGGTCTCCCCATCGGCGTAGCGCCACACCGTCCCGGCGAACATGTCCGAGACATAGACCGCCCCGTCGGGGCCGGAGGTGATGTCATTGGGAAAAGCTGCGCCGTCGAGGGTGATGGTTTCGGTCAGCGTGCCATCGGCCAGCGAAACGATGTGGAAGCCCATATTGTCGGCGACGAACAACTGGTCGCCCACGATGGCCATGCCGCGCGGATCCTGGAAGCCCGTGGCCCATTGTTCTTCGAGCAACTCGCCGTCGATGGATACCAGCGAGAGATAGCCATCCTCGCCCGCGTCTGCGCCCATGGTGACCATATTGCCGATGATGATGCGGTTATTGGCCGCGTCGTGGATGACCGATTCGGGGGTCTTGAAGCCTTCAAGCCGCCAGGTTTCGGTCAGCTCCATTCCCATTGCGGGCAGGGTGACGAGAGCTGTGGTAAGGGCAAGAGCGGTACGGATCATTGTAGTTCCTCCTTTATGAATGCCGCTAAAGTTTAGCAGCGCGGGGACAACTCTGTGAAGGGAAGAAGGCTGGCGGGGCGCAATCGGCTTGCCAAACCCATTCCAGAGTTTAGAATGATTCTAAACTGATTTGAGGTCTGCACCATGTTCTCCCGTCTTGTCGCGCCCCGGCGCGATTTTTCTACCTTGAGCGAAAAGGAAATCCTCGCCTTGGCCATCTCGGCAGAGGAGGAGGATGGCCGCATTTATGCCGCCTATGCTGATCGTTTGCGCGAAGACTTCCCCGCCTCCGCGGCGATCTTTGAGGGCATGGCGGAAGAAGAAGACACGCATCGCCGTCGGCTGATCGACCGCTATTCTGAACGGTTCGGTCCGACCATCGTGCCGCTGCGGCGAGAGCATGTGCGGGGGTTCTTCACCCGCAAGCCCGTCTGGCTGATGGCCGAACTCGATCTGGATACGGTGCGCGGCCAGGCCCGTGAAATGGAGCAGGATGCGGCGCGCTTTTACGCCGAGGCGGCAAAGCGCACCAGCGACGCCGAAACGCGAAAACTGCTGGGCGATCTCGAACGGGCCGAACGCGGCCACGAACACACTGCGGCGGCGCTCGAAGATGCCCATCTGGGTGCGGATGCCCGGGACGCTGAAAAGGATGCCGCACACCGCAGGTTCCTTCTCACCTATGTCCAGCCTGGGCTGGCGGGCTTGATGGACGGATCGATCTCTACCCTTGCCCCGATCTTTGCCGCGGCCTTTGCCACCGGCGATACATGGTCGACCTTTCTCGTGGGGCTGGCAGCCTCGGTGGGGGCGGGGATTTCCATGGGGATGACCGAGGCGGCCAGCGACGATGGCCGGCTCACCGGGCGCGGTTCGCCGCTCAAGCGTGGCCTTGCTTCGGGCGTCATGACCACGTTGGGCGGGCTGGGCCACACGCTGCCCTATCTCATCGCCCATTTCTGGACGGCAACGTCGATCGCCATGGCCATCGTCGTCATCGAGCTTTGGGTCATCGCCTGGATTCAGAAGCGGTTCATGGATACGCCCTTCTGGCGCGCGGTGACGCAAGTTGTGCTAGGCGGTTCGCTGGTCTTTGCCGCGGGCATCCTGATCGGTAGCGCCTGATCAGGGGTGCTGAGAACAAAAAAGGCGCGGCTGGTGGCCGCGCCTTTTTTTAAATGGGGGTCTGTCGGGCTTAGAGCGAACGCTGCACCGTTTCGACACGGTAGCATTCGATCACGTCGCCAGCGCGCATGTCCTCGTACTTCTCGAAGGCCATGCCGCATTCCTGACCGGCCTGCACTTCCTTGACTTCGTCCTTGAAGCGCTTGAGCGTCGAGAGCTTGCCCTCGTGGATCACGACGTTGTCGCGGATCAGGCGCACGCCTGCACCACGCTCCACCATGCCTTCGGTGACCCGGCAACCGGCGACCTTGCCGACCTTGGAAATGTTGAACACTTCCAGGATCTCGGCATTGCCGATGAAGGTTTCGCGAACTTCCGGAGCCAGCATGCCGCTCATCACGCCCTTAACGTCATCGATCAGGTCGTAGATGATGTTGTAGTAGCGGATTTCGATGCCCTCGCGGTTGGCGAGTTCGGCAGCCTGCTTGTTGGCGCGGACGTTAAAGCCGATGACGACAGCGCCCGAAGCGGTGGCCAGCGTCACGTCGGATTCGGTGATCCCACCAACGCCCGAGTAGAGGATCTGCGCCGACACTTCATCGGTCGAGAGCTTGTTGAGCGCCTGGACAATGGCTTCCACCGATCCCTGCACGTCACCCTTGATGAGCAGCGGGAACTTGGAGATGTCGCTGTCCTTGAGCTGCTTCATCATCTGCTCAAGGCTGGTTACGCCCGCCGTGGCCGAGTTTTCACGGATCACGCGCTGGCGATATTCTGCCACTTCACGCGCCCGCGCCTCGCTGTCGACAACCGTGAAGCGGTCGCCGGCATCCGGCACGCCGGAAAAGCCCAGAACTTCCACCGGAGTGGACGGCCCGGCCAGCTTGGTCTGTGCGCCCTTGTCGTCGATAAGCGCCCGGACCTTGGCCCACTCGGTGCCAGCCACGACGATGTCGCCGACATTGAGCGTGCCGCGCTGGACCAGAACGGTCGCAACCGCACCCCGGCCCCTGTCGAGCTTGCTTTCGATGACCAGCCCTTCGGCGCGGCCCTTTGCCGGGGCCTTGAGTTCAAGCACTTCAGACTGCAGCAGCACGGCTTCGAGCAACCCGTCGAGGTTGATCTTTTTCAGGGCCGAGACCTCGACATCGAGCACGTCGCCGCCCATCGATTCCACGAACACTTCGTGCTGGAGCAGTTCGGTGCGCACCTTGTTGGGGTCGGCTGCCGGCTTGTCGATCTTGTTGATGGCCACGATGATCGGAACGCCCGCCGCCTTGGCGTGCTTGATCGATTCCACCGTCTGCGGCATCACGCTGTCGTCCGCCGCCACCACGAGAATGGCAATGTCGGTCGCCTGGGCACCACGGGCGCGCATGGCGGTGAACGCCTCGTGCCCCGGAGTGTCGAGGAAGGTGATCTTCTGGCCGTGCTTTTCCACCTGATACGCGCCGATATGCTGGGTGATCCCACCGGCTTCGGTGGACACCACATTGGCTTCGCGCAGCGCATCGAGCAGGCTGGTCTTACCGTGGTCGACGTGACCCATGATGGTGACAACCGGGGGACGCGAGACGAGATCGCCTGCATCGTCGGCCGAAACGTCATCATAGAGGCCTTCTTCCACGTCGCTTTCCGCCACGCGCTTGACCGTATGACCCATTTCGGTGGCGATCAGCTCGGCGGTATCGGCATCGATCACGTCATTGATCTTGAGCATCTGGCCCTGGGCCATCAGCAGCTTGATGACGTCAACGGCGCGTTCAGCCATGCGGTTGGCCAGCTCGGCCACGGTGATGGCCTCGGGAATGACCACTTCACGCGACAGCTTGGGCTGTGCAGCCTTGACGGTGCGGCCCATCTTCTTGTTCTGGCGACGGCGCATGGCGGCCAGCGAGGGCCGGCGATCGTTCTCGTCGAGCGCCGAATTGACGTTGAGACGTCCGCGCGAGTTGCCGGGGCCGCCACGGCGGACAGGCGTTGCACTTGGACGCGGGGCCGCATTGCGCTTGGCGCGTTCGAGTTCATCGCGATCGACCAGCGCCTTGGGCGCAGGCGCGGCGCGGCGGCGAACGCGATCGTCATCTTCGCTCGGCGGGGGCGGAGGCGGCATGTCCGGCTGGGCCGCGCGGGGCGAAGGCCGGTGAGCCGGCTTGGGGCGCGCCTGTCCGGCCTTGACCGGGACGATCTCGTCCAATTCACTCTGGCGGGCTTCCTCGGCGCGCGCGGCTTCTTCCGCAGCGGCGCGGCGCTCGGCTTCCTCGCGTTCAGCCTTGCGACGGGCGTCGATCTCGGCAAACCGGCGTGCGTCTTCTTCTGCCTTGATGCGGTCTTCTTCGGCGCGGGCCGCGGCTTCGCGCAGGGCGCGCTCACGGGCCAGCGCTTCATTCTGCGTCAGGCTGGCAGAATTGGCAGGGTTCTGGCGCGGGCTGCCCGAATGCGGACGCCCACCCGGGCGTTGCCCGGACTGCGGCCGTCCACCGCCGCCGCCCGGCTGCTGCGGTCCGCCGGCGGGTGCGCCCACTCGCCGTGTGCGTTTTTCAACCACGACGGTGCGTGAGGACCGCGACATTCCCGGACGCGCGCCGAGATTGGGCGCACCCTTGAGGGTCAGGGTCTTCTTGCCCGAACCCGAATTGTCGCTGGTCTTGTCCTTGTCGGTCATATGGTGCCGTCTTCTTTTCTGTCTGTGGCGTCGAACCGGGCAAGCCGATTTGCCCGCTCAACCGCCGAATTTGCCGCCGCGCCGGGAGTCAGCGCAGCGTGTATCACATTTTCGAGCCCCAATGCCAAACCCAATTGGTCCGACGAGAGAGATTCAATATGGGGCAGCGTCTCGGTGTGCCCCGCGCGCCGCACCGATTGCAGCATCTTGCGGCGTCCGTCCGGTGCGGCATCGCTTGCCGTTATCAGCGCTGCCGCGCGCCCGGATTCGACAAGAGACGAAACTTTGGTCGCGCCGGTCACCAGCGCTCCGGCCTTGCGCGCCAGTCCCAGAGCGCCCGTCAGGCGTTGTTCTAGCCGGGTCCGTACCGCTTGGGCAAGGTCGGATGGAACAGTGACGTCGCTCTTGAGGCTGCGCGCGAAGATTTTTCTGCGTTCGGCCTCTGCCACAGCGGTTGCCGAACAGGTGATCCACACCCCGCGTCCGGGGGCCTTGGCATCGATATCAGGCGCCAGCACCCCGTCGGGGGAAACCGCGAAACGGACGAGCGCCGCGGAAGGCAATTCCTCCCGCGTGAGCGCGCACATCCTCAATACTTGTTTTTCGCGGCTCAATTGCGGCGCCTCTCATCCTTACTCGCTTGCCTCTTGCTCGGCAGGAACTTCGTCGTCCTCGACGAATTCCTCGGGCTGAGGCAGGTCATCTTCGGTGATCCAGCCAGCCTTCAGGCGGGCCGCCATCACCATGTCGTCGGCTTCCTCGCGGCTGAGCGGGAAGGCGGACAGCGTTCCCTCATAGCGCTTGGTTTCACCGTCCTTGCGCTCGGACCAGCCGATCAGGTCGTCGGCAACACAGCCGGCGAAATCCTCGACCGTCTTGATGTCGTCCTTGCCCAGTGCCACCAGCATGGCGGCGGAGATGCCCGGGATATCGTAAAGGGCATCTTCGACACCGAGCGCCTTGCGCTCGTCGTCCTGCTGGCGCTCCTGCTCGTCGAGGAACTCGGTCGCCCGGTTCTGAATCTCGGTCGCGGTCTCCTCATCGAACCCGGCAATCGAGGCGATTTCCGCCAGATCGACATAGGCCAGTTCCTCGATCGAGGAGAACCCTTCCGAGGCCAGCAACTGGGCCACCATCTCGTCCACATCGAGCGCCTGCATGAACAGGGTCGAACGTTCGATGAATTCCTTCTGCCGGCGCTCGGATTCTTCCTGTTCGGTCAGGATATCGATATCCCAGCCGATCAACTGGGACGCGAGGCGGACGTTCTGGCCGCGCCGTCCGATGGCCAGCGAAAGCTGCTCGTCGGGAACCACCACCTCAATGCGCTCGGCCTGCTCGTCGAGCACCACCTTGGCAACATCGGCGGGCTGGAGCGCCGAGACGACCAGATCTGCTATATTGTTAGTCCAGGGGATAATATCAATCTTTTCACCCTGCAATTCTCCAACCACCGCCTGAACGCGGCTGCCGCGCATACCCACGCAGGCGCCGACCGGATCGATCGAGGAGTCCGAAGAGGTCACCGCGATCTTGGCGCGCGAGCCCGGATCGCGGGCGATCGAGCGGATGGTGATGATGCCGTCATAAATCTCCGGCACTTCCTGGGCGAACAGCTTGGCCATGAACTGCGGGTGGGTGCGCGAGAGGAAAATCTGCGGCCCCCGCTGTTCGCGGCGCACGTCATAGATATAGGCGCGCACACGGTCGCCATAGCGGAACATTTCACGCGGAATCAATTCGTCGCGGCGGATGATGGCTTCACCCCGGCCCAGATCGACGATGACGTTACCGTATTCGACGCGCTTGACCGAACCGTTGACGATCTCGCCAATGCGGTCGGCATATTCCTCGTACATGCGGTCGCGCTCAGCGTCGCGGACCTTCTGGACGATTACCTGCTTGGCGGACTGGGCGGCAATGCGTCCGAATTCGATCGGCGGGAGCGGTTCGGTGACGTAGTCGCCATACTTTGCGGCGGCATTCTTGGCCTGCGCATCTTCAAGCGAAATCTGGCGGCCGTACTCTTCGACGGTCTCGACCACTTCGAGCAGGCGCCACAGGCGCAATTCGCCGGTGCGCGGATTGATTTCGGCCTTCACCTCGGTCTCGGCGCCGTAGCGGGCCTTTGCGGCGCGCTGGATCGCTTCTTCCATCGCCTCGATGACGATCATGCGGTCGATGGACTTTTCGCGCGCCACTGCATCGGCGATCTGCAAAAGCTCCAACCTGTTCGCTGAAACGGCCATGGGATCAATTCTCCTGGTTTCGTTCGTCGGCGTCCGCGCCGTCGGTGTGTTCGATGATGGTTTCGATATCGGCGTCGGAATCGTCGAAATCAGGCTCGGCCTGCTGGCGCTCGCGCGCTGCTTCAAGCAATGCGTCGGTCAGCACCAGCTTGGCATCGGCCAGAAACGCAAGGGGCAGGGTGTGGACAGGCTCGGTGCCCATCGGCGCATCGGGCAGGCGGATCGAGAAAGTCTCGTCATCAGCGCCGACGATTTCGCCGCGGAAACGCTTACGTCCGTCGATCATGTCGGCCAGCTCTACCCGGGCTTCATGGCCCACCCAGGCCTGAAAATCTCGGGCCCGCACCAGCGGCCGGTCGATCCCGGGGGAGGAAATTTCCAGATGGTATTCGCGGTCGATGGGGTCTTCGAGATCGAGGATCGGATTGAGATCGTTATGCAGGCGTTCGCAATCGTCGATGGTGAACCGGCCGCTTTCGTCCTCGCACATGACCTGAAGCGTGCAGCCATTTTCGTTGGAGACGCGGATACGAACCAGATCGTAGCCCAGCGACTGCGCCACCGGCTCGACAATCGCGGCAATGCGCGCTTCGAGTGCGGATTCGCGGATGTATCGTTTTGTGTTCGTGGTCATGATTTCCCTGACGCGGGCAATAAAAAAGAGCGGGGGCCGTTGGGCTCCCACTCTCTCATTTGAGCTGAGATTGTTACGCTTCATATAGCGCGCGCGGATCGCTGGCGCAAGATGTCTAAAGAACATCCCTCGCGTCGTGCCGCACGAACTCGAAATAAAAACTCTGCATACGCCCCTGACGGCGCGCCTTGGTTTCGTAGCGGGTGGGCTGCCAGCCGGGATAAGCGGTGTGCCAGGCACCGGGTGCGGCTGGGGACCAGATGAAATCACGAGACCGCGTCACATGGGCCAGCGTCCAGTTGGCGTAATCCTCGATATCGGTGGCAAATCGAAAGGTTCCGCCGGGACGGAGCACGCGGGCAAATTCGGCCAGCACGGGAAACTGGATCAGCCGCCTCTTGTGATGGCGGGGCTTTGGCCAAGGGTCCGGATAGAGCACGTACAGGCAATCGATGGAGGCGTCTGGCATTACGGCCAGCAGCTTGATCACGTCGTCGGGAAACAACGCGATATTGGACAGGCCTTCCTCGTCGATGGCTTCAAGAAGCTTGCCGATACCGCCGGTGAAGACTTCACAGCCGATAAACCCATCCTCGGGGTTCTCCCGCGCCATGCGAGCCAGATGCTCGCCCCCACCATAGCCGATTTCCAAATGGATGCGCTTTGCCTCTGGAAACAGCGCACGCGGATCGACGGGCTGGGAAATATCAACCGTCAGTTCGGGGAGCAGCGTTTCGAACAGGACTTTTTGACCCTTGTGCAGCTTCTTGCCGGCCCGGCGGCCAAAAAACGCGCGCGGTCCCTTGGGGTCTTGGGGAATGGGTTTGAGGGTCATGGTGCCTTGGGACATGGAGAAAGCGCAGCGAACATGCGCTGCGCTTTACAAGCTGTTGGCCTTTGAGCGCAAGGCGTCAGGTCAATTCGGCCCGGATCGCTTCGACCAGATCGGTCCGTTCCCAGGAAAAGCCACCTTCGGCATCCGGCTCGCGGCCAAAATGGCCATAGGCGGCAGTGCGCTCATAGATCGGGCGGTTGAGCTCCAGATGAGTGCGGATGCCGCGCGGGGAGAGGTCCATCACCTTCTGCAGCACCGGCTCAAGGCGATCGTCATCGATGGTGCCGGTGCCATAGGTATCGATGAAAATTGACAAGGGCTTGGAGACGCCGATGGCATAGGAGAGCTGGATCACGCATTTTTCCGCCAGACCTGCGGCCACGACATTCTTGGCGAGATAGCGCGCTGCGTAGGCCGCCGAGCGATCGACCTTGGTGGGGTCCTTGCCCGAGAACGCGCCGCCGCCATGGGGGGCTGCACCGCCATAGGTATCGACGATGATCTTGCGTCCTGTGAGCCCGGCGTCGCCGTCCGGCCCGCCAATGACAAAGGCACCGGTGGGGTTGACGTAGAATTCCTCTTCCGGCGGCATCCAGCCTTCCGGCAATACCGACAGCACGAAGGGGCGCACCTGCTCGCGGATGCAATCCTGCGAGACGCCCTCGCGGTGCTGGGTGGAAACGACCACAGCGGCAACGCCGACGGGCTTGCCGTTTTCATAGCGCAGGGTCACCTGGCTCTTGGCGTCCGGCCCGAAATCGGAGACTTCCCCGGCGTGGCGCGCATCGGCCATTTTCTTGAGGATCTGGTGGGCATAGGTGATCGGCGCGGGCATCAGTTCCGGGGTCTCATTGACCGCAAAGCCGAACATGATCCCCTGATCGCCCGCCCCCTCATCCTTGTTACCCGAGGCGTCGACGCCCTGGGCGATATGGGCCGACTGGCCATGCACATAGCAGGAAAAATCGAGGGTCTTCCAATGGAACCCCTCCTGCTCATATCCGATGCGGCGCACGACATTGCGGGCCACTTCCTCCATGCGCGCGGCATCGATCGTTTCCGGGCCGCGCACTTCGCCGGCCAGCACCAGGCGGTTGGTGGCGGCGAGGGTTTCGACGGCGACGCGGGAATAGGGATCCTCGGCAAAAAACGCATCGACGATGGCGTCCGAGACCTGATCGCAGATTTTGTCGGGATGACCCTCGGAAACCGATTCCGAGGTGAAAAGATAGGAAGAACTGGCCACGTTAAACCTCTTTGACAATGGCGAGGGCGCACGCGGAAGTGCGCGTACACGGGCTCAATCCCATGCACTTTCAGATGTGCTTTTCGCAGGTCTCGCCGCAGAAATCAAGAAGGACATAAAGAAAGCTTTATATCGAATGGGCGTTTGGGCTGCGGAAAGCCTCACGTCAACCGTCGATCCGGCGGCGGCGTCGTAGCCAGCCGGGGGTGGCGAAAAATGCTCCCAGAGCCAGCAGGATCGCCAGCGGCCAATGGCGGTATTGTGCGAAAATGGTGGCTTCCAGCGGCTGGGCCGGGGTGCCCTTGATGGCGCCGACCATGCCCTCAGCCAGCATCCGGTCGATGCGGCCAAGCGGATCGACGATTGCGGAGATTCCCGAATTCGCCGCACGGATCAAGGACTTGCCCTCCTCCACGGCGCGCAGGCGCGCATGGTGGAAATGCTGGGCCGGGCCGATCGAGCCATCGAACCAGGCGTCGTTGGTCACGACAAGGATGAGCCCCGCATCGGCGACGGCATCGCCCAGCGCAGCGGGAAACACGACCTCGTAGCAGATCAGCGGCAGGATCGCCGGCGAGCCGGGGAGACTCATCAGGCGGCGCTCGGAACCAGCGGCCCAGCCATCGGAGCCCTGCACGAATTGCGTGAAGCCGAACTGGCGG
The DNA here is from genome assembly GCF_035555455.1 of Pelagibacterium sp. Classification (GTDB taxonomy): domain Bacteria; phylum Pseudomonadota; class Alphaproteobacteria; order Rhizobiales; family Devosiaceae; genus Pelagibacterium. Next base: position 6,561 of record NZ_DATMGM010000047.1, on the reverse strand, counting down.
AAAAACTCCGAAAACGGCAGGTATTCGCCGAATGGAACCAGATGGGTCTTGTCGTAGGACGTGACGACTTCGCCCTTGCCGTTGAAGGCGAGGATGGAATTGAACGGCTTGGCGCCGGGGATGATTTGTCCTTGTAAACCATAGGGTTCGCGCGGTGCGCCAGTCAGAAGCCAGATGTCGTCGGGCAGGGCGCGCGCGATGCTGGCGAGAAATTCTGGCTCTTGTGACAAAAAGAACGGGATGGCCGCCTCGGGCCAGATCAGGTGGGTGACATCATCGAGCCCCTGATCCTCGGGGTGGGTGCGCATCGTCGAGAGGTCAAGCAGCCGGGCGATCGTCTCCTCGCGGGCGAAGGTCTGCCACTTGATATCCTGGGGGATAACCGGCTGGACCACGCGGACGACCACGTCGTCATAGGGGGTGGTGGAAGTGGTGGCGAGACGGTGATTCCCCCACGCGATTTGAGCGGCCAGAACAGCAAAGGCGGCGAAGAGTGGCAAGAGGCGCGTGATCAGCGAACGCTCGGCGGCAGGCCAGACCAAAGCCGGGGTGCTGGCGAGTAAAACCGCAATGAATGTAAGGCCATAGACCCCAACGAGGCTAGCCGCCTGCATCATCTGGTCGTTGGCGGTGAGGGCGTAGCCAAGGAGGTTGAAGGGGAAACCGGTGAAAAGATATCCCCGCGCCAGCTCCGCGAGGGTGAGAGCGGTGGCAAGGGCGAAAATCCGGCCAATTCCGGCCGACCAGAACAGATGGGCCAGCGCCGTGCCCGCGCCCCAGAACAGGGCCAGCACCAGGGCCAGGCCGACAACGGCAACGGGCATGAGCGCGATCAGCCAGCCGCCATCGACAAAGAAGGCCGCGCCGATCCAATGGAGGGAAACGGTGAAATAGCCCAGCCCGAACGCGGTGCCGATCCAGAAGGCCGGGCCGAAAAAGCTCAGCCAACTCAACCGCTTGCGTTCCGCACCATCCAGCGACCAGACGAGGACCGGCAGGCCGATGAACAGGGCTGGCAGGAAAAAGAACGGCGCGGCGGAGAGCCCGGCCAGCGCTCCGGCGGCGAGCAGCAGGAGCAGGCGACGCCAGCCATGGGCGAGCATGGCAAACTCGGCAAGAGCGGTCATGGCTGTCCTTGAAAGGCCGAATCACATGTTCCGACGGTGCCGGGATGGCTCGTTTCGGTCAACCACGCGCACCGCCCGAATGTGCTGCAAATGTTTAGGGAAGATGGCGGTAGTTACTCACAAATCGCTGGTTAATCGCCAAGGTTCGGAGCAGCAGTTTTAGCAAGCGAAAAGTGCCGGTTCTGGTGACAGGAAACGGCGGGATGCAGGGCCGCATCCCGCCGAATGCTCGGAGGGCGCCAAGGACAAGAGCAGAGCGTGTTTATGCTTGTCTTCGCGGGACTTGATAATCATCCCATTGGGCAGAAGAACGAGCCAGACCGGGAAGGGGTTGCAAATGAGGCGAGGCCCGGCACCTGTAATGCCCCACGCCGGTGTTTCCTGATGATTGGCAAAAGGGGGCTATGGGCTTATAGAACACGGCTTTGTCCCTTACGGCCCGCCATCATGACCGCCACACTTACCGCCCCCAAAGACAGCTTCCGCGCTGGCGCTGCGGCCAGCCTCGCCATTACTCTGGGATACTTTCCGGTTGGCGTGGCCTTTGGCATTGCGGCGGAGCGCGCGGGGCTGAGCGCGCTGGAGGCCGGATTCCTCTCGGCAGTGATTTATGCCGGAGCGAGCCAGTTTCTGGTGCTGGCATTGCTGGGGACCGGCGCGCCGCTGCTGGTGACGGCGCTCTCGATCATGGCGACCAATCTGCGTCACGTGCTCTATGGCCCGGCGATCCTTGAAAAGGCGCGCGATCGCGCCGCCTCGCGCCATGCCTGGGGCTGGGCCGGATGGCTGAGCGACGGGGCGTTCGGGGCCACCATCGTGGCGCTGGACAAGTCGCGGGAACATTTTTCCGAACGCTTCATGTTCGGGATCGGGCTGGGGCCGTACGTCTCATGGGTGCTCGGCACGCTGGCAGGCGCGGTGTTCGGCGGCGCGGTGTCGGGCTATCCGGCGCTGGACGCGGCGCTGGGCTTTCTGATGCCCGCCCTGTTCCTGGCCATGCTGCTGGCGCTGTTGTCGCGCCGCACCTTGGGCGTTGTCATCATCACCGCGCTGGTCACCGCCCCGCTTATCCTGCTCGTATCGCCAACGGTGGGGATCGTGGGTGGCATGGTGGCGGGAGCGCTGTCGGGACTGATCCGCTGGGAAGGGAAATTCCGATGACCACCGAAGTTCTGCTGATCGGTCTGATCGTCGGGGTGGGGACCTGGGCCATGCGCTTTTTGCCCACACGGCTCAATGTCAGTTCCGTCGATCCCGACGGGCCGGTGAGCCGGTTTCTCAACGCCACCGGCCCGGCGGCGATCACCGCGCTCACCGTGGCGGCGTTCCTGCCGCTGCTTGAGGCCGATCTGCGGGCGATGACGCTGTTGAGCGCGGGCGTGGTGGGAACCATCGCCGGATTTCTCGTCCGTCGCGACATTTCGGTCGCGACCGTGGCAGGGGCGGTGGCCTATGGGCTGGCGTTCTGGCTGCTCTAGTTTTTTATTTTCGCATCTGATGCTCTAATCGAGCAATTGCGGCTGGGCGTCCTCGAATTCCAGCGCCTCGATCTTTTCGCCGCGCCGCACCACCTTGCCGGTGGAAATCAGGATGTCGTCGATATCGGTATTGGCCTGGCGGAAATGGGTTTGCAGCTTGCCGACCCGATCATTGAGGCGGCCCACATCGGCGAGCAGGGCGACGACTTCTTTCTGGATTACATGGGCCTGCTCGCGCATGCGCACGTCACGCAACAGCGCCTGGATGACCTGAATCGACAGCATCAGCAGCGAAGGCGAGACGATCACCACCCGCGCCCGCGCGGCGCGCTGCACCACATCCTCGAACCGCTCATGGAGATCGGCAAAGATCGATTCCGAGGGCACGAACATGAAGGCGGTGTCCTGGGTCTCGCCCGCGATCAGGTATTTTTCGGCAATCGCCTTGATATGGATGGCGCAATCGGAGCGGAAGCCGCTCATGGCGGTGCGTACCATGTCCGGGGTTTCGGCATCGGCGATCCGCTGCCAGCCTTCGAGTGGGAACTTGGCGTCGATGACCAGCGCCGGGGCGTCATTGGGCATGTGGATGAGCGCATCGGGGCGCGAATTGTTCGAGAGCACCGCCTGGAACTGGTAGCTGCCCTGCGCCAGTCCGTCAGCGATGATCGCTTCCATCCGGCCCTGCCCGAAGGCTCCGCGCTGCTGCTTGTTGGAGAGGATCGATTGCAGGGAGACGATCTCGCCCGACAATTGGGCGATATTGGTCTGGGCGCGGTCGATCACCGCCAGCCGCTCATTGAGCTTGGTGAGGGTTTCCTCGGTCTGGGTACGGCTCTCGGTCATCGACTGGTTGACCCGGTGCGAGGTCGCGTCGATGCGCTCGGTGAGCACTCGGGCCAGATCGGAGGTGCGTGTGCCGAAAATCTCGCTCATGGTCTGCATGCGCCCGGTCATCTCGGACTGGATGCGCATCATGTCGGCGAGGTGCCGCTCCATGTCGGCGGCGCGGGCGGCCTCGCTATCGGCTTCTGCCGCGCGGCGGCGCGATGCGGCCGACTGGGCGATGAGCATCGCAACCAGCAGGAGGACCGTGAGCCCCAGCCCGCCAAGCAGCAGGGCAAAGGGGGTGACCGGCATGGTGCCGATGGTAAAGAGCGCTGTTTCCATAATGTTCTTGTTATCTGATTCGCCGCTTCCCATATGCGCTTTGCTTGACCGCGCCCACACGTCTGGATTAACCAGTGCGCGGGAGAGCCCCCGAAAGAGACGAGAAATGTCAGTCCGCGAAATCCTTATCCTGCCCGATCCCCTGCTGCGCAAGGTGGCCGAACCGGTCGAACAGTTCGACGACGAGCTCAAAAAGACCGTCGCCGACATGTTCGAGACCATGTATGACGCGCCCGGCGTCGGGCTGGCCGGACCCCAGATCGGCTATATGAAGCGGGTGGCGGTGATCGATCTGGCCGATGAGGAAAACCCCGATTCCGGCAAGATCGTCATGGTCAATCCCGAGATCGTGGGCATGAGCGACGAGGTCGCCGTGTCCGAGGAAGGCTGCCTGTCGATCCCCGAATTCTATTACGACGTGGAGCGCCCCGCCGAGGTGACGGTGAAATTTTACACCGAAACCGGCGAAGAGGTGACCCGCCACGCGACCGGACGGCTGGCGGTGTGCATGCAGCACGAGATCGATCATCTCGATGGCGTGCTCTATATCGACTACCTCTCGCGCCTCAAGCGCGACCGGGTGCTCAAGCGCTTCCAGAAGAAGGCCCGGCTCGCCGGCTGATTGTCGGCGGAGCGGCTTCGCATCCGTTTTTATTTAACGCGCTTGTCGAAGCGCTCTGGGGTTGGGGACGGCTGCGATGCGCGTCATTTTCATGGGCACTCCTGAGTTCGCCGTTCCCACGCTGACGGAAATCGTCATGCGCGGGCACGACGTGATCGCCTGCTACACCCGCGCGCCCCGGCCCGCCGGACGCGGGCAGGATGTGCGCAAATCCCCGGTCCATATCGCTGCCGAAGAGTTCGGCATCCCGGTGTTCACCCCGAAAAACTTCCGCGACCCCGCCGATGTGGCGACCTTTGCTGCCCTGGGGGCCGAGGTTGCGGTGGTGGTCGCCTATGGCTTGCTGCTGCCGCCTGCGGTTTTGGCCGCGCCGGAAAAAGGGTGCCTGAACCTGCACGGATCGCTGTTGCCGCGCTGGCGCGGGGCGGCCCCCATTCACCGGGCGGTGATGGCGGGCGATGCGCGCACGGCGGCGACGGTGATGCAGATGGAGGAAGGGCTCGATACCGGCCCTGTGGGGCTGGTCGAGGAAATCCCCATCGGGCCGGACATGACCACCGGGGAGCTGCATGACGAAATGATGCGGCGCGGGGCTGATCTGATCGGGCGGGCGCTGTCGGCCCTCGATCGCGATGCGCTCGATTTCACGCCGCAGCCCGACACGGGCGTCACCTACGCCCAAAAGATCGACAAGGCCGAGGCCCGGATCGATTTTTCCCGTCCCGCTCAGGAGGTTCACAACCATATTCGGGGGCTGTCGCCGTTCCCCGGAGCGTGGTTCGAGGTGGAGCTGGGCGGCAAGCCGGTGCGGGTCAAGGCCTTGCGGTCTGTGCTGGCCGAGGGCGAAGGCGCGCCGGGCACGGTGCTTGCGGGCCTCACCATTGCCTGTGGCAACGGCGCGGTGCGGCTGACCCAGGTGCAGCGCGAGGGCAAGGGCGCGATGGACGCCGAGGCGTTCCTGCGCGGCGCTGGCGATCTTGCGGGCCAGACGGTGCGCTAGAGGCCATGCCTCGCTACAAGCTCATCCTCGAATATGATGGAAGCCCGTTTGTCGGGTGGCAGCGGCAGGCCGATGCGCTGTCGGTGCAGCAGGCGCTCGAAGACGCGATCGAGAAATTTTCCGGCGAGAGCGTCCGCACCCAGAGCGCCGGGCGCACCGATGCGGGGGTGCACGCGCGCGGGCAGGTGGCCCATTTCGACCTGTCGCGCGAGTGGGACCCGTTCCGGATCGCCGAGGCGCTCAATTATCATTTGCGGCCCTTGCCGGTGGCGGTGCTTGCCTGCGCGGCGGTGAGCGATGCCTTCGAGGCGCGGTTTTCGGCGCTGGCCCGGCATTATCAGTATCGCATTTCCAACCGCAGGGCCCGGCCCGCGCTGGAGCACAATCGTGTGTGGCACGTGCCGGTGCCGCTCGATGCCGAGGCGATGGATAATGCGGCGCAGGCACTGGTCGGGCGGCACGATTTTTCGACGTTCCGCTCGGCGCAGTGTCAGGCCAATTCGCCGATCCGGACGCTGGATCGGCTGGTTGTGCGGCGCGACGGGGACACCGTTCTGATCGAAGCCTCGGCGCGCTCGTTCCTCCATCATCAGGTGCGCTCGATGGCCGGGTCGCTCAAGCTGGTGGGGGAGGGGCGCTGGTCGGCGGATGATCTTCGCGCCGCGCTCGAAGCGCGTGATCGGGCACGCTGCGGGGCGATGGCACCGTCAGCGGGGCTCTATATGGTCGGGGTCGATTATCCGGAGTTGTGACCGGGTTCAGGCCAGCGGCAGATATCCCATGGCGAGGGCACCGGCGGTCAGGACGCCGATCTGGGCGAGGAGCGCCAGCGCGATTTCGCCTGGGCCGAGGCGGGCAATAAGGCGATAGATGTTGATCTCGATGACCAGCAGCGCAATGGCGGCGGCGGCCCAGAGCATCAGGATCAGCCCCACGATGATCTGGGCGGACGAGGGGCCCAGCAGCAGGGCAAGACCGACGGTCACGATCACGGTCGCAACCAGCAGGCCCACAGCGACAATGGCGCTCGCCCAGTTGCTGGCCACCATATAGGGCCGGAACGCGTCGAGCGCGCCAAGCTGGGACAGCACCAGCCGCAGGGCCCCCAGCCGCAGCGTCATCAAGGCGCCGCAGATGAACACTTGCCCGGCGGGCGAGGGGAAG
>NZ_DATMGM010000046.1:0-56399 GCF_035555455.1 Pelagibacterium sp. | reverse complement strand
GCGCCACCCGGTCGAGCCGGTCCAGTTCCGGTTCGGATTCGACGTTAAAGCACAGGATGCCCGCCTTGAGCCCCTGCGCCAGCTCGTCTGCCGTCTTGCCCACCCCCGAAAAGATGATTTTTTCCGGCGCGATCCCGGCCCGCAGCGCCCGCTCCAGCTCGCCCCCCGACACCACATCCGCGCCGATCCCCTCGCGCGCCGCAATGGTCAGCATGGCCTGGTTGGAATTGGCCTTCATGGCATAGGCCAGCAGCGTGTCGATCCCGGCAAACGCCTCGCTCATCACCCTGATATGCCGGGTGAAGGTCGCCCGCGAATAGCAGTAGAACGGCGTGCCGATCTCTTCAGCCAGTTCGGCCAGCGCCACATCCTCGGCAAACATCTGCCCATCGCGATATTCAAAATGATGCACCATCACCCAGCGCCTTTAAGTCTTATGTTGTGTCCACGACAGCGACAGCCCGCCCATACGGTCCCCACTGCCGTCATCCCGGACTTGAGCCGGGCTCCAGTAACCGGCAGCCAACCGGCTCTTTCCCCACTCCGCCCAGATGCGGCCTCTTGCCCCGGTTCCGGAGAAATCCGCCACCTCATCCGGTGGAGCATTCCGGCCAGAATCGCAGGCCCTCATCAAAGAGCCCCCTTGCACCATTGAGCATACTGGTTCCCGGGTCTTCGCCCGGGATGACCCCGGTGAGCGTGGTCAGCCTCAGAGGGCTCCCCACCCACACCCGTCATCCCGGACCTGATCCGGGATCCAGTAACCGGCAGCGCCCCGGCTCTTTCCCGTCTGCAGGCCCCAAACTCCCCCGTCTCCCCTTGAGATAGAAGGGCCGGGGATGAGGGGGACTGAGACGGCAAAAAGCCCAGCCATGGGAGTGTTCACCCCCCCAGCCGCTCGCGCCAGCCCGCCACCTGCGCCCGCACATTCTGCGGCGCAGTGCCGCCAAAGCTCGTGCGCGATTTCACCGAATTGTCTACGCCCAGCACCTTGGAAACCTCCGAGGTGATCCGCTCGTCGATCGCCTTGAAATCCTCGATGGTCAGGCCTTCCAGCCCGCACCCCTTGGCTTCCGCCGCCGCCACCGCGCGCCCGGTAATGTGGTGCGCGTCGCGGAACGGCACATTGGCCGCCCGCACCAGCCAGTCGGCAAGGTCGGTTGCGGTCGAAAACCCCGCTCCCGCCGCCGCCGCCATCCGTTCGCGATTGACGGTGAGGTCGCCCATCATCCCGGTCATCGCCGCCAGCGCCAGCGAGAAATTGTCCAGCGCGTCGAAGGCGACTTCCTTGTCTTCCTGCATGTCTTTCGAATAGGCCAGCGGCAGCCCCTTCATCACGATCAGCAGCGATGAGAACGCGGCAAAAATCCGCCCCACCTTGGCGCGGATCAGCTCCGCTGCGTCGGGGTTGCGCTTTTGCGGCATGATCGACGAGCCGGTCGAAAACTTGTCCGACAGCCGCACGAAGGCAAACTGCGCCGAAGACCAGATCACCAGTTCCTCGCTCAGCCGCGACAGATGCATCGCCGCAATCGAGGCCGCCGCCAGCGTTTCGAGGATGAAATCGCGGTCCGACACCGCATCGAGCGAATTGGCCATGGGCCGGTCGAACCCGAGCGCTTCTGCCGTCATGGCCCGATCGATGGGAAAGCTGGTCCCGGCCAAGGCCGCCGCCCCCAGCGGGCTTTCATTGAGCCGTCGCCGCGCATCGAGCAGCCGCCCCTTGTCGCGTTCGAGCATTTCCACATAGGCCAGCATGTGATGGCCAAAGGTCACCGGCTGGGCGCTTTGCAAATGGGTAAAGCCCGGCATCACGGTGGCGGCTTCGGTCTCGGCCTTGTCCACCATCACCTTTTGCAGGGTTTCGACCTGGGCGGCGAGCATGTCGAGCGCGTCGCGCACATAGAGCCGGAAGTCGGTGGCCACCTGATCATTACGCGAGCGGGCGGTGTGCAGCCGTCCGGCGGGTTCCCCGATCAGTTCGCGCAGCCGGTTCTCCACATTCATGTGAATGTCTTCGAGCGCTCGCGAGAAGGTGAACGCGCCGCTCTCGATTTCCCCGCGCACGGTCTCTAGACCCGTGATGATGGCGTCCCGGTCGTCGCGCGTCAGAATGCCGGCTTTCTCCAGCATGGTCGCGTGGGCTATGGACCCTTCGATGTCTTGCCTGAACAGGCGCTTGTCGAAGCCGATCGAAGCGTTGATCTCTTCCATGATGGCGTCGGGCCCGGATGCGAACCGGCCGCCCCACATGCGATTGCTCATCGGCGCCTCTGAATGTGTTTTGCGAGTGGAGTGTTATGGATACGAATGAAAAAAAGCGCGGCTCGGCCCGCCCCGTGATGTTGGGAACCGGCCTCGTCGTAGCGGCGGTAGCTATAGCGGGGGGCGTTTGGCTTAGCAATGGCAGCACCGCAGGTGCGGCGACATGTGAAGCCCGTCCCGAGGTCGCCCAATTCATCGACGACGCCGCGCGCGGCGAGCTTGCGGCGCTGCTGCCGTCCAGCCAATGGCGCAATTATTCTGACCTCGCCTTCCAGGACGCCAATGGCGATCCGCTCACCCTCGCCGATTTTTCCGGCAAGACGCTTCTGGTCAATTTCTGGGCCACCTGGTGCGCGCCGTGCCGCGAGGAAATGCCCTATCTCGATGCGCTGGAAGCCAAATATGGCGGGGATGATTTCGAAGTCGTCGCCATCAGCCTCGACATGGGCACCGATGGCCCCACCGCTGCCGGCCTGTTCCTCGAAGAGATCGGCGCCGACAACCTCAAACTGTTCGCCGATCCGAGTTACAAGGTGTTCGAGCGCCTGCGCAACGACGCCGTAACGCTCGGCCTGCCCGCCACCGTGCTGGTCGATACGGGCGGATGCGAACTTGGCGTCCTGCAAGGCCCCGCCCACTGGGACACCCCCGACGGCCACCGCGTCATCGAAGCCGCCCTGTCCCTCTGACCGAAAGGTCCCCAGCCGCCGCCCCTCCCCCGACGCTGTCATCCCGGACTTGATCCGGGATCCAGTAACCGGCAGCACCCGAGAGGCACCCCCACGCCGCCTCTACCCCTTCTCCCCTTGAGGGAGACTTCGAGCCGCTAGCCGATCGTGCCAGTGGCACGATCGGAGGCGAGAAGGCCATGAGAGCTATGCTCGAATGGCTGGGGCGCAAAGCGAAAAGCCGGATGAGGGGTGCTCAGAGTCTCCCCCATCCCACCGTCGCTACTCACAATCCGCACCTCTGCCGTTTACTGGATCCCGGCTCGGAGGCCGGGATGACGATGGCAGACATGGCTTGGCATGAAGATAGAACCTAGACGCCGCTGGCGGTTCCGCCCCCTCCCAGATAGCCGCAGCCCCCCTCCCCCGACGCTGTCATCCCGGACCTGACCCGGGATCCAGTAACCGGCAGCACCCGAGAGGCCCCTCACGCCACCTCTACCCCTTCTCCCTTGAGGGAGAAGGTGGGTTTTCGCGACAGCGAAAAGCCCGATGAGGGGTGCTCTGAGTCTCCCCCAGCCCACCGTCCCCGCCGATCCTCTGCCCCCTCATCCGCCCCTTCGGGGCACCTTCTCCCCACACGGGAGAAGGGAAAAACAGCACGTCAGTCGCTTCCCCCGACGCTGTCATCCCGGACTTGATCCGGGATCCAGTAACCGGCAGCACCCGAGAGGCCCCTCCATGCCGCCTCTACCTCTACCCCTTCCTAGGAGACTTCGAGCCCCTACCCGTCCTTGCTGCTGCCGGTATTTTTCCCCGGCTCCCACAACACGTCCTCGCTGCCATTGGCATTCGCCACCCGGCCCAGCACGAACAGCAGGTCCGACAGCCGGTTGAGATAGCGCACAGTTTCCCCATTGAGCTCGGGCTCGGCCCGCCGCAGGGTCACGCAGATGCGCTCGGCGCGGCGGGTGATGGTACGCGCCAGATGCAGCGCTGCCGCCAGCGGGGTGCCGCCCGGCAGAACGAACGAGCGCAGCGGATCGAGCATGGCGTTGAAATGATCGATCTGCGCTTCGACCCAATCGACCTGCGCCGCTGTGGCCCGCAGCGCGGTATAAGGCCGGTCGGCATCCGGGCCGGGCGTTGCGAGGTCAGAACCCAGATCGAACAGATCATTCTGCACCCGCGCCAGCGTATGGTCGACGCGCGCCCGATCATGCGTGTGCAGCCGCGCCAGCCCGATCGCCGCATTGGCCTCTTCCACCGTGCCATAGGCCTCGACCCGCAGATCGTCCTTGGGCCGCCGCGGCCCGTCCACCAGCCCGGTGGTGCCGTCGTCCCCGGTGCGGGTGTAAATCTTGTTGATCTTGATCATGGCGCTGCGCTCCTTCCGTTTCCGCTCATCCGCCCGCCACCAGGCGGCCCTCTCAGCGCATCGGCCCGAACACGAACAGCGCCAGCATCATCAACGCGACGGCAACGAACTGCATGATCACGCGGGCCCGCATCAGCTTCTGGCTTGTGTTGGCCGATCCGCCCTTGAACATGGTATAAAGACCCAGTCCCAGGATCACCGTCACCGAGCCGATGGCGAGAAAGATCAGGATGTTGAGCAAGACTTCCATGACACCGCTTTCTTCTGTTTGGCCGCGCCCTTATACGACGCTTTCTCTCCCTGCGGTCATGCTCCATTTTGACGCTGGACGCCAGTGCGCCCCAGCCAATTGCCGATCATTTCTCCCAGCCGGTCATAGACCGCCCTGATCCGCCGCGCCGTGTACAATTGCCGATGGCTGGTCAGCCACACCTCCATGGGCGGGATCGCAAGCGGTAAGGGGATCGCCCGCATCCCCGGCGTGTCCCGGATAATGTTTTCCTGTGCAAAACCGATCCCCACTCCGGCCCGGATCATCTCCCACATCGCGCTCTGGCTGTCGCAGCGGATGGCGAAATCGTCGCGATGCAGCGTGACGCCCAGTTGCGCCGCCGCCACGATCAGCATGTCGGAGCGGTCGAACCCGATCAGATCATGCGCGCGCAGATCATCAACGGTTGCGGGCACCCCGCGCCGCGCGAGATAGGCTTCATGCGCACAGGCGACGACCGCGGTTTCGCCCAGCTTGCGCGCCACCAGATCGCTTTGCGTGGGCCGGAACATTCGCACGGCGATATCGGCCTCACGCAACAACAGGTTCTCCGGCGAATCGGTGGGGACCAGTTCCAGCGCGATCCGGGGAAATTCCGTCCGCAACTCGCGCAGCATGGGCGGCAACACCGCATGGGCAAACACCACACTGGCGGTAATCCGTACGCTGCCGTCCGGATGCGCCACCGCGCCCGCCGCCATCAGTTCGGCTTCGGCCAGCGCCAGCTCGGCGCGCTGCACCTTCTCATAGGCGCGCAGCCCCAACTCGGTCGGCACCAACCCGCTCACCGAACGCTCGAACAGTTTCGCCGCCAGTGCGGTTTCCAGCGCCTCGATATGCCGCCCGACCGTGGGCTGCGACAGACCCAGCGCGCGCCCGGCCCGCGACAGCGATCCGTGTTGAGCCACGGCGGCAAAACTGCGCCACAGCGCCCAGTCCGGCCCATCATTCATTTCTGAATACCTCTTAGGCAAAATTGGCCAATACCCATCTGAATGTGAATGGAAGAGACTGCCAACGTCAAGGGTGATTTTCCGCTCATCCTGATGCTGATCTCGTCACAACTCCAGTCATTTTGAGGCAAACGTTGTCCCCAACTTCGATCACAATTCTGGGTGTCACCGGTGGCCTCGGCCATGCTGCCGCCCTCGCTTTTCGCGACGCCGGATGGACGGTAAAGGGCTTTGCCCGCGCCGACCGCCATCCCATCCAAGGCATTGAATTTATTGTTGGAAACGCGGAGTCCACCGATGATTTGCGCCGCGCCGTCGAAGGTTCCGATGTGGTCCTCAACGCCCTCAACCTCCCCTATCACCAATGGGGCAATGGGGCCGCCGAGGCCCTGATGACCCGCGCCATCGCCGTAAGTCACGGAAAAACAATGCTTTTTCCGGGGAATATCTACAATTATTCCGCCACCGACCGGATCATCACCCCCGCCCTGCCCCAGCACCCGCAAACCTATCGCGGCACCATCCGTAAGGCCATGGAATTACAGCTGGAATCCGCTTCGCACGCCGGCCTGATGCGCGCCATTATCCTGCGCGCCGGCAATTTCTACGGCTCCCCGCTCGGCGGTGATTTCTTCGATCAGCTTATCCTGCGCGAGGCCCAAAAAGACAAAGTCTGCCTCAACCCAAAGCGCCGGATTCCCAACGCCTGGGCCTATCTCCCCGACTTCGCAAGCGCCTTTGTCACCCTTGCCGGTCAGCGCGAAACCTTTGATGCGTTTGAGACTTTTCATTTCCGAGGGCATCTCGCCACCGCCAACCAGACCTTCGCCGCCATCCAGAAGGCCGTGCCCCATCGCCGTCTCAAACAGACCAACTATCCCTGGGCGATGTTGCGCGCCATCGGCGTTTTCAGCCCACTTATCCGCGGTCTGGTCGAGATGCGCTATATTTGGGATCACGAACTCGGCCTGGCCGACCCGCGCCTCGACGCGATTTTGGGAGAAAATTTCGGCACACCCCATGAAAAGGCAATTTCGACGGTCGCACAGCGCAGTTTCGGCTAAAATCCCAGACGGTGCCGCACCGCCGCCGCGCTCCATCCGGCGGCCCGCAAATCGGCGACCCGTTCCGATCCGCGCGATTTGGCCAGCTTTTCCCCCTCCTCATCCCGGATCAACTGGTGATGGGTATAGATCGGGGCCGGCAGGCCGAGCAGCGCCTGCAGCAGAACGTGAATGTCAGTCGCGGGATAAAGGTCGAGCCCCCGCGTTACATGCGTAACACCCTGCGCCGCATCATCGACCACCACCGCCAGATGGTAACTCGCGGCAATGTCCTTACGGACAAGTACCACGTCCCCCCAGCGCTCCGGCTGGGCCGGGCGCGAGATCACCGGACAGCCGGGGTCCGGCATCGCCTCGCGGATCATCACTTCCCCCGCCAGCTCCAGCGCCCGACTCACATCCAGCCGCCACGCTACCCGGTGCCCTGCCGCCAGCTTTGCCCGGCGCTCGGCCTCTGAAAGCTTCCGGCACCGTCCCGCATAGAGCGGCGCGCCCGCCGGATCGACCTGTGCCAGCCCCTGCGCCCTGATCTCGCTGCGCGAGCAAAAGCACGGATAGAGCACCCCCATCTCGCGCAGGCGCTCCGCCCCCGCGTGATACTCTTCCAGATGGTCCGACTGCCGCCGGATGGGACGAGGATAGATCAGGCCAAGCCATTCGAGATCCTCAAGGATTCCCGCGGCAAATTCGGGTCGACAGCGGGTGGTGTCGATGTTTTCGATCCGCAGCAGTGCAACCCCGCCAAGGGCTCTTGCCCAATGGTCGGCATAGAGCGCCGAATAGGCGTTCCCCAGATGCAGCCTGCCATTCGGGCTTGGCGCGAAGCGAAAAATCGTTTGAGATGGAAGCGACATGACTCGCCCTCGTTCCTCACCTGCTGCCCCTAGCACGGCCCACGGCCTCGCTCCAGCCCGTCTCGACACCCCCGCCTCGCTCGCCGCCCATCTCGACGGCCTGGGCAAGCGCGACGCGCGGCTGGCGATAGCCATCGAGCGGGCGGGCGATATCGCGCTGCGCACCAGCCCCGGCGGCTTTGCCGGCATGGCCCGCATCATCTGCGGCCAGCAATTATCGGTCGCCAGCGCCCGCGCCATCTGGGGCCGCGTCGAGGCATTGGGGGCCACAACCCCCGCGGCGTATCTGGGGTTCGACGAAGCGCAATTGCGTCAGACCGGCCTGTCGCGCGGCAAGTTCGAAACCATTCGCGGCCTCGCCCTTGCCATCGCCGACGGTACGCTCGATTTCGCTGCCATCGAAAGGCTGGAAGCCAACGCAGCCATCGAAACTCTCATACAACTCAAGGGCATCGGTCCCTGGACCGCTGAGATCTATCTGCTGTTTTGCGCCGGCCACCCGGATATTTTCCCCTCCGGCGACCTCGCCCTGCAAAAGGCCGTCGCCCATGCTTTTGCCCTCCCCGACCGGCCCACCACCAAGCAGATGATCGCCCGCGCCGCCGATTGGTCGCCCCACCGGGGGGCCGCAGCGCTGATGTTCTGGCGCTACTTCTCGGCTATGAAGAACTCAGACAGCTGGGATGCACTCTAGCTTTACCCAACCATGGATACCCAATGACCACGACCACTCCCGTCAAACTCTCCGGCCCCATGCTCGCACCCGCTTCCGGCTCGGCAAAAAGCCTCGTCGTGCTGCTGCACGGCTATGGTTCGGATGGCCGCGATCTGATTTCGCTGGGCCAGTTCTGGCGCGACAGCTTCCCCGATACGATGTTCGTTGCGCCCAACGCCCCGCAGGTCTGCGGCGGCAATCCCTTTGGTTACGAGTGGTTTCCGCTCGATCTGGAACGCGACCGGGACCTGTCGAGACTGACCGGCGCCGAGATCGCTCACCCCGTGATCGCTGCCTTTCTCGCCGATCTATGGGCCCAGACCGACCTTGGTCCCGCCGATACGATCCTCTCGGGCTTTTCCCAGGGCGCGATGATGGCGCTCTATACCGGCCTGCGATTGCCCGAACCGCTTAAAGGCATTGTGAGCTTTTCCGGCCTCGTCATCTCCCCTGAAAAACTCGCCATAGAATGCGCGTCACGCCCGCCCGTCCTGCTGGTTCACGGCGATCTCGATGATGTCGTCCCGGTCGCGGGAAGCCAGGCCGCGCTGCCGGTTTTGACCGGTCTGGGCATCGACACGACGCTCCATATTTCCCCGGGAACCGGCCATTCCATCGCCCAGGACGGGCTCGACGCGGCCACCGCATTCCTGCGCACCCGGCTCAACCCATGACAACAAAGCGCGAGACGCAACAAAATTCTTCACAGCCCTGTCACAACAGGCATAGAATATAGCCAAGGAATCGCCGGAGCGCTTCCGGCATGCGGTGAGAGCGCACTTGAGTGTGGGAGCGCGACGGGGATGGTCATCCATACCCCGGAGGGTTCAGTGACAGTCCATGTGTCACCTCGAAATGTATCGCCGCAAGCCTGCCCCGCGCTCGTTCTGAACGCGGATTTCAGGCCGCTGAGCTATTATCCCTTGTCGTTGTGGAGCTGGCAGGACGCCATCAAGGCGGTCTGCCTCGAACGGGTTCACATCGTTTCAGAGTATGATCGGGTGGTCCGAAGTCCCAGCTTCGAAATGCGCCTGCCGAGCGTGATTTCGCTCAGGGACTATGTCCAGCCCGCCCGCTATCCCGCCTTCACCCGCTTCAATGTCTTCCTGCGCGACCGCTTCGAGTGCCAGTATTGCGGCACCCACCATGATCTCACCTTCGATCACGTCATTCCACGCTCACGCGGCGGCAAGACGACATGGGACAATGTGGTGGCCGCCTGCTCGCCCTGCAATCTGCGCAAGGCCAACCGCATGCCCCGCGACATCGGCATGATCCCGTTGCAAAAGCCCTATCGCCCCACCGTGTATGACCTGCACAACAACGGCCGCGCCTTCCCGCCCAACTATCTGCACGAAAGCTGGCTCGATTACCTCTATTGGGATATCGAACTGGAGCCTTAGCCGCGCCGCAGCGCGCGGATGCTCAGCACCAGCAGGACCGCCACCGCCGCCGAGATCAAAGCGTTGAACCCGGCGAGGGAAATACCGAACAATTCCCACTGGATAGCGTCGCACGGCACGATG
The DNA here is from genome assembly GCF_035555455.1 of Pelagibacterium sp. Taxonomy (GTDB): domain Bacteria; phylum Pseudomonadota; class Alphaproteobacteria; order Rhizobiales; family Devosiaceae; genus Pelagibacterium. The sequence continues at coordinate 46,705 of NZ_DATMGM010000046.1, read as the reverse complement.
CGCACGTCGCTCATGTCGGACAGCATATCGAGGCTGATCACGTCGTCGCCCATGCCCGAACAGCTTTGCGGCCCGGGCCAGAAGCGCCATTCGGCGCCCGCGTGATAGACGCCGACCATCGCCCCCCAGGCAAACAGCGCCGCAACGCCCGCCGCCAGCGCCCCGCGCATGGGAGCGGGCAATTTGTTCCACACGATCAGCCCCAGCGCCAGCAAGGGCAGGCCGATATAGTACGGCCAGCGTTGGGTGAGGCACAATTCGCACGGATACAGCCCACCGATGAACTGAAACGCCAGCGCCCCCAAAATGGCCAGCAGGCCAAGGACAAAGGCGGAGCCGGCAAAAAGGCGGCTGCGCGCTGCAGATGGGATAGTTTGCTGGCTCATGGCTGACGGATCACGTTCAGTTGTGGGTGACGGCAGGGATGCCCCAACCGCACCGGTATTTCAATCGTCATCACGCCGGATTTACGGCAGCCCCCAACCAGTTGTCGTCTTTGAACGAAAACCGGTCAGATCGATCAATTGGGCGATTGACGCCGCCCCCTGTTTGCCTATAGTCCGCCGCCATGATGATCCCGCTGCGGGCGTGGCGGAACTGGTAGACGCGCTAGACTCAAAATCTGGTTCTGGAAACAGAGTGTCGGTTCGATTCCGACCGCCCGCACCACCTCTCGATTTTCCCATGACACATCGCTCTGCAGCCAAGACGCTGCGAGCGCCAGGCCCTTCGAGCCCATCGATGGCCGGCGCGGCTGGCTTGTATGGGCCGGCCTGCGCGCGACAAAGAAAAACTTGCCGCACCAAAAGAAAAAACACGTCGTACATTCATAATTGCGCCGCTACCGTCGCAGGCGTACCGACAGAATGCGCCCCCCGATATCTCTTATGATCCAAAGCACGCCACGACTTTCCCCAAGAGACCGAACACGGCTAACGGCAAGAAACGCAAATACGTTTTCAGCTGTTTTACAAAACACAGATATTTATTTACAAAATATTTTCATATTTACCTAGAGCCCCCTGATTTCGACTAGCACCCCAGAAATGCAACACTATACACTGACCCCCGCAACTAAGGAGGGTTAGCGATCAATACGATTGTTCACCATGGAGGACCGTAACCTAAAGTAGCATACCAACTCAGTTAACGCCTGTCTTTCCTAAGCATGATCGTGAGGAGGAGTTATGACCATGCAATTTAGACGTTTCTTGGCTGTGAGCGCTGTTGCTCTATTCGCCGCAACTGCCTTTGCGCCCGCTGCCTTTGCGCAAAATGGCCGGCCGCTGGTTTTTGGCGAGAAAGGGATGGTCGTCGCCGCATCACCGACTGCTGCGCAGATTGGCCAGCAGGTATTGGCCACAGGCGGCAACGCGGTCGACTCCGTCGTCGCAACAGCCGCTGCGGTGGGCCTGCTTGAGCCAAACCTCTCCAGCCCCTTTGGCGTAGGTTATCTGCTTTACTATTCGCCGGAAATCGGCGAGGTGCGTGGTCTGGAATTCGGTGGCCGCGGGCCATCCGGGCTCGACCTCTCCCTGTACACCAGCAACGATATCCGTAACCGCGGCGCCCTGTCGATCGCGGTGCCTGGCAATATTGCCGGCTGGGTCACGGTGCTTGAAGAATACGGCACCATCAGCGTTGCCGATGCCTTCGCGCCCACGATCGCTCTGGCCGAAGACGGCTTCCCGCTGACGGCATCGATGGCCAACAGCATGAACTCGCTGGTCAACCAGGCCACTGACTCCGGCTACGAAGAGACGGTTACCTATTGGGGCAGGGCCGACGGGGAACCGTGGAAGGCCGGCGATATCTATCGCAATCAGGGCTATGCCGATACGCTGCGCGCCGTGGCTGAAGAAGGCCTTGGCGTTGTGTATGGCGGCCGCATCGGCGAGCAGATCGCCGATACCGTCCAGAAATATGGTGGCGTCCTCTCCATCGAGGATCTGGCCAATTTCGAGCCGGAATGGATGACCCCGGTCAGCACCGAATATCGTGGCTACACCGTCTATACCAGCGCCCCTCCGTCCTCCGGATTGCAGGTGCTTGAAACTCTCGAAATCCTTGAGGGCTTCGATGTCGGCGCGATGGAGCACAACTCGCCCGAATATCTCCACCTGTTCATGGAAGCGGTGAACCTGGCCGCCACCGACCGCGACGCCTATATCGGCGACCCGGACTTCGTGGACGTGCCGGTCGAATGGCTGCTCTCGGAAGAAAACACCGAGGCCCGCCGCGCCGCGCTCAACCTCGATGAAGCCACCGTTTCCTATCCCCCGTCCTATCAGGAAGGCACCACGCACTTTGCGGCCGCCGACCAGTGGGGCAACGTGGTGGCAATCACCAACACGCTTTCGGGCGGCTGGGGCTCGCGCATCACCGCTGGCGATTCGGGCATCATCATCAACAACGCCTATGCCTACGCCAACCACAATCCCGACCATCCGGGCGTGATCGGTCCGGATCGCCGGCAGGCCTGGTGCTTGTCGCCGATGATGATCTTTGATGCCAACAACGAGTTCTGGGCAAGCGTGGGAACACCGGGCGGTGAAACCATCCAGCAGACCCAGGCTCAGGTGGTCGTCAACCTGATCGACTTCCAGATGGACGCACAAACGGCGGTCGAGCGCCCCCGTTTCGCCCATACCTGGATGGGGCAGCCCAACTATGACTTCCCCGATTTCGGCGTGCTGTCCACATCGCTCGATGGCGGACTGCCTGATGAAGTCTATGCCGAACTCGAAGCCATGGGCCATCCGATCGAGCGCGCCGAACGCTACGGCTACACCGGCTCGAACGCGGTGATCCGGTTCGACTCCGAAACCGGTTGGTATTCGGGCGGTGCCGATCCGCGCCGTCTCCTCTACGCCGTCGGTCTCTAACCAAAGCCCGTCCGGGGCCGGGCTCTGCCAGCCCCGGACGTCTCCCCTTGAAAGCTCCGCTGCTCTTTGAACACCGGGCGCCGACCTTATGCGGCGTCTCGAACTGCGAAAGGAATACTCATCGTGCGCTTGCTGAAACTCTGTCTGTCGGTCATGGCCATGGTTGTGGCCAGCGTCAGCCCGATCCTCGCTCAGGAGGTCCTTGTCACGTCGTCGGGTCAGTCCCTCGATGCCTTTACCGCCCGCACCATGTTGACCCGCGCTGGCGTGGAAAGCGCCTATGATCCTCTGGCCGGCGTCGATCAGCTTGACGGCAAGCAGATCCTGATCGTCGCCGTTGGCGCCAGCATCAAGGGCTTTGGCGCTGCCGGCATCACCGCCGAGCACGAACTGGCCCGCACCCAGGAGTTGATCGACGCTGCCAAGGCCAACGGCATCCGCATCATCGGCGTCCATATCGGGGGCACCGAACGGCGCGGCGGGCAGTCCGAGCAATTCATCCAGTTGATTGCCGACAATGCCGATGCCTTCGTCGTCTCCCAGGCCGGCAATGAGGACGGCTATTTCACCACCGTCGCCGAGACGCGGGGCATTCCGGTCGAGATCATCGACATGCCCGCTCAGGTCGGCACAGCGCTGTCGGCACTGGTGGAATAATTTTTTCGAACTTGGGCGTCTGCCGATATGGTTTTTGACTATCTACCTCCAGCAGACGTCCTCACGGCAGTTTTCGTGGTCTATCTGGTGTGCCTTGGGGGGCTTGGCATCACAGCCTGGCTGCACAACAGAACCATCGCCCGCGTGCCGGTCCGGGTTCATGTTGGCGGCTCGCGCGGCAAGACAACGACGGCTCGCTATATCGGGGCCGCGCTGCGCGCCTCCGGGCGGCGGGTTCTGGTCAAGACCACGGGCACCCGCCCCCTTGTCATCCTGCCGGACGGGAGCGAAGTGGATTGGAAGCGGTGGGGCTCGCCCACCATCGCCGAAACCGTCCGGTTCTTCCGCCTCGCCAAAAGGCTCGAAGTGGATGCTGTAGTGCTCGAATCCATGGCCATCGAGCCTGAATATCTGTGGGCGTCAGAGACCTATCTGGTGCGCGCTACCCATGTGGCACTGACCAATGCCCGGCCCGACCACGCCGAAGTCTTGGGTCGGGATGCCGACGCGATGGCCCATGCGCTGGGGCTGCTGGTGCCGAGCGCCGGAACACTGTTTCTGACCGATGAAAGCGACCTGCCCCCGATCCGGGCGGCAGCCCAACGACAGGGAAGTCCGGTGATCGTCACCCCGACCGACAGCCTCGTTCCCGACGCCACCAACCGCAAGCTGGCGCTGGCCGTCTGTGAAAGCCTGGGGCTCGACGAGGACCGCGCCAGCGCGGGCTTCGAGATGGCCGGGCAGGATCCGGGCGGATTCTTTGCCCGCGACATCGTCGTCGAGGGCAAAAAGCTGCGCTTCCACAACGCCTTTGCCTGCAACGATGTGGATTCTCTAACCCTGCTCTGGGCCGAATATCCATCGGACGAGCCCGCAACCGTCCTGCTCAACGCGCGCGCCGACCGGCCCGAGCGTACCCGGCTTTTCCTTGATTTTCTTGGCGGCCTCTCGACGCCGGTGCAACTGGTCATGACCGGCGCCTGGCGCACGAGCTGGGTCAAGCGCGCCGGGTTCGATCTCCGCCAGGTTCAGGCGCTGAACGAAAACCGCCCCGACGTGGCGCTCGCCAAACTGGCGTCGGTCGCGCAGAACAACACCATCTGGGGCATCGGCAACTACGCCGATATCGGCCAAAGCCTCGCTGACCACATCCGCGCCAAAGAGGCCGCCTGATGCTGACGGTCACTCTCAGCCTGGGCATCGCCATCAGCGTCATCCTGCTCGCCATAACAGGCCTGAGCGCCGGCGGGCTTATTGCCCCTGGCTATCTCGCCCTGGTGCTCGATCAGCCCTCGACCCTGCTGGTTCTGGTCGCCATCACGCTCGTCACCTGGCTGGTGGTTCGCGGACTGTCGCGCTTTTTGTTTCTTTACGGCCCGCGACGCTTTGGGGTTGCCATTCTCACCGCCGTGCTGCTCAGTTCCGCTCTGGAACTGGCCCGGCCGACCTTCGGTCCCCTGGGGCTTGAATGGCGCAGCATCGGCTATATCGTGCCCGGCCTGATCGCCAACCAGTTCGATCGCCAGGGCATCCTGCCCACTGTGGTGATGCTGGCCATCGCCGCCCCCCTCGCGCGCATCCTTGCCATGGTGATCATCAGATGGTGAGGGGCAAGAGATCCATCGCGTCGCTCTGGTCCACCGGCTTCACGCTCGAACATCGCGTGAGCCTGCCGATGCTGGCGCTGGCGGCCGTGGTTTCGGTATCGGTCTGGCTCACGGCCGAAGCCTCGCTGGGCCAGTTCACCCATCCCGCCTCCGCGCAGATGCAATTGGCCTCGCGGATCATGCAGGCGGCAAGTCAGGTTGCCCGCGCCGAAAAGCGCGAACGCGGCCTGCTCCAGCCCATAGAGGTCGACCCCAATCAGACGGGTCTGATCGGCCCGGAATTTACTGACATCACCACCTCGCTGGGCGTGCTTGAAGCCAAACGCACGGCAACCAACCCCGATCTGGCCGCTGCGCTCACCGCACGCATCGCCGAGTTCGACCTGCCCGAAGACAGTGTGGTGGTCGCGCTTTTTTCCGGCTCGATGGTGGGGGCCAATGTGGCCGCGCTTGCCGCTACCCAGGCGCTGGGCCTGGAGACGGTGATCGTCAGTTCCTTGGGGGCCTCGATGTTCGGCGCCACCGATCCCGATTTCACCTGGCTCGACATCGAAGCGGCGCTCCGCGCGGGCGGGGCAACGACGGGCCGCTCCGATATTGCCCTCATTGGCGGCAATGGCGCGGTGGGCCGCGGGCTCTCCGAGGAAGGGCTTGCCGCGATCCGGGCCAGCATTGCCCGATCCGGCGTGCCGCTTCTCGAAGCCGAAACGCTTCCCGAATTGCTTGGCGAGCTCGAAGCGCGGATTGATGAACTCACAGGCAAGAAACCGGCGTTGTTCATCAATGCTGGAGGATCGGTTGCCGCCTTTGGCACCTGTCAGAACGCCAATCTCATTCCCGCCGGGCTGTCGCACACCCGGTTGCACTGCGCTGACGGAATGCCCGGCCTGATCGTTTCGATGTCGCAACGAGACGTGCCGGTCGTTCACCTGCTCAACATGCGGGGCTTGGCTGCAGATTGGGGGCTTCCCTACGATCCGATTCCATTCGACCTGCCTGGCAACAATGTTTTTGTCTATGGATCAGGTCATTGACTTCAAGGCACCTTAGGAGGAGGGCACTTTGTTACATCCGGGTATTGTTTTTGGGGTAGGCGTCGCGGTGCTGGCGCTCAGCACCTGGAAGGCACGCGTACCGCTGCCTTTGGGGCTGCTGATCTTCGCACTGGTGGTTGCGCTTCTCTCCGGCGTCGGCCTGCCGTTCCGCCATCTGGTGGAAGGGGGTTTTGGCTATATCAACCTCGTCCTGGCACTGTTTGCCGGTGCATTCTTCGGCCAGGCCATGCACAGCTCCGGAGCCACCGACAGTCTCGGATATAGCGTGGTGCGCGCGCTGGGCTACAACAGGTTCGCCGCGCTCGTGATCACCAGCGCCCTGCTCTATGTGAGCGGCATGTTCGTAGGCGTGGCGGGGGTCGCGGTGCTTGCCACCGGTGTCTTCGTTCCCCCCATCCTGCGGCGGGTCGGCCTGTCCGATACGCGCATCGCCGCTTTCATCGCCATTCTGGCAACGTGCGGGATGATCGCGCCGCCGGTGAACGTGCCGGCCATGGCCATCGCAGACGGGGTCAACATGCCCTATAGCGGGTTCGACCTGCCGCTTTATGTGGCTTCAGCCATTCCCGCCATCTTCACCGTCCTACTTTTTGCCTTCTGGCGGCCCGAAGCGCGGCCTGAAGCGATCGTTCCCCAACCGCGTTCGGGCGGAATGGCGACAGCGCTGATCGGGCTCTTCCTGACACTGGGTTTCTGGGCGATCCTGCGCCTCTTCCCCACCATGATCCCCGACCCGGCCGTGCCGCTGGTTCTGGTCATTGGCGGCCTCGTCGCCATCCCGCTGCTGGGTCGGGCCGGCTTCGGCGAAGTGGTCCGCGGCACCTTCGGGGGCACGCCGCTGGTGCTCGCCGCCGTACTGATCGCGGTCGGCGTCGCCGTGCAGATCATGACCCTGACCGGGGTTCGCGGCTGGCTGGTCATCACCTCAATGGAGCTGCCCCATACTGGCTTGTTCGTCGAGATGCTGGTGCTGCCCCTTTTCGGCAGCGTTTTGACCGCCATGGGGACGGCCAACGTCATCGGCGTTCCGTTCGCATTTTCACTCATCCATCAGGACATGATCATCAACGTCGCCGCGATCTCAGCCTTCGCGGCCTTGTCCGAGTTCATGCCGCCCACGGCGATCGCCACAGCGCTCGCCTGCTATGTGGTGGGCAATGTGAGCATGCTGCGCGTGCTCAGATATTGCCTGATACCGGCGCTTGCCATCGCGGTCACCGCCGCACTCATGCTGATCTTTGCCGACCAGCTCAGCGGCTGGATGACCAGCGGCAGCGTTACGTTCCAACACTAGGGAGGGGAAAATGCTTTTCGAAACAACGATGCTGTTCATCTACCGGTTCATCGCCCTCGCCGTCGCGGCCATGATGGTGTGGAATATGGTGCGCAACAAGGACTGGCAGCAGCAGGTCTTCTCGGTGATGATTTTTATTCCCTTTATTCTGCGGGCGGTGGGTGTGAAATGAGCGGCATCAAGGATTTCTTCTCATCGTCCCGCAACCGCGCCGTCCTGTGCGGGGTCGCGGCGGCGGCCATCACCGTGCCGGCGGCCTGGATTTTTCTCGGCATGCATCAGAGCGAGCCCATCGTCTCGGGACCTGGCGTGTCGCAACAAAGAATGCTCAGCGACTACACACCGGCCCTGGCCGGAACGGAAGCCGATAGCCCGGTGTATATCTTGGAAGGCGAGCAGCCGGGTAGCACGTTCCTGATCCTGGGCGGCACCCATCCGCAGGAGATTTCGGGGCTTCTGGGAGCCGTGTTGCTGATCGAGAACGCCCAGGTCGAACAAGGCCGGCTGATCATCATTCCGCAGTCGAACCGCAGCGGTTTCAACTATACCGAACCGCTCGAAGGTTTCCCCCACACCTTCACCATCGACATCGCCGATGGGGGCGAGCGGTGGTTCCGCAACGGCATGCGGCTGACCAATCCGGTCAACCAATGGCCCGACCCGGACCTTTATATCCACGCCCAGACCGCCGAGCGCATGGTGGGCTGGGAAGCGCGCAACCTCAACCGCAACTTCCCCGGTGATCCTGATGGCCGCTATACCGAGCGGCTGGCGGCGGCCATCATCGCGGTGGCCGAGGCCGAGGGGGCGGACATGGTGCTCGACATGCACGAGGCCTATCCCGAATACCCCATCATCAACATGCTGGTGTCCCACGAATCGGCCTTCGAGGTATCGACCCTGGCCATGCTTGGCCTGCAGATGCGCGGTATCCCCATGGACCTGATGCCCTCGCCGCCGCTCTTGCGTGGCCTCAGCCACCGCGAGTTCGGCGACCGCATGGCGACCATGTCGGTGCTTTCAGAAACCGCCAACCCGGCCATGGGCCGACTGCGCGGCCGCACCGACGAGGAACTGGTCGTTGGGGGTCAGGACGACAACTACGTCCGGGCCGCCCAATTGGGCCGCCTGTTCGTGCCGTTCACCGAAGCGGGCCACCCGCTTTCCGAGCGGACCGCACGTCAGGTCGCCACCGTCGAGGAGCTGATCCTTGCCTATAACGACGTCAATGCGGACGCCCCGATCGTCGTCAACGATATTCCCGCCTATGAGGCGATCATATCGGACGGCATTGGCGCGTTCCTGCTGCCCGCACAATAGGGGATAATCTATGTTGAATGTGACTGAAGCGTTCGCTCCGTCGACTTCTGCGGCTGAGCGGACGCATGTGACGAGTGCACAATATGATGCGATGTATGCGCGTTCGATCGCCGATCCCGAAGGGTTCTGGAGCGAACAGGCGCGGCGGCTCGATTGGATCACCCCGTTCACCAGGGTCAAGAACACCAGCTTTAAGTGGCCCGATATCTCGATCAAATGGTTCGAGGACGGGGAACTTAACGTCACCGCCAACTGCATCGACCGGCATCTGGAAACCCGCGCCGAGCAGACCGCGATCATCTTCGAGCCCGACGATCCCAAGGCCGAGGCGCGCCATATCACCTATCGGCAATTGCACGAAAATGTGTGCCGCTTCGCCAACGTCCTCAAGGACCTGGGGGTGAGGAAGGGGCATCGGGTCACCATCTACATGCCGATGATCCCCGAAACCGCCTATGCCATGCTGGCCTGTGCGCGGATCGGGGCGGTGCATTCGGTGGTGTTCGGGGGCTTTTCCCCGGACGCGCTGGCCGGGCGGATCAACGATTGCGACAGCGCGGTCGTCATCACCGCCGACGAAGGGCGGCGCGGCGGCAAGACGGTGCCGCTCAAGGCCAATGTCGATATCGCCCTCGAAGACTGCCCGGGCGTCGACAAGGTGCTGGTGGTGCAAAACACCGGTGCCGATATCCCCATGAAGGGCAGCCGCGACCTGTACTGGCACGAGGCGGCGCAAACGGTTGAGCCGGTCTGTGCGCCAGAGCCGATGAATGCGGAGGACCCGCTGTTCATCCTCTACACCTCAGGCTCGACGGGCAAGCCCAAGGGAGTGCTGCACACAACCGGCGGCTACCTGGTCTATGTGGCGCTCACCCACGAGCTCACCTTCGACTATCGCGACGGCGAGGTCTATTGGTGCACCGCCGACGTGGGCTGGGTGACCGGCCACAGCTATATTCTCTATGGCCCGCTGGCCAATGGGGCGACCACGCTGATGTTCGAAGGCGTGCCCAACTTCCCTGATTTCGGCCGCTTCTGGGATGTGGTCGACAAGCATAAGGTCAATATCTTCTATACCGCGCCAACCGCGATCCGTGCCCTGATGGGGGCGGGCGACCAGTTCGTGGAACGGGCCGACCTCTCCAGTCTGCGGCTGCTGGGCTCGGTAGGCGAGCCGATCAACCCGGAAGCCTGGCTGTGGTATCATCGGGTTGTGGGCCGCGAGCGCTGCGTGGTGGTCGACACCTGGTGGCAGACCGAAACCGGGGGGTTCATGATCTCGCCATTGCCCGGCGCGATCCCCACCAAGCCCGGGTCGGCCACCAAGCCGTTCTTCGGCGTGCAGCCGGTGGTGCTCGATCCCGAAAGCGGCAAGGTGCTGGACGGGGAAGCCTCGGGCGTCTTGGCCATCGCCGATAGCTGGCCGGCCCAGATGCGCACGATCCATGGCGACCACCAACGCTTCAAGGAAACCTATTTCCAGCAATACAAGGGCTTCTACTTTTCCGGCGACGGCTGCCGGCGCGATGAAGATGGCTATTACTGGATCACCGGGCGGGTCGATGACGTGCTCAACGTCTCGGGGCACCGGCTGGGGACCGCGGAAGTGGAAAGCGCGCTGGTGGCCCATCCCAAGGTGTCCGAGGCCGCCGTGGTGGGTTTCCCGCACGATCTCAAGGGACAGGGCATCTATTGCTACGTGACCCTTATGGCCGGCGAGACCGCGTCCGACGACCTCGCCACCGAACTGCGCAACTGGGTGCGCAAGGAGATCGGGCCGATCGCTTCGCCCGACCACATCCAGTTCGCCCCCGGCCTGCCCAAGACCCGTTCTGGCAAGATCATGCGGCGCATCCTGCGCAAGGTCGCCGAGAACGATTTTGGCGCGCTCGGCGATACCTCGACACTCGCCGATCCCGGCGTCGTCGACGATCTCGTTGAGAACAGGAAAAACCGCTGAGGCGGGATCACACAATGCGGATGGCGGCAAAAAAGATCACTGCAAAAATCTTGCCGGCATCCGTCTTCTGGCTTTCCGTCACGGTTGCCGCGCATGCGCACCCCCATATCTTCATCGACGCCAGCGCCGATATCGCGATGGGAGACAATGGCCAGATCGTAGGGATCACGCATATCTGGACGTTCGATCCCCTCTTTTCCTCATGGCTGATCCAGGGAATCGAACGCGATGAAAACGGGAAACTGGATCAGCAGCGCCTAGATGAAATCGGCCTGCACGATGTAACCGAACTCCAGCATTACAGCTACTACACCCAGGTAACCGGCGAGGGCGCCGACCTTTCCTTCCGCGCCAGCGAATCGCTAACGATCGAAGAGGTGGACGGACGGCTGCGCCTTTTCTTCGACATCACCCCGCAGGGAACCGGAAGGGCCTATCGCGAGATCGCGGTTTCCATATTCGATCCCCATTTCTATACGGCCTTTTCCTTCGCCGATCCGGACGGGCTCGCCGTCAGCGGCGTCCCCGATCAATGTAGCGTGACGCGGCAGGAACCGGCCCCACTTCCCGACAGTATCCTGCAAAGGTTGGCAAACTTGCCCGCCAATGTTTACGAACTTCCCCCCGAACTTGCCGCAGCAATCGGGGGTCGGGAGGGGAAAATCCTCATTTCCTGCGATGTCCCGCCGATCGAACACCCCTTCAGTTTCGGCACCCTGAACGGGGATCAACCGCGCTTCTGGCCCTTCTGAACCGTCTAGAGAACCGATCGCAGCGCCGCCAAACTAGTATACCAGCTCTTGACAAAACGGCCTGATCCGCCAATTCTTGACCTATCCGGACAGGAAGAAAACCTTCGCCGCCATGAAATCGCCGACCCACCTCAATGCATTGCGGGCTTTTGAGGCCAGCGCCCGGCACGGAAGTTTTTCCGGCGCGGCTGGCGAACTCAACGTGACCGCCGCCGCCGTCGGGCAACTGGTGCGCGGGCTTGAGGATTGGCTTGGGTCGCCCCTGTTTCATCGCAGCGCATCGGGGCCCGCCCGCCTCGCGCTGACCGATCTTGCCGAAAATGCCCTGCCCGACATCCGCGCCGGACTGGGTCATTTGTCTCTCGGGCTGGAGCGCATGAAGGAGACCGTGGCGAGCGGGCTGCTTACCGTAGCCGTCAGCCCAGCCTTTACGGCCAAATGGCTCCTGCCGCGCTTCGAACGCTTCCAGGCGGAGTTTCCCGACATCGACGTTCGTCTCGACACCAGCGTCAAGCTCATCGATTATGTCACACATGGCATCGACGTCGGCGTTCGATACGGAGCAGGTTCATGGCCCGGGCTCACCGCCGAAAAGTTGATGGACGAGGAAATTTTCCCGGTGTGCTCCCCGGTGCTGCAGAAGACCCTCGGCCTGACAGCACCCATCGACATCGCGCATCACACACTCATTCATGATCAGTCGGCTGATCCTGCGGCGGGCCTGATGACCTGGACCGTCTGGCTCAAGAAGGCAGGTATCGACGCTAGTTTCCGCAGCGGTGGCATAAAGCTCAACAACGCCATCGCCGTCCTGCAAGCTGCTATTGACGGCCAGGGGATCGCGCTCGCCCGCGGCATCCTGGCTCACGATGATCTCGCGGCCGGCAGGCTGGTTCGCCTGTTCCCCCAAATCACTGTGCCATCGGCGCTGGCTTATTACGTGGTCTATCGCCCCGAATGTGTGACACTGTCGCGATTCGCAGCGTTTCGTGGCTGGCTGATCAGGGAAGCCGCAAAAGATGCCGCTTTGGCGCCTCCAGAGTTCACCCCCGTTGGCCGAAGTGCCTAACACCTGAGATTGACCTGCCCGTGACGGGTTTTACGCAATCGCTCCGGCGCGCGGATGGATCGAAAGGTCCTCGTCATCTCGGTCGGTTTCGAGCCGTTGCAAAATCGGGCATTGGGGCCGACTGTCGCCGCGGCAAGACTTGATCAGCACATTGAGCGTATTGGCCATATCCTGCAATCCGGCGATCTTTTTCTCCAGGTCTGCGACATGGCCCTGCGCCAGCCGCTTCACCTCGGAGCTGTGGCGGGTTTCATCGCGCCACAGGCCAAGCAGGTCGCCGATCTCGGCCACCTGAAACCCAAGATCGCGCGCCCGGCGCACGAATCGCAGCATGTGCACGTCGGTGTCCGAATAGTCGCGATACCCCGACGCGGTCCTGTCCGCCTTGGGGATCAGGCCGGTCTGCTCGTAATAGCGGATCATCTTGGCCGATACGCCCGATGCCTTTGCAGCCTCTCCGATATTCATCATCATTCTCCTCGACGTTTCCGGCGGCCGGACCTGATATGGATCCTGCCGCCGGGGCTTTCAGTTCGCCACTTTGAACCTGCGCAAGCGCAGCGCATTACCAACCACGAATACGCTCGACAGAGCCATGGCTCCGGCGGCGAACACTGGCGAGAGCAGGATGCCATAGGCGGGGTACAGCAGCCCGGCAGCCACCGGGATCAGGGCCGTATTATAGGCAAAAGCCCAGAACAGGTTCTGCCGGATGTTACCGATCGTTGCCTTGGAAAGGGCAATGGCGTTGGGCACACCCTGCAAATTGCCCGACATCAGGACAACATCCGCCGCTTCGATGGCAATATCGGTTCCCGACCCGATGGCCAGCCCCACATCGGCCTCGGCCAGCGCCGGGGCGTCGTTGATGCCGTCGCCGACAAACGCCACCTTACCATGCTCGGCCTTGAGCCTGCGCACCGCATCGACCTTGCCGTCCGGAAGCACTTCGGCAATCACCTCGTCAATGCCCAGCCGCGCGGCGATGGCTTTGGCCGTACGCGCATTGTCACCGGTGACCATCGCAACCTTGAGACCGAGATCGTGCAAGGCCCTGATCGCTGCCGGAGTGGTATCGCGGATCGGATCGGAGACCGCGATGATCGCCGCCAGCTTGCCGTCGATGGCCGCATAGAGTGGCGACTTGCCTTCATTGCCAAGCCGTTCGGCAACCGCGGCGAACCCACTCACATCATGGCCGAGTTCGACCATATAGCGATCCGCACCAATCTCGACGCGCTGGCTATTCACATCGGCTTTGACACCAAAACCGGTGACCGATTCGAACTGTGAAACCGGAGCCAGATCGATGCCTTCCTGCTTGGCTGCATCGACGATAGCGCGCGCAATCGGATGTTCCGATCGGGCCTCGACCGCCGCCACGGCACCCAGCACGGGCGCGCGGGCAAAACCTTCCGCCAGTTCCAGATCGGTCAGAGCTGGCTTGCCTTCGGTCAACGTTCCGGTCTTGTCGACCGCAACCACCCGCGCATCCCTGAGCAATTGCAGCGCCTCGCCCTTGCGGAACAGCACCCCCAGCTCGGCCCCGCGCCCCGTGCCCACCATGATCGAGGTGGGGGTCGCCAGTCCCATGGCGCAGGGGCAGGCGATGATCAGCACGGCCACGGCGTTGACCAGCGCAAACGTTAGCGCCGGCGACGGCCCGAAGATCAGCCACACCACAAAGGCCAGCGCCGCGACCAGAAAGACAGCTGGCACGAACCACATGGTTACCTTATCGACCAGGGCCTGGATCGGCAGTTTCGACCCTTGCGCGTCTTCGACCATGCGGATGATCTGCGACAGCACCGTGTCAGCCCCCACCGCCGTCGCCCGGAAGCTGAAGGCCCCGGTCTGGTTGACTGTGCCCCCGACCACAGCGCTGCCGACGCCCTTGGCCACCGGGATCGGTTCCCCGGTGATCATCGATTCATCGACATAGCTGTCACCCTCGATCACCTCGCCGTCGAGCGGAATGCGCTCGCCGGGCCGAACCTCAACAAGGTCTCCGGCGACAACCGACCCGATGGGTAGATCGAAAACCGTACCGTCACGATTGATCCGCGCCGTCTTGGCCTGCAAGCCGACCAGCCGCCGGATCGCGTCCGATGTCCGCCCTTTAGCGCGGGCCTCCATCAGGCGGCCAAGCAGGATCAGGGTGACGATCACCGCCGCCGCTTCATAATAGACATTGACGGTGCCCGCTGGCAGCAGGCCGGGCAAAAACGTCGCCACCAACGAATAGCCATAGGCGGCCAGGGTCCCCACCGCCACCAGCGAGTTCATATCCGGGGCAAACCGCGCCAAGGCGGGCAAGCCCTTTTGATAAAAGCGCAGCCCGGGGCCGAACAGCACGATCGAGGTCAGCGCGAACTGGATGTACCAGCTCCACTGCATCCCGATGCTCGTTTCAATCAGACGCCCAAAAGCGGGAACGAGGTGCGACCCCATCTCGATCAGAAACACCGGCGCCGTCAGGATCGCCGCGAGCGCGAAGTCGCGATAGAGCCGCTGCTGCTCGGCCTCCTTCTTTTCCGCCTGCTGCGCGTCCCCGTCGGCACTATCTCCAACCGGCTGGGCCGCGTATCCCGCCGCCGCGATGGCGGCAATCACCGCCCCCACATCCGCCGAGCCGCGGACAGTGGCGCGCTCTGTGGCCAGATTCACCACGGCGTCGGTAACGCCAGGCACGGCCTTTACGGCAGCCTCCACCCGACCAACACAAGACGCGCACGTCATCCCCTCGATGGCCAGCGCAACCGCATCACCGGCTCCGATCTGCGGCGCAGGCACGGAATACCCCGCCTTTTCGACGGCCTTGGCAAGCGTTTCATGATCGGCCCCCGCCCCGGCAGTGATGCTGGCGCGCTCGGTCACCAGATTGACCGACACCTCTTCAACCCCCGGCACCTCCAACAGCGCGCGTTCGACACGCCCGACGCAGGACGCACAGGTCATCCCCTCGATGGGCAGGGATATCGATTCAACCTGATCAGTAGTGGGGAAGGTGGCATTCATGGCCGCCTCCTTTCTCGTTCCGAAAGCAATTCGGATCACAAGATGGTGCTTCCAACCGTGGGAAGGTCAAGAGTGAAATTCACGTCATCCCAATTGTTGCGTGAGCCGAAAGCAGAAACTTTCTCCCCCGCGCTGTTGCCCCTCTCGCCAATGTCGTGCAAAACCCGCCCGACGGCAGAAAGGCGGGCAATGAGCGACTGGATCATCAATACCATTACCGACTGGGGCTATTTCGGCATCATGATGCTGATGTTTGTCGAAAACGTCTTCCCGCCGATTCCGTCCGAACTCATCATGCCGTTTGCGGGCTATGCCGCCGCCGATGGCCGTCTCAACCCGCTCGGGGTGCTGCTGGCCGGCACCGCCGGTTCGATGTTGGGCACCAGTGTCTGGTACGGTGTTGCGCGGCTACTGGGCATCGAACGGTTTCGCCTTCTGTGCAACTTCTTTGGCCGGTTCGCGACGATCTCCGAGGCCGATATCGATATGGCGGTGCGCTGGTTCGACCGCTACGGCATCTGGGCCGTCCTGATCGGGCGTTTGATCCCGGCCATCCGTACCTTGATCTCGGTGCCTGCCGGGCTGGCGGCCATGCCTGTTGGCCGGTTTTTCGCCATCTCCTTGATCGGCACCACCGTGTGGACGGGCCTGCTCACCTTCTCAGGGTTTTTGCTCCATGAGAGCTACCCGGTGGTCGAGGCTTATGTGGACCCGGTTTCCACAGGCGTCGTTATTCTGGCGGTACTGATTTATCTCTATCGGTTCATCACCTGGAAGCCGATCAGGGACATCGGCTGATCTGGCAAGACCTTCAGGCGCGCTTGCATTCCGGCGCGGTCTCGATGGCCTGCGCGCGATCATAGGCGGTGCGAGCCTCGGCGACAGCCTGTTGATGCTTTTCCGCCCAATCCCACAGCGCACTGATCGGCCCGGTCAGGGTTCGACCCAGTTCGGTCAGACGGTATTCGACGCGCGGGGGAATTTCCGGATAGACCGTGCGGATCACCAGCCCGTCGCGTTCCAGATTGCGCAAAGTCAGGGTCAGCATGCGCTGGGACACGCCATCGACGGCGCGCAGCAATTCTGAAAATCGCATGGTGCCGCCATCGAGACGCTCAACCACCATGACGCTCCATTTGTCGCCGATGCGATTGAGAATGTCCGTCATTGCGGCACAGACTGTCGTTTCATCACGCTCGATGCGCATGATCTGACCCCTGAACGTGGCGGATACGGCCTCCAATATAAGCAGGAGGGCCTCTGATTGAAACCCCGGGCCGCTGTGAGCCAACCGCACCGCAAAAAGCCGGCCCCGTGTTCTTCCGCACCTGGTCGGGCATTGTTCTGCCCAATTTGGGCTGTTAAGGATGCCCGACCCATTCAACGAGAACCCGTCGGCACCTGTGTGAAGGGCATGAATGCCAGCAGCACGGAGCCGCAGATGACAAGGAAATTGGTGCGTGCACACCGTTAGACGATTGCTGTTGTTGTGTGCACTTGCAGTCGCCAGCGTCGCGGCATCGTTCGGTCCCGCCCTGGCGCTCCCTCAGCTTCTCATCGACATGCGCACCAATGAAGTGCTGTTTGAAAATGAGGCCGGCCTGCCCTGGCACCCCGCCTCACTCACCAAGCTCATGACCGCGCTCATCGCTTTTGAGGCCATCGAAACCGGGCAGGCCTCGCTGTCCACCCCCGTCATCACCACGGCCAACGCGCTGTCTGTCGAGCCCTCCAAGATGGGGCTTGCCGAAGGCACCGCGATCACCCTTGAAGATGCGCTCTACATCCTGATCGTCAAATCGGCCAACGACATTGCCGTCGCAATCGGGGAAACCATCGCCGGGAGTGAACCGGCTTTCGTCGACATGATGAACCGCCGCGCGGCCATGATGGGACTTTCCGGCACCCATTTCGTCAACCCGCACGGCCTGCACGATCCCCGTCAGGTAACGACCGCCCGTGATATCGCCATGGTAGCGCTCACCATCCGCGCCCGCTTCCCTCAATATGACTCGATCTTTGCCACCCGCACGGTGGCCTTCGGCCAGTCCCGCTCGCACGCCAACAACGAATTGTTGACCGGATTTTCGGGCACCGACGGCATGAAGACGGGTTATATCTGCGCCTCGGGGCTCAATGTCGTTGCCACCGTTTATCGCGACGGACGCCAGTTGATGGCCGTCACCCTGGGTGCCAATTCTTCGCGCGAGCGCGGCGAAATGACTGCCCAGATGCTGTATTCGGGCTTTGCTGGCGGGTATCGCGGCACAGGCCGCAACGTAGTCGACATCAGCAACAATCTGGGTCTGATGCCCACCGACATGCGTAGCAATATCTGCGGAGCCGGTGCCGCCGAATATGCTGAAGCCCGCAAGGCGGTGTTTTCCGCCGGGCTGGACGGACAGATTTCCTATCTCAACGATACGCTGGTGCCGCCGACCCATACAGTTTCGACCCTGGGCCGCCTCGCCAACGTGCCGCTGCCCCGCCCGCGTCCCGATACACCGATGTTTGCCTGGACGCCCCCGTCCCAGCCCGCCGCGATCGGCTTCGGGGACGCCTCGATCGTCTCGCTCACCCCATCGGGCACTATGGTGCCTCTGCCCCGTCCGCGCCCCTGATCGTCAGGGCTGGGCGACAGCCTTCGCTCCATCGCGGATAATGTCAAAGCGCGACACGCCACCACCCTGCTCGGAAATCTCCAGCGCGTGTCCCTGCTGGCGGCAATAGAGCGCAATATCGATCCGCGCGACCGGATCGGTGGCCAGCACGACGATTGCGTCTCCGGGCGCTGCTGTTTCGAGCACTCTTTCCAGTTTGAGCACCGGCAAGGGACATTTGAGCCCCCGCGCGTCGATCGTTGTCAAGATATCCAGCCTTCTGCCCGAAAATGCTGCCGCCAGGGATCAAGGCAAACAGCAAGACTTTATTCAATATGAAGCTGCATTATCGGGACTTCCCGTATCGCGCAAGCGCACTAGGGGAGGAGGACGCAATGAATATGACGGGAGCTGATCAGGGTGGCGGCAAGGACCGCGCCCGCCTGCTGGCCAATATTCCCGGACGCTACCATCTGGAGAAATGGTCGGCCGGATCCGAACGGCCAACGACGGTATTTGCCTGCCGTATCCAGCGCATTTCCCCTTCAAACCTGCTGCTTTCCGCGCCCGTCTCAGGCGACGTAGGTGATTGGGTGATCGGGCAGTTCAACGAGTTCGGGCGCCTGCGGGGGCAGATCGAGCGCACCCTGGGATTTGGCTTTGCCATGTCGCTCGAACTCGACAGCGAAGCGCGCCGGGGCATGGCCGACCGGATTGCCTGGCTCGACAGGCACAAGAATTATGCGGTAACCGACACTCGGCGCCATTCCCGCCTTCTGCCCCGCGATCCGCAATCGGTCATCGTTCTGGCCGATGCCAGTCTGGTGCCGTGCTTTGTGATCGACATGTCCAATTCCGGCGCCGCGGTTTCAGCGGAACTTGATATCAGCGTCGGCATGCCGCTAGCCATCGGCACTGTGGTTGGGCGGGTCGTACGGATGCTCGATCATGGCTTTGCCGTGCGATTTATCGAAACCATCGCCACAACCGAGCTTGAGGCAAGGCTGATCCGCAGCCCGGAACAATTGCTGCCGGACCAACAGCGAAGGCTACACGCCGCAACCCGCGTACTGACAGCTGCCGGAGCTCGCTAAAGCGCGCCCTGTTACCGCGCCAGCACCATCACCCAATGCGTGCCATAGGCGGAATTGGGGTCATAGACTGCCGCGAACCCCGCGCGCCTGGCATCGCCCATCGCCAGGACATCCGCATCGGCTGGGCTATTGCGCCAGCCTGAGAAGGTTTCCGCAAAATTGGTATAGCCCGCTGACAGGCGCATGGCGGCAAGGTCGCCGGGCTTGGCGGGCGGGGTGCCGGTGCGCGCATACTGAGCGGCAAGCGCCTGGGCCTGCGCATCAAGGCCCGCATCGGCCGCCAATGCAGACACTCCGCGCACCGCCCGATACTGGTTGATAATCGTCAGGGCCGACCGGTGATCCATCTGCGCGCCCGGGGTGCTGACCTGCGCCACAAGGCCCGGCTCAAGCCCACCCGATACCGGCCCGCTGCTGCTGCATGCAGCCACTCCTCCCACGCAGGCAAGCGCCAGGACAACACGGGACATCGGGGCGAAGACGGAGGTCAGGGGCATGGCGGAGCCTTTGCGGTGCGATCCGGAAAACATCCGTCCCTCAAGATAGCAACAAAGCCGCAAAATTGCGGCGCGTTTCTTGCCGCTTTGTTAACGCTGCACCGATCGCGTTAACCATACCGCATAACGTCTGTGCCAATCGTTAACAAATCGTTGCCATCTGGCACGACAATTGCGACCATTCCAGTGAGAATGCACCCAAAGTGTGCCGAAACGGGACAAGCGTCCCGCTCTGGAACGAGACGAGCGGAAAATGGGTACGGTAAACGGCAACAAGCGACGCATTTCGGCACACAAATTGCCGATCAGCCTGCCACGTCCCGGCGCCCTTCTGTCCGAGCGCGCGCCCCAGGCGGCATTTCTTGTCCAGCTTCTGGGCACGGGGGCCTCGATCAGCGATGCCCAGGCAAACCACAGCTATCGCACCGCTGAGGCCAGCGCGACAAAGCGCATCCCCACCGGCTATCGCAAATCAGTGTCGATCTGAGGCGGGCCCCCGGTCCCGCCCTTCCCGTAGGGCCTTTGGCCTATGTCTTGGCGGGAAGCGGTCCGACCATTCGTTCGGGCCGGACTTCGGCGTCAAATTCCGCACCCGTCAGCAGCCCGAGATTGATCGCCTCTTCACGCAGGGTGGTGCCGTTCTGATGCGCGGTCTTGGCGATTTTGGCGGCGTTATCATAGCCGATCTTGCGGTTGAGCGCCGTCACCAGCATCAGCGAATTGTTGAGGTGCTCCTCGATCCGCTTGCGGTCGGGCTCAAGACCCACGGCACAATTATCGTTGAACGATTTGGCCGCATCGCCCAGCAAACGCACCGACTGGAGGAAATTATACGCAATGACCGGCTTGAAGACGTTGAGTTCGAAATTGCCCTGTGACGCGGCAAAACCGATGGTCGCGTCATTGCCCATCACCTGGGTGACCACCATGGTCAGGGCTTCCGATTGGGTCGGGTTCACCTTGCCCGGCATGATCGAAGACCCGGGCTCGTTTTCCGGAATGGTGATCTCCCCCAACCCCGAGCGCGGGCCCGAAGCCAGCCAGCGCACGTCGTTGGCCACCTTCATCAGCGCAGCCGCAAGCTGCTTGAGCGCGCCCGAAGCGCTGACAAAGGCGTCGTGTCCAGCGAGAACCGCAAACTTGTTGGGCGCGGTCACGAACTGATGGCCGGACAAGCGCGCGATTTCTTCGGCCACGCCCACTGCATAATCGGGATGGGTGTTGAGCCCGGTGCCCACCGCCGTGCCCCCCAGCGCCAGCTCGCGCAACTGTTCGAGCGAGCCGCGTACAGCTCGGAGCGCGGCGTCGATCTGGGCAACCCATCCGGAGATTTCCTGGCCCAGGGTAAGGGGCGTCGCGTCCTGAAGATGGGTACGGCCAATCTTGACCACGTCCATGAATTCTTCGGATTTCCTGGCCAGCGTGTCGCGCAGCAGCTCCACCTTGGGAAACAGGGTCTCCTCGACACTAACCACCGCCGCAATATGCATGGCGGTGGGATAGGTGTCGTTTGACGACTGGCTCATATTGACATGATCGTTGGGATGGATCGGGGTTTTCGACCCCATCTGCCCGCCCGCCATTTCGATGGCACGGTTCGAGATCACCTCATTGACGTTCATGTTCGACTGGGTGCCCGACCCGGTCTGCCAGACCACAAGCGGGAAATGATCGTTCAACTGCCCGGCGATCACTTCGTCGGCTGCGGCTACAATCAGGTCCCGGACCGCTTCGTCCATCAGCCCCAGCCGAGTATTGGTGACCGCGGCAGCCTTTTTAAGAACCCCGAACGCGTGGATGATTTCCAGCGGCATCTTTTCGCCGCCGATATCGAAATTCATCAGCGAGCGCGCGGTCTGGGCACCGTAATATTTCTCGTTTGGAACCTCGATCGGGCCCATTGAGTCGGTTTCTGTCCGCGTGCTCATCCAGTCGTCCTCCGAGACGTGATAACAAAAAGGCCAGCCCTTTTCAGGGACTGGCCGTAATCGCGACGGGAACCCCCGTCAATGGCGCTTTAGTTCAAGCGCCAGAAGCCAAGGCTCAGTTGCTCTTGGCCTCAAGAATCTGACGGCCGCGATACATGCCGGTCTTCAGATCGACATGATGCGGACGGCGAAGCTCGCCGCTATCCTTGTCTTCAACGTAAGTTTCGGCCTTGAGCGCGTCGGCCGAGCGGCGGAAACCGCGCTTCATCGGCGTCGTCTTCCTCTTCGGAACTGCCATGTGACTACTCCATTTTCCTCGTTGCCAAACCTGCGGGGCAATTAAGACCCTGCCGCGCCGGTCAAGCAGAAACTGTCATACCGTGTTCGGATCGAGGCGCTCTATACTAGATCGCCAGTGTCTTGGCTAGAGTGCCGTGAGGAAAAATCGCCGTCGATTTGTCAGCCGCCAATGTCTTATAGCGCCGGCGCCCCTTTGAACAGGCAGGAGGCATGAGACGAAAACCGCAGCGCCCGCGCTTCGACAATCCCGGCAACCCGCATCAGCCCGGCGCTTGGCTGTCCCGGCCGTCGCACATGCGGGTTGGGCAGCGTCACCGCCAACAGCGCCGCCCGACGCCAGGTGAAATTCTCCGCCGTGGTACCAAAGGCGGCCTGTGCACCCGCCTCCACCCCGAACTGCCCGTCGGGGCCCCATTCGGCGATGTTGAGATAGATTTCCATCACCCGCCGCTTGGGCAGGACGAAATCGATATAGAGCGCCAACGGCACTTCCAGCCCCTTGCGGATCACCGAACGCCCGTTCCACAAGAACAGATTGCGCGCCACCTGCATGGTGATGGTCGACGCGCCCCGGGCCGGAGCGCCCGCAAGAAAGGCTTCGACTTCAGCCCGTAGCGCTGCTGAATCCACGCCGTTGTGCGAGCAGAACTGCCCATCTTCCGACAGCATCACCGCCGTCTTGAGCCGGTCCGAAATCTGGTCGATGGGGCGCCACTGCCGAGTAACGGGCTGCCCGGTCAGATAACGGCCAACCATCAGCGTCGAAACCGGCGGGACGAGGGAATAGACCGGCACCATGACGAGCGGAATGGCAATTATCGCCGCCAGAGCGACTAAAGGAATGCGCACCCAGCGCCATACGCCCTTGCGCCCGCGCTTTGTCTTTGCGACCAAAGTTTCATCCATTCTTTCGCCCTGCCGCCGCCCCCGCGCTTGCTCGATCACCCTCAAGGCTTTAAAGCCTTTCGTGCAAAATCGGATACCACTTTCGCGGCCTGAAAGCGCCAGCGATCAGCACAATACAGGAATTTCCACGATTCAGGGAAAAGCGGAATCATTGCGGGCTGAGCACCTCATGGATGCGCATGACTTCGAGACGGCGCTCGTAGACTGCGCTGCCCAGACTGAAGCCTATCTTGCCGCTTGGATCGATGCGACGGGCGCTCCCGAACGGTTGAGCGCTGCCATGCGCCATGGCGCCCTGGCCGGCGGCAAGCGGCTGCGCCCCTTCCTGGTCCGCGCCAGCGCCGCCTTGTTCGATATTTCCGCCCCTCACAGCCTGCCTGCGGGGGCTGCGCTGGAAATGATCCATTGTTATTCCCTCATCCATGACGACCTGCCCGACATGGACAACGACGAGATGCGGCGCGGCAAACCCACCGTGTGGAAGGCCTTTGATCCGGCTCTGGCGATCCTGGCCGGCGACGCCCTGCTCACTGAAGCTTTTGCCATACTCGCCGATCCGCTGACCCACCCGGACCCGGCCATCCGCGCCGCACTGGTCGCCACGCTGGCGCGGGCCGCAGGCGCAGCAGGAATGGTCGGCGGACAGGTTCTCGACATTGAGGGCGAGACCACGCCGCTCAATGAAGCGGGTATCCTGCGCATGCAAGCGGGAAAGACCGGTGCGTTGATCCGATGTGGCGTCGACATGGGCGCCATCCTTGGCGGCGCATCGGCCGATCAGCACGAAGCGCTGTTGCGCTATGGCTCTGCCGCCGGCCTTGCCTTTCAGATCGCCGATGACATTCTCGACATCACCGCCACCTCGGTGGCGCTCGGCAAGACCGCTGGCAAGGACATCGCCCAGAACAAATCCACCATCGTCGCCCGTCGCGGCGTCGAGGGCGCGCGCCGCCTGCTCGACGATGCCGTGTTGGAAGGGTCCGAGGCACTTGCTCCGTTTGGCGACCGGGCCCAGCCGCTGCGCGCCCTGATCACCCATTTCGCCAACCGCGAAAGCTGATGTCAGCCGAAGACAGTCCTAGACGTAATCGGTGAGCTTCCTGGTCTCGTCATAGTGCTGTTCGGCGACCTCTTTGGTGACCGCCTGGCCGCAGCGCATCTTGCCCGCCACCGGGTCGAACACATAGTGCGGCTCGCCATACAGCAGCCAGCCTTCGCTCAACGCCTTGGTAACCTTGTGGCAGAAAGCGGAATCGTCATCGCCGGTCAGAAAACGATAGATCACTATAAAAACCTCCTTCTGCCGCCCGCTCGCTCTGTGAAAAGCGCAGGCGCGACAACCATAGCGATTGATCTTGCCTGCGTCAGGGTCTAATCGCGGGGTCGATGGACGCAAAGGATAATCCGATTATGTCTCAGGACTTTCCCCCGTTCCTTCTCGATGGCTATCGCAGCTTCATGACGGGACGTTACAATTCCGAGCGGGACCGCTACCGCTCGCTGGCTGAAAACGGCCAGCACCCGACCACGCTGGTCATTGCCTGCTGCGATTCGCGCTCGGCTCCCGAAACCATTTTCGATTGCGGGCCCGGCCAGTTGTTCGTGTTGCGCAATGTCGCCAACCTGGTGCCCCCGTTCGGGCCAGACGCAGCCTTTCACGGAACATCATCGGCAATCGAATTTGCGGTCGTCCATCTCGAAGTGTCCGACATCGTCGTGATGGGGCACGGACGCTGTGGCGGCATCCAGAGCGCGCTTGCCACCGCCGCCGGCAATGCGCCGGAGGGGAATTTCATCGGGCGCTGGCTCAACATGGTCAAGGACGTGGCCGGGGAGATCGAAGCCAATCACCTGCTCACCCCAGCCGAGCAACAGACTGCCCTTGAGCGCATCACCATCCGCCAGTCGATCGGCAATTTGATGACCTTTCCTTTCGTGCAGTCGCGCGTCAAAGCCCAAGCCTTGTCGCTGCATGGCGCCTGGTTCGATATCTCCACTGGAGAATTGTGGGTGATGAACGGAGAAAGCGGCGATTTCGCCCGCCCCGACCTTTCAATGCGGGAAACCCCTGAACCCACTGGCTGACTGACCTCAGCTATGTTCTAATCGACGCCAGCGAGAGGGGGGAGTTTCGCAGATGGCCCAGGACGAACGCATTGAGAATGGCGAAATCAGCCTGCTCGATCTTCTGGTCATAATCGCCGAGCACTGGCTGGTGCTGGTCGTCGTTCCGCTGCTGATTGGCGTGCTGGCCTTTGGCATGGTCAGCATGCAGCCGCACTCCTACCGTTCCGAAGCCGTCCTGACCCTTCCGGCCGCTGTGATCAGCCCATTGGGGGATACGGAACCGGGCCTGTCGATCACCCAAGACACCAATACCGGGACGACGCAACTTGTCCTGGCCGGGCCCGATCCTGACGTTACGATGCGCCTGACGGCAATCATCTCGGGCATTGAGCTGGCGATTGAGGCGGGAGAGTTGCCCGACGCGCGCGGCGAACTGTTGGACCAGATCGCGGTCCTCGACCAGAGCATGGCGTTGCGCGATGGCATCATCGCCCGCATCACAACAGCGCTCAGCGATCTTGAGCGCGCTAGCCCATTCGATACGCAGGCTTATGCTGCCGCTTCATCCGCGCTTGAAGAGCTTTTGACCGGTCGGCAAGATGCACAGGTCCTGGCAGCCGAACTGCGCAATGAACTGGCTGCAATCCCCACCGAGATTGTCGTATCCGCCCCCACCAACGCCTCCCTCGTAGGCCGCTCTCCGCTTCTTATGGCGCTGTTGGCAACGCTCGGTGCGGGCTTCGTGCTGCTGATTGCAGTCTTCATGCGTGCCGGGTTCAGAAACGCCGCACAGGATGAAGACGGACAGGAAAAGCTGGATCGGATCAAGAACGCGCTGCTGCTGCGCAAGACCAAGAGCCGAAACGCCGCCTGACTATTCGGTCAACGCCCTGAAATTCGACGTCAGCGTGGGCCAGCGGCCAAAGACGGCCGTTGCTTGTCCTGTGGCGGGTTGCGCCGGGTCAGAATGAACGTGGCGACCGCGAGCAGCACTACTCCCTGAATTGCGAGCACTGCCGGGGGCACGGTGAGCACAATGCTGATCCCCATGGTCGCGACGATGGCCAGAACTGCACTCAGCTTGGCTGTGGGCGAGATGGAGCGGGTCTCTTTCCAGTTGCTGATGAGGGGGCCGAACACTCTGTGCCGCAGCAGCCACGCGTGCAGCTTTGGCGAACTGCGGGCAAAAAAGAACGCGCCGAGCAACACGAACGGCGTTGTCGGCAGCAAGGGCAACACCACGCCCAGTGCCCCCATGCCCACGCAGAGCAATCCCAAAGCGATGAACGCCATACGCGACATATAAGGTCCTTACCCGATCTCGCCTGGCCTCAAATTGCCAGGCCCGCAATTCAGTTTTTCGGCCCCGTTGCTCCGGCGCGGGCCAGTCTCGGCGCAAGCAAAATCGGCGCATAGGTCCACAAAAAGGCGGAAAATGCGAGGATCCAGAGCAATCCGCTCGCGGACAGGATCATAATGTAGTGCTGGGGGAGGAAATCCGCCAGCGGACGGGCGAGGGCTGCGGCAAAAAGCGATAGATAGGCGATCTGGGTCGGGCCCGAAGCCCGGATCGGGCGACCGGTATGGCCCAGAGCCGCCCGGGTCATCACCGCCAGTGTCATCCCCCCGATCGCGCCGATCAAAAGAACATGAAGCGCCGACGCTTCTGCCAGCCACTCCAAAGCCGCCGCCGCAATCAGAGCAAGCCCGGCAATAACCATCAGATAGGCGACGTGCATGATGGCAACGATCGGTTCGGAAAAACTGGCATAGCCCCGCCAGCGCGCCAACCGGACACCATGCAGAACTGCTGCAGCCGTGCACACCACCGCAGTGAGAAGGCCGGTCGGCCACAGGGTCCAGACCAGCAGCGCCATCGCCGCCCCCGTAATCGCGAACTGATCGAGCCTGTCGAACGGTGCGGGCAGGGCTTTTGCCCCCTGCCGCGCCAGCCAGTTGCGCGTGAAGCTGGGGATGATCCGCCCTCCCACCAGCATGATGAGCAAGGTCCAGCCAGCAATAGCCAGCCGCAGGGGCGCAGCCGGAGACTGTCCCAGCCCGACCGCCACATGGAACCAGATATTGGCGGCCATCAAAACAAAGATACCGACGAGAATCTTGAGATTTTTCCAGTTGCGACCGGCGACGATCTCGCGCAGCGCAATCAGACCCAGAGCGGGCAGGAAGATACCTTCGACCGTCAACGCCACGCCCAGTCCGAAAACATCGGGAAAGAGGAAAACCAGGCGCCCTGCAAGCCAGATCAGCACCAGAACCAGCAGCGGCCTGCCCGAAACCGGCAACCGCCCGGTCCAGTTGGGTATCGCCGTGAGCATGAAGCCCGCCAGAACCGCTCCGGTATAACCGAACACCATTTCATGCGCGTGCCAGTTTGCAGCCCCGATCTTGCCGCCAATGGCGAGCCCGCCCGCCAGCGCGGCAACCCAAACCACCATGGCAACGACCGCCCAGATGCCGCCGGCCAGAAAGAATGGCCGGAAGCCGTAGGAGAGAATGGCCGGTCCCGATTGCGCCACGCCGCGTGGAATGCCGCCGCTTGCCAAACGCTGGAAGAACACGACCCGCCTCCGCTTCCTGTGGGATCGTCCGTTCGTTTCATGCCCGCCGGGTGCTGTCTTTGAGCCAGCGCAACGTGGCCCGGGGGTCCCGCCGCAACGCCTTCAACGAGCCAACATGCCGCAGCGGGCTTTGATATGGCGCAAGGATAGCCTGCGCACATCAGCTAGAACACCCTAGCGGTTTCACACGGCAAAACCAGCGTTCCGCATGCACCGAACTGGTTTACCGTTTCATGTTAAGGTCGGCTCATGCTGCATCTCTCCCTTGCTCTTTTCGCCTTCCTCGTCCTGCACCTGATCCCCGCCATGCCCGGCATGCGTGAGCGTCTCGTCGGCGGGCTCGGCCAGACCCGTTACATGATCGTTCATTCGGTAATCTCGACCGCAACGCTGGTGTGGGTCATCGTCGCGACGCTTAATTCCCCCGCGATCATGCTCTGGCCCGCAGCAGGCTGGCAGGCGTGGGTGACGGTGCTTCTTTCTCCATTAGGGTTGTTTTTCATCATCGCCGGGCTGCTCTCGCCCAACCCGCTCTCCCTTTCGGTGCGTCCCGCAACCGAGGTCCAGAGCGGGATTTCCAGGATCACGCGCCATCCCGTATTCTGGGGCGCGCTGCTGTGGGCTGTGTCCCATATCGCCCCCAATGGCGACCTGCGCTCGGTGCTGCTGTTTGGCAGCATGGCGGCGCTTGCGGCTGGCGGCTTTGCCCTCGGTGATCGCCGCGCCCGCCGCAAGCTGGGCCCGCGCTGGGAAACCCTCGCCTCGACCACGTCCGTCATTCCGTTTCTGGCCATCGCGCAAGGGCGCACGCGGTTCAGGATCGATCCCCCGATCATCGTGGCCGCACTGCTGACGGCCCTCGTGACCGGATGGTTGCTGCATGGCGGACACGTCGTCCTGTTCGGTGTCGATCCGCTGACCGCCACCCAATATTAGGTCTTCCCTCGCGGGGCGCATAAGGTCGCACCGGCCTTTCCAGCTCCGTTATTTGACGCAGATCAAAGCGGCGGCACGTCAGCGCTGATAACGGATCGACCAAGAACGGTTTTCTACCGGCGCGGCCAAGGCCGTGCAGTGAGAAATTTGAGTGGTCCGGGAAAGGCAGAGCACCGATGATCCAGAGTTTCACCCGAGAGGAAAGAATGCTGTGGGGCATTCTGAGCCTTCTTCTCGCAGCGGTCGGGCTGGCGTTTGCAGCTGGCGGTCGTGGAGATCCGATTGCAGTCCATGGCTGGATAATCATCCTCGCTGGTCTTGCAGGGCTGGTTGTCGTCGCCCGAGGCTGGTCGCTTCCCGAACCTCCAGAGTCCCGGTTCGAGGAATATTACGACAGCCCCACCAAGGCAGGCATCATTCTGGCCCTGGTCTGGGGTGTTGTGGGCATGTTTGTCGGCGCCTGGGTGGCGTTCCTCCTGGCCTTTCCCGATTTCAACTTTTCCGGTCCCTGGACGAGCTTCGGGCGCATTCGCCCGATCCACACCGCCGGGGTGATCTTTGGTTTCGGCGGCAACGCCCTGATCGCCACCTCGTTCCACGTGCTCCAGCGCACCTCCCGGGCCCGGATGCCGGATCAGTTCAGCCCGTGGTTCGTCCTGATCGGCTACAACCTGTTCTGTGTCCTTGCCGCAACCGGCTTCATGCTCGGCATTACCCAGTCCAAGGAATACGCCGAACCGGAATGGTACGCCGATATCCTGCTCGTTATCGTATGGGTGGTGTATTTCGCGATCTATATCCGCACGCTGGCCCGACGCAAGGAACCGCATATCTATGTGGCCAACTGGTACTACATGGCCTTCATTCTCGTTGTTGCGATGCTCCACATCGTCAACAGCCTCGCCATCCCGATCTCGCTGACCAGCGCCAAGAGCTACAGCCTGTTCTCGGGTGTGCAGGATGCGATGACCCAGTGGTGGTACGGCCATAACGCGGTTGCGTTCTTCCTCACCGCCGGTTTCCTGGGCATGATGTATTACTACCTGCCCAAGCGCGCCAACCGGCCGATCTTTTCCTATCGCCTGTCGATCATCAGCTTCTGGGGCATCACCTTCATGTATATGTGGGCGGGCTCCCACCACCTCCATTACACCGCCCTTCCCCACTGGGTGCAGACCCTGGGCATGGTGTTCTCGGTCGTGCTGCTCATTCCCTCCTGGGCGTCAGCCGGCAACGCGCTGCTCACCCTCAACGGGGCCTGGCAGAAGGTGCGCGATGACGCGGTGCTGCGGTTCATGGCGCTGTCGGCGATTTTCTACGGCATTACCACGTTCGAAGGCTCGTTCATGGCCATTCGCCCGGTCAACTCGCTATCCCACTATACCGACTGGACGATCGGGCACGTACACGCCGGCGCCCTGGGCTGGGTGGCGATGATCACCTTCGGTTCGCTCTATGCGCTGGTGCCGTGGATGTGGAAAAAGCAGCGGCTGTATTCCAAAGCTCTTGTCGAGGCCCACTTCTGGCTCGCGCTGGCCGGTACGCTCATCTACGTCTTTGCGATGTGGAACTCGGGCGTCATCCAGGGCCTGATGTGGCGGACATACGGAGAAACCGGTGGCTTGGCCTATTCGTTCGTCGACTCTCTGGTCGCCATGCATCCCTACTACATCGCCCGTGCCATCGGCGGGACGCTGTTCCTGCTCGGAGCCATCCTGGCCCTCTACAACATCGTCATGACCATCCGCATGCCACAAGAGCAGCAGGTGGATTTGTCCCCCGACCTGCCTTTGGCAGAAACCGTCGTTGCAGCGGGAGAATAAATCAGTGTTCGGACTTCACTACAAACTCGAACGGACCGCCATCGGGCTCGTCATCGCCATCATTGCCGTGGCCTCGATCGGCGGGTTCGTTGAAATTGCCCCGCTGTTCACCATCGACGAGACGGTCGAATCCGATCCGGACATGCGGCTCTATACGCCACTGGAGCTGGCAGGGCGCGACATCTACATGCGGGAGGGATGCTACGCCTGCCATAGCCAGATGATCCGCACCCTGCGCGATGAAGTGGACCGCTATGGTCCCTATTCGCTGGCCGTCGAATCCCAATACGACCATCCCCATCTTTGGGGATCCAAGCGCACCGGGCCGGACCTCGCCCGTCTTGGCGGAAAATACTCCGACGCCTGGCATGTCGCGCACTTGATCAATCCGCGCGACGTGGTGGCCGAGTCCAACATGCCCCGGTATGGCTGGCTGGCCGAAACCATCCTGCGGTCCGATGATCTGGGCCTGCATCTGCGCGCCATGCAGCGTGTCGGTGTTCCCTATACCGAAGAGATGATCGCCAACGCCACGCAGGATGCCCATGCGCAGGCCAATCCCGCGGCGTCGACCACCCAGGGCGTCACCGAGCGCTATGGCGAGGAGACCAATATCCGCGCCTTTGACGGCGACCCGCAACGGCTGACCGAAATGGACGCGCTGGTGGCCTATCTGCAAATCCTCGGTCAGTTGACCGACGCCCCGTTCCAGACCGCAATGGAGGACTGATGATGCTTCCCGACCACGAAACCCTCGTCGCTATCGCCAAATCCTTCGGTCTCTTCTATCTGATTGCAATGTCCATCGCCGTGCTGGCCTATGCCTATTGGCCCAGCAACAAGGGCCGCTTTCAGGAAGCCAGGAACGCACCACTCCAGGATGGAGATGACCGTCCATGAGTGCACACGAACCTGAACGCGATCCCGTTACCGGTCAGGTCACCACCGGTCACGAATGGAACGGCATCAAGGAACTCAATTCACCGGTTCCGCGCGTGGTGTTTGCCGCCCTGATCGCTGGAGTGATCTATATGGCGGTGGCAACCTTGCTACTGCCAGCCTGGCCGGGCGTGTCCTCCTATTGGCGCGGCCTGCTGGGAATCGATCAAAAGACCTCCGTCCAAGCCCAACTGGCCATCGCAGAGGCCGAAAAGGCCCAGTGGCTCGACGCTATCGCGCAAACCGATCTCGATACCCTTTCACACGACCCCGACCTCATGGCCGTGGTGCGCGAGGTTGGCGCGCCGATATTTGGCGACAATTGTGCCGCCTGCCACACCGCGCAAGGCACCGGTCAGACCGATTATCCCAATCTGGTCGATGCACCGCTGATGTGGGGAGATGACCTCGAAACCATCGCCCAGACCATCCGCGTCGGCATCAACTCGACCCATCCCCAAACCCGCTACGCCAACATGCTGGCATTCGGGCGCGACGGGATGCTGGGGCGCTCGGACATTTCCAGCCTCGTGTCGTATCTGGGCGATCTGCAAACCGCCCCCAAGGCCGAAATCGACGCGCAGTCGCCCGAAGGGGCCGCCCTTTTCGCCGCCAACTGTGCTTCATGCCACGGCGCGGACGGAGAAGGCATCACCCTCATGGGTACGCCCAACCTCGTCGATCCGTTCTGGATCTATGGCGGGTCGCGCCAGGACCTCTTCGATTCGATCTATGCCGGCCGCGCCGGGCACATGCCCCACTGGGAAGGCCGTCTGGCCGAGACCGACATCCGCATTCTCGCCCTCTATCTCAATGATCTGAGGGCAGGCCGTGAGTGAACCGCAAGCCCATGCCGGACGCCTGAAATGGATTTTCATTATTGGCTTGACGCTGGGCCTGCTGGTGCTGGGTGCGGCCAATGTCCACCTGGTCTATGTCTCGTTCGCATCTCAGCCTGAATGCGTAAGCCATACCAAAGCCGCGCAGCACGAAGGCGGCTACCGAGCCGCCCGCTCGTCCTGCTAGGGAGAAACAAGCCGCAATGACGACGCTACCCCCTATTGTTCCCGCCCTGCCGCCCGCCATCGACCGGCGCCGCAATCTGCCGCTCTCGGCTCCGTTCAGCTGGCTCCGTCAGGGCTGGAGTGACCTGTGGCACCATCCGATGCCAAGCCTGATCTACGGCATCGGCGTTGCCGGACTCAGCGTGCTCATGCTTTGGGCCATGCTCAATTTTGGCTGGGACCAGGTGCTGTTCCCGGCGCTGTCCGGCCTGGTCATCCTTGGTCCGGTCTTCGCCACGGGTCTTTATGAAAAGAGCCGGCTGCGGCAGGAAGGGCGCGAGGCTGGCCTTGGCGACATGTTGCGGCCCAAGCGTGGAACGGTCGGCCATGTGTTCTTTGTCGGAGCGATCCTGTGCACGCTCGCCATGGTGTGGATGCGCGCCGCCGTCATCATTTTCGCCCTGTTTTGGGGCTGGCGCTCCATTCCGGGCGTCGTCGAGGTCGTGGAGATTTTGTTCACGACGCAAATGGGCTGGTCCTTGCTTGGTGTCGGCACTGCGGTAGGCGGCCTGTTCGCGGCCTTCGGCTTTGCGATCAGCGCCTTTTCCATTCCGCTGGTTCTCGACCGTGACCTTGATGCCTTTACCGCCATGGGGCTCTCGATGAGCTTTGTCTGGAACAATCTGGGCGTGATGCTGGTCTGGGGGGCAATCGTGCTCGTCTCGGCCATCATTTCGGTGGCCACCGGCTTTGTCGGGCTGGCCATCCTGTTCCCCTTGCTTGGCCATGCCACCTGGCATGCCTACCGGGCGGTTTGCGGAGATGAGCAATGAGTTGCTGCGCGCCCTCGGATTTCGTGCCCCTCGCGCAGGGGCCCGATACAAGGGCGCAAGAGATCACGCTGGGCAGTCGCCAGCTTGAGCCTACCCTGTGGCAGACCGACCTGTCGGTGCCCTCGATCCATTGCGGCGGGTGCATCGCCAAGATCGAAACGGCGCTGGGCAAGGTGCCCGGCATCGTTGCTCCGCGGGTAAATCTCTCCACCCGCAGGGTAACCATCAAATGGCACGACGCCGCCGCGGCGCAGGCCGCCATCGATACGGTCCAGACGCTCGGCTACCCCTGCCATGTGTTCGACGACACCCAGCCCCAGCGTGATGAAGCCTTCCATAAGCTGATCCTGGCGCTGGCCGTTGCCGCCTTTTCGTCCATGAACATCATGATGCTGTCCATTGGCGTCTGGGCGGGGGCCACGGGATCGACCCGCGACGTCTTCCACGCCATCGCCGGCTTGCTGTGCCTGCCGGCCTTTCTGTATTCTGGACAGGTCTTCTATAAATCCGCCTTCGACGCATTGCGGC
Source organism: Pelagibacterium sp. (assembly GCF_035555455.1). GTDB lineage: Bacteria > Pseudomonadota > Alphaproteobacteria > Rhizobiales > Devosiaceae > Pelagibacterium. The sequence continues at coordinate 13,054 of NZ_DATMGM010000046.1, read as the reverse complement.
ACAAGACCACCAATATGGACGTGCCGATCGCCATCGGGCTGATCCTTGCCTTTGCGCTGAGCGTCTATGAGACGATGATCAGCTCGGATCAGGCCTATTTCGATGCCGTCGCCACGCTGATCTTCTTTCTTCTGGCCGGTCGTACCCTCGACCATATGATGCGCGCCCGTGCCCGCAGCGCCGTGGACGGGCTGGCCCGCCTCGCGGCCCGGGGCGCCATGGTGGTCGAACCCAATGGGCAAACCACATACCGGCCCACGGCCGAGCTTGCCCCGGGCATGGAAATCATGCTGGCCGCCGGCGAACGCGTTCCGGTCGATGGCGAGGTGATCGACGGCATTTCTGAAATCGATTCCTCGCTGGTCAATGGCGAAAGCCAACCGCTGACCGTCGCCACCGGCAGTGCGCTGCGCGCCGGGACCCTCAATCTCTCCTCTCCCATCCGGCTGCGCGCTACCGCCGCCGCCAAGGATTCCTTCCTCGCGGAAATGACCCGCATGATGGAGGCAGCCGAATCCGGACGCGGCGCTTACCGTACGCTGGCCGACCGCGTGTCGCGGCACTATACGCCTGTGGTCAATATCGCCGCAGCCTTGGCATTGGTCCTCTGGCTGATCCTCGGCGCGGGTGTCCACCAGTCGATCACGATTGCCATTTCCGTGCTCATCATCACCTGCCCCTGTGCGCTGGGGCTTGCCGTGCCCATGGTGCAGGTGGTGGCGGCGCGACGCCTGTTCACCCGGCGCATCATGCTTCGCGATGGCGCGGCCCTCGAACAGCTCGCAACAATCGATACGGTGGTTTTCGATAAGACCGGCACCCTCACCCTCGGCCAGCCGCAGCTTAAGAGGGCCGACGCCGTTAGCACCGATCTGCTGGCCATCGCTGCGGCTTTGGCCGGGCACTCGCTGCACCCCTATTCGCAAGCCGTGAGCGCCGCCGCCCGCACGAGGCAAATCGGCCTGTCCCAGCCAGAAGATGTCCGCGAGCACGCCGGCCTGGGCGTCGAAGGCCGGCTGGACGGTCATGTCTGGCGTCTGGGCCGTGCCGGCTGGGCCTCTGCCGATGGCGTCGGACAGGTGATCCTCGCGCGCGATGGCAAGGCGCAGGCAGCCTTCGATTTCGAGGACACCGAGCGCCCGGGGCTGCATGAGGCCATCGACGATCTCAAGCGGCGCGGCCTGAATGTCGAGCTTCTGTCGGGCGACAGCGCCCCGGTGGTGGCTGAACTCGCCCAGCGCCTCGGCATCGAAACCGCGCGCGGAGAGGTTTATCCCGCCGACAAGCTGGCCCGTATCCGCAAACTTCAGGCACAGGGACGAAAAGTTCTAATGGTCGGCGACGGGCTCAATGACAGCCCCGCACTTGCCGCAGCCGATGTGTCCATGGCACCCGCCAATGCCGCCGATGTCGGACGCAACGCGGCGGGTCTGGTCTTTCTGAGCGAAAGCCTCGATGCCGTTCCCTATGCCATCGAAACCGCGCACCAGTCGCGGCGGTTGGTCACCCAGAATTTCGTCCTCGCTATCGGCTATAATGCCATTGCGCTGCCGGTAGCGTTTCTGGGTCACATCACACCGCTGGCCGCTGCAATCGCCATGTCGAGTTCATCGATCATCGTCGTTGCAAACGCCCTGAGACTGGTGCGACCAAGCGAAAAGAAAACCCATCATGAATGAGTTTTTCTATCTCATCCCGGTATCGCTGGCGCTGGGGACCCTGGGTCTGGTTGTGTTCATCTGGTCCCTGCGCGCCAAGCAATATGACGATCTCGATGGCGCCGCCGAACGGGTGCTGTATGACAACGACGAGCCGATCTCCGGGGAGTGATCCCCGTCAGCCGCTCCGTCATCGCCGCGGGGTGCTGGCCAGTTCGGCGATTGCCTCGCGGTCTCGGATCAGCAGCTTCTTGCGCCCGGTCCGCACCAGCCCCCGTGTCTGCCACGCGCTCAGGATGCGTGACACGGTATGGAGCGTCGTTCCCGTCATCTCCGCGATATCCTGTTTGGACAGGGGGAAGTCGATGCGGATGCCATCCGCCTCCGGCGTGCCCGCCTGTTCCGCCAAACGCAAAACGGCATGGGCAACCCGCTGCTCTACCTCCTGTGTCGCCATCTCGCGCAATCGCGTATGCGATTCCTGCAGGCGTTGGCCAACCGCTTGCATGGCACCGATGGCCAGAGCCGGGTTGCCTTCCAGGAACGCATCCCAGAACGCCATGGGCCAGACCACCGCAGCGCTATAGACCACTGCCGTTGCCGTGCCGGGGTAATCGGGACGCCTCAACGCCCGGGCGATGCCGAACAATTCGCCCGGCGCGATAAAGCGGATGACCACCTGCTGTCCGTCAGCGGTGAGTTGAGTGACCTTGAGCTTGCCCGACGCCAAAACGAAAAACTCATCGGCGGGAGCGCCCTGCACAAACACCGCCTGCCCGGCGTCGACCCGGCGCAAACTGGCGTGAGCGGCAAGGGCGTCGATCTCCTGATCGCCCAACCGTTCAAACAAAGCAAAGCTGCGCAGAGTCTGCCGTTCGAGGATACTCATCCCGCCCCCGGTTTCGTTCGGCGGGGCGTTTCGCCCGCCCCAAGAGTGTCGCATTGGAGATAGCGCACGGGGCAAGGCGGCGGCAACCGTTTGTTCCGGGTTGCCCCGAAGCACGCGATTTGCGCCACCTCACGTGAAATAATTTTTCCGCACGATCTCTACCTTTTCTTTCCCCAACGCCCCTCACATCTTCGGGCTGGCATAATCGCCTCATTTGGGAAAGCAGCCCGCAAAAAACGCGCAAATCGGCAGCGCAGCCCGACGCAGAATTCCACTTTTCCGAAATAACCCCCGCCCTCTATTTCCTCTTAACCACCGATGGATACACGGTTTTTTCCTGCCTAATCCTGCTTTTACACCCTCGTTTCCGCTATCTTGACAGAGTCGACCTCTCCAGTAGGGTTTTGGCGTCGATCACATTTGAGGATGACGACCATGAACTTCAGACGCGCATTGGCCCTTATGGCTTTGGTCGGATCATTGCTGCTGATAGGTGGTGTTGCGGCCCATGCCCAACAAACACTGGTCAACGTATCCTACGACCCCACCCGGGAACTCTATCGCGAATTCAACGCCGCCTTTGTGGACTACTGGCGCGCTCAAACCGGCGAAACCGTCACCATCCAGAACACCCACTCAGGGTCGGGCCAGCAGGCTCGCGCCGTCATCGATGGCCTGGAGGCCGATGTGGTGACGCTCGCCCTGCAACCCGACATTGACGCGATCGCTCGGGAATCGGGGAAAATCCGCGCCGACTGGCGTGGCACGTTCGCTAACAACAATTCCCCCTACACGTCGACCATCGTGTTCCTCGTCCGCAAGGGCAATCCCAAGAACATCCACGACTGGGGAGACCTTGTGGCGGACGGCGTCGAAGTCATCACCCCCAATCCCAAATCGTCCGGCGGCGCCCGTTGGAACCTGCTGGCGGCCTGGGGCTGGGGCCTGCGGGAATTTGACGGCAATGAAGCCCGGACCCGCGATTTCGTGGCCGAACTCTTTCGCCATGTGCCGGTGCTCGACAGCGGAGCGCGCGGCTCGACCACAACCTTTGTCCAGCGCGGCATTGGCGATGTGTTGCTGGCCTGGGAAAACGAGGCATTTCTCGCCATCGAAGAACTGGGTCCCGAGGCGTTCGATATCGTCGTCCCCTCGCTGTCCATCCTGGCAGAACCGCCCGTCGCCATCGTTGATGCGGTCGTGGATGCCAAAGGCACACGCGAAGTCGCCACGGCCTATCTCGAATATCTTTACTCCGATGTCGGCCAGAATATCGCCGCCCGCCACTATTACCGCCCATCGCGCCCCGAAGCGGTCGCTCCCGCAGACCTCGAACGCTTTCCTGCGCTCGACCTGATCACCATCGATGAGCTGGGTGGCTGGGATGACGTGCAGCCGCGCTATTTCGGCGATGGCGGCATTTTCGATCAGATCTACGCGCCAGGGACCTGATCCATGACCGCCGCGCAAGCCTCCTCGACACGGTGGCGATGGCGACAGCCAGGCGTCCTGCCCGGTTTCGGCCCGGCGCTTGGCTTCACCATTTGTTATCTCAGCTTCATCGTGCTGATCCCGCTGGCGGGTCTCGGCCTGCGTTCAGCCTCGCTGGGTTGGGCCGAGTTCTGGCGGATCGCCACTGACCCACGGGTGGTTGCGGCGCTCTCGATCAGTTTCTGGACCTCGTTTGTCGCCGCCGTCATCAACGCCGTCTTCGGCGTCATCGTCGCCTGGGCGCTGGTGCGCTATGATTTTCCCGGACGCCGCATTGTCGATGCCGCCATCGATCTGCCCTTTGCGCTGCCGACCGCCGTGGCCGGCATCGCCCTCACCGCTATCTACGCGCCCACTGGCTGGATCGGGCAGTTGCTGGCCCCGCTGGGCATCCGCGTCGCCTACACGCCCATCGGCATTGTCATCGCTCTCGTGTTTATTGGCCTCCCCTTTATGGTGCGCACCGTGCAGCCGGTGATGGAGGAAATCGGCAAGGAGGTTGAAGAAGCCGCTGCCACCCTGGGGGCCTCCCGCCTGCAAACCATTTTCCGCGTGCTGTTGCCTGGGCTGGTGCCAGCCATTCTCACTGGCTTTGCCCTCGCCTTTGGCCGGGCTGTCGGGGAATACGGATCGGTGATCTTTATCGCCGGCAACATCCCGTTCGTTTCGGAAATTGCGCCGCTCCTGATCTATATCCGGCTGGAGGAATTCAATTACCCGGCGGCGGCCACCATCGGCTGCCTGATGCTGATCCTCGCCTTTGTGATCCTTTTGTCCATCAATCTGATCCAGTTCTGGTCCCGCAGGAGGCTCGGCCATGCAAGCTGACCGCGCGCCGAAAAACTTCCGCGACCCGACCACGGAATCATCCGCCGCCAAATGGTCGGTCATCACCATCGCGCTGCTGTTTCTCGCCGCCGTTCTGGTGCTTCCGCTGGCGGCGGTGTTCACCGAAGCCCTGCGGCGTGGATGGGACGCCGCCTGGCTGGCCATGGTCAATCGCGAAACTCTTGAGGCCATGCAGCTGACCTTGCTGGTCGCCGCCATTGCGGTGCCGCTCAACACCGTGTTTGGCGTGGTTGCGGCCTGGGCCATCGCCAAGTTCGAGTTCAAGGGCAAAACCTTTTTGACCACGCTGATCGACCTGCCCTTCTCGGTTTCACCCGTGATTGCCGGGCTGATCTACATCCTACTGTTCGGGTCGGGCAGCTTTCTGGGTCCTGTCTTTAATTCCTTTGGCTTGCAGATTCTGTTCGCGGTCCCCGGCATTGTGCTGGCGACCATGTTCGTCACCTTCCCCTTCGTCGCCCGCGAGTTGATCCCACTCATGCAGGACCAGGGCACCGGCGACGAGGAAGCAGCGCTGTCGCTGGGCGCCAATGGATGGCAGACTTTCTGGTACGTGACCCTGCCCAATATCCGCTGGGGTCTGCTTTATGGGGTGTTGCTCTGCAACGCCCGGGCCATGGGCGAGTTTGGGGCGGTTTCGGTAGTGTCGGGACGCCTGCGCGGCGAAACCGTCACCCTGCCGCTCCATATCGAGATTCTCTACAACGAATATAATTTCGTTGCCGCCTTCGCCGTGGCCTCGCTCCTCGCTTTGCTCGCGCTGGTCACTCTCGTTCTCAAGGCGCTGCTCGAACGCGTTTACGGCCCGCGCCAGTCGCTGCGCCACTAGGCGCTGAACGATCCACGCAAGATAAGGGCTCTTCATGCATCCAGTTTCAGGAACCGAGCGCATGGCAAAAGACTTCTACCGTGCTGACCGCCTCGCCACTGCCGGGCGCGCGCAGACGAAACAACCGCTCGGGGAGGGCGGTGTGGACGTACGCATTCAAAATGTGAGCAAGGATTTTAATGCTTTGCCTGCGCTCCATGATGTCTCCCTGGACATCAGGCCGGGCGAACTCATCGCCCTGCTGGGCCCCTCGGGCTCGGGCAAGACCACATTATTACGCCTGATTGCCGGGCTGGATTTCCCCAACACGGGAACCATCTGGTTTGCCGATGAGGACGCTTCGAAAAAGCGCGTGCAGGACCGCAACATCGGTTTTGTCTTCCAGCATTATGCCCTGTTCCGCCATATGACCGTCCTCGCCAATGTCGGTTTCGGCCTACGGGTGCGGACCGGTAAAGAAAGATGGTCGAAAAAAGACATCGACGCCCGGGCCCGCGAGTTGCTCGAACTCGTCCAGCTCCCCGGCTTGGGAAAGCGCTATCCGCATCAACTGTCGGGCGGCCAGCGTCAGCGCGTGGCGCTGGCCCGCGCCCTGGCCATCGAGCCAAGGGTCCTGCTGCTCGACGAACCCTTCGGCGCGCTCGACGCACAAGTGCGCAAGGAGCTGCGCCGCTGGCTGCGCGAGATCCACGACGCCACCGGGCATACCACGGTGTTTGTCACCCACGATCAGGAAGAAGCCCTGGAACTGGCGGATCGCGTGGTGGTGATGAATCGGGGCCACATCGAACAGGTCGGCGCGCCGGAGGAGGTGTATGACACGCCCAACTCAGCGTCGGTGTTTGCCTTTATCGGCGAATCTTCGCACCTGCCGGTCACCATTACCCGCGGCCAGCTCTATTGCGCAGGTCACTCCATCGGGCTCAACCGCGAAGGACTGGCAGACGGCACGGGGAAACTGTTTTTCCGCCCCCACGATATCGAAATCGTCTCGGACGACGAGCCCGCTCTGGCCGGCTCCATCATCGCCAGCCGCCGGACAGCGGGCACGCGGCAGGTCGATATCGTGGGGGACGGCATCGCTGAACCGGTAACTGTGGAAGTCCCTGCCAGCCACCCGGCCACCATCGGCTCCCGCATCGCCTTCCGCCCCGGCCTGTGGAGCGTCTTTCCCGACTGAACCAATCCCGGTGTGACTAATACCCTTCGCGCAGCCGCGCGATCTCGGCGCGCAGGGTGTCGATCCCGAGGCCCTTTTCGCTGGAGGTGAGGATAATCTCGGGATGCGCAGCCGGGCGCTTGGCGATGAACTGTTCTGTCGCCTTGACCACGCCCGCAAGGTCCTGCTCGCGCAGCTTGTCGGCCTTGGTGAGAACCACCTGATAGGACACCGCCGCCGTATCGAGTTCGTTCATCACCGTCGCGTCGTTGGCCTTGGGGCCATGCCGCGCGTCGACAAGCACATAGACCCGGCGCAGATTGGGGCGGCCGCGCAAAAACTGGTGAATGAGCCGGGTCCATTTCTCAACCGTTGGCCGGGGCGCCTTGGCAAAGCCATAGCCGGGCATATCGACCAGCCGGATTCCGCCCGTCTCCGGGGCGAACAAGTTCAATTCCTGCGTTCGACCCGGCGTGTTGGAGGTGCGCGCCAGCCCGTGCTGGCCGACCAGCGCATTGATCAGCGACGACTTGCCCACATTGGAGCGCCCTGCAAGGGCGATTTCAATCACGTCGTCAGCAGGCAGGTCCGATACCCGCACACACCCTTTGAGAAACACCCAGGGCCGGGCAAACAGCAAACGGGTGGTTTCTGCAAAATCAGTCATGTCGGGTCCGCAAAGAGTAAGGGCCGGTCGCCCGGCCCTCTATAGGTTTATTCGGCGGCTTTGGGCTTGCGCTTGAAGCTCGATTTGATGTTGCCCAGCAAATCGACCGTCACCCCGTGGCGGCGCATGATGAACCATTGCTGCACCACGGACAGGAAGTTGTTCCAGGCCCAGTAGATCACCAGCCCCGCCGGGAACGAGCCCAGCATGAAGGTGAAGATCACCGGCATCCAGTTGAAGATGATGGCCTGAGCGGGGTCAGCCGGCGGCGGATTGAGCCGCATCTGCACCCACATGGTGATGCCCATGATCAGCGGCCAGATGCCGATGCCGAGGAAGGTGCCGATCACCGGAAGGGCGCTCGGATCGTACGGCAGCAGGCCGAACAGATTGAAGATATTGGTCGGATCGGGCGCCGCCAGGTCCTGGATCCAGCCAAAGAACGGGGCGTGCCGCATCTCGATGGTGACGAACAGGACCTTGTAGAGCGAGAAAAACACCGGAATCTGGATCAGCACCGGCCAACAACCCGAGACCGGATTGATCTTCTCGGTCTTGTACAATTCCATCATCGCCTGCTGCTGGGCAGTGCGGTCGTCTTTGTACTTTTCCTGAATTTCCTTCATCTTGGGCTGCACGCGCCGCATGTTGGCCATCGAGGCATAGCTCTTATTGGCAAACCAGAAGAAGGCGACCTTGACGATGACGGTCACCGCCAGGATGGCGAGCCCGAAATTGCCCAGAAGCTCATAGAGAATCCGGATCAGGTAGAACATCGGCTTGGTGATGAAATGGAACCAGCCCCAGTCGATGATCAGCTCGAACCGGTTGATGGAATAGGCATGCTCGTAGCGATCGATGATCGCCTCGACCTTGGCACCGGCAAACACCTGGCTTTCATAGCTGGCGCTGCCCCCGGCAGCAACGGTTACCGGCTGCTGGCCGACAAAGTTGGCGCGGTAGTCATTTCCGCTCGGCGCGCCGGTGCCGTAAAAGAAGCGGGCGTTGATCGTTTCGTCCTGCGGCGGAATGATCGCCGTGGCCCAGTATTTGTCAGTGAAGCCCAGCCAGCCGCCGGTCGATGCGATGGTCTGCTGCTCGTCATCGCGCAGGTTGCCATAGGATTTTTCGACAAGATTGTTGTCGCCCAGAACCCCGATGGCCCCCTCATGCAGGATGAAGAAGTTCTGCGTCTGGGGCGTATAAAGGCGCGCAATGCGCGAATAGGGGAACAGCGCAACATCGCCCGTACCGCTGTTCTCGACGCTCTGGTCGATCGAGAACATATAGTCGTCATCGACGCTGATCGTGCGCCGGAACACCAGCCCCTCGCCATTGTCCCAGGACAGGGTTACGGGCGACGATGCGGTCAGGACCTGTCCGTCTTCCAGCGTCCACTGCGTTTCGCTGTTGGGCAGCGCAACACTGCTTCCAGACGCGCCAACCCAACCCTGTTCGAGATAATAGGGCTGCGGCGAGCCGGCAGGCGACAGCAGCGTGATGGTGGGGCTGTTGGGGTCCGTGGTCTCGTTATAGTGCAACAGATGCAGGTCATCGATCCGCGCGCCAACGAGGTTGATCGATCCCGCAAGCGAACCGGTTTCGATCGCCACGCGATCGCTGGCCTCAATGGCTGCCTCGCGGGTGGCAAACACCGTGGTGTCGGCATTGCCCGGCGTCGCCATTCCGCCATTCGCGGAGGTAGCGGGTGCGGCCAGATCGGCGCTGTCGGACACCGTCAGATCCTGCTGCGCCGCCAGTTCGGCCTGGCGCTGGGCCTGCTCGACCTGCGGCCCGGCGATGAAGAACTGCCATCCAAAGAGCACGGCCATGCTCAGGACGACTGCCAGGATCATGTTGCGATTATTTTCGTTCATTGCTTTGGATGTCCGCTAGGCGCTTTCGCCGAAGATATGTGGATGCGCGCGAGGGCTTTTCCAAGGTCGCGCGTCAGGGCGTCAAACGGTTCGGACAGACTTTCGCGCCGCCCGATCAACACATAGTCGTGACCGGCCACCAGCCGGTCGGCACAATGGCGCACCGCCTCGCGCAGGCGCCGCTTGATACGGTTACGTTCGGGCGCGTTGCCGACCCTCTTCGTCACCGTATAGCCTACGCCGGGAAGCGGATCGACGACAGGCACGGCCTGCAACACAAAGCCGCGCCTGGCAATCTTCTTGCCCCGCGCGGCTCTCAAAAACTGCGCCCGTTTCTTCAGGCGCCGCATCGGCGATGCCGGGGAGACCGGCATGATCCTTCAAGCCGCCGGCTTACGCCGACAACCGGGCCCGTCCCTTGGCGCGGCGACGGTTGATGATCGTGCGGCCGCTCTTGGTCGCCATGCGGGCACGGAAACCGTGCCGACGGGCGCGCACAAGATTGCTCGGCTGAAAAGTACGCTTCATGAATGGTCTATCGCGCTCCGGACCGCGCGATCCTCTAGTTGGGCACTGTGCGTTAATCTTAAATCCTTGCGCGAGGTGACAAAGGACGATCCGTCCCCGACATCGGCAAAGGTTGCGCGGCTTATAGGGAAATCCCCGGGCCGAGTCAATTGCGCCGCGCCAGATTTACCGCCCGCCACCGCCCTTGCAACGCTTTGGGCCATACACCGGCGATCCGGTACTGACACCGCCCCATCGCTTCGATGCGCCTCAAGCTTGCAACCCCGTTCCCCCTTCGCCGCAAACCCTTTAAAACCGGCAAGAACAAGACTACGGGATTCGGGCGGCGAGGGCTTGGCGCATGGCGCGTGACGACACCATCGATCTTTGCATCATCGGGGCAGGCCCTGCCGGGATCGCTGCCGCCGAAGAGGCAGTCGCACTGGGCGTCCGTGTGACGCTTGTCGAAGCCAATATGCCGGGCGCCGTGTCGCATCACGGCGGCATGCTGCCCGCCCATGCCTTTGCTGCCGCCGCCGAACGCGCTCACCTGATCCGCACCGCTCGCGATCTGGGCCTCGGCGCCGATGAGCCACGGATCAATTTCGCCCGCATCAACGCACGTGTGCGCGCCGTGATCGAGGCTGCCGCCCCCACGGTTTCGACCGAACATCTGCGGGCCGGCGGCGTCCGGGTCGTCAAGGGCGTGGCGCGGTTCACCGGTCCGGCAAGCATCGAGGTCAACGGCACCACGATCCAGGCCCGCAATTTTCTCGTCGCCACTGGAGCCCGCCCGGTTATTCCCGCCGTGCCGGGTCTGGAAGCGATCCCGTATTTTACCCCCGAAACTATTTTTGATCTCACCCGCCGCCCCGATCGTCTGATCGTTGTCGGCGGCGGCGCGACCGGCCTCGCCCTGGCACAGGCCCATCTGCGGCTGGGCTGCGCCGTTACCGTGATCGAAGCCGTCACCGCGCTGGGCAAGGAAGACCCCGAGCTTGCGGAAGCGGCCCTGCGCCGTCTGCGGGCCGAAGGGCTCGATATCCGCGAAAACACCGGCATCGTGGCAATGTCAGTTGCCGAGGGCGACGCGATCGCTGTCGACCTCAAGTCCGGCGCATTCGAAGACCGGCTCACCGGCAGTCACGTGCTGTTTGCGACCGGTCGCCGCCCCGTCTTCGATGGGCTCGACCTGGACAAGGCGCGCGTCCGGCTGGACGGCGGACAGCCCATGCTCCGCCAGGATGGCCGCACCTCGAATCGGCGCATTTACGTCGTTGGCGACGCTGCCGGACAGCGCGGCGTTCACGCTGCCCGTCACGGAGCCCGTCGGGCCGTTGCCGCGATATTCGGTGGACAAGCAGGGTCCGATGCCGTCATGGCGCATGTGGTCCACACCAGCCCGGCGATTGCCCGCGTCGGACTGACCGAACCACAGGCCCGAGCCCGCTATGACGATCGGTTCGAAATCGTCCGCGTGGGCATGGACCAGACCGAAGCGGCGCAGGCCCGCAGTGAGCCGCACGGGCACCTCAAGCTGCTCGTTGGCCCCGCCGGCACAATCATCGGCGCGAGTGTCGTGGGTCCTGCGGCCGGAGAAATCATCGCGCTGCTGACGCTTGCGGTATCGCGCCGCCTGCGGGTAGCCGATCTGGAAAAACTGGCGCTGCCCCTGCCCGCTTTTGCCCAGTCAGTCAGCCTTGCCGCCGCCGACTATGCACGCACCCATGCACCGGCAGCGCGCCCGCGCTGGCGGAGCCTCCTTAAGCGATTGTTGCCATAGGCAAAATCGGCCTGTACTCTGGTAGTCATGACACGAGCCGTCCCCAAGGTTCCCGGGCTGCCAGCCGGCCTCTCCTTAAAGCTCATCGCGGCGATCACGCTGGTCATTCTCCTTGTCGAAGTCGCGGTTTTTCTGCCCTCGCTCGCCAATTACCGCGTGGGCTGGCTGGAAGACCGGCTGCGGGTGGGCGGTGTGGCGGTGCGGGTGTTCGACGCGGTGCCCGATGTGATGGACCTGCCCGCTGAAATCACCGATCCGCTGCTGCAGGCGGCAGGGGCTATCGCCATCGTCTATCGCCGCGAAGGCCAGACCGATCTGATCGTGCTTGAAGCAATCACCATGCCCGAACAGACCCACCTGGCCGACCTGCGCGACTCCAACCCCATGCGGCTGATTGCCGGCGCCATCGATACGCTGGTCTTTGGCGGCCAGCGCACCCTGCGCATCGTCGGTGTGCCTCCCGGGGCCGGCGATGCCGTGGTCGAAGTGCTGATGCCCGAAAGCCCCCTGCGGGCCGACCTTTTGACCTATGTTGGCAATATCGTGCTGGTCGCTATCGTCATTGCCGGCGTCACCGCCTTCGTCATCTATATTCTCGCCGAAAACCTGTTGATCGGCCCGATCAAAAGGCTGACCACGGCAACCCTCGCCTTCCGTGAAAATCCCGAGAATGGCACGCTGATCATCGTTCCCGATCCCAACCGGCGCGACGAAGTCGGCGTGCTTGAACAGGCGCTGTCCGACACGCAATCCGAGCTGTTTTCCATGCTGCACCAGCGTCGCCATCTGGCCGATCTGGGATTGGCGGTGTCCAAGATCAATCACGATCTGCGCAACATGCTCACCTCTGCGCAATTGCTGTCCGATCAGGTGGCCAATCTCGATGATCCGCAAGTGCAGAGACTGGCGCCCAGACTGGTCAACACTCTCGACAAAGCCGTCGCCTTCGCCCAGACGGTGCTCGACTATGGCCGGGAGCAGTCCAACCCGCCCCGTCCCCAGCCGGTCGATTTGCGGGCTCTGGGTTTTGAGGCGGCGCTATCGGCAGGCGCCGCCGGACACCCACACATCCGCTTCGACAACCGGGTGCCCGACGACCTCGTGATCCGCGTTGACCCCGATCAACTGGCGCGGGTACTGGTCAATGTGTTCAAGAATGCCCGTGAAGCACTGGAGGGGACGAGCGAGAAACCCAACCCCGAAATCCGCTTTTCATCCACAATGCTGCCGGAAGCCGTGCGGCTCACCATAGCCGATAACGGCCCCGGACTGCCGCCCCGCGCCCGCGAAAACCTGTTCGTCGCCTTTGAGGGCTCAGCCCGCGCCGGCGGCACGGGCCTGGGGC